>JBNKRJ010000059.1:0-47197 GCA_050296515.1 Bacteroidales bacterium | reverse complement strand
GGCAACTTATTGTTACCGAGGTAGCAGAAGAAATTGTAAGACGTTTCATAGATGATAACAATAAAATTTCTAAACTAGTTAGAAAAGAAGAATTGGTAACAACCTAATATAACTATTCTATTTGCGTTAAGCGATGCCTCTGTTTTTGAGGTGTCGCTTTTTTTGATGCAAAAAAAAATACTACTTTAGTTGTTTTATAAAGAATAATTCAATTAGTTTCCTGTAGATTAATTCGTTACAATGACAATACCTTTTGAGCCTTATTTCCTTGGTATTCAGATAAATATCCACTTGGTGTTTGAATACCTCGCTTTTTTTATCTCCTTCAGGTATTATTTGTATTTACGAAAAAGAAGTAGTGACGTTATTTCTAACAAAAACAGGTTATCAATCATACTTGGTGCAACTATTGGTGCATTATTAGGTTCAAGAATTATGGGTTTTTTGGAAAATCCATTGATTGAAATGAATCAGGAAAACCTAATCAATTTACTGAATAGTAAAACAATCATGGGCGGTTTATTTGGAGGTTTGATTGGAGTGGAGATTTCAAAAAAAATCATTGGAGAAAACCAGTCATCTGGCGACTTATTTACATTGCCACTGATAGTTGGGATATTTACTGGACGAATAGGTTGTTTTTTAAGCGGAGTAAAAGAATTTACGTATGGTGCCGAGACCTCCTTTTTCCTGGGTATGGATTTGGGTGATGGCTTAAAAAGACATCCAACCTCACTTTATGAGCTTGTTTTTTTAGTTACACTGTTTATTTTGCTAATAAAAATAAGGAAAATGGCAAAACTCAATAATGGTGAGCTTTTCAAATTGTTTATGATAGCTTATTTTGGATTCAGGTTCCTAATCGAGTTTATAAAACCAAATGTATTTTTTGTATCTTGGCTTAGCAGTATTCAATGGCTATGCATAACCTGTTGGATTTATTATCACAAAACCATTATAAAGATTTTATCACATGCCCGTAAGAAAGTACAATTATTACGATTATACCGTTAGTATTTGCCCTGAATGTTTGAAAAGAATCGATGCCAAAATCGTTTTCGAAGATGAAAAGGTTTTTATGCTGAAAAGATGCCCGGAACATGGTCATTCAAAGGTACTTATTGCAGATGATGTCGAGTATTATAAAAGAATCCGGAATTACAATAAGCCATCAGAAATGCCATACAAATTCAATACTGAGACACATTATGGCTGTCCTTATGATTGTGGGTTGTGTCCTGATCATGAGCAACACTCTTGTCTTACAGTAATTGAAATAACAGATTTATGCAATTTAGCCTGTAATACTTGTTATGCCGGTTCTTCACCAACCAATGGCAGGCATAGAACTTTAGAGGAAGTAAAGGCAATGCTTGACACTATAGTTGAAAACGAAAAAGAACCTGATGTAGTCCAAATTAGTGGTGGTGAACCAACATTGCATCCCCAGTTTTTTGAAATTTTAGATTATGCCAAGTCATTACCAATTAGGCACTTGATGGTCAATACCAATGGAACTACAATTGCTAAGGATTTTGAATTTGCAAAACGTTTAAAGACCTATTCACCTGATTTTGAGATCTATCTTCAATTTGATTCTTTTGAAGAAACCGTTTTGAAATCAATGCGGGGAGCAGACTTAACAAATATTCGAAAAACTGCACTTGAATATTTAAATAAACTGAATCTTTCGACAACTCTGGTAATTACCTTGCAAAAAGGGTTGAATGATAGCGAAATAGGAAAGATAATCAATTTTGCACTTAAGCAAAAATGTATACGTGGAGTTACGTTTCAGCCTACCCAAATAGCTGGAAGACTAAACAATTTTGATGAGCTAGAGAGTAGGATTACGCTAACTGAAGTACGACGAAATATCCTTGAGCAAACCGAACTATTTGAGCCTGATGATCTTATTCCTGTACCTTGCAACCCAGATGCACTGGTGATGGGCTATGCACTAAAATTAGGAGAGACTGTACTGCCTTTAACCAGGTATATAAACCCTGCTGATTTGCTAGACAGTACTAAAAATACAATTGTTTATGAGCAGGATGAAGAACTTAAACAAAAAATGATAGATATTTTCAGTACAGGAATTTCTTCAGAAAAAGCTTCTTCGAAACTTCATTCGTTACTTTGCTGTCTTCCAAAGATTGAGGCGCCAAATTTAGGGTATGATAACCTTTTTCGAATTATCATTATGCAATTTGTTGATGCTTACAATTTTGATGTTAGAGCGATTAAAAAATCCTGTGTTCATATTGTTAGCAAGGATAATAAAATAATTCCTTTTGAAACAATGAACCTCTTTTACAGGGACCAAAAGGTTATTGAAGAGTTACAATTAAAATATTAGAAAAAGATGGCAGCATTAGTAGTTATAGTTTACCTGGTTGCTCACATACCTGCATTTGTTTTACTAATTGTGGGATTAGTGCTTAGAAAACAAAAGCCAAAAACATCAAAAGTACTGTTTATAATTGCAGGTGTCTATTTTATTATTGGTACAGGAATTTGTGGCGCAATTTTATCCTAAGAAAACATTTCTTCATATTTGATGATAGATAGAATGTATGCTTTAATTTTTTTTAATAATAAAGCGGAGCCACAAATTTACAGCACCGCTTCTTAGAGATTTTATACTAAGCCAGTATGGAATATTGTAAAACGGAATTCTATAATGGCTTTGTATATGCCTATCGACTGGCAGTTTTGGTTTGAGAGCTTGCGAAGCAAACCAAATACTAACAGTGGTTCGGTATAATTCAATTAAGAGTTATGCATCCATGGTGTTAAAACAACCTTTATAATTCACCTGTTGCCTTCTCTGTATTTGAAATTTCCTTTTGTATACTGTATCCAGAAAAGTATAGTAATTCATTTCCGGATTTGTCCCTCTTCACCTGTAGTGTATATGCTCCTTGTCTGCCTGTTCCTGGTGTCAGGGCATTACCATTGTCAAGAAACTGAATTCCTAGTTCCATCTTTTCTTTTTCACCATACACATTGCAGCTTATTCTTAGAATTCCTTCCTTTTCAATTAATTCAAAATTGCTGAATAAGTCATAATCTCCTTTTTATGAGTTTGTTACGGTATATTTACCGATTCTGTTCTTCCATTGCTCAGGAATGGGATGCCTTTCGAATTTGTGAACCATAATCCTTTTTTCATTTGTTTCCTGGTCTTCATTCACCATAAGATTATACCCCGAGGCGTTTTCGAATATCACATAATTTTTCGGTATTCTTAATCTCAAGAATCCTAATAAGAGAATATAAATTGCAAACTTGTTATTTTCAACTGGAACAAATTCCATGGTTGTTCCCATTACCTTTGTTGATAATCTTCCTTTTTTTACTTTCAAATTCATAATTGCCCCTGTGGCTGCATAAAATCCTTCGTATTTCCTTAACTCATTGTCTGTTAGATTTACCTTTTTTAGCTTTAGAGTATCCTCTTTTTTTGCAATCTCAATAGCATTTCCTTTTAGCTCAGCAGCTTTTGAAAGTGTTTTTTTTGTAGTTTCGGGTTATTCTGCCACCATTTTGCGAGTTGGTTAGAATTACTACCGCAAGACCAGTTTCAGGGGCAATAGCAAGTTCGGCCCTGTGATAGATAGTTGCACCACCATGTTCATAAATAGTTCCTGCTTTTGTTTCCCGCTCAATAAACCAAACCAACCCCATTGGTTCGTTAAAATCCAGTTTTACATTTTCATTTTGTACTTTCCACATTTTATCGCGGCTTTTTTCTGAGATAATTTTGTGGTTTTTCATATAATCCATTGCAAATTTTGCTAAATCAAGCACATCTGTCTTTATGGCACCAGCAGGTACTTCTCTGATATAAGGTTCTTTTTGAAAGTTGCCTTTATCATCATATGAAGCACTGATATTCTTTGCATTCTCGTCATAAATACATGGTGTTTGTCAGACCAATTGTATCAAAAATTTGCGCTTTGATGTAATCTTCATATCTGATTCCTGCAACTTCTTCTACCATGTTTCATAAAAGATTAAAGCCGGGATTTGAATAGGACTTAATGAGGTTGGGAGGATAGGATACATATTCTTTATTAAGCAATGCTGTTTCTGTGCGGAAATCGGCCTGCTTTTCCAGTGAAGTAAAGCCTCGCAGGATATCGCTTGGTAAACCCGCATGATGAGTCATAACTCAACGAATTGTAATGTCTTCTAACTTGCTATTTCTGGTTTTAATGTGAAACTGGGGCAAATATTTATATACGGGTTCGTCTATGTTTAATTTACCTAGTTCCTGAAGCTGCATCACGGCCGATCCTGTAAATAGTTTTGTTATAGAACCTATTCGGTATTGTGTTGTAGGAGTTGCCTTTGCGTTGTTTTCAATGTCGGCATATCCAAAACCCCGACTCCAAACAACGCTGTCGCCATTAATGAGGGCAATACATACTCCGGCAACTTTGTTTTTCTGCATTAGTTTGCTAATTAGTTTTGAGTACTCTTGCTTCAAAGAACTATAATCTGCTTGTGCAACTAAATTCGAACAGAAAATAATAATAAGTTCAACGACTGAAATTAATTTTCGTATTTTCATAGCTAATAAGTTTACATAATTTAAAATTTATCTGATCCAATGGTTTGAAAGATTATGTCTTTTAATAAATTCCTCTATGAGGGTTTTAGAATAACTAAAAATTTAAACCATGACAAAAATAGACAGGTAAAGTACTGGTTAAAAACCAAATACATAAGCCACTTAAAATAATGAATAAACACACTTTTAATAGTTTTCGTTCTTTTCTAATAAAATAATCACCTATACTTCATTAACTAAATATAAATTTTGGAGAAGATACAAGGTCCCTAAAAATATTTAATCCATATGTGGGCAAGTATCATGTTTGTCATATCTTATTGGAAAGTTGTCAAAAAAAATCAATATTTATCAAAATAAGCTATACCAATCAATTAAATAATTTCTTAACTTTAAAGTAGATTGACATAGCGCAATTCTTTACTCAAAACCTAACCATTTTATGATTGTTGTGAATTAGTTTGCATTTGGGGATGCAAATCGCAGCCGTATGATCATAAACAAACAAGCATTAAATTATTTGTTAACATGTTTTTATTTTTATAATAAACTGTATGAATACATTATTCAAAATTCTTTTAGGTATTATAGCATACCTGCCTTTTTCAGATTTCATTTCAGATCAAAACATAAAAAGTGAATGCTCATGTTGTACCAGTGAGCATAATCAGTTTGATTTCTGGATTGGTGAGTGGAATGTTTATGATACTCTCGGTAACTTAGTAGGAGAAAACACCATTGCCTCAATTCAGGATCATTGTGTAATTGAAGAAAACTGGAAGTCAAAATCCGGAACAGGAACCAGCTACAATTATTATGATAGAGCTGATAGTACATGGAACCAGGTCTGGATGGATAATAAGGGCAGACCATTGGTTTTAAAGGGGCGGTTTGATGATGGAAGAATGATATTAAGAAGCAAATTAACCAAAGGACAAAAAATAAAGGAGTTTTATAATCAAATTACTTGGCAAAAAATGCCCGATGAAACAGTTGTTCAAACATGGGAAGCACTTGATCCAAATCTAAAAAGCATTGCTGTAATTTTTAAAGGAATTTATAAGAAAAAGTAGCAAATAAAATTGATTTTTTGTCAATAGCTTCCTTCTAAATTTTGAAATTATGAAGATGAAGTTTGCATTTTTGTTCCTTTTATGGATTTGTCATTTTCTTGCTTTTTCGCAAGAAAATGATTCGCTAGTTGTATTTGCGGATTTAAAATATCATTCTGATTTTGAAAAAGAGGCAATCTCAAATTATGTTCAAAACAAAACAGATACTTTAAATCTATTCCTGGCAATTGATAGTACAATGTCAATTGAAACTGCACAGGCATATAATAATATTTTTCATACGATGATTCAAGAGCTTTATGATAAGGACATTGAATCGATGAAAATTCCCAAAAGAGTGAGAAGATCATTTACTATCCTACATAACAAACATTTGCGGAAGTATAATGAAATTGAGTTTCTTCCAACGTTATTTGAAAAAGGAAATTATAACTGCGTGACTTCTTCCATATTGTATTCAATGGTTTTTGAGGAACTAAAAATTCCGTATAAAATTCAGGCAACTAAGAACCATGTATATTTAGTTGCAAATCCAGGTCCGAATTCCATTGTTGTTGAAACTACCAATCCCAGTATAGAAAAGAAAGAATATCTTGAAGATTATAAGAGAGAATATGTAAGTCATCTTCGTATGATTAAACTTATAAGTGAAAAAGAATATAAAACGAAATCAGTAAGCGAAATATTTGAGGAAAAAATCAATAACGTTTGGACTGCTGAATTCAATAATCTAGTTGGTTTTCAATATTATAACTTGGGGTTGATTAAGTTTAGCAAAAAGGAAGTAGTAGAAGCCTATGAACTTTTTCAAAAAGCTTATTTTTTTAATCCCGACAAACAGGTCCAATTAGTTTTATACGGAGTTCTGTTGCAGCTTGTAAGTAGTTGCAAGTATGAGAAGGTAAATGATATTGACTATATTGCGCAGCTTTCCAGATACAAAGAGATTAATTTTGAGTTTACTAAAAAACTGATACTTGAAATTCTTGGGTACCATTTGCAATTTACCGATCGTTTGGCACTTTGTGATTCTATATATGATAGGTTCATTTCTCAGATTAATAATGAAACCAATAAAGAGGAAATGGATTTTGAGTTCAATTTATTTATGAGTAAGCATCTAGTGAAATCAGAGAAACAAAAGAAATATGTTGAGCGGTTAGTGGAAACAAGACAAAATTACCGGGAAGCAAATGACTTATTTGTAGGCTATCTGGAATATTCGTTAAGAGATATTTATGATTATGAAAAGCTATTAGAAGCTATTAATGAATATCGAAAAAGTTATCCATACGATTTTGTCCAAAAAGTACTTTATGAGTATGAATTGATTGCCCATTTAAATGAGGCTCAGCAGCTTTTAAAATACAATTATGTTGAAGATGGTGATATTTATTTAAAGAAGTTCGAAAAATTGGCTACTGAACCTATTGATACAGAAAATGAAAATCTCATTAAAAGTATCGAAAATGCATACAGAGCTTTAGCAATCTATTATTTTTATAATGAAACAAGACAAAAAGCAGTTGATGCTGTAAACAGAGGGCTTAAATATGTGCCCGGAAGCAGGTATCTACAAACAGCAGTTTATTAGGAATACAAAAAAAACAAAATCCGTTAGGGTTTGTAAATCAGTGAATTAAAAGTGTGTGTAAATTGTATATATGCTTTTAATTATGGAGAAGTCGTCATTTCAGCTATTGATGGAGCCGGGTTTGCTGTAACTGGAGAACTTGTTGAAGGAACTCATTTTAATATTTCCAACTTACCAACAGGTCTGGAGGCAAAAATTGTAGTTGAAAATTCTGGTTCTGCAAAATTATCTTTTACGGGTAATGCCGCAGCTCATGATAATTCCGATGATGCAGAAAATATTACACTTACTTTTTAGATGCTGCTATAAGTGGTGGTGTGGCAAGTTTGCTTTCTCCAAATATTAATGCTATATCTGTTGATTTCTTGGCACCTTACAAAATACTTCATGAGTATATTTCCGATATAACAGCAAGTAATTCAGTAATATGAACCTATTTCTCAATTGATAATAGCGGAGGTTTCGGTATTTGGGTAGAGAATGGTAATTTAAGATTTGAAACTTATAAAAAGGCAATGATTTGTGAATCAGTTACAAAAAACATAACATTCATACCTTGTAATGAAGAAATTAATTCTGAAAGAAATTGGGTCGCTGGTGGTGAAAGGTCTTTATTTTCTTCAATTAAAGAAAGGCAAAGATATATCTGTTATGAAAGTCGTTATCCAGCAAGTTTTCTTTTCCTTTTGCTACATTTTATTTTAAAGTTTTGTTTTTAGTAGTAAATCTCTTTTTTATGATTGAATAAAAGGAAGATTTTTTTATATATGACCAAAAGTTATTGAAACTAATTCACCATACTTTCAGGCTGTCCGGTAGCTTCAAGTATGTTCCACCACAACTCACCTTCCATATCTATTTTTTTTCGCTTAGCAACAGCAGCAGGAATCGGTAATAAGGTAAAATGTTCATTCCAATTGCCTACTACAAAATCAGTTTTCCCTGCCATTGCAGCATGTACAGCATTTTGTGCAAGCAAACTGCAAAATTTACTATCATCAGGGTGAGCCGGAGCACTGCGAATGAGGTAACTCGGATCAATATATTTAATCGAATGTCTGAATCCTTCTGCTGTAAATACTTCTTTGATTTTATCCTTTAAATAAAGTCCTATGTCTTTGTGTTTTACGTTACCAGAAGCATCTTTTTGCACGGGCATACCTTTAAACAAGTGCTGACCAGCACCTTCCGCAACAACAATTACTGCATGATTTCTGCTTTCGAGTCTTTTTTTTAAGGCCTGAAGAAAACCGTTTTGACCTTCGAGGTCAAAATTCATTTCAGGAATCAATACAAAATTTACTTCCTGAACAGAAAGGGCTGCATGAGCAGCAATAAAACCAGAATCTCGTCCCATCAATTTTAATAGTGCAATGCCATTATAAGCCCCTTCTGCTTCGTTATTTGCATAGGCAATAACATCATTGGCAATAGAGAAAGCAGTTTCAAAACCAAATGATTTTTCTATTAAGTCAATATCATTATCAATGGTTTTTGGAACTCCACCTATTGCAATTTTAAGTCCTCGTTTAGTTATTTCTTCGTGTATTGCATGAGCACCTCGCAAAGTCCCATCTCCACCAATACAAAACAGAATATTAATATTCATTCGTTCTAATGTGTCAACTATCTCTGTAACATCCTGTTGCCCTCTTGATGAGCCTAGTATTGTTCCTCCCTTCCGATGTATTGATTCAACAATTTGAGGGGTGAGTTCAATCACCTCATGATTAAATTTTGGAATGAAACCTTCGTACCCATATTTAAACCCAATAACCCTGTCTACTCCATAGCGATAATGAAATTGATTAACAATGCTTCTGATCACATTATTAAGACCCGGACAGAGTCCTCCACAAGTTACAATTCCTGCTTTGGTCTTAGCAGGTTCGAAATAAAGTTGTTCACGAGGACCTGCTTTTTCAAATGTTATTGGTTCAATACCTTGGTTAACACATTTTTCTAATCCTTCTAATGAACTATCATACAGAATACGGTCTTTATCTTGTATAAATTTATACTTTCTGCTTAGTGAGCGTGATGATTGCATTAAAGGAGAAGTAATTTTTGCCGGACCAAGTGTTTCTATTAAAAAGTCAGAAGCTTTCATCAGCATTGTAATTTGATTTTAAAAAGTACTGCCAAGATAATGATTTCAGCCAAATATTTAGGTTTAACATGCCTAATTCGTTTAAAAATAATGTAAAAAACTGCTCATAGGATTAATATTGCACGCAGATGACTACGAAAAAAAACAGGTATGGTTAATTCTGAAATATCGCTGTATTCTTTTTTATCGAAATACTAAATTTGCTTATTCAAGATACAGTATTTTCCTGAATTATTAACTATTTTTACTAACCTAACCATTTAATATTGACCAAATGCAATACAGAAAGCTTGGAAAAACCAATTTGCAAATTTCAGAAATCAGTTTAGGTACCTGGCAGGTAGGAGGTAAGTGGGGCGAGGAGTTTAGTCATGAAAATGCAGACATGATTCTAAATTATGCTGTAGACAGAGGTGTTAATTTTATTGATACGGCTGATGTTTATGCCGATGGACATAGCGAAAAAGCTGTTGGAAGACTAATTCGTTCGAGGAGAGAAGATATTTATGTGGCAACCAAATGCGGGCGAAAACTGAATCCTCATACAAATAATGCATACACACCCAAGGCATTGAGACAATTTGTCGAAAATAGCCTTTCTAATATGGCAATTGATTGTATTGATTTAATTCAATTGCACTGTCCGCCAACGGAAGTATATTATCGACCGGAGATATTTGAATTGTTTGAGAAATTAAAGGAAGAAGGTAAAATTGCGCATTTGGGGGTAAGTGTTCAAAAAGTTGAAGAAGGCCTTAAAGCAATTGAATATGAGGATGTTGAAACTGTGCAGATCATCTTTAATATGTTCAGGCAACGGCCTGCTCAGTTGTTTTTTAGCGAGGCTAAAAAGAAAGACATTGGAATCATTATTAGAGTGCCATTGGCAAGTGGTTTGCTGACCGGAAAGTTTCACAAACATACCGTATTTGAGGATGGAGATCACAGGCACTTTAATATTGATGGTGCCGCATTTGATAAGGGTGAAACATTTGCAGGTGTTGATTTTGAAAAAGGGATTGAAGCCGTTGATGAACTGAAAAAAATCTTTAAAGGTCGTGACTTAAGTACGGTAGCTTTGCAGTGGATTTTAATGCATGATCAGATTAGTTGTGTAATCCCTGGTGCTTCCAGAGTCGAACAATTGCAGCTTAATTGCCTGGCTTCTGGCTTGCCTAAATTAACAGACGAGGAACTGGTAGCTGTTGATGAAATCTACAATAGATTGATTAAGAAGTATGTACATCATCTTTGGTGATATTTAAAAATAGTATTTACAAATCTAGTGTCAGGTCAAGGCTAATTACCAGAAATATCAAATTTGACACAACACTAGGTTCTAATAGTTAATTTCTAACTTCTAAATAGTGATACACAGAATTGAAAACAACAAACTGCAGTTAGCAGTTAAACGATACGGTGCCGAAATTTACAGTATAAAATCTACAAGCACTGGACGCGAATTTATTTGGGATGCAAACCCAAAGATTTGGGCCAATCATGCTCCTATTTTGTTTCCTATTGTAGGGGCCTTAAAAGATGGTGTTTATTTTTACAAAGGTCATCAATACTCTTTACCTCAGCACGGATTTTTCAGACATAATCATGCCGTTGAATTAATAGATAGAACTGATAACAGCCTTAAGTTCTTGCTTAAAAGTAATGATGAGACAAAAAAGATATATCCTTTTGATTTTGAGTTTATTACATTTTATGAACTTATAGATAACAGAATTGTGATTAATCATGAAGTAATTAATCCTTCTGATGAGGAAATGTATTTTTCTGTTGGAGCTCATCCAGCTTTTAAGTGTCCCATAAATAATGGAGAAGAATACAATGACTACTACCTTGAGTTTGAAAA
Organism: Bacteroidales bacterium; assembly: GCA_050296515.1. Classification (GTDB taxonomy): domain Bacteria; phylum Bacteroidota; class Bacteroidia; order Bacteroidales; family NBLH01; genus NBLH01. The sequence continues at coordinate 35,977 of JBNKRJ010000059.1, read as the reverse complement.
AGAAGAAAATTCAAAATCATGGCAAATTGATGGTGGTTTAATTGCACTTGAAGCAGAAGAAGTTTTTAAGTTTCCTAATGTTTTGAACTTGCATAGAGAGATTTTTAATAAGGGAGCATTGGTATTCAAGGATTTAAAATCCAGAAAAATTAGTCTTAAGAGTCGAAATTCAAAGCAGGTTGTTTCTATTAGCTATGAAGGTTTTCCGTACATGGGCATTTGGGCAAAGCCAATGGCTGAATTTGTATGCATCGAGCCCTGGCTGGGAATTGCTGATAGTGTGAATGCCAATCAGGATATTACTACCAAAGAGGGAATTATTAGGCTTCCTGGAAAAGAGACTTTTAAAGCTTCGTATTTTATTGAGATAGAGGAGTAGAATTTGGAGCACAAAGCTTCTCAAAGTTAGGCACAAAGTAACGCTGTGTTTTTGTGCTACTTTGTGAAAACTTAGTGTGACTTTGCGCTCCTAAAAACACTTTATATTCTCATCCTTAAACTAACCACCAAATTTCTTCCTGCAGAAGCAATTCCTGAAGAATAAGGCCGGTAGCGAACATCCAGTATGTTTTCTACGCCCGCATTTACCTGTAGGTATTTGTTTAACTGATAACTTGCTTTCAAATTAAGTGTATACCATGCCGGGCAATAGGGATTTCCATTACTATCTGTTGCATAAATAGTTGGTTTGGCAATTTCGCTGGGAGCAAGGTTCGCATTCGAAATCTGACCATTATAAATGGAGTACAAATCAATATTCAACTTTTCTCTTCTGTATATCAGGTGCGTACTACCAAACAATGGAGCAGCATGGCGCAAGGGAATGTATTCATCGCCTTCATCTTTTTCTTCACCCTTTGTGTAAGTAAGGCTTGATTTTAGAACCAGATTTCTAAACAGTTCTGCCTGAAGCATTACCTGGATACCATAAACATATGCGTTGCTGGCATTGGTAAGTGCTTGAACCTTACTTAATTCACCATCATACATAATCGAATCTTCACCACCAAAAGTGAAATTACGACGAACCATTGCATTGTTTAGCCAGGTGTAAAAAACTGCTGATTCAATTTGTACTTTTGACTGAATGGTTTTAGCAACTCCAAATTCAACATTATAAGCATATTCGGGTTTTAAGTTCTGGTTTGGAACAACTACATTTCCTGGTTCCGAATCAAAGACTTTTCCCACATCATCAATATTTGGTGAGCGAAATCCTGTTGAAGCATTAAGTTTATATTGCCAGTTTGATTTGCTATTATATACTAGTCCGAGGCTACCATTTAATGCTCCATTGTTTATTTCCATTTTTTCGAAAGGAAATGGATAAAAAGTGTTATCAAACTCTGCATTTAGCCAGACTTGATTGTATCGTAAACCAGCATTTAAGCTCAATTGTTCGTTTACGTTATGCTTGTAATCAACGTAAGCTGCTGCTGAGTTATAAGTCGATTCATCAGGGTATCTGCTGGCATAAGGTGTTGTTTCTCCTGTTTCAATATCGGTTTCATGCCCGGTTGAGTTTACAAGGTTGTAAACCAACTCAAAACCGTAGAACAACGTATTCTTATCATTCAGAGACTTGTCGAAATCAAAATTTACTGAGGCTACTTTTACTTTTTCGTATCGCTCACGAAGATTAGTTTTTCCAAATTTTCTATCATGCCGACTTTCCTCATAATCTTGATAAGCAGCAACAACTTTCATCTGGTCAAACAAAGCAGTTTTACCGGAATAGAGCACATTTAGGTTATGCATCATCCATTCCTGTGGGCCATAATACCAATCTCCGTATTTTAAACTACCGCCTGAATATTCAATTAACCTGTCGTAGCGAGGAACATCACCTAGTTTAGAATAATGGAAACCGTACTGAATATCCCAACTGTTGTTCGGTTGAAATCTTATTTTCTGCATCAGGTTAATTTGATGATAGCCACTTTGTTTTTGGATATTAGGATCTGAATTAATCAAAACGGTATCGCGACCATTTATTCTTGAAACATATTCAGGGCGTGTATATTCTTCATGTTCGGAGGAGCCCATTCTTAAATCACCAAAATTGCTGTAAGTAATACTACTCAAAAATCCAAGCTTTTTCCCTCCAATTGAGAAATGAAAATGTCCTGTTTGTTCCTGATTTGCAGTTGAATAACGCGCTAATGCACCGGCGTTGAACTTGATCCCATTATCAGAAAGGGCAGGAGACAGGCTATGAAAATCCATTACTCCGCCAATGGCATCGCTACCGTAAATAACAGAGCCCGGGCCCATAATAATTTCAGCGGTTTCGGTGCTGTTCGGATCCAAAGAAATCACGTTCTGCAAATTGCCACTTCTGTAAATAGCATTGTTCATGCGAACGCCATCTACAACAATCAAAATACGGTTAGTTGCAAAGCCTCTGATCATGGGACTACCTCCGCCCATTTGACTTTTTTGAATAAAAACACCTGCGGTTGTGCCTAATAAATCTGCGCTTGTTTGTGCATTGGCATTTTCAATGTCTTTAGTCCCTATAGTTAAAATCTGGTTAGGAACTTCATCTTTATTTTGTTCCCATCTGTTTGCTGAAACAACTACTTCATTGATGTCTATCACGCCTTCTTCCAGCTTTACGACAAAATTATTGTTTTTCAGGCTCTCAAATGATATCGTAAAGGTTTTATACGATGGATGCTGAAAACTCAAAGTATCGTTAGAACTAAATTGGCTGATGTTTGCTTTTCCTGATTTATTGGTTAATGTGGATTGGCTGGAGCTGAAAATAAATACATTGTCAATGCCATTTAAATTAGTTTGATCAAGCACTGTTACAGTTTGTGCCAGTATAAAGTTAGCGCTTAATATAAAGAGTATTAAGCAAATAATATTTTTCATAATGTTAATTATAAATAGATTATTCAGAAGGGGAAAATCATATCCTGAAAGTTCTTAAAATTGATTGACTATAATTTTAAGTACCGCAAATAATTATCTTTAATTCAGGAAGATAGCAGTCCTTCTGACAAAATAAATAAGTGATGTATAACTTTATAAAGTCATACAATGAATTATAAGAAACTACTAAAAGTGAAATTTTGGAGGTGGGCTTTCAACACTCAAAAATGCCAAATAATTTTGAATTTTAAAAAGAGGATTTAGTTTGTTATCCTTTGCTATGTCAGGCTTTGAGATAATTTGCTTTTGCAAAAGAAATATCAACTGAAACTTGCTGAAAACCAGACTACTTTTCTTTTGCTGTTTAGGATTTGAAGCTATGTACTTATTCACATAGCTATCAAGTTTTGCAAAGAGTTCGGTTTCTTTAAAATCAGCTATACAGAAAAAAGTTATAATACTATCCGTCATTTTTACCTTTACCACATCATACATTACTCCTTCAAAAATGAACTCTTTATCTTTCTCTACCCAATTGATTTTATCAATTTCAGAAAGAGTGTATGAAATTGAGGTTAATTGATCCTGTGGTATACTATTTTTAATCTGTTTCTTTACATCCTTTTTTATTCTGTAAACTTGGAAGTGGTGGATGGAATAATATCCAACAAGTTGATAGAGAATCAATAGTAGAAGTAATATGGCTGATACCTTTTTCAAAGGGGTGAAATAAATAATAATGTTTTTGACGACCAAAAATAGGAATAAAACAGCAAATTCTTGGCAGTAGTGGTTGTAAATAGTTGAGACTTGATAGGTTTATACTTTGTGAAACATTGAAATCCAAATTAATAGTTTAGTATTTAATATTAGAAAATCCGGCAGGTTTTATTGTTGTACTAATCATTTGTATTATCAATGATTCTCATTATTTCTTCATGAAGAATTTGTTCCTTTTCACAGGTGACATTTACCAAACTAAAATATTCTTCCCTTTTCATTAATCGCCATCGCCAATCCAATTGGTTGATAGTAACATGTTTACCATTGCTATACCACCAGGCTGTATACAATGGTTTTGAATTTTCAAGAACCAGTTCTGCAAAGTAAATTTCATGATCTTCTACTTTTATTTTTTGTTGATTCTGAAGCTGATAACCGCTGCCTTTCCAGCAAATCATAGGAGTATGATCGGCACTGTAAAAATTGGGAATTGGTTTTATGTAAATTAATGCGGAATCGTTTGTGAATTGAGCAACACCATTATCAAGTAGATTGCATTTAAATCCCTCAATATAAGATAGTTTTGTGTTTGACACCTTTGGTTCTGCCCTAAAGTTTTCTCTGTTAAAGTTTAAAAAGGCAAGGAATCCTATCAATAGAATTGAAAGACCATAACTTAAGCTTTTTCGCAATTTTTTCTCAACCTTTGGTTTTAGAGGTGTTGCAAATTTCTTGTAAAAAAACCTGCAAAGAAAATAAACAGGCACTATTACATAAATAATTAAACTGCTAATACCAATCATTTCGTGCAACAAAGTTTCGGGTGCTGCTTTTGCAAAAATGATTCCGATAATCCTGAATAAGTTACTGATGATTATTAGAATAGAAACGATGAGAAGAATGAGAATTACCTTTAAAAAGGAAAGTTCCTGCTTACTTCGTCGTTCAAACCAGGCAATCATAACCAGGGTGAGTAAATATCCTGTAATTACCATTTTTAACCCCATGCATTCAGGATCAACAGTGAATTTTTCTCCATTAAAAAAGATTTGATTACCACTTGATTGAATAGTGTCGTTTACAAAAGAGATAATTTGCGTTGAAATATCAGTCAGCCACAAGCGAATTGGGAAACCGAATACTTCAATTGCAAAAATGCTTACCGGAGAAAGCAGGATCAAAAGGAAAACAGGTAGGTTGTTTAATTTCCCCAAGTTGCTTTCAATCACAAAAAGCAGGAAAAAAGAGAACCCGAAGAAGTAAAAGGATTGGATTTTCAGTATTGGATAAAGTCCTAAAAAAAATAGACTTACAATTCCAAATCGAATGCTCAGATGCTTTTTATGTTTTACATACAAAACAAATGGAACAAGCATCAGACTTAGTGTGAAATTGAAATCAAAGCGCAAGTAAAAATTCAGGTTTTGAATGCTTACAAATATTGCGGTTAGCATGATCATTGCACTGAGCAATAGAGGCTTGTTGTCTTTTAATGTGTTGATAATTAATGAATTATTCATCAGGTGCCAATGTGTTTCTGCTTATACTTCTAAATTGTATTTAGAAAACCGATTATATAAATATTGTCTCAAATCTGTTATAAAAACATCAATCTCAATCAATCTCTTCAATCCTATATCCATACTATTCATGTTCAAATTGAAAAATGGGAGATGGTGCAGTTACTTCAGTTGATCCGTTATTTGTGTCGACCTTTGATAGCAGGGTTTCCAATAACGGCAACATCTTGTTTAAACCTCGGGTTTTAATGATAAAATTCCAGAGAGGTTCAAACTTTTTCCAGCCACCTGTGTAAAAAAAGTGCTTGGCAATATGTTTTGCTGATTCATGCTTAAAACTGGCTCTGAAAATATTTTTCCAGCTATAAAACTCTTTGTAAGCCCACTCGTAGCCATTCTCCAGTTCATCAGCTGTTAGTTTTTTTGATTTGTACACTACATGTCGAGTGTCATATTTGTCCCAATTATTGCTGATGATCCGTCCCTGTTCTTCCATTTGCTTGTAAAGTACGGTTCCCGGATAGGGCGTTACAATATGATAAGTGGCTGTTGTTAAGGCATTTTCAACACCCCAGTCCACAGTTCTTTTAAAAACATCCTGTTCATCATTATCCAGGCCAAAAACAAAACTTCCATTAATCATAATTCCAAGGCTATGAAGTCGCTGTATTGCTTTTCGATAGTCCTTGTCAAGGTTCTGACTTTTATTACTTTGCTTTAAGTTTTCAGGTGAAAAAGTTTCAAAGCCGACAAATAAACTTCGAAGTCCTGCTCTTGCTGCTTTCTCAATCAAATTGCCGTTTAAAATAGAAGCCACTGTTGCTGCGCCCTGAAAAACCCGGTTCATTCCCATCATTCCATCAAACAAAGAGTCTGCAAACCTGGGGTGACCCAATAAATGATCATCCAAAAAATAAAGGTGCCTGCCCGGGAGCCTGTCAATTTCAGCCAGAGCATCATCAACCTGCTGGGTATAAAATGATTTTCCACCTTCGAAGAAAGACTCCTTGTAGCAAAAATTACAGCTATGTGGACATCCTCTTGAAACCACCAATGAGTTGGGTACCAAATACCTGTTGCGCTTAATTAAATCACGCCGTATGGGTGGAAGATTTTGAAGGGAGTGCTCATTAGAACGATATATTTTTTCAGCTTTATTTGCTTTGAAATCAGTCAGAAACCTTGGAAAACTTTCTTCTGCAGGGCCAATAAAAATACTATCGGCATGTTGCATGGCTTCTTGTGGTAATGAAGTAACATGTATACCTCCCAAAAGAACATAGGCCCCTTTTTTTCGGTAATGATCCGCAATTTTATACGAGCGATAGGCATTTGTAATGTATACTTCAATAAGCACCAAGTCCGGTTCATCATCCAATTTAAGCATTTCAACATGTTGATCAACCAGTTCTACAACATCATCAGGACTTAAAAAAGCAGCCAGTGTTGCCAATCCAATAGGCGGAAAAAGTGAATACTTTATTGGTCGCCAGTAAGGACTGTCCGCTTCTGATAATGAGGGAAGTATAAGTTTTACTTTCATTTTTAATTTTTGTTAATTAGCCAATAGGCATTAAGTCATTGGTCATAGCTTTTTTTGACAGTGGACTGTTGACTGGATTATTATTTCTCTGCGCATCTCTGTGTTAAAATCTTTGTGCATTTCACTTCAAATCCTTATTCTTCCATATCATCCTCCTTACCCTGGTTTTACCAAACAGGTTCATTAAAAACGACAGGCAGATGACTCCAAAATCTCTCAATAAACTGTTGCATTGAATGTATTTTTTATCCCAAAACCACGAGGTTTTCAGGCTTTGCCCACCATAAATCTGCGCATAGCCTGTTATTCCAGATTTCAACTTCCACCTTATGGTGTGATAACATGTGTGCCATCCAAACCGGTTGACATCATCCCTGGTAATTGCCCTGGGGCCAACAATGCTCATATCTCCTATCAAAACATTCAGAAATTGAGGGATTTCATCAAGCCCAGTTTTTCTTAATATTTTTCCAGTTTTGGTCACTTTCATGTCTACCATGGTCTGAAACTTAAATATCCTGAAAGTTTGTTTGTCCAGTCCCACTCTTTCCTGGTAAAACAAAATGGGATGTCTTTCTAATAATTTAATTGCTGCAATTATCAGTAACACAGGAATTAAAAACACGACAAATGCAACGCTTGCAAAAACAATATCGAATAATCTTTTTGCCATTTATTTTACAATTTTTTGAAATATAAATAAGTAACAACTAATAAGCTTAAAATAATCAAGGCCCATTCATGTGGTTCAGGAACAGAACCCGATGAATTTTTGACAGCGTTTTGCAAACTGTTTTCATTTTTCTGAATATCAAAACGTTCGTAGTCTTTTACTGTTTCTAAAACTACCAGGCTTGATATTGGCGAAACAACATGAGCTTCATTTGCAATATCTATTAAACTTTGCTGGAATTTACTATTGTTATTGAAATAATTTCTACCGGTGATTTTCATAATTTGGTTGTAGGCAAATAACCTCATTAAGTGATCTGGTGCATTAGATACGGTTGCTTGATTTTCCATAACAATTTTAATCTTGGCACTTTCAATTGCAACCTCATTATCCGAAATTAAATCAATTGGAAATACCTGTTTATTCGATAGTTCTATAAGTTCTTCTGTGGTGCCTGACCAATAATCGAACACTTCAAATTCCTTTAAGCTGCGTAAGTAGGGAGATAATTCGTTGCCAATATCGGCAAACTTGATTTTTGCGGTTGTATTAGACAGGTATTCCGAAAGCTCATCACCAAATCTTGTTGATTTTAGATCATTTAAATCAGGAGAATTTTTGGTTGATTTAGTAATTAGTAAGCTGTTCTCCATATCTTTTATTGCATGCAGCGGAAATAAACTGAAATTTAAGTCATTTAGCTTATTGAATAGCTTGTCTTTATTGTCTTTATTTAGTTGAATTAATTGATTATCAAAAACATAAGTTTGTTTGTTCTGATAAGCATTAAAAATCTCATTAAATTCATCTTTTGACCAGCTTTTATTAATGTCAAGGAAGACACTTTTAGGATTAAATTTTACATTGCGTTTTTCATTCGGCTGAATATGATAGGTTTTGTTATTAAAAGAAAATATATTGGAAGAGAGTTGTGGGGCCTTCATGCTAATCATCTTATTCTCATCATAAAGGCCTTTATAGATGTATTTGTTTTTATCGACCTGATCAAATTCCGAAGGAATTGAAACGTCTAGTTGTTGATTACTAAAAAATTCAATGGTGCTTATTTCATCGGTCCATAAAAAGTTAGGTCCTTTAAATGTGATGTTGTCTAAAAGTAGTTGATTATCAGTTGATTTAAGAGGAACAGTCAGGCCAATCTTGAAAATCCGTTCTTCAGCAGGCGTGCAAGGAAAAATAGTGACGGTGATGGTGTTGCCTTCCTGCCAATGCAACAAAGCAGGGTCGCGCATTTCGTAACCAACAATTGAAGTATAGGCACTATCGGCTTTCGATTTAGTTGTCAGTCGCGATTTTTCTTCTTTTCCATCAATCCAGAGAGATAGTGAACTGGCCACGGAGCCTTCGGGAAGTGTAAAGGTGTAAAGTGCCTCTTGCTGCGACCAATTAGACGGATTATTGTTCGCAATGGTAATTGTTTTTTCTACGTAGGCTAGTCGGTAATCAGGATATACCTGTATGTTACTGACAACCTGTTTGGTTTCCAAATCTTTTCCTGACCATAATTTTCGATACACCTCATGCCTTGCATCGTATTGATATTCAATTATTTTCAAGCAAGTTTCATCATCAAATGGAAATTCGCCAAGTAGTAGTTGTGCAATAATCACTAAGGGGTCGTGCGTAACTTCTTCGGTAATAGTGCTTGAAAGGTTATTTGACCACCTTCCAAAATGCTTCAGGTTATCATAACGCAAATTACTGCTTAAAACTTTTAAAGTCATGTCATCTGTTGACAAGTTTTGACCAAGAATAACCCATTCTGGTAAGTATTGATTTTGTGCATAAACTTTTGCTTCAGATAGCGTTATTGTGGTACTATGCCATTTTACAAGGAATATGCCTGTGAAAATAAAGGGCAGAATTACTCCTGCAAGGTAAACGCGGCTCTCAATTTTAAATCGATTGCTTTTAAAAAACTGGTAAAGTATTACAATTAAAAGAATTAAGGGCGTGAACAGGTAGATCGTCAATGCGAAAAAAACAATTCCAATAATTCCAATTGGGATAAAAGGGCCCAGGTAGACTGAAAAGTAAAAAATCACTGATGTACCAAAACCTAAAACAAAATAGATAATTATTCTAAGGATGCCGGGCAGCTTGTCGATATAATCTATGAGGTGCAGGCAAACAAAAATGCTGATTAAGAGGATTTTAAGCCACAAAGGATATCTCGAAAATATTCCAATTTCTTCATTCAGCGTATGTGCAGAGATATAAGCCAATGTTATAAATGAAATAAACAATCGCTTATCCATTCTTAGAAAGCGCCATCTGTTTTTAACAAGGCTATGAATTAGTATTGTTAATAGATATCCAATTGTAATTGCATGGTTTATGAAAATAAACAGCATTCTGTCATTGCTATCAATATTTAGGAGTAGAATTTTTCTTGCTCCCAGGTAGATCAGAAATTCAACAACTATTGTAATAATGCCAGTTAGGTATAAAACATCTGATTTTGCGTTTTTATTTGCTTTCATAAATTGGGTTTTAAGAGTACTTTGATTTTCAAAGTTGATGCATCAAAAAATATGGCCATCTCTCTTGTATTAGTTTAAAAACCAGTAGTTTAAAGTATCAAAAAAAGAAGACACTTTAACAAAATTATAGCCATTTAGATTTAATTATTCCAGAATTAAATAAAAGAACTTTGAAATACAAAGTTAATGATAATTTTTACTATTCAAAATGAATTAACAATAATTCACAATTTTAGTTTTTAAATTGAAAGTTCTAAGATAAAATTACTGGATGACAGATAGTTGATGATAAATTTATTCTTTAAAGCTAATTGTTTGAGTCAGGATAACAGGCCTAATATTCACAAAATTAGATAGATTTTAGTAATTTAAGCCATTCATTTTACAATAGCCAAATTCCTTAAACATGAAAAAAATACTTTCCCTATTCATTGTTCTTCAATTCTGCGTTTGTTTGCAAGCTCAGGATCGAATTACCGGAAAATCGTTTGCTACTCGTTCTGAAGTAATTGCTCAAAATGGAATGGCTGCAACAAGTCATCCATTGGCCACCCAGGTTGCTTTAGACATTTTAAAGCAGGGCGGAAACGCTATTGATGCTGCTATTGCAGCAAATGCAACCCTTGGCCTGGTAGAGCCTACCGGAAATGGAATGGGAGGTGATCTGTTTGCGATTATTTGGGATGCGAAGACTAAAAAGCTATATGGTTTAAATTCAAGTGGTTATTCACCAAAAGATCTAACCCTTGAATACTTTAAAAAGAACAATTTGAAAAAAATACCCGCTTACGGTCCTTTGCCCGTTACCGTGCCCGGTTGTGTGGATGGTTGGTTCGAAATGCACAAGAAATTTGGCAAATTACCCATGATGAAAAATCTGCAGCCAGCTATTGATTATGCCAGAAACGGTTTTCCAATGACCGAATTAATTGGTTATTACATCGAAAGGAGCGCCAATTTTCTACAAAAGTACCCTAATTTTAAAGAAACCTGGATGCCAAATGGGAAAGCACCAGCGAAAGGAGAGGTTTTTAAGAACCCATTTCTTGCAAATACTCTGGAGAAAATTGCCAATGGAGGAAGAGATGCATTTTACAAAGGAGACATTGCCAAAACCATTGCGAACTTTATCAAAGAGCAGGGTGGATTTTTGTCTTACGAAGATTTGGCCAATTACCATGCAGAATGGGTTGAACCATATTCGACAAATTATCGGGGCTACGATGTTTGGGAATTACCACCAAACGGACAGGGAATTGCAGCTTTACAAATTCTCAATATTTTGGAAACCTATGACCTAAAAAGCATGGGCTTTGGAAGTAAGGAATACGTTCACTTGTTTGTTGAAGCTAAAAAACTGGCTTATGAAGACAGGGCAAAATATTATGCTGATATGAATTTTAGCAAAGTTCCGGTTGACAAATTAATCTCCAAAGAATATGCAAACGAAAGAAGAAAGTTGATTAACCAAAATAGAGCGGCAAGAGCTTATGATGCAGGTGAACTGGAGCAGGGAAATACCATCTATATGACAGTGGCCGATAAAGAAGGCAATATGGTTTCACTAATCCAAAGCAATTATCGTGGAATGGGCTCCGGAATGGTTCCTCCGGGCTTGGGATTTATGTTGCAGGACAGGGGAGAGCTCTTTTCTTTAGAAAAAGGGCATGCAAATGTAATTGAACCCCGAAAAAGACCTTTCCATACCATTATTCCGGCTTTTGTAACAAAAGATAGTTTGCCTTTAATGAGTTTTGGTGTGATGGGAGGAGCCATGCAACCCCAGGGACATGTGCAAATATTGGTAAACATGATTGATTTTGGAATGAATCTTCAGGAAGCCGGTGATGCGCCTCGTATTCAGCACATTGGCTCATCAGAACCAACAGGTGAAAAAATGACAGATGGTGGTTGGATAGAACTGGAAGATGGATTTCCTTATGAAACCATTCGCGAATTAATGAAAATGGGGCACAATGTTAAATGGGGACTGGGTGGATATGGTGGCTATCAGGCTATTATGTGGGATCCTGTTCAGAAGGTTTATTACGGTGCTTCGGAATCGAGAAAAGATGGCCAAGCTGCTGGTTATTAGTTGCTTGATTCTGGTTGCTGGTTTCTGGAATCTAGCTACCAGTGACCAGAAACCAGCATCTGGCTACAAAATATTCAACAATTGCTCCTTAATTTTCTCCAGCTCGTCCTTCATCTGAACAACCAGTTTTTGAATTTCAGCGTGGTTAGCTTTTGATCCAATGGTATTAATTTCGCGGCCTATTTCCTGGGTGATAAAGCCAAGCTTTTTACCAGGCATATCCTCTTTTTTCATCGTCTCCAAAAAATAAGCTGTGTGATTTCTCAGGCGGACTTTCTCTTCAGTAATGTCAAATTTTTCCAGGTAGAAGATGATTTCCTGTTCAAATCTATTCTTGTCAACATCCTGATTCTCAATAAATTCTTTGAGGTTTTGATTGATTCTTTCCCTAACCTTATCTATTCTTTCTTTCTCGTAAGGTTTTATTAGGTTTAAAAAGCCAACAATTCTTTCAATACGCTTTGCAAAATCTTTTTCGAGCATTTTGCCTTCCTGCACTCTGAAAATATCAAGCTGTTCAAGTGCTTCTCTAGTAGTATTTAGTATAACTTCCCATTCTTTTTCATCCAACTCTTTTTGTTCCGTTTTTAATACATCAGGCATGCGCATAATTATTTGCATTACCTGTTCATTTTCAATGGGTTGGTTGATTATTTTGCTAATCTTTTCAAGTTGGGTATAATATTCTTTAATCAAATTTTCATTGAACTGAATGGTTTTATCACTTTCACCCCCTTCAATCCAGATTGAAAGATCAATTTTCCCACGATCTAATCTTTGAATGATCTCATTTCTTAAAATAAGTTCTTTTTCCTTATAATGCTGAGGCATTCTAATGTTGATATCACTTTGCTTACTGTTTAGTGATTTTATCTCAATTGTAATTTTCTTGTTTTCGTACTCAGCAGATGCTTTTCCGAAGCCTGTCATTGATTTTAGCATAAAATTGAAATTAGAACTGAGCAATTAGCAATCGATTATTTTCATAGTATTACTTAACACTTTACTAATTACTTACAACTTTTGACCAAAAGTAACTAATTGACACTAATTTACAAATCAAATCTTCCTAAGTTTTGATTTTTACCCAAAATGCAGTAACTTTTATACGATTGGTAAAATAATGTTTTATAATTATGTATGCTTTATCAACCTTCAGGTTGACTATACTAATAATAATTTTAATGAGTTTTCCTTTTTGTACATTAGAGGGGCAGGATTACAAATCGCAACGAGAAAGAATGGTTAAAGATCAGATCAAGGCTCGCGGGGTTTCTAATAAAAGGGTTCTGGCAGCTATGGAAAAAGTAGAGCGTCATCTTTTTGTTCCAAAAGGATATCAATACAAATCGTATGATGATTCGCCATTGCCAATAGGTGAGGGGCAGACCATTTCACAACCCTATATTGTAGCATACATGACAGAGGTTTTGAAACTTGAAGGTACCGAAAAAGTGCTGGAAGTGGGCACAGGCTCAGGTTATCAGGCAGCCATTTTAGCAGAACTTGCCAAAGAGGTTTATACCATTGAAGTAATTAAAACACTTGGCGAAAGAGCAAAGAAACTATTGGAAGAGCTTGATTATAAGAATCTTGATGTGAAGGTTGGTGATGGGTATCAGGGCTGGAAAGAACATGCTCCTTTCGATGCCATTATTGTGACATGTGCACCAACTCATATTCCCGAACCACTTAAAGAGCAGTTGGCCGAAGGTGGAATAATGGTAATACCAGTTGGGCAGCGCTATGCCCAGGAACTGGTTGTTTTAACTAAAAAGAAAGATAAGCTTATTAAAAAAGAGACCATTGGTGTAAGATTTGTACCTATGATTGATGACAAGGGCAGCAAATACTAACCAATAAGTGTCCTACTTTTTAAATGATACATCTATTTCTACACTGTCAACTGCCATAGTGTATCCTCCAAAAATACCAAACCCATTTTCAATATTGTTATAAACTTTTACGGGCTCAGCAAATGGATTATCCTTTGTATCCTCATATTGGCTATAACTACGATAGTAGTTGTACATATCTTTGGACAGAGAATTTAATTCAATAAAATAAAAAACAGTTTCAGAATAAGACTCAGACTCATAATTATAATTAAAATTAAAATGATCTGTCTCAAAACTTATTGTATGTTGTTGACCATCAAATAATTCATCGCTAAAAATAATTCCATCAATATTAGGTTGTTGGTCATAAACCGAAGGGTCTTCGCTGTTTATTGAACTATAATTTTTAGAGTATTTTGAACCAATAACTTCATATGTATTAGGATCATAAATAGACTCTTCGTATTTAGTGAAGATTCTGATTTGATAAAAATTTTCGATATTTCCTGGATCCGTAAACCCAACTTTAAATTTAGCATTTTCTATATATCGATATTCATTTTCACTAGTTAGTTTAAGTTGGTACTCAATTTTGTCAACTTTTGATTCAACAGGTAGATATGATTGAGCAGTAGCTGTTCCGTACGATGTGGAATTTACTACTACACTATACTGTTGCCCTTTTGTTAACTTGCTGTAGAAGAGGTAATTCCCGGGTTTATTTTGGGAAACAGTTTCAATTTCTGTTTGATTTTCAAATAGGCTGATAGATGCATCTTCAACAGGTAAATATTCGTAAGTCCCATCCATTATGTATTTACTCTCAAATAGTTGCACACGAATTGAATCATCGGAAGCAAATATACTGTTAACTACTAATTTTCGTCCCTGATCCTCAATTTTTATATAAATTGTTTTTTCACACGAAGCAAAAAATAATATACTGATTATTAGAATGTTGATATATTTCATAATGAAAGATTAAAAGGTGAACTGATAACTAATGAATGGAACAACAGGGAATAGCGAAACTTGTTTTATGACCTTATTATTTGTGCCATTACTATAATCATAATCAAAATATAAAAAGAAAGGATTCTTACGGTTATAAACGTTATAAGCACCAAAGCTCCAGGTTCGTTTTCCCCATTTCTTTTGTTTATGAAAATTGAAACTGATGTCAAAACGATGATACGATGGTAATCGGTAATTATTACGTTTACCAAAATACTCAATTTCAGTTCCAAAGTTGAATGCCGAAGGATATTTTTCATGCGCTAAAGTGGTGGCATATCCCGAGCCATAAATCCAGCTGCAACCAATATCAAATCGTTCGCTAAATTTATGTGAAATAACTACGCTAATATCGTGTCTTCTATCATACTTTGCCGGAAACTCTTCACCAAAGCTAATATTATTAAATTGCCTGTTGGTCCAAGATAAGGTATAACCAATCCAACCGGTGGTTTTTCCTGTTTTTTTTCGAAGAAGTATTTCTGCACCGTAAGAGCTTCCTTTTCCTATTTCAACTTTTTTCTGCCAGTCTTCGTTTGCTTGTAAGTAGGTAGCTCCTTCTTTGTATTCAATTAAATTGTTCATTTCTTTATAGTACCCCTCAATACTTAAATCAATATGAGGACCAATGGATATAACTGTTCCTGCGGCATACTGAACAGAGTTTTGCGGCTTGATAGTATCAGTAACTGGTAACCATAGGTCGGTTGGCAATCCTATATTGGAGTTGGTTAATAAATGAATGTACTGATTCATTTGAGAATATGCCACTTTAACTGACCATCTATTATTTATTAAATATCTTGCTGATAATCTGGGTTCTATGTTATAATAAAACTTATCTTTTACGTAAAATCCTGAACCATGGATTCCAACATTAATTTTTAGTTTGTTCCAGGTAATTTCATCTTCGAGATAGGCAAAAACTTCATTTCCGTATATTTTGTTATTTCCAATTACAGTGTCAATGTTTTCTTCCAAATCAGAATTCAGGTTAAAAACATTTACTCCGGGATTAAAAATGTGATAAGTATTATTTGCTCCAAAACGAATGTAATGATTCGGATTTGGCATAAAGTCAAGTTCAAGCTTGGCAGCGTAATCATCTATTCCTGAATTATATTCAAAATCGTAAATCTCATTTTTATTATCATTACTGTATTCAGAATAAATCGCAGTAAGGAACTTATATCTGGAGTAACTTAAAGTGGTGTTCAGAAATAATTTATTAGTAATCAAATAATTCCACCTTAAAGCAGAAATAATATTTCCCCATCTCAATTTAAACTTGTCTTCGGAATAATCATTTTCATAACTGTATTCGTCATTAGCATATGCTTTGTCATTACCCATATAGGCACTAAGATAAAGTCTGTTCCTATCTGAAAATTTATAGTTGATTTTTGTATTCAGATCGTAAAAATAATATCCACCTTTAAATGATTCATTATCATTTGCTTGTGCAGCAATAAACGGTGCAGCGAGAACGTCAATGTAGGTTCTTCTGCCTGAAACAACAAAGCTCATTTTGTCTTTAATGATGGGGCCTTCCAGTGTGAGTTTAGCTGCAACAAGGCCAATGGAGCCACTTCCATGTATCTTCTCATTATTTCCTTCTTTCATTCGAATATCAACAACCGATGAAAGTCTTCCACCATAGCGCGCAGGAAAGCCTCCCTTGATAAGTTGCACCGAGTTAATAGCATCAGCATTAAAAACTGAGAAGAAGCCAAAAAGATGGTTTACGTTGTATACTGGAATACCATCTAATAAAATAAGATTTTGATCAGGACCACCACCTCTAACATACAATCCGCTTGAGCCTTCAGTTCCGGACTGGATCCCTGGCAATAGCTGAATAGCTTTGATAATATCCACTTCACCTAAAAGGGCAGGGATGCTTTTGATGGTTTTGGTGGAAAGATTTACGGCACCTAATTGAGAACTCTCCACCGTATTTTCAATTTTATCACCAACAACAGTTACTTCTCCCAGTTGCAGATTTTGATCAAGGCTCATATTTATGGTCTGGTCTTGAGTGAGATCAATTTCTTTAGTAATAGTTGTGTATCCTACAAACGAAAAAGATACCTCGTATTTTCCTTCTGGAAGTGTTAAACTGTAAAAACCATAAGGGTTACTAAGGGTTCCCAAGGTCGTTCCCTTAACATAAATGTTGGCTCCGATAATTTTCTCACTTGTCTTTTCATCTGATATGTAGCCACTTAAGGTGTACCTTTGCGAAAAAGAAAAAATACCTATGCAAAGGAACAAAACTGTGATGCAAATTTTGCTCATTAGTACGTGTTTGGTTTAGTTTTACAATAACGTTTAAACGTCAGAATTTCATTCTTATTTTCAACGACAACAAAAAAAGTATTGCCCCCTTATTCAGGAGGCAATTTTTTTATATTGAATTAAGAACTTTTTCTACTTCTTCCAACATCTCAGTTTTAAAGTCTAAATGGGTAACCATACGGATGGTTTGTGGTCCAAAATCTACGACAAGAACATTGTTTTCGGCCAGTTTTTTAATAAAGTCAGTTTCGGTAATAGATTTATTCAGTTTAAAGATGACAATATTGGTTTCTGATGGTAAGATTTCGTCAATGTATGCTTGTTTTTCAAGCATTTTCGCAATTGTTTGAATATTATCATGATCTTCTTGAAGCCTATTAATGTGATTATCAAGTGCATAAATTCCTGCAGCAGCTAAATAACCAACCTGACGCATAGCCCCGCCAAATAATTTTCTATAACGTTTTGCCTTGGTGATAAAATCTTTTGGTCCGGCCAAAACAGAACCAACAGGTGCGCCTAATCCTTTTGATAAACAAATGGAAACTGAATCGAATAAACTTCCAATTTCTAATGAAGAATATCCTTTTTTCACGATAGCATTAAACAGGCGGGCACCATCTAAATGCAATTTGAGATTTTTTTGTTGGCAAACATTTGCAATTTCCTTAATATCAGATAATTCATAGCACGAACCCCCACCTTTGTTAGAAGTGTTTTCGAGGCTGACGAGGCTAGAACTTGCATAATGTATATTTTTGGGGTTAATGCATTCCAGTACTTGTTGTGCAGTAATCCTGCCATTGTTTCCATTTATTAATTTGGTAGAAGCACCCGAATTAAATGAAATTCCTCCTCCTTCAAAATTGTATACATGCGAAGTAATGTCGCAAATGACTTCATCCCCGGGTTGTGTGTGGCATTTAATGGCAATTTGATTCGCCATTGTGCCAGACGGAGTAAACAACGCAGCTTCTTTACCAAGTAATGTAGCCGCTTTTTCTTGCAACTGGATTACAGTAGGATCTTCATCAAAAATATCATCACCAACCCTTGCGTTAAACATGGTTTCGAGCATGCCTTTAGTTGGTTTTGTAACAGTATCGCTTCTTAAATCTATTATCATTTTAGTTTCTTTATGTTTTTTCAAAACTATAAAATCTTTAAGAATAGTTCGTTTTTATAGCCGAAGAATTTATCTATTTTTATACTTCATTAATTGCCGATTAGCATGAGCAAAGAAAAACTTTCTATAATAATAAAAAAGTATAACATCACTCCATGGAAAGTTATAGTGGCTATTTTGATTTTATCTTTAATCATTGTAAGATTTTTATTGCAAAATAAGGCATCACTGAAACCAGTTGAATATATTTTTGGTTTATATTCTGATTTTTTGATGGTTAATGTTAAAGCTTTGCTTTCAATATTTGGTCATGAGGCTAACTTTAGTTTTCCGACACATGAAATTATTGGGGCAATTGAAACCTTAAAAATTGATCGTTTTTTCTTTTCCATTAACCAAATCACAATTTTCTTTTTAATATGCTTGGTGACAAAATCACCTGTAAAAGATAAATTGGTTTATTTCTTCGTTGGTTTTTTGATATTCACTTTCTATAATTCCTTGAGAATCTTTGTTCATGTTCTAGTTCCTGAAACGGCAACTGTTCATCATTGGTTGTTTAATATTGTATTGATTCCCAGGTGGTTAATTGTGCTTTTTTTTACCTGGCATTTTTGGAATAAGTATCCTTCTGTATTAAATTATTTGCAGACAAAACTTAAACTTTCGGATAGTTTTATTAAAAGTGCATTTGTTAAATTAAGCATTATAATAGTTGTCTATCATTTGGTTGCCATCATCGCATTTAATGATTTCTTTATAATTAATGGTCAGCATTTAATCAACTTGGTTTTGGGAACAAGCAAGTTTTTTTTGGATTTGATGGGGTATGAGAGTTGGATAAACCATCGTCTTATTTATGGTTATAGTGCCTCTCTTTATATGGACGATGCCTGTTTGGGTATTGGTCTGATGTTCTTTTTTGCTGCTTTTATTTATGTATTGCCAGGGTCTGCAAAGAATAAATTGTGGTTTATTCCTGTGGGAATAGCTGTTATTATTATCTTAAACTGCGCCAGAGTGATTCTGATTTTTGTGAATCTTACAAATAATACAACTTACACCATTCCTCTGGAAATACACGATTTGTTTACCTACCCGGTTTTGGTAGTTACTTTTTTTATGTGGATGATTTGGATAAATAAGTTTATGAATAAGGGAAAGATGCCACAATCTGAAAAAAGTGTAGTTGCACAATAGTTCGGTTGTAATACATATTTTTTGGGTAAATATTCAGGGATTACTTTTTCAGGAAGTAATATTACCTACCTTTGCCGGCTCGTAAAACTAAAAATCATGATAAAAGAAATACGTAAAAACCAAATGTACCCATTTTTGATGCTTTTGGTTCTAAGTGCCATGATGGGCTTTCAGGGGTGGAGAACATTATTAAATAATTTTGCTGTTGAAAAAGCAAGTATCGATGGATTCGAAATTGGTGTTATTCAATCATTTAGAGAGGTTCCCGGATTCCTTGTATTTTTGGTTGTTTACGTTCTTTTGGTAATAAAAGAGCATCGGTTAGCATCGTTATCGATAATTTTAATGGGGGTAGGAATTGCCTTAACAGGATATTTCCCAACTTTTATCGGACTCACCCTGACCACTATTTTGATGTCAATTGGGTTTCATTATTTCGAAACAACCAACAAATCATTAACACTTCAATATTTCGATAAAAAACAATCACCCTTGATGATGGCTCATTTACGCTCATTTGGAGCACTCGGTAATATTTTAATTGGGGCAGTTGTTTGGGTGTTATCCGGAATGGTTTCGTACGAAGTAAACTTTTTAATTATTGGAGTTTTTGTTGTGATTGCAGGAATTATAAGTTGGTTCTTGGATCCTGTTAAAAATGAACCTGTTGCACAAAAGAAAAAAATAGTGCTGAAAAAGAAGTATTGGCTGTTTTATGTCCTGAATTTATTGAGCGGGGCCAGAAGACAAATATTCATTGTATTTGCAGTTTTCTTGTTAGTCGAAAAATATCAATACAGCATAAAAGAAATTGTAGTGCTTTTTGTACTTAATAATGTCCTTTCTTATTTTATTAACCCCATTATTGGAAAATCAATCAATCGTTTTGGTGAACGCAAAGTATTAACTTTTGAATATATTGGATTATTCCTTGTCTTTTCAGGATATGCATTTGTTGATAACAGACTGATTATTGGCGTTTTATACCTAATTGACCACATCTTTTTTAACTTCGCAATAGGCATCAATACATACTTGCAAAAAATAGCAGATCCTGAAGACATTGCTCCATCAACTTCGGTAGGTTTTGCCATCAATCACATTACTGCTGTTTTTATTCCAATAATTGGTGGAATGCTTTGGTTATACAATTACAAAATACCATTTATTGCTGGTGCTGTATTAGCAGTTTTATCATTGTTTTTTGTACAAAAGATTAAGCTTAAAGTAGAAAGGGAATTAGCCGTTAGTTTGCCAACTTAATTTCAATCAATTGGTTTATGTCCTGAAAATTGGATTCGTTCGTATCAATTCGAATTCCTCTTCCTTCAGCATACACTTTTGCATTTGACAGTTCTGTTTTAATTTCCTGATTAATAGAACTATCAATGATTTGATCGGCTGCTTTTGACCAAATACAAATGCTACTTTAAAATAATTTTCTGGTAAAAAATGGTGCGTTTCATCTCTTTTATGCTGAAACTCCATCCGTATTTTTTGCCTGGAAAATTCCATTCTTCCTTAGCGCTTGGGTATTTTTCTAAAACGTAGTTTCTAACTTGGGATCATCGGTTGTAACTTTCACCAATAGAACTTTTTAATAGGGAGTCTTCGAAACCTGATTTTTGACCATTAAAACGTTTGTATCCATAGATTTTTGGTTTGGTTTTACAAAGGTTTACAAATGTATACAAAAAAAATTATTCTACATCCAGAACTACTTCTTTTACAGGTTCTTGCTTAAACTGAATGCTCACAGGTTTTCTGCTTTCATCAATAGTTTTTGCATGACGAAGCAAGATGCGAATAGTTTTCTCAATTTTTTCAATGTCAACAATGGTTTGTGGTGGCTGTTTCAACTCCGGTATTTCGGTTATGAGATTTAAAATATCACCAGAGTTGTGTATTATTTTTGTAATTCGTGCTTCAGTAATTGGTTCTTCATGCCATTTCGATAGAAATGAAACTTCATTGGTTTCAGTTTTGATGGTGGCCATGTCCTGGTAAAAATATTCGTTGGAGCGTTCATTGATTATTTCATCTTTCAACCAGTTATAACCACAGAAATAAAAGCTAATATAACTTTTACTCAGAATCAATATTTGAATGTTCCAATAGGAATAATTGTAAAAGTAGTCTTCTGCATCTTTGTCATCTTCTTTTTTTACATCAGATCTTATGCGAAGTATGTATTGATCTTTTATATTTTTTGTTTGATGAAATACGGGGTAAGGAATAACAATAAACTGTTGATCAGTCATTTCATTCGTATCAATTTCAAGATAATCGATGGCTCTTTCCAGTATTTTAGTCTTGCAACTTTCTAATAGATAATTGTTTAATTTAATCGAAGATATCCTGTTATTATACCGCTTTTGCTTCTCGTATCTGGGTTTCCAGTAAAACATGTACGAGGCTAAGATAATTGTAAACCAACTTAACATCGGGAGAATGTCATCGTTGAATAAAACTTTAAGAATGGGGAAGCATACGCCAAGGAAAATGACTACACGGATATTTGTTTCTTGAGTTGTGCGCTTTGGTGGTTCCAGAAGAAAAAAATCTTTCACCTCTTTTTGCCTTGTGTTTGCATCCATGGTTATGTATTATTAAATTGAAATACTAAATAAGTATAAATATACCAAGATGGAATATTGCTATATATGAGAAAACAGATCAAAATTTTTGCTAACACCATGAAATAGAATAGCCTGACCATTAACCGCTGTATTAAATGCAGTTCTTGAGGCAGAAGTAATATCATTACCAGTCTTTTCATCACACACAATAATCTTTTTTAGTTGTGCATTTAACAGATTGGTTAACATTTCACTGGTGCCGTCCACAACTCCGTTTTTATTAACAATGAGAATGATTCCATTGGGGTATAATGTTGCATAATCATTTATAAATTCTTGTGCATTATCCATTCCATCCATATCAAAATAGGATTCTTGAATAATATTGTTATTTACTTCATATGATTTGGCGATGGTAACAGTTTGGCAGGGAATAGATTCTTTAGCTTTGGTTAATTCAGTACTAGTCATAGGTTCTGAGTTTAGGTAGTTATTTGAGCAAAGACATTTATTATCAATTAGTTGATCGATCATACATGACCCATTATGATTTTCAACTAAGGTTTCTGTTTCTATTGGTAGCATGTGTACTGGTATTTGGTTTACAAAAAATAAAACTGAATAAACAATTTAACTGTGGGGGCAATTAATCTGCTATTCAGTTTCGAAAATATCCTCAATTTTTAAACCGAAGAACCGTGCAATGCGAAGTGCCAGGCTAAGCTTAGGTTCTGTTTTTCCATTTTCAATTAAATGGATACTTTGCCGTGTAGCACTCACCGCATCAGCGAGTTCTTCCTGACTAATGCGCTTTTTAGCTCTTTCTACTCTAATTGTGTTTTTCATTTTACTCAGAATTTTGATTTTGTGTTGAAAAGTGGTTAATAATTTGTTTTTAATTAATTACTATAAACTAATATTAGTATCTAAATTTGGAATAAATAAAGATACAATAATAGGATAACTTAAAATACAAATAAAGTATACTTATTGTTTGTTAATATTATGTAAAAGTATAAAATGATTTGATTAATTCCAAGTATTCTATCAAAAAAATAACTAAAATGTATTTAATGTTTAATAAAGTTTACATTTAAGAACATTAAGAAAACTAAAAATAAGGAAAGCCTTGTTATTATTGAATGAAAAAGCTTGATCTACATATAAGACTAAAGCAGGCCAGAAAAGAGCTAAATCTTAACCAGATTGAAATTGCCAAAGATTTATCTATTCAACAAAAAACGATTAGTGAAATTGAAAATGGAAAAATTTTAAATATCCCAAATACGTATATTTATTACTTCTATAAAAAAGGTGTTTCTTTGGAGTGGTTATATGATAACAAAGGAGCAATGATGCAAAATGAGAATATTGTAGAAAATCAATCGCACCCAAGCCCGGTTCAACTTGATTTATTGCTGGAAAAACTTGAGAATGACAAGGTTAAAAAGGTGGATGAAAAGGAAGTTATGGAGAAAAAAGCAATGAGCAATGAACAGGAACTTCTATTTGAACGCCTGATAGATTCTAAGGACTTGACTATTAATAGTTTATTAGCTTTTATTAAATCACAAGAGAATAATTTAGACTTCTTAAAATCACTTGTGAGCAACTTAAACAGATAGAAGCTAATGCTATTCTGCATCTAATTGTTAGCATTAAAAAAGTCGCCCTGTACTGAAGCGACTTTTCTTGAGTAAATATTTAAATTGAATGCGAACTTATTCTACAAATTCTTCATGTTTTGCTTTTCCTAACTGACTCACTTTTCTCTCAAAAACACCTTCAGTATGCATGGTTTCGAACTTGAACCAGGTAGTACATTCATCTCGATTAATGATTCCGTTTACAATACCGTATTCAAGTATTCCTTCAAGTGTACTAAATAATTGATTAACAGTTGAAAAGCCTGCCTCTGGAATGTAACTTTTCTGGTTGCCCATAAAGCCAGAATCAAAGAACTTTTTAGCCAGTTGTGGCGGTAAGAAAACCTCAGGACTAAGCAGGGCAAAACCTAAATCAAAATTACCTGCAATTGACCTTATCTGCTTAAACTGAGAGTTGCACAAATCAGAAAATGACATATCAACATCCTCAAAACTTACATTATTAAAAATACAACCGCTTAATTTTGAGGATGATAGGTTGATATTTTTGAAATTAGAGTGTGAAAAGTCGATGCCTGATACGTTTGAATGGGAGAAGTTGAAATCTTCAATATTTTTATCCATTTTTATTCCTTTAAACAATGATTTTGCCCAAAACGGTGCAGAATCATTAATTGAAAAGAAATTCCAGTTTCGTATCATTTCAAAGATTAACTCAAATTTTTTAATGTTTGAATTGAAATACCTTTTTTGAGACTCATTATTATAGAGTATATTACCCACCAATAAGGCCAGCCATTTGTCTATATTTGAAGGATTGGTTTGGAGCTTATCTCCCTGTATTTCAAATATTTCTTTATCAAATAATGCTGTATGTGAATCGCCTTTTGTAAGTAAAAATTCTGCTTCAGATTCAAGAATGGATTTTGCAAGGTGAATTATTTTATCAATTTTCTCTCGTGTAAAATACCAATTTGTAATACTCTCTTTGGGATATTCTGGTACATTAGTTGGAATTTTGAATTTTTTGTACCATTCATAATAAACATCATGACAGAATAAATTGTTATGTTTTTTGGTTGCTAATGAGGCCATTAAAGGAAACAGTAACTTCCTCTTTTGAATCACTTTTTCAGTAAGTTCTTCGCTCGCTGCTGAACGTAATAAACGTAACATTTCAACCAAAAACTGAATGGTTTGTGCAGAAGGCTGGCCAAGTGATAACTTAAGCCTGGCCTTATCTACATCAAAATCTTCATCCAGTGCATATTTAATAAATACTTTTAAATAATATTCAGCTAATAAAATTTCAGAAAATGATTTATGCTGAAAATGCAAAATATTATTGTTTTCGCCAAAGTAAGAGTGGGAGAGGAACTGAATTTCTACAACACCTTTGTTTTTATACCTTTCCAGTATCTGAGCATCTGTTTCATTAGTTCTTTCGCCATCCAACACACGGCAAATATCCGCTTTTTTAAGCTCTAACTGTTTGTTTTTTTGCCATTCAAACATTGTTAGGGCTGCTATAGAGTGCAAAATATTCCTGAACTCGAATTCACTGTTCAAATCAACATGCATTTCGTCTTCAATGTATTTTGCCTCTTTGGTCAGCAAGTTTATGAATGAAAGATATACCCCAATTTTGCCAACTTTGTAAAAGTCAATATTATTTAATAGCAACTTAAAAATCATGTAAGCGAATATTGGGCGTCGTAATTCGCTCCTTGAAAGTGTTCCGTTTAATAATAATTCGTTATAAACATCAATATATTTTAGGGTATCTACACTTTCTTGAATTTTTTTTGTTAAAGAATTGGTTTCCAGTTCTTTAAACTTTGGATAATTATACAAACTATCAATCATCCAGTTGTTAAACTGTAGCTTGGTAAAGCCGTAAAGAGAGATAAAATATTCTACATTACGACCAAATCCATTTTTAATAATGTGTGGCTGATGGTTTTTTAGTTGGGTGTGCAATCCACCATCAAAAGGACGAGAAGTAACAATCAGTCTATTTGTTCTAAACCTGGTTTTATCAAGCCCTTGTATAGACTTAACTGAAGAAATAACTTTTTCAATTGCACTTTGCGATAAATCCCCACTTTCATCCAGTGAATCAATTAAGAACACATAATTTTTATTTATAAAGTGGTCGTCGTTAATTCGTATACCATATTCTGTAATGAGATAATCTGCAATTACGCCAAGCTCATAATCAGATGAATAATTTTTAAAATTTCTCAAGTTAAAGTATACCGGAAACTTTCCTTCACCAGTTTCAAGGTATTCTTTGGCCAGTTTAGAGGCATACTGCCTTAAAAATACAGATTTTCCTTTTCCAAAATCTCCTAGAATAAAGAGTATTTTATTGATGTTGTTGTTGGGCTGATAGTTAAAGTAATCCTCAATAAGCCTTTCAGCTGGTTCCAGAAGGGCTTCTTCCACTTCCATACTGTTTTCACCAAGGTCTATGTCATCAGTATCTCTAAAAGTTTCTACAGGCTTCCATTTAGCATAGGTAGTTTCATATTTCAAATTCTCATTCTGTTTGAAACCTATTTTTCCTAACGCTTTCATGTCCCAAAGAAACTCGGTTTCGAGTTCAGAAAGGCGCATTTCTGAAATATCTTCGAGATGCTCTTCCCAATCTTCACCAAATGAACGCTTCACCTGAATTGCAATGTTCATATTATAATGCTTAATGAACTCATCTATAGTTTCTTGAGAGATACCGAGTTCATTTAAGATATTCGTGAAACTCTTTTTTACATATAAAACTGCAGGGTGATATTTTGGTTGAAAAACCACTATTATTTCAGATTCATCATAGTCAAAGCTCTTTTTTTCAAGCGCCTTTTCAAGTACTTCAAAAGCTTCTTCAACAGAATCTTCGTTATCTATTTTATCTTTAATGTGCTTTAATGATTTTTCAGCTTGTTCGAAAGCAGCACTTAAGTAGGTACGGGTTCCAAAATCGTCAAGCTTCTTTTTTGCCATTCTGTCGAAGTAAGATTCAATCAATGAATGACCAAAAAGCCTGATGACTAATCCAACAGTTCCGCCAGCATTTAGTAACGCTTTTTGACCGGTAGCGTTGAAGTTTGTTTTTATGTATTTACTTACCTCTTTAATGGCATCAGGTAAAATGTTGGTAACTTTTCGGATAACTTCGCGTTGCATGATTTTAAATTAAAATTGACAAAATGTAAATTTTATTTAGGCAAATATAAGTAATCTTTACATAATGTCAAAAAAATATGCAGCGAAATTCATTAAAATATACTTATAAGTAATATTAATTGCAACCAAATAGATTGTAATCATATGTTAATTAAAAGGTTATAAATTTAATATACTTATTTAGTATATTTGTTTATTCCTTATTGTTGTCTTTGTTTTCACGATCAATTATATGAATATCTCTTTGTGGAAATGGAATTGTAATATTATTTTCTGCAAGTTTTCGGTTGATTTCAAATCTTAAGTCACTTTTAATAAATTCATTAGCAAGGTTGTCAGATGTCCAAAATGCAATTTCAAAATCAAGAGAGGAGTCACCAAAATCTCTGAAAAAGACATAAGGTTCCGGTTCTTTATGGATTAAAGGATGGTTAAGGGCAATATCTATTAATATTTTGTTTAGTAAATCAATATCGCTACCATAAGCAACCCCTATTTTTACAAAAAAACGAGTCTTTGTGTCATTGAGGCTCCAATTAATCACAGGATCATTGATAAACCTGGAGTTAGGTATGATTATTTCAATATTATCACGGGTAAGAATACTTGAAGTTCTTATTCCAATGTCCTGAACTCTGCCTATTATTCCATCGACCTCTACCACATCGTTAATTTGCAATTTATGCTCAAACAGTAAAAAGAGACCAGAAATCATATCATTAAATATTTTTTGCATTCCAATACCAACACCAACTAATAGTGCGGCAGAACCTGCTAAAACAAAAGTCAGGTTGAGACCAATGCTTTGCATGGCAATTGCAATGGCAAGTATCCATAATATGTATTTAATAAGTTTAAATACATTCATACTTGCAAAAAATGTATCCTGATGATTTTCCAAATAACCTGTGAAAATGGATTTTATACTCAAACTAATCCCCCAGGTAATTAAAAATAGAATAATGACAAAGGCTATTCTTGATGGTGTAACCAATATTTTTTCAGTTTCAAATAGTGGTGTACTCATGTAATTGGCAATACGAATTCCCAATACTTCAGAAATGGCAATTATTGCAGTACCAATAATGAGATAAGTAGTGATTTTGGCAGTATTTCTGGTAAGGTACATCCACTTTTTGGTCCTTTGTTCAAGATGAGCTCTAATTTTTTTTACAAGAAACATTAGTAATATTGCAGTTAAGATGATTGCAATAATTCCTATTAAGCCTTTCATATCCAGAGATATATGTTTATTTTCAATAAGACTGATTGAAAAAAAATCATTCATCCGATTGCTGTTTTAATTTTTAAATGGATTTAAGTCTATTTTGCGTACTGGTTTTGATTCAAATTCTTTATCATCAACGTCTAATTCAACATCTTTTTGGGCGTATTCTTTTTCAAGTATTTTTCTTAACTGGGGACCTTTTATATCTGAAAAGTAATAACCATTCTTAAAGTAAGAAATTTCACCAGTTTCTTCAGAAACAACTACAGTTAAGGCGTTTGTTGCTTCCGATATTCCCAATGCTGATCGATGCCGTAAACCATAGTGGGAGGGGAGTGACTGACTTTCAGATACTGGTAAAATGCAACTTCCGGCAATAATTTTATCACGAACTATAATTACTGCACCATCATGTAATGGAGAATTTTTAAAAAAAATGGTCTCCAATAAATTACTGGTTGTATCAGCATTAAGAATTATACCAGTACTTGTGTAACTTTCAAGTTTACTACTTCTTGAAATCACTATAAGAGCTCCCGTTTTGGTTTTAGCCATATTTATACAGGCTTTGGTAATACTATAAACTTTAACTTGTGGAGGGGTTTTAATGTAACGAGAAAAAATACTTTCGATAGAAAGGTTTATGTTTGCCAGGTATTCTGAATAAATGAGCAGGAAAAAACGCCTGATTTCCTGCTGAAACACAATGATAATTGCCAACACACCAACCCCAATAAACTGGCCCAGAATGGTACTAAGCAACTGCATGTTCATTGCTTTTACAATGGTCCAGATTAGGTAAATTATAGCAATTACCGTAAATATGTTGATAGCTATTGTACCTTTAATAAGGTTGTAGAGCTTGTAAAACAAGTATGCTACAACCACAATATCAAGCAAATCAATAAAACCAAAATCGAGAAACGACATTTATTCTTTTTTTAACAAACTTAGTAAAAAAAGCTTATGCTACGGAGCGCATTTTTAAATAAAGGTTTATAGCTTCCCTTGTTTCCTTTACATCATGAACTCGCAATATTGAGGCCCCTTTGCTTAAGGCTAAAGTATTTAAGACAGTGGTTCCATTTAAAGCTTCGTGAGGTAAGCAATTCAGAAGCTTGTAAATCATTGATTTTCTGGATATTCCAGTGAGTAGTGGTAATTCAAATAGTCTAAAATGATCTAGTTTGTTTAGTAATTCGTAATTATGATCCAATGTTTTGCCAAAGCCAAAACCAGGATCTAGGATTATATCATGTATTCCCAGTTTTTTTAAATGCTCAATTTTTTTCGAAAAATATTCTATAATTTCAATGGTAATGTCTTTATATTTAGGACTTTGCTGCATGTTTTGTGGAGTGCCTTGCATGTGCATCATAATATAAGGTATATCATGTTTTGCAATAACGTCAAGCATATTTTTATCCATTTCACCAGCAGATATGTCGTTTATTATTGCCACACCAAAATCTCTAATCATTTTATCTGCAATATCTGCTCTAAATGTATCTACAGAAACTATTGTTTCAGGAAAATTATTTTGAATAATTTCCAAAACTCTTACGAGCCTGCAAAGCTCCTCATTTTTATTAATATGCTTGGCTCCTGGCCTTGATGAATAGGCACCTACATCAATAATAGTTGCCCCGTCATCGAGCATTTTTTTAATTTGATTTTTGATTAATTCAATGTTTGAGTATTTACCTCCGTCATAAAATGAGTCTGGAGTGACGTTGAGGATTCCCATTACAATGGGCTGCTCAAGCTTAATTAGCTTTCCTCTGCAATTAAGGGTCGTTTTGTGGTTAAAAATATTCATTTTTGATGTTTGTTTTTTCTCAGGTGATTAATTCATATTGATTTACCAGCACAAAAGTAAGTTATTTTTACCTTGAGTTTTAATGGAAATTCCTACTTTTGTTCGATTAAACCCTAAAAAGGGATTTTATGTTATATTCTTTTTTTTCAATTTTATATAATGACGGATACCAATAAGCAGTTTGAAGAGGTTATAGGACTTTGCAGAGATGTTTTTACAAAAAAGATGGAAGATTATGGAGTGGCTTGGAGAGTTCTGCGTCCAATTTCATTAACTGATCAAATTTTTATTAAAGCGCAGAGAATCAGAAGTCTTGAAATAAAAAAGGAAAGAAAAGTTGATGAAGGTAGTAAAGATGAATACATTGGTATTGTAAATTATGCAATTATGGCTCTTATTCAATTAGAGCTTGGATATGCTGAAACTACAGATGGTGATAAAAACAAGATATTGGATTTGTATAATCATTATGCAAATGAAGCATTAGAGTTAATGAAAAGAAAAAATCATGATTATGATGAAGCCTGGAGGAGTATGCGTATTAGTTCATATACCGATTTAATACTAATGAAATTATACCGAACTAAACAAATTGAAGACAATGAGGGCAAAACCATCGTTTCTGAAGGTATTGATGCAAATTATTATGATATGATTAACTACAGTGTATTTGCATTGATTAAACTGGAATTTGGTGATTAATAAAATTAGAAACTTAATTTGAACAAAAACCATAAATAATTAAAAATGAAGATATTAAAAATAGTTATCCGAATAGTTTTAGGTGTTGTATTCACATTTTCTGGCTTTGCAAAAGCAGTAGATCCAACAGGGACTTCGATTATTTTTACTGACTATTTTAACGATGCGTTTGGAATGACTTCTTTTGCCTCATTTTCGATGACATTAGGAATTGTTTTGGCATCATTTGAGTTTTTAATTGGTGTTTGCTTATTGATAAATATAAAACCCAGGTTAGCAGCTTTAGGTGCATTGATTTTTATGGTATTTTTTACACCACTCACTCTTTATGTAGCCATTGCTAATCCTGTAAAAGATTGTGGGTGCTTTGGTGAATTGGTTAAACTTGATAATTGGGGCACTTTTTATAAGAACCTCGTCTTTTTGCCAATGTCTATTTATATTTTCAGGGCTACCAAAGGGGAGAGTAATACGTATAAGGCTTCTGTTGATTGGTCAGTAGCTGTAATTGTTTTTCTACTTGTTAATTTTTTCCAGTATCATACCATCAGCCATCTACCAATTATTGATGCCAGACCTTATAAAGTTGGAACCTATATTCCTGAAAAAATGATTATTCCCAAAGGAGCAAAGGTGGATTCTTTTGCTACAGTGATTAGCATGAAAAATTTGCAAACTGGCGAAGAAAAAGAGGTTTCAGAGCAAGTTTACATGGAAACTGAGGAGTATTGGGATGTTGAAAAATGGAAGAGTGAAACAAAATCTGTTTTGGTTGAAAAAGGCTATGAACCACCTATTTATAATTTTAATGCCTATCCTGCCAGATCTGCATTTGCAAATAAAGGAGCTTCTGTAGATGTGATGGACTCCTTACTTGCAGAGAAAAACTATAGTTTTTTTGTGATTTCGTATGACCTCACAAAAGCAAGCTATGAAGGCTTTAATAAAATGGCTGACTTAATTAATTATGCATATCCTAAAGGAATTAGAGCACATTTGTTAACCTCAACAACCACAAACTTGATTCGGTATAAGTCGTTGATAAAATTTCCAGCCAGGACTTATAATTCTGATCCAACAACCCTAAAAACTGTTATACGAGCTAATCCAGGATTATTACTTTTAAAGGAAGGGAAAATTATAGGTAAATGGCATTATAATGACGTTCCTTCTATTAATGAGTTTGAAAAAATTATTAGCAAAAATTAAATCCAAGTAATATATAAATCAAAAAAGTAATTATGAGAAAAAACATTGTTGCCGGTAACTGGAAAATGAATACCAATTTGCAGGAGGGCTTAGAGCTTGCAAAAGGAATTAACCAGGAAGTTGCAAAAGGCATAAATGATCCGAGCACAGGAGTTGTGATAGCTACTCCATATACTCATTTAGCGGCTGTTAATGAGGTAATTGACACTGATAAAATTTGTCTTGCTGCACAAAACTGTGCTACCGAAGAGAGTGGTGCGTACACAGGAGAAGTTTCTGTAAAAATGTTAAAATCAGTAGGAGTGAAGGCGGTAATCCTTGGCCATTCTGAGAGGAGAACCTACTATGGTGAGAATAATGAAACCCTGCTAAAAAAGGTAAACCTTGTTCTGGCTAATGAAATGAAACCAATATTTTGTATTGGCGAAGTTTTAGCTGAAAGAGAAGCTGAAAAGCATTTTGAAGTTGTTAAAGAGCAAATTGAAAACGTATTATTTACTTTAAGTTCAGATGATTTCAAAAAGGTAATCATTGCTTACGAACCAGTTTGGGCTATTGGAACAGGAGTTACTGCAACTTCAGATCAGGCTCAGGAAATTCATGCTTATATCCGCAAGTTGATTTCAGAGAAATTTGGAGCTGATATTGCAAATGACACAACAATCTTATATGGAGGAAGTTGCAAACCTTCAAATGCTCAAGAATTATTTTCAAAACCTGATGTTGATGGTGGCTTAATTGGCGGTGCTTCGCTAAAGGTTGATGATTTTATGGGCATTATAAATGCTTTTTAGAAATATTTGACGAAATATTGGAAAGGCGCCTTTAAATACAGAAGGCGCTTTTTTTAGTAGTTAAAAATTTCTTCTCTTTTGTGAAGACCGTCTTCAATAACTTTATCAATATTGGATTTATCTACTGCCACAGAATTAAGGATTATTGATGTTACATCAATTCTTCCATTATTTCTTGTCGTAAAATTATAATTCAAGGTTTCTTTTTTTGCAACTTTAACGGCTAATTCGGCTGCGGTTTTTGCACATTCAATAATAGGTGTATAAACAGTCATGGTCTGCTTGTCATTAATTATTCTTTGACAGGCTTTCAAATCTGCATCAAGACCAGTTATCAAAATATTATCATCAACACCTAATTTTTCAATAGCATTTCTTGCTCCCATAGCATTTCCATCATTTGCGGATAAGATTGCATCTATTTGTTTATCAGTTAATTTCAATACTTTTTCTATTTCATAACCAGCTTCAACTGTTGACCAGTTATCTACAAAAACTCTATAGATAATATTTACATCTCCAGATTGTACTTTAGGGTTCAAGATGTTCTTTTGTCCTTTTTCAATATTAACTGCATTCATATCAGATTTATCACCTTCCAAAAGAACATAATTACCAGTAGGTATTTTAGATAGTGCATATTGAGCTTGTAGTTCTCCGATTTGGAGAGCATCAAAACCAATAAAATAGTCTAATTCGCTGTTCTTAATTAACCTGTCATAGGCAATTATTTTAATACCTGCCTTATGAGCTTCGCGAACAATTGCGGCTGCACTATTTACATTTGAGGCTACAACAACAAGAATATCGACTCCTTCATTGATCAATTCTAATGCTAAAGCATATTGGTTTGCATTACTTCCGTCACTTATTTTAGTGATAACTTCGGCCCCGAGTTCACTTACCTTTTCTTCAAAGAATTTCTTGTCCAGAACCCATCTGTCTGCTGTAAATTTCTCCATTAAAAATCCTACTTTGACACTATTGCCTTGTTTGGCACAGGAGAACAGGTTTATTACAAGAAATAGACAAAGTATGCTTTTTAAAATTGACACTTTCACTTATTTAAATTTTAGTTAATTAATTGATATTTATTCACTTTTCTTAAACTATTTATATGGAGTTCATAAGCTTGCTTCGCAAGGTTAAACATATTCTTTTGTAGAACGATTATTCGCTTCGCTCATGAGAACACTTCATTTAGTTATTTTAATCATGCTTGTTTCATTTTTTATATTTTGAGATTATTATCTATCTTGTATCAGTTTAATTGTTTGTTTTTTCAAACAATAGTTTATTCAAGAATTAATATTAGAGCGTATAAATTTAGATAATATTATGATGGTGTGGAAAAATATTAAAATCTACGGAAAATTAATGATTGCATCTGCAGTTACAATTTTCTTTACCATTGTAGTTGGTATTATAGCCATTACAAATCTTAACAGTATTAACACAAAAATCCAGCATCAAACAGAAAGTTTTGTTCCATATGTTAATTCAGCTTTTAATATTGATAAAATTTGGTATGAAGCAATAAATAGTCTTACAGGTTTTAACAGCGATGGTGCTTTCTATTACAAGAATAAAATTGATACCCACATAGAATGGATTATTGAAGGTTTAAATGAAGGACTTGAAAATGCTGAAAAAGCTAATGTTTCTTCAACTGATATTGACAAATTAAATACAATTAAAAGTAAGGTTCAGCAATTTAAAGAGGTATTTAGTCAATATGCTTCAGCAATTAATAGTTCAAACATATTATTTAAAGAAACGGATTCATTAGGTGGTGAGGTAATAAAGGACTTAAACCAAAACTACAGGTTGAGTTCAGCAATATTTTCAATGCAAAATTTTCTTTCGAAAATAAATCATAACAGAAATGTAAGAGAATTGGTTTCTTTTGATGCGTATTTATTTCAATTAAAAAATGCAAGAGAGGCATCTGGTTTATCCGGGACTAGTTTGGCAAATTTGAATGGTTTTATTAATGGTTCAGAAAACTTTGTAAGTAATTTTAGAAATGCAAGAAAATTCGAACTCGATTCGAGAGAGATTAGCAAAGATATTCTGGACAATATAAATAGTGTTACAGATGTTATTTTAGATTCCTTTACTGAGAATTCTGAATTTACAAATCAAAACGCATCTAATGCAAGTATTTTTGTGATTATTGCTATTGTAATTAGTGTTATTTTGGCACTTGTATCTACCACCTTTATTAGTCGTTCTATAAGGCTTCCGATAATTGAAAGTGTGAAGTTTGCTAAAGAAATGGCAAAAGGGAATTTATGCATTAATTTAAAAGCCGAAAGTAGTGATGAAGTTGGAGAATTGGTAGGTGCTTTAGCTGATATGGCTGATAATCTGAAGAATATGATCAACAGGATTAAGGAAAGTGCTTCACAAATTACCGATGCAAGCACAAGGTTAAGTTCAAGTTCGCAACAAATGGCAAATGGTGCAACCGAGCAGGCTTCATCCACCGAAGAAGTTGTTTCATCAATGGAGGAAATGGCTGCAAATATTCAGCAAAATTCTGATAATGCACAAATAACTGGAAAAATAGCAAAAGATGCTTCGACACAAATTATTGAAGGAACAGAATCTGCGAAGCAAGCAATTTTATCAATGAAAGATATTGCCGAAAAAGTTAATATTATTAGTGAAATAGCTTTTCAAACAAACTTATTGGCGTTGAATGCAGCTGTTGAGGCTGCAAGGGCTGGTGAGTCAGGTAAAGGATTTTCGGTTGTGGCAGCAGAGGTAAGAAAACTTGCAGAGAGAAGTAAACAGGCTGCTATTGAGATAGATAAGGTCTCTTCTGAAACAGTCAGAGTTTCAACTTCAGCAGGAAATAAGTTAGAAAAAGTAATGCCTGAAATTAAGAAAACAGCTAATCTGGTAAACGAAATTGCCAATTCGAGCCTTGAACAGCTAAATGGAGTGAATCAGATAAATAATGCAATGAATCAGTTAAATAAGGTGGTTCAGGAGAATGTTAATGGCTCTGAACAAGTTGCATCAAGTTCAGAGGAACTTCTTGCGCAGGCTGAGCAATTGATAAACGTTGTTGATTTCTTTAAAACTTCTGATGGTGAAACAAGTGTTATAGAAAAGAACGCTTTTGAATGGGAAAATGCTAGAAAGAAAAAATTACGAGAAAACGTTGTCGCAGAAGAACCTAAAAATATTATCAAAGAGAATTTTAATGAAGTCAGGAAACCTGAAATTAAATCAAAAGGGTTTAACTTTGATTTAAATGATAAAGACCAGCTTGACGATGAATTCGAGAAATTTTAATTTGTTTATTAGATAGTTTACACCAAATTGAGGCTCCGTTCTGAAAATCAATTTGTTTACCCCAGCCCTAAAGGGAGCAAATTGATTTTCTTCACTCCCTTTAGGGCTGGGGTAAATGAAGAAAATTAATTTGCGA
>JBNKRJ010000058.1:0-48403 GCA_050296515.1 Bacteroidales bacterium | reverse complement strand
TAGCCTCTACAAAAGCAGAGGCTACACAAGATGGACTTCCGTGCAAAAAATCGCCTGAAGCCCTCTTTCAGCTTTGACAAATTTAATAAAAATTTATGTTAAAAAATTTGGATTTTAAGACAGTACCTTGGACGCCAAATCATTTCAAGTTTTTAACATGCTTTCTTATACTAATCATCTAAACCAACCTATTCCTCTCAGCTTCTATGCTTGCTCCGCAATTATCGCAGTTACAAACTGCTAACATTTTAAGTCCAAGTTCGCTTCGCAAAACTTGAACTATAGAAACGGATCAACAAACTTGCGCCATCAGGGGCTTTCTTATAATAAAAAACTTAACCAACCCAATCCTCCCTGCTTTTATGCTTGCTTCGCAATGTTCGCAGTTGCAAACTGCTGGCATTTCAAGTCCAAGATACCGCTATCGCTCAATCTTGAACTATAAGAGTTTATTTAATTAGTTGATTACTTGAAAACTTCATCCTTTAGTTTTTCTACATCTAAAGATTTAAGGAGGTTAGGAATATTAGGAAACCAATTTTGATGGTAACCATATTTTTTATCCAGAAATTCTTCAATGGCTTTTTCTTTGGGCCAGTTTTCGAAAACCATTCTGTAGGATGCTATGATGGCTCCAGTTCTGTCAGACCCATGCAAACAATGAATTAAAACTGGCTTTTGACATATGTTGATGACTTTTAATGTTTTAAGAACATCTTCATACGAAATTTTTTTTGTGTTTATTGGTATGTTAATGATTATTAAGTGAGTATCATTGTTTCTTTGATTATCTCTTTCCTGGTTTCTTAAATTAATTATTGTTTTAATGCCGATGTTTCCTAACTCGTTCATTCCTTTTTTAGAGGGCTGTTCTGAGCGGTAAATAGAGCCATTTACCTGATAGAGGTTGTTGAAATTAACAGATGATATTTTTTTTGCCTGAATATAATTGTTTTTATAAACTTGAGCTTTTGCCAGAGGTATAGAGATGAGAATAAGTAAAATATGTGCAATTAAATAATAATGAAAGAAGACTTTACTTTTTTTCATATTTTCGAAACCAGTAAACAACGCACCTAATTCGCTCCTGCTCCAAATTCCTTTTTTACAGTAAAATAACCCGGATATACAAGTGTCATTGAGCCTACATAAACTGTCGGTTTGATATCCAGTTTAACGCGGGTAGGGTAGTTGCCAGCACCAGCCAGGTTAAAGCCAAAGTTTAACAGGGCATCTTTGCTTTTGCCGCTTAATGCTTTTTTTAGGTCAATAGTCACTTTTAAAGGTATTTGTTTGGTGCCGCCAGGAGGGATGGATGTTTTTTTGTCCATTACACCTGTTGCCATTTCTACATCATCAATAAAGGCTTTCCATTCCAATTTATGCATGGAGGCATCAGTTGTATTGGGGTTTTTAGCTTCAATATTCAGATTAAAAGTTAAAGGAAGATTTCCATCAAGCAACGCCTTTGTCACACTTGCTACATCCATTAGGTTTAAATCCTTATAACTCTTCTTTGATTGAACGTCGATGCCTGCCAACCTGGCTTCAGTCAATGAGTTCATCTTAAATTCGCACTTTGTGAAAGTGACCACTTGTTTAAGAATATCACAACCCGGAATGATAACAAAGGCTATTAATGCTAAAGCAATTATGCGGTTAATTTTCATATGTTTATTTTTAATGTTTGCATTATAAGCAAAGGTAATTATTCAGCTTATTTAATACAATATTTTTGTTGCTGGTGCCTTGTTTCTGGTAGCTCTCTATCTAAAGTTTTCAGCTTAGTTAATTGAAGACTGAGAACTGCAGGCTGAAAATTATTTAGTGTTTTTTCATTGCAGTTAGTTTATTATCGCATTGTTTTCAGTGTGTGTACATTTTGTCATATAATTGGTTTCTTGTCTTTGGATGCTTTCTCAACCTCGATCTCTACCTCAACACTTATTCTTTCCCTTTTTGCTCTTTTTCGTAGGCATCAACAATGTGCTTTACCAGCCTGTGCCTGATAACATCACCTGAATCAAAATTAATGATAGAAACTCCTTCGATGTTTTTTAATATTCGTTTGGTTTGTATGAGGCCTGAATCTTTTTTATTCGGCAAATCAATTTGGGTAATATCGCCAGTTACAATAAATTTTGAATGCTCCCCCATTCGAGTAAGAAACATTTTTAACTGATTCAAAGATGCATTTTGAGCTTCGTCTAAAATAACGATGGCATCGCCAAGTGTCCTACCGCGCATAAAAGCAAGCGGCGCAATCTGAACCAGCCCTTTTTGCATGTATTCTTCCAGTTTACGAGATGGAAGCATATCGTTTAATGCATCATAAAGTGCCTGTAAGTAGGGATCAAGCTTCTCCTTCATATCACCTGGTAAAAAACCCAGCTTTTCACCTGCTTCAACTGCTGGTCGGCTTAATATAATCCGTTTTACCTCTTTGTTTTTTAATGCTCTTACAGCCAGTGCAATAGCGAGATATGTTTTCCCGGTTCCGGCAGGGCCAATGGCAAAAATCAAATCGTTTTTGCGGTAGCTTTTTACCATTTCCTGCTGATGCTTGGTTCTTGCTTTTATTGGTTTTCCAGAGTTGCCATAAAGAAGAACGGTATCATCGGTTTTGGTGAGATGTTCATTATTGTCATTTGAAAAGATGTCTACAATATTGTCTTCCGTAAGATTGTGAAATCGGTTATAATAAATGACAAGTGTTTCTAATTTTTCTTCAAATTCTGAAACCTTTTCGGCTTCGCCCATTACTTTTATTTCATGTCCGCGGGCTATTATCTTAAGTTTAGGAAAGTAAGATTTTATTTTTTCAAGTTTTAGATTGTTTACACCATAAAGGTTAATTGGATCAATCTCTTCCAAATAGATTAGTTTTTCAATCATATTTTGCAAAGAATATATTACATTTGTCTTTGCAAATTTAACAGAAATCGCGGGATAATCATAGCCCTAATGTAAAATCAAAAAAAAGTATTGCCCGACCTGAATGAATTTTATTACTCTTATATCCGATTGGAATTCAGCTGATTATTATATTGGTGCAATCAAAGGGCGCATTTTAATGCAGGCTCCCCTGGCGGTAATCATCGACGTGAATCATCAGGTGGCAAATTACAACATTAGCCAGGCAGCTTTTGTGCTAAAATATTCCTACAAAAACTTTCCAAAAGGGAGCATTCACTTAATTGCTGTGAACAGCGAAGCCGTGAAAGATAAACCTATTGTAGCCGTAAAATATGATGGGCATTATTTTATTGGGGCTGACAATGGCATGTTTCATTTGTTCATGGAAGGGCCTTATGAATCGATTGTTGAAATTTCAAACAATGAGAACCATGGAAGTTTTCCTGAACTTGAAATTTTTGCCAATGCTGCTGCAAAACTTGCTAATGGTGAGGCCATTGATGCATTAGGACCGAAAAGGGACAAACTATTTAAACGCCTACCTGTACTTGCTGCAATTGAAGAGTCTGTAATAATTGGGCAGGTAATTTACATTGACTCTTATCAAAACGTAATCACCAACGTGACAAAAGAGTTGTTTGAGCAGGTTGGGAAAAGCCGTCCATTTAAAATTTATGTACAAAGCAAAAGCAATAAAAT
Organism: Bacteroidales bacterium; assembly: GCA_050296515.1. Classification (GTDB taxonomy): domain Bacteria; phylum Bacteroidota; class Bacteroidia; order Bacteroidales; family NBLH01; genus NBLH01. The sequence continues at coordinate 44,788 of JBNKRJ010000058.1, read as the reverse complement.
TATTACGATAAATAAAACCTATAAAGAGACAAGTGAAGGCGAATTACTTGCACTTTTTAACTCGGTTGGTCATCTCGAAATCGCTATCCGGAATGGGAAAGTTGCTGAATTATTGAATCTTACAACGAGTTCAAGTATTCGTATTGTTTTCGAAGAAGAGAAAGAAACTCAGGACAAGGTTCAGGGAACACTTTTTTGATCAGAACTTAGAATTTGGAATTTAGGGATGTTCTAGGACCCACAAAACCTGAATACTTAATATTAGCTTAATCAATTCTAAAGATATGTTTATACTTTTGTCATTCACTTAAAATAAGTTTTATGGATGGCAAATTAGAAGCATTTGGCAGATTACTCGAAATCATGGACGAATTAAGGGTGAAATGCCCGTGGGATAAGGAACAAACCCTTGAAAGTTTGAAAACCATGACCATTGAGGAGGTTTACGAACTTGCAGATGCGATTGACCGAAAGGATTTGCAGGATATAAAAAAGGAGCTGGGTGATTTAATGTTGCACCTGGTTTTTTATTCAAAAATTGGTTCCGAGAAAAAGGCCTTTGACATTGAGGACGTTTTAACTGGAATTAACGAAAAGCTGATTTACAGGCATCCACATGTTTTTGCAAATGTTAAAGCAGATAATCCTGACCAGGTGGCAGAAAACTGGGAGGAGTTAAAATTAAAAGAAAAAGGAGGGAACAGTTCAGTCTTAGGTGGTATCCCTTCATCTTTACCAGCATTGGTGAAAGCTAATCGGATTCAGCACAAGGTGCGTGGGGTAGGGTTTGACTGGGAAGTGCGCGAACAGGTCTGGGATAAAATCACTGAAGAATTAGATGAGTTGAAACACGAAATTGATGCAAATGATCAGGATAAAATGGAGGGAGAATTTGGCGATTTTATGTTTTCAATCATTAATGCTGCCCGTTTGTATGGAATCAACCCTGAAAATGCTTTAGAACAAACCAACCGTAAATTTATAAAACGATTCAACTATCTTGAAAGTCAAACAATTAAAAAAGGTCGATCCTTAAAAGATATGACCCTGGATGAGATGGAGGAAATTTGGCAGGAAGGAAAGAAAATTACTGGATAAAGAGTCATTTGTCAATGGTCATTAGTCATTAGTGTTTCAAATTCCAATGACCAATGACCAATCAATGTCGTTTAGTTAGTAAGCATCATTTATTTTTTTGTCATTAGACATTAGTCATTTGTCATTGACAGCTAGCATCTAATGACCAATGACTAGTAACTAATGACCCGTCTTTTAAAGCACAACCCTTAACTAAACGACATTGAATGACCAATGACCAAAACTAATTTCTAGGAGCCCCGCAAGAGCTGCATTTTTTAAAGTCGTGTTTGTTTGGTGTTCCACAGTATTCGCATTTGACGTCAGCTACAGCTTCTTCAGCTTTTTTCTTATCATCGGCTATTTTTTGTTCGTCCTTGGTTTTAGCATCCTGAATTGACTTGTTCTCTTTGTTGATATTGTCAATAATGATTTCTACTTCTTTATAAGCATCGGTTAATGCAATCCAGGCCTGGTCAATTTTTCCAGTTGCATCTTCCATATTAAATTCATCTGAAGTCATATAAAGTACATTGTCAGCTTTTTTCAGTGCCTTTTCTACTGCATATTTCGCATCGTCAACTCTTGATTCTAATTTATAGTCAGGGGTCTTTAACTTCAACATGCTTTCTTTTTTCGACTTTAGGCTCGAAATCTTACTTTTCATGTTTCTAAGATTGCCGATTGTGCCTTTTTCAAGTACATCATTGGCAGCTACCATTTTATCCAGTTTTTGTTCCTCGTTACTTATGCCCTGGGCTTCGTCCCATATTTTCTTCGCTTCTTCTATTTTTTTGTCAATCAACGGACTAAATACAGAATAATCACTTTTTAACTTGGTCATTGCATCCAGGTTTTTTTGCCAACCTTCGTTTTCTGATTCAAGAGTTGGTCCACAGGCATTAATAGCAAACAAACTAACAAGCAGGATAGTAAATAGTTTTTTCATAGTGATTTTTTTTAAAGTTAATAACTACCAATTTACATAATTTTTTTGAGAATGCCGATTTTATTGGACCATCAAAACTTTGGATTCTGAAACTCCATTAGAGCTTTCAATTTTATAAATATATGAACCACTATTTACCGATTTAAGATCGATAAAATCCCTGTCTGACGATAATTGCTGATTCAAAACTTTTTGTCCTGAAAAAGTATAAAGTGAAAAAGTGACTGTGTTTTCACCAAAGTTTTTTGTGTAAATGCTAATCCCTTTTTTTGTGGCAGGATTAGGAAATAATAGAAAAGGTTTTTTCGATAAAAAGTAGGCACCGATGATTTCTGAAAAATATTCAGTGCCGTCATTTAATGTAATTTTTAATTGATACTGGTTGAAGCCTTCCAGTGGATTTGTATCTAAAAATGTAAAACTTAGATTTGTAAAGGATTCATATTCAGAAAGAATTGTGTTTTGCGTTGAGGTAACTTTTAGCAGTTCCATCTTTTTTATTTCATAGTCACTTCCTATTTCAATAAAAAGATCAATTCCGTTACCTTTTGTTTCGGAAATGGCATAAAACGAATCGAAGTAACAATTTGCTTCAAAGGTTGTATAGTTAATGGCCTCGCTTCTTTGTCCGGTTAATGAGTTTACAAAAACCGGTTCTACGGCAAAAAGATAACCGGTATAATCACTTTTGTTAAAGGCAAAACTTGTGTCGGAAATGTTTGCAATTATCTGCATCTCATCGTTTTGAAAGTGATAGATGTTGTAAGATGATGCATTCGAATGTTGTTGCCATCTTAATTCAGCAACATCATCACAATCCAAAGAAACCTTTGTGTTCGTTTCAGAAGAGATTACAAAAGTGTCTGATAAATATTCTACATCATTTATAATCATCTTAAGAATTGCAGGAGAATTAATTGAATTTTCAGGCTGCCATAAATAGCTGTTTTCGTTTAAAAGTATTTGGTTATCAATCAACTCCCAGGTTGATCCATTGTCGTAACTCACAAGCAAATTGCCATAAACAGCTTCAAATGTATTGTTCCACTTAATTTTTACCTGTGGGATTTCTCCAATTGCAATTGCATCACTTCCTGTTGGATAAATCCATTCAAATGTATCCTTTATTTCCCATTGGTAGGCAATGGCAAATTTTTGAATACTCGAACTGATGTCAAATCCGTGAATATGAATCGTATATGTGCCTTCCTGTAAGTTGCTTATTGTGACCTGTTCCACATTATTTAGGTGGTCAATTTGTCGGGTCGCTGGTTTAGTTAGGTTTTCAAGATGAGGCGAAGCATCTAAGATCCAAGGTAACCATTCAGAAGCATCCGGGGCAATAACTTTTAAATCCAAATCATTTATTAATGCTATGTTGGAATTTTCGTTTGCAGGGGGATCTGTCCAAACCAATGTTATCTTTAAGTCTTTTGCGTTGGACGGAATATCCACCAGAAAGTCTTTTGATTCATCATTTTGCACTTCATCCAAGATGTATTGATTGTTATGAATGATTTTTAAGGCCTTATAAGCATTCATGTTCCCGTAGCCTGAGGTGAAGTCTGGCCCTTCATTATCAATATCATCGGCAGAATTTATTAAACATGCTTTTATGAATGCAGAAGGAGCCAACTTACCTTTCAACTCTTTGAAACTCTCTTGCAGTAGTAAACTAGTGCCTGAAACTAATGCAGTAGCATTAGAAGTGCCTGCAAAGCTGTAAGCTACAAGGTCGGGTTTTATTCTACCATCAAAGGCAGGTCCTCTTGAAGAGAAAATAGCTGTTTTTTCATCAAAATCCATTGCTCCAACGCACAGTGTGTTTTTTGCCATTTTAACGTTTCCAGTAAGGTTGGCATAATTGGCAATTCCCGAATGTACCCCGGAGGTCGGTGTTTCTTCGCCTGAATTACCAGATGAAAACACATGGATGAATTCAGGATTTTCATAGCAAAACTCATCATAAGAGCGAGCTAAGGCTCCATAAAAGTTTTCAATTTCAGTACCGTAGGAGTGATTTTGAATATTTACTCCAAGGTTTGCCAGTTGTTGAATTTCATCAGGAAACAGATGATTAAAATCCGATGAAGTTATTTGGCTTTTAAATGCCACTCCTTTTCCTTTTATCGAAGTGTTTCCTGCTCCTGAAGTAATAGTGGCCATTGCAGTAGCATGAGCATCAATGTTGCTTGATGCCGTGGCTGAAAACTTATATTTTGTAACCAGATCCGGATCATTTTCATCAAGCATGTTATCTTTAATTGATACCACCTCATTCGTTCCATTCAATTCTTTGAATTCATGATGAATTTTGTTGATGCCATTCATGGATAAATCCAGTTCAGCGATTTTTGATTCTGTTTTAGGTTTAAACGATTCTAAACCAATATAATAAACATGCCCGGCTTTTGATAAGTAATTGTCAATTTCCTGAATCTTTCCTTCGATAATAAAAAAAGAACCAATATTCTTTATGATTTTTAGATTTGTTTTGCTTTTTATGAACTCTGTTAATTCGGTTGGTGAATTTGTTTTTATTAGGTATTGATTTATTTTAGTTGAGTTATAATCAGTAAGGTTGTTACTGTATTTCCACAAATCATTAGCCTTGTATATCAATACATTTTGTTGTTTTAGTTTATCTGCCTCTTTTTTTGATAAACAGACAATCCCAAATTCATCATCAAGGAGTCTTTGCAATTTTTCTTTTGAGAGTACATTTTTGTAATTAATCAGATAGTAATTTAATTGATTACCAATGTTTTGTTGTTTTTTAGGTGACTCGAAAAGATATCTTTTATATTTACCCGGTATAGATTTTTGGGCATTTAAAAATAGCAGGGAATTTATTAAAATAGCAACCAACAAAAAACGCAAAAGCATAATTTCAGTATAAAAGCACGAAGATACTAATTCTGATTTTTTGATATACGGTAGTTTGTTGACGAAATACAGTTTTATGTTGACAAATTGTAATTTTGTTGCGATAAAGCTTGTGCGTTGAATCCGAAAAGTTATATTTTCGTTCCGCTTATGTTGTCGTTTGTTGTCATTATTGACGCATTCACGAATTATTAACTATCTACTAATCAAAAAATGAAAAAATGAAAAAATTAGCGTTATTGAGCATAGTGATTATCGGGCTTGCTTTTGTGGCATGTGAAAAAGAGCAAGTTGCTCCTGAACAAGACCAAATTAGTCAGGAAGTTATTGCCAAAGTAGAATCATTGGATTTAAATCCGGTTGGTATCAAGTTATTCGACCTACAATTACCTGATGGTACTGTAGAAAAGAATCTGCTTTTGATTGAAGATTGTATTGGAATGAAAGCAACACAATTAGAAGAAACCTATCTGAACGGTGGTGTAACTACAGAACAATACCGAACTTATAACCTTGTAAGCTCACCAAGAACTATTAACATTATTGGATACACCGGCGGAAGCAATGCTTTGACTTCAAAAATGAGAACTGCATTACAGTGGGCTGTTGATAATTATAATAATTTAAATATTGGGTTAACATTTAATTTAACGTTTGGAACCAATTACTCATCAAAAGACATGGTTGTTTATAAAACATCAGGTGGCGCTGGTGGAGTATCTGGTTTCCCAAGTGGTGGTAAGCCTTACAAATGGGTGCAGATTTTTTCAGGCACAGATGCTTATGATACCAATGTGATTGAGCACGTGACAACCCACGAAATTGGACACTGCTTAGGAATGCGCCATACTGATTGGTATTCAAGACAAAGTTGCGGCCAGTCCGGAGAATCAGCTAATCCTGATGGAGCTGTTCATATTCCGGGAACTCCAACCGGATATGATTCAAATTCAGTAATGTTAGCTTGCTTTAATGGAAGTGAAGATGGTGAGTTTGGATATTATGATATTGTTGCTTTAGAATACCTATATTAAACTAATCATGTGAGTGCTGATGAGTGACAACTAAGAATTCTAGGTGTTAAGGGGCTGTATCAAAAGTCTAATTCAAAATGTAATTTTACTTTCATTTCAACAACAAAAGAGCGTATTTCAACAAGATTGAAAGCAGATTGATTGGATTGATGCAAGATTGAAAGAAAAATTTATCGCAAAACTAGTTTTGATACAGCCCCTGTTTTTTGTTAGCCTTGCAGAAGTGGCTTTAGTTCATTAATAAGTGTGTCTGTGTTTTCCTTTGTAAAGCAAAGAGGTGGCTTTAATTTGAAAACACTGTGAAAAGGGCCATCCGTACCCACAAGTATATTCTTGTTTTTTAGCTCGCTAACCAGTTTTGAAGCTAATTTTGTATTTGGTTCTAACTTCTCTTTATCTTTAATAATCTCAATACCAAGAGAAAGCCCCATACCTCGAATTTCTCCGATATATTTACACTCTTTTCGAAGTTGTTTGAATTTCTCAATTAAATAATCACCAACCACTTTAGCATTTTCAGCAAGGTTTTCATTATCAATTACATCTAATACAGCTTCACCTATTGCACATGAAATCGGATTGCCTCCGAAAGAACTAAAGAATTCCATACCATTGTTAAATGATTCAGCAATTTCTGTTGTGCAAACAACAGCAGCCATAGGATGCCCATTTCCAATTGGTTTTCCTAAAACTACAATGTCAGGGATTACTTCAGTGTATTCGAATCCCCAAAAGTACTCACCTAGTCTTCCAAATCCAGTCTGAACTTCATCCGAGATGCAAACACCACCCTGGCTTCGAATAAACTCATAGATTTTTTGTAAATAGTGCTTCTCAATCACAATCTGACCAGCAGCACTTACAATTGGTTCTGTTATAAATCCTGCTATTGTATCTCTTTTTTCCTGAATGCTATTGAGATACTTGCTAAGTTTTTTGGTATTAATTTTTTCTTTTTCTTCTTTCGTAAGTCTTAAATTTGATTCAGGAATTGGAGCCACCAATGTATTTTCAGGAAGGCCTTTTCCTCCTTTGCCTGAAAACTTGTAATGGCTAATTTCAATTGCTGCTGATGTATTTCCATGATATCCATGCGCCATCACCATCATGTTTTCCTTTTTTGTATGTGTTTTTGCCAGTCGGATGGCTAAATCTGAGGCGGCACTGCCAGAGTTTACAAAAAACACCTTGTTAAGCGTTTTTGGAAATTTTGCCAATAGTTTTTCAGAATAAGAATGTATCTCATCAAAAATATAACGAGTATTGGTATTCAGCTTAGCCATTGCTCGTTGACCTGCATTTACCACTTTAGGATGGCAATGACCAACTTGTGGGATATTGTTACGTAAATCAAGATAGGTATTTCCTTGATTATCATACATGTATTGAAAAGCCGCCTTCTTCATTTTTATTGGTTTTTCGTAAGTCAGGGAGAAAGCTTTGCTTAATATACCCCATCGCTTTTTAACATCTGCATCAGTTGTGTCTTTAATAATTTCTGGTAAACCTGCAGCTTTTCTAAATTCGTTTGCCGCTTTTACAGGGTTGGTTGTTATCCACTTTTTGATTAAAGCTAATACTGGTTTTTCACTGACTGTAAGGTACTCATGCTCAGAATTAGTTTTTCTTCCGTAAGCAGAGTGGCAAAGGCTTATGGATAATCTTGCTGCAATTAAGTAGTATAAGATATCCACTTCAGTTTCTGTTAATGAAATTATTTGAGAATACCCTTTAATAATAGGTAAGGCCCATTTTATAGGATTTTCTTTGCCTAAAACAGCATAGGTGATTGCAACCGCGAGTTCGTTAATCAGAATAGAGTAGGAGCTATCACCGAAATCAATGATTCCGGAAACTTTATTGTCATCAACCAAAACATTTAAATCATTTGCATCGCCATGAATAATGCTGTAACGCATCTCAGGAAGAAAAGGGCGAACCACCTCATGAAACTGCAAGTGAAAGTACTCAACAAGTCTTCGCACCTCGATATCTTCGATGTATTTGATGTTTTTTGAATTTAAGTCAAATTGAAGAATATCCCAATCGTATTTGCGGGACATTATGCACAGGTATCTTTCACCAATTAACTCTTTGTCCATTTTAGCTAATAATTCACCAAATGACTCGAAAAGTTCTTTTGTATGATGAGCATTTACCAATAGTTCTCCCTCAACATAGCTAAGCAGCCTGTAAACCTTATTCGCTTTATTATCAACAACTAAATAACCTTCACTGACAGATTTAACTGGCTTTTGAAAATAGAAGGGAAGCCTATTTGATAAAACCTCTAATAAACTACTTTCATCTACGGAAAAGTCGATAGTTTCCCGGTCAAGAGGAGATTCTTTGAAAATAAACTTCTCATTTTCGGTAATGACTAAGTAATTGATATTAACTTCTCCAACCAGCTTTTTTATTTCAATTGCGTGGATATTAAAGTGATTTTTGAGTGTTTTTTTTATTAAGTTCTCGTACATGCCTTAATTTCAGGACTCTGTTGATAAATCTCTTAAAATGGTTACCTGTTAACTATTTCTGATACAAAATAGTGGCAGAAATGGGACTGAGTTTAATTTTACCAGAAAGCTCTTTTACTTCTTCAATAAATTTATAATTTGTTAACGCTGAGGCCCATTTCCCTTGTGGTAAAGAAAATTCTCTTTCTTTATTGGCACCATTGTAAATGACCAGAATATTTTTCCATTCATCACTATTGGCGTTGTCATTAATTTGATATACAATTAGTTGGGCTTCTTTTTTGTCAATAGATTTCAAATGTTTTTGAATGTCTTCGTTGGTTGTCATTCTAAAAGCAGGGTGAGATTTTCTTAGTTTTACCAAACCTTTGTAATAATTGAAAAGCTCAAGGTTTTCTGTTTTCCAGTTCCAGTTAATCTGGTTAATACTGTCAGGCTTATCAAAAGAATTATGTTCTCCTCCTTTTGTTCTTTTCATTTCAACCCCGGCATGTAAAAAAGCGATTCCTTGCGAAGTAAAAACAATGGTGTTTGCAAGTTTATCCATTTTTAATAAATCTTCTTCGCTTGCATCTGGTCTTGAAAGTTTTAGTTTATCATACAATGTATTATTATCATGGCACGAAACATAATTAACAATGCTTGATGGATTATCCGCATAAGCTTTTTTCTCGTAATAGCATTTAGAGTAGTCAATTTGTGGGTGCTCTCCAGCAGCAACTACACTAAATTTTATGGTCTCATTCATTATTTTTGAACCATTTACAAATCCTGTGCTATCCTCACTAAAAATATATCCCCTGGTTCCATCCCTAATGTCATCGCTAAATACAGCAATATCATTAAGTTTATTTACATGAATTTTCAACGCACGTTGTTCAACTGGTAAGGGGCTGTCTCCTGCTGTCCAGCCTTCACCATAAATAATGATTGAAGGATCAATTTTTTTTAATTCACTGGAAACAGTATTCATTGTTTTTATGTCATGAATAGCCATCAAATCAAATCGAAAACCATCAACATGATATTCTTTAGCCCAGTATTTTACAGATTCTACTATAAATTTTCGAACCATTTCCCTTTCGGAAGCAATTTCATTATTACAGGCTGATGCATTACTGTATTTTCCATCTTCCCACTGGCGATAGTAATATCCCGGAACTAACTGATCAAAATTTGATTCATGTGTAAACCCTGTATGATTATATACCACATCCATCACTACCCGAATTCCTTTTTTATGAAGTGCCTGTACCATTTGCTTAAATTCTTTTATACGAACCTTCCCGTCTTCCGGATCTGTTGAATAAGAACCTTCAGGGGTATTGTAATTCAATGGATCATATCCCCAGTTGAACTTATTTTCCTCCGGTTTTGATTCATCAATGCTTCTGTAGTCAAAAGAGGGGAGAAGATGAACATGAGTAACCCCTAATTCAGTAATATGGTCAATACCTGTCGATAAACCTGCTGGGTTTTTAGTACCTTCTTCGGTAAATGCAAGGAACTTTCCTTTATTTTTTATTCCAGAGCTTTCATGTGTGGATAAATCCCTGATATGTAGTTCGTAAATGATGGCATCAGTTGGGTTTTGAAATGCCGGGCTTTTGTCTTTGCTCCAACCTTCAGGATTTGTTTCGCCTAAATCTACAATCATTCCTCTTATCCCATTTATACCCACTGCTTTGGCATACGGATCGGGGTTTTCATTGTTCCACTTTCCATCAAATTTTGCCTGAAAAGTATAATATTTGTTTTTGTAATCACCACTTAGTTCAATTAGCCAAACTCCATCTTCAACTTTTTTGCAATCATGCTCCTCAATTAAATCATCACCTAATGAAGTTTTGTATATTTTTAGTTTGACAGCTTCAGCCATTGGAGACCAAAGTTTCATAGTTGTATTTCCCTTGTTGTAAGTTACTCCAAGGTCTTCTCCTTTATAAACTGGATAATTTTCATATTTGAGTTTGGTTTTCTTCTGGCTGCTACAAAAGACCAGGATAATCGAAATTATTAATATTAGGGCAATTACAAGTTTATTCATGATTATTGATTTAAGAAAAAATGCCCCAAATACTTGAGGCACTGTAAATATATTAACGTGTTTAATTTGTTCTATTTTTTGAGGCTTTTCAGCATATCAATCATTTCTTTTTGCGGAAACAAATCCGACTTGTCAAATCTGAATGATGTATGACTCCAGATTCCCGGTTTGTTTTCCAAAGCATTCTTTGAAACGTCCCACATATCTTCGTTGTAATCCAGCGGAATGTTGTATCTGTCGCCCCAATAAATAAGTAACTCTTTCAACGTCACAATTTGCTCATTGGTGTAAGTATCAAAGTAATTATACCCCCTGAACTCTTCTTCAAAAAAGGTGGGCCTGGTATTTTTTTCTTTGTATTCACCACCATAACAGTTGTAAAGTTTACCATCAATTTTCTTTAAACCTCCCCAGGATATCAGCTCAACGCCAATAGATGGTGCACTACAGTTTCTGTACTCCAAATTATATTTTCCAAACGATTTTGCCATGCTCCTTTTTCCTCCAACATGGCCACCCCAGTATTTGCTCGAAAACAACTGAAATGGAACGCCTGCTTTGTCAACAATGATGCAGGTTGCAATTCTTTGTGCTTTACCTGCCCAGAACGAAGCTACTGCTTTTGCAGAACCTCCTGAAACTGTGTGATGCAGAATTATCTGTGTCTTCGGGTATTCTTTTCTTACGTATTGATCTTTGGGAAAATCTAATTGAACAATTTTATCAAGTATGCTCATATTGGTTGATAATTAGTTAGTATTATTTGCAAGCTGGTTATCAACAGGTATTTCCTGAAGAAAACCAAAGATACAAAATTAACTGAAAAAGATACCTCTTTTTGATAACGGGTTGTGTTTAGCTTATGGGTTGATAATGAGAGGTTTGGTTTTTTATATGCAGATTAATAAATAGCCGTTCTTTTATGTTTTTAGTGTTTTATTTAGTAAATTTAATAGACACTAATCACTAAACAAATCAAATATGTTGGAAAAAGCTACAATTATTCCTATAGCAAGCGGGAAAGGTGGAGTTGGCAAAAGCATGCTGACGGCAAACCTTGCAATTAGTCTGGCAAACAAAGGCTATTCAACTGTTGCTGTTGATTTAGATTTAGGTGGATCAAATTTGTATTCGCATTTAGGTTTAAAGAATGTAAATCCTGGAATTGGCGATCATTTAAACAACAAAAAAGGAACCCTTAATGATTATCTTGTAAACACTGATTTTCAAAATCTCAAGTTCCTTCCTGGAGACGGGAAATCTGCATTTATGGCAAATATGCCTTATGCTCAAAAAATGAAGTTAATTATGGAAATTAAGAATATTAAAGCAGACTTTGTTTTACTTGATTTGGGAGCTGGGACCTCTTTTAATACACTTGATTATTTTAAATTAGCTAATGACGGAATCATTGTTACTACATTTGAAAAGCCGTCAATTATGAATACGCTTTCATTCCTGAAAAACTATGTTTTTAGAATCGTGCAGAAAGAAGTTGGAAAAAACACAGTGGTTTCAAATAAGCTAAAGGAACTTTATAAAAAAGCAGATCAAGGCAATTCTTTATTTGTTGATTCTGTAATAAAACTAATAAAGGAAACAGATGTTGATTTGGCTTTAAAGATTGAAGAACAATGCAATGCTTGTTTCCCTAGGATTATTTTTAATAAAGGTGAATATCCTGATGATTTGGATGTTTCTGAACATCTGGAAAAAGTGGTAGACAAGGTCCTTTCTATTGAACTTTGTTTCTTTGGTTTTGTCTTTTATGATGAGAATGTTAGAAATGTTACCAGGAATAATAAGGTTTTGCTTAGGGAGTTTCCTGGGAGTATTGCTTCGATGGGAATAAGAAATATTGCAAACCGGATTGTTAAATTTAATAACCAACGAATTGCAAATAGTAGCGAGTTACTTAAAAATGATACTGTGAAAAAATATGAATTGTGGAATGGGGTAGGGGTTCAGACTTAATCTTTTAATGACATACTTTGCTGAAAATATATTACGATTCTAAGGTAGTTTATACCAATTGCAAATTAATCTTCAGAACGTAGCCTCAAATTGGTATAAACCAGCTGACAATCAAATAAATTTTTATAATTCCTGGCTATCCTTTAATGACATTAATTCTAAGGAATTTTTGTTCTGGAATTTAATGTGTGCGTTAATGAGCCCATTTCTGTGAAAACTGCCTTTCTTTGCGTAAAACCTTTGTTTTCATATTCTTTCGTTGCTTTTTCAATGTCCTTAACAATGCAAATTATATGATCAGTTTTTACTTGTTGACCAAAGGCTATATTTGTCCAAGTGATAAAAGCAAAAGCTGGTAATATCTTTTTGAATATCGTGTTCATATTCTATTGTTAGTGATTGTTAAGATAGTACTATTTTTTGTATTGAAATTAGTCTATCTTCGCGTGATTCAATTTTAAAACATGAATGCCGAAAAAGACGATGTAAAAAGAGGACTTCTCTTTACTATTCAGGCCTTTACCTTTTGGGGAATACTGCCCATTTTTTGGAAATGGCTCCAACATGTTCCGTCACAAGAAGTATTAGCTCATAGAATTTTCTGGTCGTTTATTATTGTGATGTCTGTACTTTGGTTTAATAAGAACCTAAAATTAAAACCCATATTTTCAAATAAGGCATTAATAAGACGCCTGATCGTAACCTCTGTATTAATTGGTTGTAACTGGGGACTTTTTGTTTATGCTGTAAACTCAAATCAAATACTGGAAGCCAGTTTTGGTTATTTTATCAATCCGTTGGTAAGTGTTTTGCTCGGAATTACCATTCTAAAAGAAAGACTAAGTTCATTGAAAATTAGTGCTCTACTTTTAGCAGTTGGTGCAGTAATCTATATGGCTATTGATTTAGGCAAATTACCCTGGATATCATTAGGTCTTGCTTTTGCATTTGGGTTTTACGGATTACTTAAGAAAACCACCCCAATAGGTTCGTTACAGGGACTTGCCATTGAAACTCTTTTTCTTTCCCCCTTTTGTTTGAGTTTTATTATCTATAAAATGATTGACGGGACAGGTTATCTATTTATGCACTCATTTAAAACAGATATCCTGTTGATTTTTGCCGGAGTTGTAACAGTGCTCCCCTTATTATGGTTTGCCAAAGGAGCAAAGCGAATCCCACTTTCTTCTGTTGGGTTTTTACAATACATTGCACCCAGTTTTATGTTGTTGTTAGGTGTTTTTGTTTATGGAGAGGAGTTTGGCCAAACGAGACTAATAAGTTTTAGTATCATTTGGCTGGCTTTGGCTATTTATACCTATTCGTTGATATTTGACAGGAAAAAGAAACTTGTAGTGCGAAAATTATAGCGTTTCAGAGTGAAATTTATACCGAACCGCTGTTCGTATTTGGTTTGCTTCGCAAGATCTCAAACCAAAACTGCCAGTCGATCGGCATATACAAAGCCATTATGAAATTCCATTTTACAATATTCCATACTGGCTTGGTATAACAAAAAACTTAACGATTATGAGGTAGTTTATACCAATCGCAAATTGACTTTCTTCATTTACCCCAGCCCTTAAAGGGTGTGAAGAACTTTTTCACGAGCTTGCGAGTAAAATCAATTTGCTCCCTTTAGGGATGGGGTAAACAAATTGATTTTCAGGCCATTTTCTGGTTTTGGTGTGAGCTACTTGCTATTCGTTAAAAACTTATTTGTTGTGAGTTTAGGTTTTTAGATTTTATAGCTAAAAATGTTTAGCTGACAATAAAGTTTCTGAGTGACCTGTTTTATAGCAAAATTGGTATTCGGGATTCTCCACATGAGCGAAATAATACTAAAATCACCACATGGAAGTTTCTATGTTGCGCAAATAACATTAAATGCAATACATAGAAACTTCCACACCCTGCAAACAACATTAAATGCATTGTATAGAAATTTTTAAGATGCGCAGTCAACGTTAAATGTGCCACATTGAAACTCCATGATTGGCTAAACAACGTTAATTGCAACACATGGAAGTTTCCATGTCCAAAAAAAAACGTTGAGTGTACCACATGGAAATTTTTATGCTACAAAAATGTTAATCTAAACATTGTTTTTGAAAGTTAACGTTTAGAATTTAGCATACACTAAATAGCCTGGAAAGTTGTAGAAAGTGATTTTAGAACAATTTCTGGTTTGTTAACCACTTCATTCATGCAGTGCCTGATGTGAACTCATTGTTCTATAACGATTTAACCACCAGTTCGTAAGCATCTTTTATCTTTCTAAAAACCACTTCGGCCTGTTTTACAGAACCTTCTCCTAAATGGGCAACTTTATCTGGATGATGTGTGTGGGCCAGCTTCCTGTATGCCTTTTTAATTTGCTGTAGCGAAGCACCTTTTTGCAAGCCAAGAATAATATAGGCATTATCTAGCTTTGATAGCTTTTTTTCTGAAAAAGTTTTTTTTGAAGATGCTTCTTTTTCCCTTTTCTGCTGGTAATAAGATTGGTAATATTGATTATAGGATTGTTGTTTTTTCTTGTATTGTTCCTGTCTTCTTTTTTCTTTTTCTCTCCGTTGTTTCTCGTTCTCTCTTTTTTGCTGTTGCTCTTCAAAGTCTTTTTTCCAATCATTCATTCCCTTTCTAAATGATTGTTCTTTAAAATCAAGCACTTCCTTATGTGTAAAAGAAACTCCAAACAATCCTCTGAGGGTAACAAGGGTAAGGTTAGGTAAGTTAAGTGAGTCTGCAATGTCATTCAGGGCTGCGTATTCACTTATATAAATGTGACCATCAGCGGATGCAATATTAAAAAGCTGTGTCATCATTTGAAATTTATCATTGAATCCTGCATCTAAAATTGCTTTACAGGTATCAGTAATATCAATATCTTTTTTTAGATAGGCGGTTAGGCGTTCAAGATAGGGTTGCTCGTAACCAGGATAATAAGTTCTAAAGTAGGTTTTTACCTGATTTAATTCACTTTTAGCAATATCATCATCCGATTTGATAACAAATGATGCCAAAGCCAGAAAGGTTTCATTGAAAACCCCTGAAAATGCAGATTCTTTCTCTCTTTTCTCTTTAAATTTTGAGTAATCGGTATTTGAACGTTTTGCTGACTTTTTATAGGCATTTTTCTCTTTCGATAGTTGAAGGTAGCCTACAAAAAGAAATACGGCGAGCGAAATTATTACTACTTCCATTACAAAATGATATTGGGTTAATCTGTATGCATATCTGCAAATTTTGAAGCTACAAAGCTAACCCTTTATTGGATAAATGTTGTTGTAAGGAAAAGAAAATTTAAGAAAGAAGATAATTCGGTATAGAACCTTATTGATTTTTGACAGAAAAAAGAAAGAGTTTGTTATGCAGGAAATGTAGTATAATGTTCATAAGATCGCTTCGTTAAGTTGTTTGTATGGCTGTTGCAATTGCCTGCTTTGTCTGTTCTGTAATTTCTATCCTAACTTTATTTTCCATATCCGAAAATTTAAAGATGAATACTAGAACCTTGAAATATAACCAAAAAACGAATGAGGATTGGTCGTGTTGTTTACGGTTAGGGGCTTTTAAGATTTGTTGACAGTTTACGTATGTTGGTAAAAGAAAAATGCCCCGAAGATAGTCGAGGCAGCTAAATGTATTGTTCATTCTTTTTATATTTTTTAAGGTATTCGCGAAACATTTGGACAAAAAACACCTCCCGATTTATGGCTGAGAGGCTTACCAAATGTATTATTCACTGAAATAAAGCAATTCACAACACAGCGGAATAATCCTTATTGTAAAATATCTTAATCCAACCGTTACAAGTTAAATTATTTTATATTATATTTATACCTTTTAAACAAAAATGGCAACTATGGAGTACACAGTTGCCTAGTATTTTCTACGGCTTATAGCCTTGTTGTGAATTGTCTTTCAGTACAAATATAAAACAAACCAAGTTATAAAAAAAATATTATGGCAAAAAAGCTAGGAATTGACTTAGGAAGCTCATCATTAGGCTGGTTTTTAAGAGAGGGTAACCAAATATTGAAAAATGGAGTTGTCATCTTCAACTCAGGAATGGTAAAAGATAAAAGTGGGGGATATACTTCGCCAACAAGAGACAGGAGAGTCGCTCGTTCTAAAAGAAGATTAATTCAAGCAAGAAAGTATAGAAAATGGGAACTGCTGGAAATATTGATTGGAAAAGAAAATGAATATGTCCCATTGTCAATTGAAGAATTAGAAAATTGGAGTAAATATAAAAAAGGACAATCAAGACAATTTCCTGAAAATAGAAACTTTAAAAAGTGGTTGGCTTGCGATTTCTCTTATCAAGAAGGCAAGAAATATAAAAACCCTTATGAATTACGTGTTAAGGCAATAGATGAAAAACTGGATAAGCACGAACTTGGTAGAGCTTTATACCATATTATCCAAAGAAGAGGATATAAGGATATTGGAGAGAAAGATAAGGAAACAAAAACTCAAATAGAGAGACGGGATACAAGTGGTTTTGATTTAGCAATTAAAGACAATAGAACAATTGCTGAAGCTTTACAGAATGAATTTCTAGAGAAAGGATTAAGAGCAAGAAATGAATACCCTTATAGACTGGAATACGAAAAAGAGTTAATTACTATTTTAAAAGCCCAAGGATACGATACAAGCCTAAATAGCAAAAATGAATACAATGATAAGTTTGTAAACAAAATCCGAAAAGCAATTATTTGGCAACGCCCCTTAAAAAGCCAAAAAGGAAATATTGGCAAATGTACTTTAGAACCTACAAAGCCACGATGTCCTGTTTCACACCCCATTTTTGAAATTTTCAGGGCATGGCAATACATTAACACCATTAAAACTGTTGAATATATTGATGAAAAACATAAAAAAACAATAGAACTTCCATTAGAATTTAGAAAAAAACTATTTAATGAGAAATTCCTAAAGAAAGATAGAAATTTTAAGTTTGAGGAGATAAAAAGTTTCTTAAACGAGTTATTTAAGAAAGAAAAAGAATACAATTATCTAAATAAAAGCACAAAGAAATATGACAGTAGTGTTTCGGGAATGCCAGTATGTAATGGACTAATAAAGATTTTTAAAGATTATGAAGAAGATATTGTTAATGAGATACATCAATTACATACATATAATATAGGCACGAAAGAGCATAATGTTGTCGGTAATTACTCTGTATATGATTTATGGCATTTGATTTCTGAAACAGATGACGACCATCTTGAGGATTTTGCAATAAATAAATTAGGTGTAGAAAATATAACAAAAACGAATAAAAAGGGAGAAGAATATATAGAGAATGCAATAGTGAAATTTAAAAGCAGTGCATTTTCTACCAGTTATTCAAATTTAAGTGTTAAAGCCATGTGTAAAATCATTCCTTTTTTAATAGAAGGCTTTATTTATGATGATGCAGTATTATTGGCAAAATTACCCGATATTGTTGATGGGTGGAATAACAAAAAAGAGTTAATTTATAAGATTATAAATGAAAGCAATAAAATCTATAACCACAATAAGGATGTAATTTATATTGCCAATAGCTTAATTGATAAATACAAAGGATTATCAGAAGATGAAATTTTTGCTTATAAAGATTATGAGTATAAATTGAAAGAAGATGATAAAAAGCAGGTTGAAAAGGCTTGTGTTTCCTTTTACGGGGAGAAGACTTGGGAAGATATAGATAATAAGGAAGAAATAATAAATAAAGCAAAAAATCAATATCAAGAGTTCTTTTGGGATATAAATAGGGAATACCGAAGAGTCCCAACATTAACAAAAACCATTAAAGAGCAATTTGAAAA
The DNA here is from genome assembly GCA_050296515.1 of Bacteroidales bacterium. Classification (GTDB taxonomy): domain Bacteria; phylum Bacteroidota; class Bacteroidia; order Bacteroidales; family NBLH01; genus NBLH01. The sequence goes on along the minus strand of JBNKRJ010000058.1, from coordinate 26,519 downwards.
AGAAGGTATTGAATTAAACGGTGATTTATACCATCATTCCGAGAGAAAGAATTTATATCCGCCACCAGTATTTAGTAAAAAATATGATAAAGAAATACTGGCTGTTCCATTGATTGACAGTATTAAGAACCCCATGTTCAACAAAGCAATGAGTATTCTACGACGACTTATAAACGAACTTATTATACAAAAATATACAGGCGATGATGGGGTAACTCAACAATATATTGATGAAAACACAGAAGTAATTATTGAAGTAGCGCGCGAACTGAATGACAATAATAAACGTATTGCAATTGAAAAATATCAGAGAGAACGTAGAGATGAAAGAGAAAAAATCCGAATGTTCTTAAATGAATTCAAAGAAAATAATACTGAATTCTCAAATATTGATACAGAAGAAAAAATACCTGTATTTGAAATGTGGGAAGAACAAACGTTTGTTGAAACAGTTGATGAAAAAGGAAACAAAGTTACAAATACCAATCCTGAAGAAATTAGAAAAGAAAAGGATGCAATAAAAAGATATCAACTTTGGATGGAGCAAAAAGGGCAATGCATGTATACAGGAAAGACAATAAGTATTTCGCAATTGTTTTCTTCTGATATTGAAATTGAACACACTATCCCAAGGAGTTTATTGCCTGATAATACGATGGCAAACCTTACTGTTTGTTATTCGCGGTATAACAGTGATATAAAAAATAACAGGATACCAAAAGAATGTCCCAATTATGAAGCTGAAAAAGATTTACCTGATATTGGAGTTTGCACTGCAATAAAACCAAGATTAGATAAGTGGGAAAAGTTACGGGATCATTATAAAAATTTGTATAAAGAAAAAGGGAAACCTTTTGGCAATGAAACAGAAGATGGCAAAAACAGTAGGATACAGCTCAAGCATTATTATAAAATGCATTACGATTACTGGAAAGATAAAGTAGATAGGTTTACAGCCGATGAAATTAAAGAAAGTTGGGTAAGGAGGCAATTAACAGATACCCAAATGGTGAGTAAATATGCACGAGAATATCTAAAAACATATTTCAATAAAGTACTTGTTCAAAAAGGAAGTACAACAGCAGATTTTAGGAAAATATTTGGCGTGCAGGGTAATGAAAAGAAAGACCGAAGTAAACATACCCATCATAGTATCGATGCTGCTGTTCTTACATTGATACCAACCAATAGTAGCAAACGTATGGAATTGCTAAATAAGATGTATAAATTGGATGAAAAAGAAGGTAAGCAATTCAGGGCAGATCCAGATGGTTTTTATAAATTCAATGCACAATCATTAATTGATATTATTGAAAATGAAACACTAATCGTTAATTACGAGAAAGATGAGATAACAGAACAAACTTATAGGAATCAAAGAAAAAGAGGAGAAATTCAATATTTAAAGGATGCAAATGGGAAATATCTTCCTCTGGATGGTATGGTGCCAGAAAAAGGGAAGAAAATCTCAATTGATAAGGTTGACGAATTAAATACTGAGGATTATTTTTATGATGAGGATAAAAAGCAGTATTATCTATATGTACAGAATAAAAACAATGAAATAGTCTATGAACGAAAACCTATTAAGCAAAAAGGCACTACTATCAGAGGGGATTTATTCAAAGATACATATATTGGCAAAATTAGAAATGTAGAAAGAGATAAGGATGAAAAGCCTCTAAGGGATGAAAATAAAAATTGGAAATATTTAGAAGGTGCTGATGAATATACTTATACTGTAAGAAAGCCAATAACGGAAGTAGAAATAGAAGATATTATAGATCCTGATATAAAAAAAATAATAAAAGAGCAAATAAAGCAGGGCAATGAGCTTAGCAATATTAAAGATCATCAAGGAAAAAGAATCCGGCGTGTTAGAGTTAAAACAAAAGCAGGCAAAAAAATAAAAGACAGGATAAACTATAAATCAAAGCATGAGCATAAAAACGCTTTTTATTCTGCTGCAGGAGAAATACCTTATGCAATTTTTATCACCAATCTTGTAAATGGAAGAATTGAAAGAAAAATGATACCTATACCTATTCATGAAATAGCACAAACATTTAAAGAATTTCAAAAATTTACTCCGGAAATATATTTACAGAAATTCCATCCTGAAATCAATGAATATCAGGATATGAAATTATTAAAGGTAGGGCAAAAAGTTTTTGTTCTTAAAGAAGATATTGAATTTGAGAACAGAAAAGAGAAAGCCTTTCAGATGAATAGAATGTATAAAATAACACAATTTTTTGTTGACGGCTCTGGAGGTATTTATCTAAAATATCACCTTGAAGCAACAAAAGATGATGACATTGATATGAAAGTTAAAGAAAGCAAACACTTATTTTTGAAAAAATATGATGACATATTAGGATTAGAGGACGTTTTAGAAGATGAAAATATTGCGGATATAAGGGAGAGACGAAAAGATTATCAAGATAGGAAATATAGATTTGTCGGATTAAAGGATTTTAGGTTTGCGCGATTGATTCCTCATTTGGGTGAAGAAAAGGTTAAGGAAATAAAGAAAGAGGTAAGCAAATATAAGAAACAATCATCTATCATTGAAAAGGAGAGAGAAACACCATTATTAAAGGTTACTTCTACCGATTGTAATTTCTTATTTGAAAACTATGATTTTAAAATTGATATAACAGGAAAAATTGAATGGGTTGAGGATTAGATCTGAAAACAGACCGCTTATGCAATATTACTGGATTTGAAAAGTAGTTAAGTTTATAATTCGGGGCACTCCTGGAGTTGCATGTTAAATTCACAGGTTGACTCCTAATCGGTGAATAGAGTCACCCCGTGAATAAGACATAAACCGGATAAAAAACAGCTTTCAGTGCTGCAAAGAGCCAAAGAAGCTGGCAATAACAATTTTCAGTGCTGCGAGAAGTCATTGGAGCAAGAAATGGTAACTTTTAGTGCTGTAAGGGGGCAACGGAGAGAGCAAATGCATTTTTATTCGAAGAGCCACTTAAAGTTGAACCCCGAATAAGATGGTATTATAACGAAATATAATTCACCAGGTGGCTATACTCTGAAATAAATAGTCACCCAGTGAATAAAGTAAGCGGTGAATGCAAAAAAGTAAAAGTATGCACTTTGAAAAAGGCAACCTGTACCATATTTACAATCAGGGAAACAATAGGCAAAAAACCTTTTTTAACCAGGAAAATTATTTATTCTTTTTACGGAAAATAAAAACGCATATTGTTCCTTATGCCGATGTTTTGGCCTGGTGCCTAATGCCTAACCATTTTCATTTGATGGTGTTTGTGAAAGAGATTGAAATCCCTGTTGATAGTCACGGGGTGACTCCTTTATTAATTGCAGAGGGTACTAATAAGAAAGGAGTAGTATTTAAGCAAAGTCACCCCGTGACCAGAATGCGTTCAATTAATCAGTCCCTGGCCATTCTTCTTCGTTCATATACAAGAGCTATTAATAAACAGGAACAACGTTCCGGAGCATTGTTTCGTGAAGGAACCAAAGCCGAATGCCTCAATTGCTTTGATGGCATCACCCCTTCATTTTATAATACCAATGCCGGAACAAAAATCCATATTGATGATCCTGAAAAACAGTATCCCCAAATATGTTTCAATTACATACACAAAAATCCTGTTAAAGCTAATTTAGTTAAATACGAAACAGGTTGGGAGTTTTCATCGGCGAAAGACTATGCTGGAATAAGGAATGGGAAATTGGTAAACAAAAAAAGAGCAAAAGAATATGTTAACTTTTACCATTCACCGGATGACTGTTTGCTTTAGAATATAGTCACCCGGTGAATAAAAAATAAAATACTATGATAAAACGGACCCTTTATTTTGGCAATAATGCCTATTTGCACACCAAAGACGAACAATTGTTGATTGATTTTGCTGATAAGGAAAAAGGCCGGCAAAAAGTACCAATTGAAGATATTGGTGTGGTAATTTTAGATGCCTACCAATCTACTGTATCTCATAAACTAATAAGCAAACTGCTGGATAATAACGCTGCCCTGATTACCTGCGATGGTAAACATATGCCACAGGGCTTAATGCTAAACCTCGATGGCAACCACATTCAACAGGAGCGTTTTAATTACCAGATAGAAGCGAGCCTGCCATTAAAGAAACAGCTCTGGCAGCAAACCATTAAAGCGAAAATACAGAACCAGGCCAATCTTTTGCGTAAGCTTTGTGATGAAAGAGGCCTAAAGGTAGCCGAATATCCTTTTGAAAACATGGATTACTGGATGGAAAATGTAAAATCAGGCGATCCTGACAATTACGAAGGAAGGGCGGCGGCTTTTTACTGGAAGAATATTTTCGGAGATATTATTAACAGGTTTAAGCGGGGACGCTTTGAAGCCGAACCTAACAGTTTGCTAAACTATGGCTATGCCATATTACGGGCAATAGTTGCCCGTGGCTTAATTGCTTCCGGTTTACTTCCCACGCTGGGTATCCACCACCACAACAAATACAATGCTTATGCCCTGGCAGATGATATTATGGAGCCATATAGGCCTTATGTTGATGAGATTGTGAGAGATATTGTGGAGAAATATTATTCGCCCGATTGGGCAGAAGGTGGTTTTGAATTAACCACTCCTATAAAAGCAGAACTTCTAAAGGTGGCAGCCATTGATGTAGTAATTGATGACAACCGAAGCCCTTTAATGATTGCCATGCAGCGCACAACAGCCAGTTTGTTCCATTGTTTTGCAGGAAATCAAAGGAAATTGTTATATCCGGTTTTGTAAATTCTTCATCGGGTGACTGTCACCCGGTGAATAGTTCACAGTGAATAAAACCTTTAATATGGGCAACCTTAACCGATTAAACGAATACAGAGTTATGTGGGTAATGGTGTTTTTTGATTTACCAACCGAAACTAAAAAAGACCGGAGGAACTATACTGTTTTTAGAAAACGCCTTGAGAAAGATGGTTTTACTATGTTTCAGTTTTCTATTTACCTGCGCCATTGCAACAGCCGCGAAAATGCCGAAGTGCATATTAAACGCGTAAAAACCTTTTTACCTCCTCACGGGCATGTTGGCATACTGCGTGTGACTGATAAACAGTTTGGAATGATGGAATTGTTTATTGGCAAAAAAGAAAGCGAAAAGCCTGAAATACCTCAGCAACTTTCTTTATTTTAAAGACAATGATATTCACTGGGTGACTATTTACTCAGAATAGAGTCACCCGGTGAATGAGGGACTTAAAACCTTCGTATAGTCAGAATAAAAAAAACCGATCTTTGTATTTCAAAGATCGGCTTTCTGAGCACATTTTTTTAATCCTGAATTTTGGTTTAAAATATTGAAACACAGTAAGAACATCCGCCCTATGTTGTGCTCAATATTTCAAAGATACAAAATGAAAGCAATTCACAACAGACCCGCATCTAACAGTTGAAGGTGATACGTTGTGCTCAATATTTCAAAGATACAAAATGAAAGCAATTCACAACTCATTACCTGTAGTGCCGTCTAAAAATTTAGTTGTGCTCAATATTTCAAAGATACAAAATGAAAGCAATTCACAACTGTGCTGGGGTCTTATATTCATATTAAATTGTTGTGCTCAATATTTCAAAGATACAAAATGAAAGCAATTCACAACTAAATAATCCTTTATCGACTGTTCTGGTTCGTTGTGCTCAATATTTCAAAGATACAAAATGAAAGCAATTCACAACTGGTGCCTTTAATAATATTACCCAGGGCTTGTTGTGCTCAATATTTCAAAGATACAAAATGAAAGCAATTCACAACTAATGATAGGTTTGAACTTCAAAAAGAAATGTTGTGCTCAATATTTCAAAGATACAAAATGAAAGCAATTCACAACCGTACATCAAGTCTAGTGACCATTCCGGCAGTTGTGCTCAATATTTCAAAGATACAAAATGAAAGCAATTCACAACTTTGGGCAAGCCTTTCACTTGCCCGTTTTAGTTGTGCTCAATATTTCAAAGATACAAAATGAAAGCAATTCACAACAGATCTGTAGATGTTTCCGGCGTCTGTTTTGTTGTGCTCAATATTTCAAAGATACAAAATGAAAGCAATTCACAACTTCTGAGAATAAAACAATCATCTTCCGGAAGTTGTGCTCAATATTTCAAAGATACAAAATGAACTAAACGAAGTGATCTCACGACCGCAGGGAGTAAAGCAATTCACAACATGCATTGATAATAGTATCCACAGCATCAAGTTGTGCTCAATATTTCAAAGATACAAAATGAACTAAACGAAGAGATCTCACGACCGCAGGGAGTAAAGCAATTCACAACCTCATTAATCTTTTGCTTCGTTTCGTTACACTCTAATTGTTTAGGCAACATTTTTTATACTTTTTCCCACTTCCACATGGGCAAGGATCATTTCTTCCAATGTCAGGGCTTTCTTTTACGTAAGGTGTGTCACCACTATAGAAGGTATTTTCGTTTAGCCTATTTGTATTTGACCTTAGTTCCGATTCAATTCTTTCATTTTTTGGTATTGTTGAAATAGTATCACTTATGTATTTAGTACTTTCAAGTTCTTTTATTTTGAAAGTTGAATTGAAAAAATCCTTGGTGATGTGTTTATTTTCAATACTTTCAATTTTTGGCCAGTCAAAAACAAAAGACATTTTCCATAAATCAGCTTCTGCCAGGATCATCATTTCTTTCTTGAAGTGAAGAATGTTCTCTTTTATCTCCTCGTATGGTTCATTTGTAATAAGGTTGTAGTGATTAAAGAATGAAAATACATAATTAAGTCCCCAAACTTTTCCAAACATTTCTATCTCATTACTTCCATAGAAATTATCATATTTTCTTCCAATGTGTTCATCAAGAGTTTTTACATCAATAAAGAACCAATTGTCAATCCCGTGTTTGCCAAAAATTTCTTTATAAGCAATTAACTGCCAAATTATTTCCGAAAAAATAAACGGCAAGTTATATTCTTGATGCATGTATTTAAGAAAATGAATATTTAAATGAGCCATGTGCTCAAGCTTTTCTTTTTTTACAGAATTATTTATAATTTGTAGATCCAGGTCTGACTTTAAGATCGAAATGTAATTGTTAAATTCTTTCTTGTTATTATCAAACCCCATTTTTACAATTTTTTCAAACATTGCATTCAGGTCAAAATCTCTATTTTCAAGAAAGGCTTCGTAGCAGAGCTGTAATTGGTTAATGTAAATTGTATTTACGAAATTATAAGCAGCATGTCCAATTAAATCGGGTGATTCATCGATGGGCTTCCAGACCATGTTGGCAAATTCTACTGCCATTTCTCTTTGTCCATGATAAATTAACTGGAACAATATGCGCTCTGTTAATGTATCAATAGCACTTACCGGATGCTGCTGTATAAAACTGAGCCTTTTTTGCAAAGACTGGTAATCTTTTTTAAATAAGTAGTAGTTACAGAGGTCACTTTCAATAAACTCATAACGATTTTTATAGTCTTCTGGATATTTATTGTTAATCCAGTTAACAAAGAATAAAATATCATCAATTCTTTCATTAATTAATAAATGTTCTTTAATATCTTCAAAGGCTTCAATCCAGTCAATTTCCAAATCAGGTAACTGGAGCATTAGTTTTTTTAGAAACTCAAAACGCGTATTATCATCTTCTAATTCATCATAGAAATAGTCCAGTATATCCTCTGGAGTTTTATTTGACCAATCTGGTTTCACTTTTTTAATTTTTAATTGAGTTTTTGAAATTTATATCCTGTTTCAAAGATACAAAATGAACTCACGACAGCAAGGAGTAAAGCAATTCACAACAAATAAATAGGGAATACAATGAATAAGCAAATTGTGCTCAATGCTTTAAATAAACTCATGAACTCGCTTAAAACTGATATAGTTGATTCTTTGATGTACATTATCTATTCAAACTCCATTGTAAATCCTTCAAAACTACCAGAGTTCATAATATTTTTAAGTGTAAGTCCTTTTTTTAACTGCTCAGCAAATACTTCTTTTAAGATACTCTCATAATCTTTCTGCTTAATTTTTTTGCCAAATTCACCGAATGAATTAACCTGGTACTTTTCAATACACAAGGTGATAAAGCGGTTAAGATCATTGTAATTCATTATTCCGTATTGATTTGTAAATACCTTTAGTGCTTGTTCAACGTTTTTCTTCTCATTTTGCCAAATGTCATAAAAATATTCAGACCAAAGCGAGTCGTGATGGGCTCCAATTACAACGCCCGATTCAAAAAACAGGTAATATTCCTGTCCCCATGTAAGGCTACCAATAACAATGCCGGGCATTAACTTGTTACGTGGTGAGGTTTCATCCCGAAAATAATGATGATATGGAGCTATGTGTTTGTAACTAACAGCAAAACCATCTAAATGCATTGGCCCGGCAATTGCTTTTTTATCAAGAGTTTGTTCAATGTAATTCCGGGCAGCAGGATGAACTTGTTTTATTTCAAAAACCTCGCACATCACGGCATACAACTTGTCAAAGTTACCATCCTTCCGGGCTTGTTCTACTGCTGTAATAAAGGTTTCTTTTTTTACAACGCCTTCGGGGCGCGGATTTTTTATTGCATCTGTAAGTTTTACAACCGGGCAACCAGGTGTATCAGAATTAATTTCGCTTATTATTTCCTGTCCTTTGTTAAATGTAAAAAACTCATAATATTTAAGCCTTTTATTAACGAGGTAATCTCCCGATACAAGCAACATGCCTGCTTTATGTGATGTTTTTTCAATGGAGCCGGTATTTTTGTCAACTGAACAAATCACTTCATTTTCATAGCCATTTTCACGGTCAATAAACCAGATAATATCGTTATATACTGTGTAGCTTCTTGATACTGTGTGTTCAGATTGCCATAATATAGTGTTGCTTTTTAAATTATAGCAAACTGTGTGGTATTTTTTTACTTCTTTACGGTATTCAAAGTAAAATAGTACCGTGCCATTTTCATCCACAGGAATAATGTATTCATGATAGTCTTTATCCCACCAGGGAGTGTTTTCGGGGAAGCGTGTTTCATGTACAATGGCTTTTTTTTCTTCATCAATCATAAAAATTATTTTCTCTTTCGTATCGCGTTCAAAGCCTCTCAGGTAAAACACATTATTGAGTGTATGTTGAGCCCTAAATGTTGTATAGTTTTTTTCGAGTATAAAAATGTTTGCTTTTTCAGGAAAACCACTGTAAAGTTTAGGGTCGTTTTCTTCTTCTATTACAGGAGTCGTTTTTATCAATGCTCCTGTTTGAATATCAATATGTAGCGTATTATCGCCCTCCCTGGTTATAATGTAATTTCCATCTGTTTTTGGTGGAATTCCTTTTTCAGTGGGTGTTATCCATTCTATTGTCCCTGTATGTACATCAATCGCATAAAGATAAATTTCCTTTTGTGTTTTATTTACTACTTTTTTTACAACGACAAAATCTGGTGTGCATATCATCGATTTAATTTTCCCAAAGGCAGAAATACCTTTTTTTCGACTTTCTTCGTTTACACACCACATGGGGAGGTAACTCTTATCTAACCGGTGTATTTTGCCAGACATTGTTCTAAGAATTGTCACTCCATGAGCATCAGAAAAATCACTGATTGCATCGCCGGGCATATTTAAAGTGAATTGTTTTTGTATCATTTTATCTTTTAATTCTATGCTTTTAAATTAGCCATAAAGTTTTCTAAATCAAAACTCGTTTTTATTTCATACAGTTTTATACTTTGGAGTTTCTCGTGTTCTCCATAATCAATTATTTTTCCGGTGCTTAATTCGACCGCAAATGGTGTTAAATCTCCCATAAAACCATCAGAGGCCTCTACTCTGTTTGCTTGTTCATTTATTCGGTCCGAACCCAAATCCATTCCACCGGTTATTATCCATTGAGGAAGGTATTTTTTATTGCTTTTTTTGAAACAGCTAATCGTTGTAAATGTTCTAATGGTTATATAGTTTTCTGATTTTGTAATACTCAGGCTTTTACTGTTTTCAATTTCGCTTGCAGGAAGGCCAATCATGGGTGCCTGGGCATTGCATTTCCATTTTCCTACAGGAAATAAATCAATCACTTTTGATTTTTCATTGCGGTAATAAATTTTGTCAACCTTACTAGCAAGCCGTAAAGGTGCAAGCCTGTAGTCTAGCTCAAATACAGCTTCATTTAGCAGCAGGTAGGCAGTATTTCGGTTGTCTGCAATTACATGTACTTTGCTTATCTGTTTATTGGCTTTAAGCTGTTCTGTTTTTGATTTTAATTGTTTTCTGGTTTCTTTATCATATACATTTTCCTCGGAAATACCCGGCTCCAAAAATAAGGTGTGTTTGTTCATCACAAACGGGGTGGGTGGCTTAACAGGTATTTTTTGTGTTAATTGTTTTTCACCATATTCGTTAAGCTCGTTTGATTTAGTGATTTCCTGGTTGGTACTGAGCCACTCGTGACGCTTGCTCAGTATTTTTTTCATATCCAATGCATGATGATCCCAATTGGTATAATTGCTTTCTATCCATTGAACAAAAACATAATCTCCTTTTATGCTGCGATTGATTCCGCAAAAATCATTGTATTCTGATAGTCTTGCAACATAGTCAGGCATTTTACGCCCCGAGCTGAATTCTTTGTTATGATATACTTCGTATAAGGAATTATCGGCTAGAAAAAATGTATCAAAAGGCGGGCGCGATTTGATGTACTCCAGGCCTAAAAAGCGGATGTTGGCACGGCGCAGCAAATAATTATCATTATTGTTAATACTCTGCAGCAATACTTTAATGAATTGCTCAAACTCTTTTATTGGATGAAAATCAACTTTAGCACTTCCTATAGTGGTTTCGTGATTGCGGATAAACCAATACGGAATACTAAAAGTGATACGGCTGGCACAAATTTTTAGAACAAAACGATTTGTTTCGAAAAGTTTAAAAAGATGATTTTTGAGCAAAATATGCGAAAATAAATATACCGTACGTTTACCTTCGGCAAAGGTTGTAATATCCGAAAATTGCTCTAATTCTTTTATGTTTGGCAAGTCATTACCACTTAAACTATCGTATTCGCCAATATGATACCACGAAAAAATACGTTTGTTCCATCCTATAGAATCCAGGCAAGAAAGTATTAATTCAAGGTATTGTTTGTCAATTTTTGTATTACCTCTACTGCCTTTTTTGTTAATCAGTTCAATATCAATAAAAAAATATGGGCTCATAATATTGGGTTTTGCGCAACACTGTGCTACACATCTTAAAATTTGAGAAACGGTTTAAATATCTCAAATTATTTTTGAGTTTACAACAAATATAAACTTTTAACCCATAAAAGTTGAATTTGTTCTTTCAGGTTGTTTTAAAACTTGATAGTTGTTTGCTTAAATAGTTTGTAAAAGATAAACCTATTGATATTATCAGTAAGGTTAGATTAAACAGAATTATTCTGTGACACCACTTGAGAATATTTGTATTAGCAAAGTAGAAAGGTTGTAAATTCTTGGATAAATCAATATCTGAACTCCACAAAAGAACTTTCAAACTCCCCACTCCATTTATCTTCGGCTTCGAACTTCGAAATCTCAACTTTGGAGGTCAAAACCTCAAGCTGGAACTTAAATGGTTCGACCAAGAGCTTTTTAAGTCTGGCATCGAAGTTCTTAGGTTCAAGGCTGATGCTTTTAAGTTCCTCCACGACCCTTTTAGGTGTAACATGGAAGTTCGAAAGTATTCAATTGCACTTTGAAAGGTCAAATAGGACATTCTGAACCGGTGGTATGGCAAAATAGGCTCTGACTATTCGTATTTTCCTATTTTACGAATTAAACAAACCTTTCGACGAATCCTTTTTCAACCATTCTAACGCTTTTTCGCGTGATGCAAAAATCCTGTGAAAATGGTTTTTGTGAACTTTGTCTGCTGCAAGAAGTTGTGAGTAGGCTGTTTCTTTAGGTTTGGAGTGAATAAAGGCATAGGTCAAAGATTCGTATTTTTGAAGGCTCTTCTTTAAGGTGGTAATTACCTGTGCAGCTTTTTTAAAATTAAAAACATAGGTGGCTTTTCTGGCATCTGTCAGAACTTTCAAGTTTCTGGGGAGTTCCTTGTTCTCCGAAATGTAATTATAGAAATCAATAATGTCACAAAAATCAACTTCATCCTGATAGGTTACTTCAAGAATTTGTAAATCTTCATTAAATTGATGTTCTATCATAAAAGGGGCATTTGCAATGCCCCATTAAGTTACCAATAAATACTTTTATCAGAAAAGAATTTAGGTTAAAAAATGTGAAACTAGTTGAATATTAGTTGAATGTAATCAATTGCTTGCATCTTTTGCCTCCTTGTAAAACAGTTTCAGTTAGTTCCACCTCAATAGGTCTGTTAAGCAGGGCTTCAAAAACCGATTTGGTATGTCCACGCGTACAGTTGCACATCATTGGGTTTTTAATGTCAAGCATTTTCACAAACAGACAGCCACATTCTGTATGAGTATATTCAAGTTCAATGGTATTTCCCTTACGCTCAACAATTGAATCTTTAAACACTTTTCTTTTGAAAGTATCAATTGATAGATCGATGTTAATGGTATTGTTGTGGCTGCGCCTGATTTCTTTAGCCGCTTCTAAAGTCCCTAAGCGTTCTGCACATGATTTTCCGCAACCTTCCATTAGCTCAATGCCTGCGTTTCGTTCTAGTTGGGCTGATTTGTCAAGAATAGTTTCAACAAGATTGTTTACGTTTGCTGTCATAGTGTGTGATATTTTTCCTGACAAATTTATTCAACTTCCTTTTTTTATTTACTGATAAAAGTCTGTTTTTCAGATGAGTTTTAGCAGGATTTGGTCATAAAAGATTACTACTTTTGCTGAAATTACCTATTGACTTAAACTTTGATAAAATGACAAATCGATTTACAACTGCAATAGTGCGGAAGCCTTGCCCTGAAATGGCAAAGGGGATTACAACTGCCAATTTAGGAACTCCTGATTATGAAAAGGCATTGGTTCAGCATGAAAAATATGTTGAAAGCCTGGAAAAGTGTGGTTTAAAAGTTCGGGTGCTTGAGGCTATGAATAATTTTCCGGATTCTGTTTTTATTGAGGATGTTTCGCTTTGTACGCCTCACTGCGCAATAGTTACAAATCCAGGGGCTGAATCGCGCAATGGCGAGATTGCTGAAATGAAACAGGTTTTGTCGGATTATTTTAAAAATATCGAGGAAATTAAATTTCCCGGGACATTGGATGGAGGAGATGTAATGATGGTTGGCAATCATTATTACATTGGAATTTCGGACAGGACAAATGATGAAGGTGCTGGTCAATTAATTCGCATTCTTGAAAAATATGGAATGACAGGTTCTAAAGTTTCAATGAGTGAAATGCTGCACTTAAAAACTGGTGTTAATTATCTTGAAAATAATAATATTTTAGCAGCAGGTGAATTTGTGGAAAATCCGTTATTTAAAGATTTCAATAAAACCATTATTGATAACGAAGAGGCTTATGCAGCAAATTCTTTATGGATTAATGATACAGTTCTGGTACCGAAAGGTTTTCCGGATACTTTGGATAAAATAAAGGGGCTTGGTTACAAAACCATTGAGGTAGATGTTTCGGAATACAGAAAACTGGATGGAGGGCTAAGCTGTTTATCATTGAGATTTTAACACTTATCAGATTATTTTACTTTAAACCTGCATTTTATCTGTTTTAAGTTTATGCATGAAGCTGAAAAGGGGTGTATGTATTACCTGAACACTCATAATATGTGCTCTTGTATGGATAAGGGCTTGATATTTTGCCTGTTAGGTTGCTGGTTGAAAAGGCGAAATTGGTTCCTTAAGTTTGCTTGCAAACAATATTATTACAAAATCTACCTAAAATGAATCATTCCAAACTAGTTGTTCTATTAGTTGTTTTTTTCGCAATGCTTTTAATTTTTTCAAGATGTACTGCTGTGCGATCTTGGTTTGATGATGTATATCTGGTTCACCAGTTCAATACACCTGTTAATGGTGTGGGAACACCAGAGGGCTTTGTTGTTACTCTGGATGAAATTCTGAAAATTATTCCGATTACTAAATACGGATGGAATATTTATGCTGATAAAGAAAACTACTACCTCTCAAAAGGAATTCAACGATTATTTGCCAAAACAGGTGATAATTCTTTTCTTGCCAGAAAGAATGGAATTAGAATTGCAGGTAAGCATAGAAGAGATTACAAATTAATTGAAGAGTACTTAAAGAAAGAGAATAGAAAGAGGCCTTTTCCAGGGGAATTAGAAAAGATTTTTAGGGAAAAGTAGCTTTCAGTAATTAGGGTTTAATAAGTGCTTAAACATTTTTAACATATTGAGCATTAAACCAATAAAAAATATTAAAATATCCGGATTGTTCAATGATTGGTCAAAAAAAACGTTATATTAGCGGAACAAAAGCGATAGGGATAAATATCTTTTCTTAATTTTGTATTATTCGCATCGCGAAAAGGACAACGCAACTAAGTTATATTTTTGAGAAATACTTTTCTAAACTTCAGTTTATCACAAATTGATATTGTCTTTACCAAACAAATAAGGGCGTTCAAACAATTTAAATACTGAAGAAATGGAAACAAGAACAGCCAAAGGGAATCAATGTCCGGTATGTGGGGAGTATACCAAAGAGAATGATGCAATTATTTATTGCGAAAATTGTGGTTTTAATATCCATAAAAAAGAAGAGGAAGAAAAACCAAAATCCTGCTAATAACTTATGGACAATTTCTAAAGTTATACCGAACCGCTGTTAGTATTTGGTTTGCTTCGCAAGCTCTCAAACCAAAACTGCCAGTCGATCGGCATATACAAAGCCATTATGGAATTCCGTTTTACAATATTCCATACTGGCTTAGTATAAGTTATTGAAAAAGTCTATGTGAACAGCATTAGCTGCCCCCATAAACCTTTAATTATTTACTTTTGCGGTATCTAATACTTTCTCGCTTTTTAAGGCATGTATTAGCCAAACTCCAAGTATAAAAGCAAATACACATAAAGTACCCATTAGGTACCAATTAGTTTCGTAATTGTATGCTTTTATGACTTCCATACCTACCTTAGAACTGAATATTAATGCCAAAGAGAATGTCATGGTATACAAACCCATGTATTCGCCTTCACGTCCCTCAGGTGATCGGTTCAATGCAAATACATTAGAGAACGGAAAACCAAACATCTCCGCAGCGGAAATAATCAACATACTCATTACGAGTATTCCAAACCAATTGGATACATTGTAAATATAAAAGCTTATTGCAATTAAAATTAAACTTAAAAGTATTAACCTGGTTTGACTAACTGCGCGTCTTTCAAGAATGTGAACCAATGGCATTTCAGCAACAAAAATTAATGCAGCGTTTAACGACATTAAAAGACCAATTGTTAATTCCGAAAGATGATGTACCTCTTTGTAATACAACGGTATGGTTGAAAAAAGTTGAAAAAATGCAAATGCCATCAAAAACATAATTCCTAAGAAGATTAAGAAAGGTCTGTCTTTGTACGGCGATCTTGTTCCATTTGCAGCTATTCTGTTTTCTTTTTTAGCTTCCTTACTTACTTTTTTCTCTTTTAAAACCAATCGGAACATTGCAACTGCCAGCAAACAAGTAATCCCATCCACCCAGAACAATCCATTATAAGATAAAACAGTGATTAAAACACCTCCTAAAAACGGACCGAATGAGAAACCAAGGTTAATAGCCAATCGAATTAAAGTGATTGAGCGAGTTTGGTTTTCGGGTCTGCTGTAAACCTTTAATGACACCATTGTTGCAGGCCTGAATGCATCTGCAAAAACCATGGAAATAAAGATGGCCACCACAAAGCCCCAGAATGTTGTTACATATTGAAGCCCAATGAATAACAGTCCGGTTAAGAACAGACTCCAAAACATGGTTTGATAAAAACCTATGCGGTCAGTCATTTTACCACCCACCCATGAACCTACAAAAGAACCAAGTCCGAACGCACTCATGATCCAACCAACCTGGCTCAGGCTGAAGTTAAGTTGATCGCTAAGGTAAAGTGTCAAAAAAGGCATTACCATAGTTCCGGCCCGATTAATAAATGTAATCAAAGCCAACCACCAGATTTCTGGCGAAAAACCCATGAAAGAATTTTTGTAAAGGTTAATTGTTTTACGTAACATTTTGTTTTTAGTTTTACTTGTTTAAATTTTAGTTATGGTTTTGAATCAGCGAAAAATTTAAAGCTGGAAGTCAAAAGACCGAAGCTCGAAGTAAAAATCAAACTTCCCTCTTTGTTCTTCTAACTTTGTGCTTTTGCAATAAAAAAGCCCGAACATTTCTGCCCGGGCTTCCCTTATATATTGAAACTTAATTATTATCAACTATCTAATACGCCCGAGCAAAAATAATCCCAAAACTTCACCACATAGGTAAGTTGAGTTGAAATCATTGTTGTATAAATTCTCGGACAATTCATTGTTTTCCTTTTTTATCAGCTACAAAGTAACGAAGAAAATTTTTAAAAGACAATAGACCGTTAAAAATTTAACAATTGCAAAAAGGTCTTTGGCTAACTAAAATTATGTATTTTCTGACCAGAAGTAGCCACATTTCGGATTATCGCAAAGGTAGTAGTGTTTTACTTCGCAGTCCGAAGCACCAGTGTAAATGTTTCCGTGTATGGAATCAGAGCCATTGTAAAGAACCATTTCTTTTCGGCATTTTCGACATTTTTTGGCTACCTCGTATTTCTTTGGTTTTTTACCTTCTTTCATCTATTTGTAAAGTAATTATACTTGCCTATCTGTATCTAAAATTAAGTTGGATGTCTAAATATAATATAAAGTTAATAATGCATCCATATGACTCATTGATACATTTCGACTATTCTTTCAAAAAAAAGTTTATTCTTCAGTTTATTCAATGAAAACTATGCTATAATATTTGGGTATACCGTATTGAGCTTAAAATTTTTATTTGACGATACTGCCATTTTTATCAATAATAATGCAATTAACCATATAATTCAGTAGAAGCACATTATGTATAAAGTTCTGCCTCAATAACGTATTAAAATTCTATTTCTTCACAATTTTTGAAGTAATTATTTCATTGCAGTACGACTAATAAGGCTTTGGTGTTTTCATTAATTCGAATTACTTGAAAATTAATTCAAAACTATCCTTTTTGTAATAATCGAACTATTGTTGATAATAACTCTGATAAAGTAAACTCCTTTTCCATTTCCTGAAATATCCACATCTGTTTTATTTCCATTAAATTCTTGTGTTAATATTTTGTTTCCTGTTGAATTTAAAACTTCTACAGAACTCTTGATATTCCATAAATCCTCATCAATAAGTTTTATGGTAAACTTTCCTCCAGTTGGGTTGGGATATACGGATAATTCTGTGATATCGATTTGATTGTTGACTGTTGTATCAATCACTACAGTTATTGTCTGACTACAGGTTGCATTATTACCACTGTTGTCTGTTATTGTCCAGTTCACAAGCGTTTTGCCAGTTGGTAAAGTAGAATTGTTAAGGCTTGAACCCGAATTAAAATCATTCGATAAAGTAAACGAACAATTATCACTTGCTACGGGATCAAGAACTGTTCCTGCTACCACAAATTGGTCACCTTCATTAATGGTAATTGTAGTATCGCCGGCGCATTCCAAAACAGGTGCAAGGTTATCTGCTACTGTAACAATAGCAGTTCCTGTTGCAGTATTTCCGGAATAATCTGTTGCAGTTAAAGTCACTGTATTTTCGCCAATGTTTGAACAATCGAAATTTGTTTTATCAAGCGTAAAGCTTGCTATTCCTTCATCATCAGTAGAACCATTGTCAACTTCGTCAGCAGTTATGTTAACATTTCCTGAAGCATCTAGAGCAACTGTTATATCTTGTGTGATTACTGTTGGTGCAGTTCCCGGATCTCCCACCGTTTTAAAATACCATTCATAGCTTGCACTGTATGTATCTGAAGTTACACTGTAATTTGTTAGAACTATTACTTTATAGGTTATATTATAATGAAGGTTGGATACTGGGTAATTGGTACTAACAGTAGTTGCACTGTCTATTATCGGCACGCTGTAATTATCAGCTGAAGAAAACAGGTAAACAGCATAATCTTTAGGTGTAGCGCTAACCGGAGCATCCCATGAAATTTCCGTTGTGGTAATAGCTACAATGGTTCCAGTGGGTATTCCATTGGTTGCTGCGGCAAATTCTCCATCCGGATTGTAATAAAAGTCCCTATCCAGTGCCGAAAATATGGTGTTTTTTGCCCAAGGCATGCTATAAACCGGACGCATTCTCCAGTAGTAATGATTATCGTTAACAAGATTGTTGTAATCAGACAACTGGTTGATACTGATGGTGAAATAGCTATCAGTGCCATAGGTGTAAACTACTCCATCGGAATAGGCAATGGTATCATTAATTTCTACCGAACTGAAATCGCTGTTATTGTCAATTTGTACAATAAAACCAGTAAGATAAGGTGATTGATCAGTCTGCCATTGCAATAAACCTGCATCATCAAGGCTGGATTCATTTAACAAGTCAGGCAATTGAGGCAGGCTAAATCGATTTGCTTCGATAGAAAATGCGGATGGTTTTCCTAAATGGTCAACACTCTGTACACTCCAGTAGATTGTTGGCAATTGATAGCTTCCAAAACCATTAAGTGTAAAGGATGTTCGATTGCCGGCATTCCCTTTTTTGAAAAGTAATCTGTTACCTGAATTATCTGAATTTGAAGATAAAACCTCATTACCACCCGAGCTTGTTCCAATTTTTACATTATAACTTGCCAATTCTGCAGGTGATTCTGTATCAGTGGCATTGTTCCAGCTCACCGTTAAATTACTTGCAGAATATGTTGATTGAAGATTTGTGGGAACATTTGGACTGGTATTACCATGATTTAATTCATTGGTATATAATTTAGCTTCAAGTCCGCTGGTTCCTTCGGCACTTAAAATGATGTCAATGTCGCCGTCGTTATCAAAATCAGCTGAAGCAACGGTACCTGATGATTTTTCCCAAAAGCAGTTTGCAAGTGCACTAAAAGTGCCATCTCCATTGTTCTGGTAAAGCTTTGAGATTTTGTTTGAGGATTGATCTTCACCGTAGTAGAACAAATCAACATTACCATCATTATTAAAATCAACGCTCATAATTGATCCGGAACCCAGGGCTTCAAAATCATTGGACTGTTTTGTGAAGGTTCCATCCTGATTGTTTTGATAATACAATATGTAATTATTCGAGTTCTCCGTTGCCATTGCCATAAAGTCAGGATAACCATCTTTGTTAAAATCAGCTATGGCTATGTAGCTTATGGTGTATTGTTCATCATCAAACTGAGTATTGGTGAAAGTTCCATCCCCATTGTTTTTATAAATAAGGGTTTCACCAAGAAGTGCTACTGAACTTCCTGTGATGATGAAATCAAGGTAACCATCTTTATCAATATCAAACCACTGTGCACTTCCATTTTTGAGTCCTGTAAGTGCTATTTGCGAATCCGAAAAAGTGTTGTTGCCATTGTTCGTGTATATTTTGGTGGCTGTGTAGTTTCCTGAAATCAGCAAATCGAGATCGCCGTCGTTATCGTAATCACCCCAGCTTACCTGTCCGCTGCTTGCAGGAGCTAAGGATGCCCCAATATCAGTGAAAACGCCATTGTTGTTGCTGTATACCAGGGTAGTATCCTTATTTGAATCGGTGGTACCTGAAATGACCAGGTCCACATCACCATCATTATCAAAATCACCCCAGTCAGAAGATGCATTTTTTAAGTTAATGATGTTTGTACTGACCTGTGTAAACCCTCCAGACTGATTGTTTTTGTATAGAATGGTCTTTGCATTGGTATTATCAGTACCCGACTGGATAAAATCAATGTAATTATCGGCATCGTAATCAGCTACTGCAATACTGTTTTGTGTTAAACCTTCGATAGTAGCATTCGACTCAACGTAAATGTATTTTATTCCCAAATCAACATTAAGAACTGAAGTTCCACTAAATGTAACAAGATCCGATTGGTTATTTGCCGGATCATAATCTGAATCAGTGGAATCATCGCCACTGTTATTTTGCTGACTTACTGATAATTCTGACGACAAGGTGGCTTTGAAATAATAATCACCATTAGGAACAGCAAATGAATATTCTCCTTTTACATCAGAAACCCTTGTTGCTAAAAGCACATCAGAGCTGTTATATAAACCAATTTCTATTCCTTCAACTGCTTCTTCCCCAGCATCCTGAATTCCATTTGCATTGGCATCAGCCCAAACGCGGCCACCAATCCCTGGGATTTCAATGGTTTGTTCATCAGCAAATTCAGAGCCTGTAAATGTATGATCAATGGCCTGTACGCTCCAGTAAAAGGTACCTGCAGGCCAGTAATAATAATTGTATTTTATACCCGCCGAACGATATGCCAATTCATGTGCTGCAAGCCTTCGTTTACCAAAATTTGTTGATGCCACAGTATCGTTGGCCTGTGCAGCAACAATATTGGATAGGCCAGAAGCTGAGCCCAGTCTAATATTGTAAGAAAGTCCGTTTTGTGGAGTTGTGTTTCCGGTTGCCTTATTCCAGGTTAGTGTTAAAACACCATTTGTAACATTTGATTGTAAATTTGAAGGTTTGTTTGGTTTTGTATTGGGCCGTATACTATTATTTTTATACAGATTTGTGGTAGGGCTCGTGCCTCCTGAACCTATTCCGGCAGCAGTTAATACATCTAAGTCTCCATCATTGTCATAATCACCCCAGGCTATTCCGCCATTATAGGATGCTGTAAAATTAGTGGAAACTTCAGCAAAATTATCACTTCCGTTGTTTTCGAATATTTTAATAAAAGCGGTAATCACATCTCCGGTTCTTCCCATCATTAAAACATCCAAATCTCCGTCATTGTCATAATCACCCCATTTAACTTCGCCATAGTAGGCATCGTCCATTTGAGTAGTTATTTGAGCGAATGTTCCGTTATTATTTTTATAGATTCTTGTTGTTTTCGTTCCGCTATTACTACCAAAAAGCAGGATGTCAAGATCACCATCATTATCATAATCGCCCCAGGTGGCGCCACCAAAATAGGTGCTAACCAGGTTTGCATTGATATCTGTAAATACATCGTTCCCTTCGTTTCTGTAAATTTCATTAATTGCATTAATGCCACTAATCAGTCCAGAGATTAACAAATCCAGATCTCCATCGTTATCATAATCCCCAAATTCAATGCTTCCGGTATATGCACCTGATAAACCAATGTCAATATATTCAAAACTATCGCTTCCATTATTTTTATACAATCGAATAGCACCTGAATTACCAACCTTTCCGATAATCACCAAATCCAGATCGCCATCATTATCATAGTCGCCCCAATCCATTGAGCCTTCATCCAGACCAGATAGCCCGGCACTTATATTGGTAAAAACATTATTGCCATCGTTCCTGTAAATAAGACTTTCGCCAGATTTAACTATTGCAAAATCAAGATCACCGTCACTATCATAATCACCCCATTTTGCTTCACTTTTATCTGCTCCGGTTATTCCTGCACTTATATCTGTAAAAGTCTCATCGCCATTATTATGGTATATTCTTGTGGTTCCGCTGCCCGATATTAATATATCAAGGTAACTGTCATTGTCATAATCTCCCCAGTCAACGCTTCCTTCGGAGGTATTCACTATATTTGCATTTACTTTAGTAAAATTAGTTCGGGACATAAAATCGCCGTTTCCAAAAAGCAGACAAACGTTGTCGTTGTTCGAAGAGGTAGATTTTCCGCCATAGAGTAAAACTTCTTTACTGCCATCCAGACTAGTCATTGCAAGTCCATAAAGAGTGTTCCCATCCGGATTAAAGTCGTTTTGGTCATTTATCCAGGTATTATCACTCAAATCATAGACCCAGGTGTCTGTTCTTTTGCCATTTCCTCCATACATCAACACTTGATCGCCACCCATGTAAGCCATGTTGATTTCATAACGTCCGCTAGGGTTATTTGTGGGATTCATATTCGTCCAGGTGTTATCGCTTAAATCAAATACCCAGGTGTCGCTTCTGCTATAATATCCTCCAAAAATAACTACTTTGTCGTCACCGATATAGGACATACCATGACCATCTCTTCCAGGAGGGCTTTGTGCAGGTGAAAGTTGTGTCCACGTATTATCACTTAAATCATACAACCAGGTATCCGATCGGTCCCACGAGCCCCCGAATAGCAAAACTTTATCATCACCAATGTAGGACATTTTATGAAAACGTCTGGCAGCTGGAGGGTTTGAAGGGTTCTTGTTGGTCCAGGTATTATCACTAAGATCATAAACCCAGGTGTCATTGTTATTGCTACTACCTGTTCCGGGAGCTCCGCCAAAGAATAGCACTTTATCATCCCCAATATAGGCCATGTCATGAATCCACCTGGATCCGGGACTTGATGAAGGGGTTAATTGTGTCCAACTGTTTGTGTTGTAATCAAAAAGCCATGTATCGCTAAGAACTGTGGTTCCTCTTAATCCGCCGTAAAGCAGTACTTTTCCGTCACTGATGTATGCCATTTTTTCTCCGTATCTTCCTGAAGGTCTTGTTGACATACCCAATTCGTGCCAGTCGTTGTATCCGTTTATTCCATAGGTGGTTACATTAATATTGGTAGTTGTCATCAGTGTGCTTGAATGTGCCAGTGATTGTGAACCCGTATATCCAATGGCTGAAGAAGTATATTTTAAATAGATGGTAGTTGAAGCAATCTGGCGACTAACAGGCGACAGGCTCAAACTGGATGAGAAACCGCTACCTGAAGTGGTTGAAACTTCAAAACCCGAAGGTGCTGTGATGATTAAATCATCAAACAAATAATCTCCTGAAACAGTATAGGTTTGTTCAGTTGGATTGGAGACAATTACACTTCCGAAATTAATCGTAGTCCTGTTTAAAGTAACAGAAGGGTAGCAAATGGCAATCATAAACTGTCCAAAACTGGTAATTCCTTCAAACTGGGCCGATGTTGAAGTAACCACAGATGCATCGTATGATTCGGTCCAAGTTCCAGAGGAGTGAAAAGGCCGGTAAAATAATTTCACCAAACTGGGGATGGATTGTTCTTCGCTTGTAAAACTTAAATTATCAAAGGTGAGGTCAAGCGAAAAGGTGCCTGCATCCGGATCGCCATTAATCATCCATGTTTTTGCAATGTTTGAGGTGGTAGATGGGGGCAGGGTGCCCGAAGAAATTTCATCAGCTTCCACTACAGAAACATCTGTATTACCATCGAATTGATCGCTGTAATCGCCTACCCAAACATTACCAATAAGTAAACCAACAGTTGGAGGAAGATTGCTGTATATTGAAGCACTGGCGCTATTAAAAAGTACAAGTTCTGACGAAACCCAGTTAGTCGTAGAGCCGGTTAGTGCAAAATTGTTAAGCGTTCCATCCAAATTGTTTGAAGTTAAATCGTTAAGTGTTGTAATACCAGCATTGTTACCACCAGCGGTTCCACTGTTAAAATTGTAATAAGCTACCAGGTTTGCTTCAGAACCCAATAAGCTTTTATACATGTCTTCATTAATCTCTGTTTGAGTTCTTTCGTCATTCCATATACGATATTCGTCGATGTTGCCCAAAAGACCACCTCCATTATTCGAAATGTTGGTTGAACCTGCACTGTTGGCAGACATATTAACACCAGTTGCTGAGGCTTCAAGGAATCCGTTAACATAAAGTTTTGCTGTATTATTTGAGTTGTTATAAACTGCAGCAACATGTGTCCATTGGTTTACGGTTACAGAACTTGTAGAGGTAACAGAATTTCCTCCTGTATGTGTAAAGAGAATATTGTTGTTACTATTTATCATTACATTCCATGAATTACTTTTTATGGTTAAAAACTGAAAACCGGTTTTTTCTGCTTTAAACCACAACTCTATGGTATAGGTGTCATTTCTGAAATTTGCAGCATCTGGTAATAAAACATAACTGCTTGATGCGTCAAAGTTTAATGTGTTGTTCTGACTATAAATACTGTTGACAAGAAATAACAGAATTGCAATGAATAAAAGCTTTTTAGTCATTTGTAATGTATTAATAATAAATTAAAATAAATGAGTGATTGTTAGTTTGTAGTTTGAGGTTTATTGGCCGGAAGCAACACGCCAAAAATAGGTAATATAAGGCAGTTACATGAATATATTTGACAGATTTAAGGTATTTGTATTTAAATACCATTATATCCTGAATTTTTATTTTATAACTACATGGCTTCATAAGTTATTGAATAGTTTTTTTGAACGAAAATTTGGTAAAATGGACAAATGAGTTATACTAGTTATGCTATGCATGGTTTTCATTGTTAGGTTCTTTTTTAACTCATTACGTTTTAAATTATGAATTACCCAACCCTTAGTTTAAATATTAGTTGAAAATCTTTTTTACTTCTTTGTCCGAATTTTAATTCAATGCAGTTTAGTGAATGCAATCCAATTTAACTTAATGGATTGTTATTTACAGTTCGAATACAAAGTTATATACTCCCGTTAAAGAGTACAAAAAATAAGGGGTGACAAAGGGGTGACAACCAGTCGAATAGTATGAAACTTTTTACGAATGAATAATTATCGGGGATAAATGGTTGAGGGTTTTCTTTATTGCAGGATTAAGTGGCTGATTAGATTGTGACTTATTAAAACAAAATAAGTCTGTTTAAAAGGTCAAAAAAACTCTCACAAAGCCGCTAAGTCGCAAAGAAAAGATGGTTCGTTTCAAAACTTTGCGTCATTGCATCTAAGCGGATCAAGCAAGATTTCAGGGGATCATATTTTTGATGTGAAAAAACTTATGCTTAATAGGTGGTGAATTAAAAAAAATAATGTTCCGGTGCGCTGCACCTTATTTACCTCCTTTTGTAATTACTGCTACAAATATTACGCTGCTCTGCAGCTTTTGAATGAATTAAGGTACAGCGTACCGGAATATTTTTAGAAATTAAAAGTTAAAAGCTTTTTGAGGTACAGCGTACCGAAATATCAGTTTGCGTCTGCCTCCCCACTGTTTTAGTGAGAAATAAAGCAAATATGTCTTTTGAAATACCCTTGGCAGGGACATTAATCATTTAATCAATAGCCATTATTGACTTACGGTGTAACCGAATTAAAAGTTAAAGTAGCCTTATCAATTACTGTTACTTCTGAAATAGCATTTATTAGCACATCATAAGTGACATCAATAGTACTTGCCGAGGGCAAACTTGGTGGTGTTGCAGACAATGCATACAAGGTAATAGTATATTCATGAGTGCTGCTTGAAGGAGAACAAGGTGAGGTGTAAGAAATAGCTGTGCCATCTTTGTTCGAACCCATGTACCAGGGACCATCATCAGCTGTTCCATATGGTATTTCTGTTACACCTGGATCTATATTCCAAAGCAAAAGGTAAGAGTTGAGATGTGTAAGGTCGTCAGGGTTAGGGTAATGAACCATTGTAATGGCCAATGATTTTGTTCCTTCCGGAACATTTGTCCACGATAGCGGAATGGAGTTCTCTATATCATTTACTTTTTCTTCACACCTGTATTCATCTAGTAGTTCACCGTTTTTAACAGCAATACTGCTTAAAGTAAATTCAGTAGTATCCGCAGCAGTGTTATCTTCTTTATTGCAAGAGGTAGATAGTATACAACTCATAACGACTAAAATACCTGGTAAACCAGACATCCATTTTTGAATTCTTTTTTTCACTTGTTTAAATATTAGTTAAGTAATTGATATTTAAGCATATTCTTTTGTGGCGCGATTAAGTTTCTTTATAAATCCCTCTATGAGGGTTTCATCTTTCTTTTTTTGAAGTCTAAATTTAACAAGAATAAATGAGGGATCTTATCGATCCCTTTCATTTATTTCTTCACAATTTTCGAAGTTATTATTTTATTATCTGTTTGAATACTAATCAGGTAGACCCCTTTATCAAATCCGGATAAATCAAAAGTTTCATTCTTATTGATGGAAGCATTTTGAATAAGTTGCTTCCCGGATAAATCTGAAATAACCAGCTTTTGAATTTGCTTACCCGCAGCATCCAGTTTAATAAAATCAGATGTTGGGTTTGGATAAATTCTAATTCCGGCTTGTTCAAGTGTTTCAAAACCGGTTGTTGAATTCACTACCACATCAAAGCTGCAAGTGCTTGTGTTTCCTGCATTGTCGGTTATTGTCCAGGTTACTGTTGTTGTTCCAACAGGAAACTGAGCACTAGTAAGCGTAGATGAATGATTATAATCATTTTCTACAGTTGCAACCCCGCAATTATCTTCGGCAGTAGCCGGGTCAAACTCTGTTCCCTGTACCGTGTAGTTATTCGAAGCATCAGCATTTACTGTCTTATTGTCCACGCAGCTTAAGGTTGGATTGGTTACATCTTCTACAATCACATTTTGGTCTACAGTGATGCTATTTCCATTGCCA
>JBNKRJ010000057.1:0-6470 GCA_050296515.1 Bacteroidales bacterium | reverse complement strand
ACCCCGAAGGGCTCAGCGTAAGCTAATCCCCCTGCGCCTCCGCTAAAGCTTCAGCGGCACGCGGAATGAGGGTTTCATCCTTTTTTACAGGAAAGATGCCATGATTTAGTTTGATATAGCTGGATTCTATGCCAAGCAAGGTTTGTGCCTTTGAATGAATAAGTTGAGAGATTCAGAGTTGAATATCCGCTTTTTTCTGTTTGTCATCAAAATTTGTAATAAAAATGTATTACTTTTATCGCCATGAAGGCAAGAAAAAAATACTGTGCTCTAATTTTATTGTTGGTATTTACAATTCCAGTTATTTTTCAGCCTGGTCATCTGTTGCTTCACTCTAAAAAAGGGGATAGCGGCTCTTCGTTTTCAGTTCCCCAAAATTGTTCTCATTTTAAGAAGGATGCAGATGAAGTTTTTACATTAGCGCAGGCAAAAAAGACTTGCCCTATTTGTGAATTTGAATTTACTGAATATAATACTGCAGAAAATCAGACTCATACCTTTGTCAGCACAATAACAAAAAGCCCATACCGTTTATTCTTTCAAGCATCAGTTTCAGAATTAGACTGGAATTGTTCTTCTTTAAGGGCCCCTCCTTCAGTTTGTTGATTTAAAATGTGTTATTTAAATTTTGTTTTTTAAGTTTCGTTTTCTCTTTTATTGTACTAAAATTTCAATTGCTTAGAACACGAAAACAATAAGACCATTAATTATGTAAACAATACCAAATCAGATTGATATAGTTCTAGAATAATCAATGCAAACTGATTTTAAAAAGTGAAGCATTTATACAAACAAATTATTTCATATTTTTTATTGCTGTGCATTGCAGCAACAATTATCCCTTTGACTCCTACTCAAGGTTATGTGGATAATTCACAGTGTGATTTGACGAATTTGGCAATTGAAAACAATCCATGCCACATTAGTTGCTACCATGCAAATGATTTGACTAAAAAGCATTGCAGTCACAATGCCCACTTCATCAAGGAACGTACTGAATTTAAGAATTATATTCGTTTACAAAGAGAGCCTTACCTGTTTACGAAGTGTTATAAGATTGTAACAGTTCTTTATTCAACAGAACTCGGCTCTCTTGAAATTTTCATCTTACCGGTTACACTATTTAAAGCTTTTTTGGGCAGGGCTCCACCGGTGTAGTATCAAGTAAATATCCTTACTTTTATTCATGTAAAATATAATTCAGGTCTTCTTAACTTCTACCGAAAGTAATCGTAAAAAATGATATCGACGACACCGGTGATTTTTAATAACCTGATTATTCTTTTGCCTGTGCAAAAAATAGTGTGCAGGCAGAAATTAATTTTTGAAAAATATTTTTATACCAAACCGCTATAAAGAGAATAAAAAAGGTTGTGGTATAATGCCAAAGGATTAGCATGTTAGTGAATTTTAATTTCCGTTACATGATAACCATTCGGTATTAATCAATTAAATAAAAAAAATGAAACATATTTTATCATATATAAGTGCATTGGTAATTATAGCTGTTGTATTTAATTCATGCAAAAAAAATGATCCTGTAATACCAAATGAAGAAGAAGTAATTACTACCTTAATCTACACATTGACCCCTGTTGGCGGTGGAGAGGTAAAAACCCTTAAATTTGTTGATTTGGATGGTGATGGTGGTAATGCACCTGTTTATACAGTAGACCACTTAGATGCTAATACAACTTATACAGGAAAGCTTTTATTGCTGAACGAACAAGAAAGCCCGGCAGATACCATAAGTAATGAAATCATGAAAGAAGATCAGGATCACCAGTTTTTTTTCATAACAACAGGTGGGCTCAATCTATCGGTTGATTATGATGATATTGACGAAGATGGTAATCCTGTTGGATTATCCAGTACTTTAGCTACAAGCACTGCCTCAACTGGAAAGTTTACAATTACGTTGAGACATCAGCCCGATAAATTTGGTGCAGGAGTACCTAATGGCGAAATTACTAATGCAGGAGGTGAAACAGATATAGAAGTTGAATTCAATGTTGTTATTGAGTAGGGCTTTTTACCTTAGTATATTATTATTTTTATTGCCGGTATTTTCATCCGCACAACATTGCAACCTGGTGATTAAGGGGAATGTTATCGATGAAAATACTGGCATGGCATTGCCATTTGCCAGTGTATATGACATAAATACTAAGAGAGGCACCGTAACAGATAGCTTAGGGTATTTTTCTTTGAAAAATGTTTGCCGTGGAACCCATCACTTTCAATTTAGGCATATTGCCTGCAAAACCGTCGATCTTACATTTACTCTTGAAAAAGATACAACTCTTTTCATTTCTCTTGATCACAAAGGTGAATTAGTGGATGAAGTTGTTGTGCATGGCAGTAAAGAAGTTAATACTGCCAAAATAAGCAACACAATTAAGGCGGATGAAATTGCGAGTGCGGGTAATAAAAATCTTGCCGAAATCATTGGAAATATTCAGGGAGTAAGCACCCTTAAAACAGGGTCGGGTATTTCAAAACCTGTTATACATGGCCTTTATGGGAGTCGAATTACCATATTGAATAATTCCATTGCGCAAAGCGGACAGCAATGGGGCAACGATCATTCGCCCGAAATCGATCCTTTTATAGCCAAACGTATTTCTGTTATAAAAGGGGCAAGTGCTTTATCTTATCCGGGTAATTCGTTGGGTGGTGTGGTATTGGTGGAGCCAGGTAAAATTTCGGATAGTCAAAAATTGAATGGAAGTGTTAATTACATCTTTCAGACAAACTGCCTGGGACATACCATTAACACACGCTTTGAGAAGCGGGATCGGTGGGCGGCATGGAAAATTACAGGCACGGCAAAAATGCATGGAGATGCTAAAAGCGCTGACTATTATCTGACAAATACAGGTAAGAAAGAATTAAATTTTGCAGTACAGCTGGAAAAAGACTTTTCTAAAAAATGGCATACGAATTTGTATTATAGCATATTTACTTCGAATACAGGAATCTTAAGAGGCGCACACATTGGTAATACAACCGATTTAGAAGAAGCACTAACGCGTTCTGAGCCTTTTTATACAAAAAGCACAGCTTCCTATTCGATTGTATCACCGCGCCAGAAAGTTCAGCATCATTTATTAAAGCTTGAAGCTAGTTATCTGATTTCAGAGAATCAGTCCATTCAGCTTAGGTATGGTGGACAGATAGATAGTCGTAAAGAATTTGACGTAAGAAGAGGAGAGCGTTCAAATATACCTGCCTTGAGTTTGTGGCAAAACAGTCAGTTTGCGGAAGGGATTTATGAACAATCTTTTGGCATAGGTTATCTGCTCAAAACGGGCATTCAGCTTAATTATGTAGACAATGCTAATAATCCGGAAACGGGCATTCTTCCATTAATACCTGATTACAGATCAATGCAGGCGTCTTCTTTTATCATCATGAAAAGGGAACAAGACAAGCTGTTTTACGAATTTGGAGCAAGGTATGATCTGAAGAAATTTGATGTTTGGGCCATTTCAAGGACACTTCCGAGAGTAATTGAGCGCGAAAATCATTTATTCAACAATTATAGCTTTTCTGTCGGAGGTGCTTATCGCTTTTCAAGGTTTTTAAAGGCAAATCTTGATTTAGGCTATGTATTAAGGGCTCCTGAAATTAACGAATTATACAGTTTTGGATTGCACCAGGGAGTGAGTGGTATCGAAATTGGGAACAGAGAAAGTTTACCTGAAGAATCATTAAAACTTATCTTGTCAACAGACTGGAAAATTGGAGGTAAGATAATTATTCAGGCGTTGGGATACGTCCAACATGTTCAGGATTATATCTATTTGCAGCCCCAGGAAGAAGTGGAATTAACAATAAGGGGCGCTTTTCCTGTATTTAGGTACGAACAGACTGACGCTCAAATTATTGGCTCAGATTTATTGCTCTCATGTATGCCTTTAAAGAGCCTTAGATTTGATACTAAATTCTCGTTTCTCAGGGGTAAAAATATTAGTAAAGATATTCCTTTGGTTTATATGCCTGCTGATAATTTATCAGGTACTGTTACCTGGAATTTAAAAAACAAAGGAAAGGTGAAAAATAATTCAGTTTCAATAACCGGAAAATATGTGGCAAAACAAACTAATTATGTTGATGGGCAGGATTACCTGGCTCCTCCTGATGGTTATTTTTTGTTAGGATCAAATATATCTACAAACATATATTTAAAAGGTGGGAAGAATATCAGAATATCATTAAAAGCTGAAAATCTGTTGAATAAGAAATATCGTGATTACTTGAACCGGCAACGGTATTTTGCCGATGATCTTGGAATCAATATCATTTTAAGAACGAGTTTCAATTTCTGACACTTTGCTTCAACACCTTAATTTATACTATTTTAAATTGTTAAATGGAACTGCTCTGATTAATCGGAGCTTGTTTCATTTCATTTTATTTAAATTTTAATTACTTATCTGAATAAAGGTAAGATGGGCAAGCTTAAGACATCCTGGAGCATTTCTTAAAAGTTGCTTAAAATTATCTTAGACAAGACCTGTCAGGTTTTGTGTCACAGATTACATAACAGTTTATTAAGCCATCAGCGCTTTGTAAATACCAACCTGACAGGTCCAGGAACTCAACACTTAACACCAGAGTGGCGTTATTGCCCGCTCGGGAAAGTGGCAGGTCTGTAATTTTCCATCATATGATATGTTATTCGTCTATATAAAGCAGTGTCGCCTTCGCTTATCCGCTTACTGACAGAATCAAAATCTCTTCATCAACTTTAATTCAGATCATTTCTCCGTTCAGTCCTGCTGCAAAATTGTCAAGCGATAGGCGCACAAATTCATAGATAATTTTTAAAGCTTTTTGGTTAAATCCTCAGCCCGATTTAATGAATATATAAGAGTTTCTCCATCCTTATCATTTTGGGTCCCCGAATTTTTAAAAACCAAAAGCTTTTTCTCACCATTGGAATCTACAATTTTCATATCGTTACAATTTCCAACCTTAAGAAGGCTTTCACCGTCTTCATTTACAATATTTAGCGTAAAAAGGGTCTGGAAATAATCTTCGTTGGGATCTTCGAGATTATTTGAAGTTTTATAAACAACCGAGGAATATACAAGTTCTAATTGCTCATCATTATTGAAAGTAAACTGAGAAATACTTTTAATTTCATGAAGTCGGTGATATTTGGGAAGTTGAAGTTTTATACTTCTCCAGAGTGAATTATCAAGGTTATAAATTAAAACTTTTTCCAGCTTTTTGTCATACTTAATATATTTAATTGCCCCATTTTCCAGTTGGGTAGTTATATTTTTAGAATCAATAGACCCTTCGTATTGTAATTGGGCATAAACCTGGGCCGAAAAGAAAATAAGTAATGCAAGCAGTAGAGTGTAAGTTTTCATAGTTAAGATTTATTTTGTTAATACTTATTGTTTTTATGTTTTGTTTCTTTGTTCTTGTTAGTGTTAATGTAATTTAAAAATTAAACATTGGTTTATTCTTATTTAGCTTAATTTTAAATAGTGAGAGGGAAGAAATAATAGTTTTAATTACAGACGAAAATATCAGCCTTTTTAAAAATCAATGTTAAAAGTTTAAACAGCATAATTGCATTTTTCTAAAACCCTGATTTTAGAAGGGATTTCCATTCTTTATTGAATATAATTATTACAACGAATTTGTGAGATTGAAACTTTCAAAATCTAAAAGACCCTGTTTGGCAAGTAAATTTTTTAGTAGTGATAATTTATAATTTACATGGATACTTGTTTAGCACAAAGAATTATTGTTTGAGGTGCTTACTGATGGCAGTGGCATGTTCCCCAGTTAAGCCAGGCGTCTTGCTTCGTTTTTTTAAACTTTGGCCTCTGTCCATATAAATTGATTACTGTTTAATTTTTCTGTTTTAATTTCATATTGTATGGGCTTTCTTAATTTTCATTTTTTTATAGGCAAGATGCCTTGGTTTAGTACGATATAGCGGGACGTTATGCCGAGCGGAGGTTTAAAATTTTATATCTGTTTTTAATTTTTTAAGCTCTCATGCCTGCAAAGCTTGCTTCGCAATGTTCGCAGTAGAATACTGCTGGCATTTTAGGTCCAGGATTATTCCCTTCGGTCATGAAATCGCCTTCGGTTAGGTTCCATTGCATTTACTCAAGAACAATAAGCAACGGTATAGTATAGTTGGAACATCATGGGGTTGTTGTTTTATTTGCCTGGCTTTTAGTTGTTTGTTGAAGTAATTGGGGTGAGTTTATCCTTCAATAATTTCTGTAAAGCACTAAAGTATTTATATTTGTTTTTTAAAACTCTTAAAATGCAAAACGTTTGAAAACATCAGTAAGGCATTTGCCCAAAAATAAACGGTTTGAGCTGGACCTTATAAAACGAACCATACTGGAATTTTGCCCGGGGATTGAAATGCTTATTTTGTTTGGCAGCTATGCGCGGGGTGATTGGGTGGAAGATACCTATCACGAAGGCCA
>JBNKRJ010000056.1:0-8012 GCA_050296515.1 Bacteroidales bacterium | reverse complement strand
CGATATAAATTCGGATTCGTTTTGAAATGATCCTCACTATACAGATAAAAACAGGTTACAAGATCCCATTTTACCATCACCATTTTTAAATCATATTCGCGAAATTTAACAATTGTATCAAGTAATTTAATGGTTGGCAGACTACCTGACCTTATAGCAAACTTGTCAACATAAGCATCATTAACAAAGCATATATCTGAACCCTCTCCATCGATGAATGAATATAACTTGTTACTATCTGGTCTGTAAATCACCCATGAGTTTTCAGCATTAGCTGGTATAGTTAGACTTTTGTAAAATCCATTTTTATAAAAAACCTTTACGGTATCTACTTTGTATCCTATTGATTTCCATTCATCAATCGTCATTCCATTTGCATCAAGACTTCGCTGAGAGGGTTCTACATCTACAGAATAGATTAATGTTCCCTCAAAGTTTTGAGCATTCAAAGCTGTTGTAATTATCAATAAGAAAAATATGATTATTTTTTTCATTTTTGTTTGTTTTAATTGTTAACAATGCCTGATTATGCATTCGTGTGCTGATAACAGGCACATTTCCAATCTGCAAATAGCCAAAACTTTGATTTTGTTTTTATCATATTTATCACACTCAAAGACGAGCCTTCAAATGTATAGTTTACATATTCGAGGTTGCACTTAAACTCAAATAAGCTTTGTATTCTCAAATTGGCTTCCAAATTTATTCATTACTCATATTCTAAGAAAACATCATACACACCTTTTGCATTTTGAATAGAATTTACAGTAAAACTTGCTTTATCACTTGCTTTCGCAAATCCGCCAATAAGTTTAAGTGTTCCTTCTGCACCGGTTGTAATATTAACAAATATTCCAGCAACTGCATAAGCATCTTCGGTCATTATGCTCCCCCCTAGTGTACCAACATTATTCTTGTAAGTTCCATTTAACTTTTGGAATATAACCCTTGAGTCTTTAATGAAATTATCACTATTTACTAATGTAAGCATTAATCCTGCGGGTAGTGTGGCCGGATCGAATAACATAATAGCACCAAAAACAATCCCAGCTCCATCAACAACTAGCGAAAGTATATCATTTACAGTAATAGCCTGACTAATACCACTGTATGAGCTATTTAAACGTATCTGGTCTAAACGTTCCTGTTTTGCATATTCTCTCAGAACTTCGTCATTCCATTTGTCAATATCATCACTTGTCACGTATGGGTCATCTTTGTGTTCATTCCAATTTTTTAAATGTTTGCGAGTATATAAAATAGCTTCTTTTATAGCAGCTCTTTGAGCATGAGGCCAATTGGTATCCCTATATTGTTTAGGGTATTCTGGGTGGAAAATATTATCCATGATACGACTTATTCTCCTCTCTTCGCCAGCCCCGAATCGCATTGTTAATGATTTCTCAATGTCCATTTTATAATGATAGTTCATATAAGCACTTAAACATTCTTCATAGGTAAAATCACGAAACTTTGGATCATTCATATAATATGCAGGATCCTTTGGGTCATTATTTTTAATCGGGCCATTATCATAACCAGAAACTGATGTAATTTGCTGTTCCCCAATCTCGTAGTAAAGATACCTCTTCCTTGTTAGTGGGTAGTTTATGTCTTCTACTACACTCTTGGGATCATTTCTGTTTTTATGAAAGCCGTTAGCCATCGTGTCACAATATCGTTTTCTATTGTGCATCATTGAAAAATAATCATCTTCTCTCATCTATTTTGGTTTTTATGTGTTCAACAAAGAAAGTGGGGCATTGGTTATTAATAATGCCCCATCGGGTCTGCATTCGAAGAGGGGCTGTATCAATAGTCTAATTCAATGCAATTTTACTTTCATTTCAACAACAAAAGAGCGTATTTCAACAAGATTGAAAGCAGGTTGATTGGATTAATGCAAGATTGAAAGAAAAATTTATGGCAAAACTAGTTTTGATACAGCCCCTAGCGCAGCATAGCCATGATCGGACTAGCTGGGGGAACCATCAAAGGCATCATTCAAGCTCATACCGTAAAGAATCATCACCTTTCCCTCTTATCTCTTTTAATACAGGAAAACCCAATATTCCATCATTTATAATTAAACGCATCAACATTCCTTTTTCTACCTTATTATAAAATTCTTCACTTATCATTATATCTGTATACTCATCACAATCAGAATAAATTTCATAAGTCTTTATCGATTTAAAAACAATAAGAAGCCGATCCTTAATGATGCAATTTTCTATTCGCGTTTTCCCGTACTTATAGTTAATATAATATGTAAGATATATTGTTAAACTCGAAAATAATAATAAAATCGAAATAAATATTTTAAAGTTATTTGAAAAAACCTTTATGTCATCAGAAATAACTTTTCTTTTAAAGTAAAAAATATTCAATAAAAATAGGTATAATAACAGGAATATAATTATTACCAAATCAATCTTTAATAATTTATTATTATCATTTGTATATAATATAATGCCTGATGCCCTATAGATTGAAAAAATTGATATGAAAAGGCTAAAAGGCAACAATAAATACTTCAGAATCCATTTATTTACAACCTTATTCATTTACAATATTGTTTTTTATTTACCATTACTTTTTATCCAATCAAAGGCATCGCCTAAAGCTTGGTCAAGCTCATAATTTTCACCCTTAAATGTTTCTTTAATGAATTTTAGAAAATCTGCACGTTGTTGTTTTCTAGTAGGTCCACCTTTTTTCTCATTAATAAGAAAATAATAATCAACCCTAATTGCTCCACTTAAATTTGGCACCCCCTCTGAAGCTATTGCAGCTGCTAAATCTGCAGCATTGAAAGTAAATGAAGTAGCTGCTGCCCCATTAGGCCAATAACAATATGCTACTCCAAATCCATCAAAATCTCCACTTTCATCGATAAACCCACCTCTGTAATCCCAAACTTTATTATAATTTCCATGAACAAAACCTAATGAATGCGTAGGTACCAACCATGAAAAAGGTATACTAGATCCTGCATTCAACGCCTCACCTACCCCTACATGTATAAAAGTCCCTTCTTTGGAATCATCCCCTCCAATATTTTTAAGAAAAGAAAGGCCCACAGTTACTTGTGTTTCAGGCGAAACAACAGGAATAGTCGGATGTATAGCTTTTGACCAAGAAACATCATATACTATTGTCTGTCTAGCAATTGTCGCTTGTATTGAACTTTGTTTATATTTCTTAAATTTTTCCAAATCTTGAATACTTGTATTTGGATTATTTAACTCTTTATCATTTGGCCGTTTATCTAACGCAAATAAGTCTGCTATCCTTTTTCTGAAATATTCATAAATACTAAACCAAGGATTTGGCCACGGCTCCTCACTATGGGGCTTTCCAAATTTTGCATAATGAAGCCCAGCTCCAGAATCGTAACAATCCATTCCCAAACCCTTCTGCAAATCGTTGTCATAATACAAGTGCCTCTTCCTTGTTAGTGGATAGTTTATGGTTTCTGCTACACTCTTGGGGTCATTTCTGTTTTTGTGAAAGCCGTTAGCCATGGTGTCACAATATCGTTTTTTATTGTGCATCATTGAAAAATAATCATCTTCTCTCATCTATTTTGGTTTTTATGTGTTCAACAAAGAAAGTGGGGCATTGGTTATTAATATTGCCCCATCGGGTTTTCTATTAGCTTTCCACCCTGTCGGTGTATTCTACTTTTGGCACAGATAACTGCAGCGAAAATATAATCCCCTCGCTATGGTTTTTGTTAAATGAAAAGCTGAAACCATTGCATACCGCATCGGTAAATTTTACAACTACCGGGGTACCTTTTGCAAATTCGTTGCCTGAAAATACAATGCTGCCACTTTTCCTGTCGCTTGCACTATTTGCCCATGCAAAGTAAGCATGTGAGTTTTGTATACTGTTAATAATAATACTCAGCTCGCTGGGCATGGGATTGCCTTGTTCCAGTCCATTACTGGCTGCCTGGTAAATACCCCAATCAAGAGTAATTACATCTTCTCCTTCGCGGCTCCTTTAGTGTATTTTTTGTTTTTTGGGTGGTTGGCTATTTCGTACCACCATATTTTTCTTTTTCCAAGGCTGTAGCCATAGTCTCTTTGTCTAGCAGGGTTGTTTATGTCTTCTGCAATTTGGGTAAAGCCCTGCCTGGGCTTTACCACATAACCAACAATTTTACCTGCTTCCACATGGCAGATTGCATCCAAGTTTAAACTCATTTACCTAAGCTTTGCTTTACGCTAAGCTCCTGAAAAACAACAACAAGCTTTTTATCTATATGAAAACCTATTTTTGAACCTATCACAGCATTAAAAGGTTCAAAACCTACAGGGTTTCCATTTATATAGTAGCTCATTTCATTTCCTTTTCTGGCTACTGATAAAACATTGGCCGTATTGTCTGGCAAGAGAAAATTGGTCGGCCCTTTTTTCAGGTTCTCGTTTTTTCCTGATTTCACGTTACCAATAACAAAATGACCATCTGCACTTATATAAAAGAAATTATAATTATTCTGGTCAATGTAGCCCCAAACTAATCCTGCATTTCTTTCTTTTGTACCATCGATAAATTGCACTGAGCAGTGTATTTCAAAATCTACATTTAGGTTGAATGGCAACTCTATTAGCTGGTTAAAACCAGTTTTCTTGTAATTCTCCATTTTCAGGCCTGTACCCAGGATTATTTTACTTTGTGCCTTTCCTTTCTCATCCAAAGGCCAGCCATTCAGATTTTTATCATCTTCGAAATCTTCTATAAATTCTTTATTGAAATGGTCTTCACCAGTGACAACTAACCATTTAGATATAAACTCACCATTTCTATACTCATCTGTAATCCACAGGCTACCATCATCGCCATACATTGAGTAGGCCCCATTTTTACCATCTTCTGATAGATTATATTCTTCGGCAACATTCCCATTTTCATGCCAGGCTTTTGTTTTTTTTAACACCCGTTCACCATTCTCATCATAAAAAGTTATTGCCCATATTTTTCCTGATTCGTAATAACTTATTGACTTGCCTATAAAAACAGATTTCAGCATGTTATATTTGTCAATATACATGGCACCTTCATAAAAGGTCAAAATGTTACCACTGATATAATAATCCCTGACCGGACCTATGGGGCTACCATTTTCATCATAGTTGACCACCCTGTAATAATCAGCCTCTGACGGGGAACATGCTTTCAGGTATATATTATAATATATCTTCTCCTCCTTTTGTGCCATTGTCATAGTATAAAACAGCACAA
Source organism: Bacteroidales bacterium (assembly GCA_050296515.1). GTDB lineage: Bacteria > Bacteroidota > Bacteroidia > Bacteroidales > NBLH01 > NBLH01. The sequence goes on along the minus strand of JBNKRJ010000056.1, from coordinate 2,759 downwards.
AGACGATTAAAGAAATAACAATTCGTTGCTTCATATTAGTAGGTTTTATCAAATAAACAGACTTATCACTTCAATTAGTGTCTTTCATTATCCCCTATCTCATGCTTGGAGGGGTTATTAAAGGTGGGGCATCCCAACCATCAGGAGGTACATCTATTACCTCTTCAGGCACAGGTATGTCCCATTGTACTTCGTTTATTGTCGGGTTATTCGGTAAAAAGGAAACATAGTACCTGCCACCCTTAACAACCACATTATTTTTTGAAATACCTAACTGCTCGTATTTTACCTCTCCGACAAAATATTCATATTTGATATAAGTAACACTTGAAGTGCCTTTTAGCCCCATGGTATAGCATATTGTATATTTTCTATTAGCCTCTAATTCTTTCTTATTTCTATGCTTATAAAAAAATCCAATAGTTAAAAACATAACTGTTGCTAAAATAAAGATGCTCAATTTTCGGTTCTCTTCCCTCATCTTGAATATTATTCTGCTACTTTGTTTTCACCTACATTGGAACCATGATTAAATGGTAACGAGTAGACTTCTCCGTATTTTGAGCCCAGGTTACACAAGCTAAACCTAAACCATAGTCAACGGCCTTTTAAACTGGCTCCATTCGGAGATTCTACTTGAAATACATATCTTGTATATTCCACGCCGCTCTAAAGACCTTGATAAATAAACCATCATTTTTATAATTATTTATTGTATCCCCAAGTTTTTTTACAGTTGGATGTTCTAAACATATAACGCTCATTTCAGGTGTAGATTCATTATAAATAACAAAATATTTATTTCCCTGATAGTCATCTTTATACCAAGAAGATGCTCCACTATAATATTTGCTACAAACTAGATATTTATAAGTCAAATTCTTGCCAGATTTACTTGTTACATAATATCCTGTAACTTCTCCAACAGTACACTTTCCATAATATTTTAGTTTATAAAAGCCAAAAATTAAGAAACCACAATAACTTATCAAATACAACAATAATAATGATACAACTATCCTTTTTATTATTTTCATCATTCATCAGTTATTAACTTTTTTGTTGTCTCAGTTTGCATAATCGACAATGGTTCTAAAGCACTTCTTAGCCGCAGATAACTATTCCTCGCTTTGAAATATATTGGACCATAGTATAAAGCTTCATCAACAGATATCATTGTTTTATGCATGTCAGAGCGACCAAAATGGTATCTTAACATTTTACCAGCATTACGGTAATTCCGATAGTCAACATTAATAAGACTATTAAATAAAATGATGCTGATGATTTTGTGTTAATAATTGGAAATAACTTGTAATGAAATGGAGAGTTATTCTGATAAGCAACCGCTCAGCCAAACTTAGATCATACAGAAATCATCTTGTGTGGCTTTGCCACCATTCTGAATAAACAACTCCAATTAGTAAAGTAAAAATAATGCTAAACCAACTAATAGAAAGACATATATAAATAATTGTTTTTATTTGTTTCAGCTTTTGTAATTCTTCCTTTGTCAGCCCCTCTTCATTTAACTCCCAAAATAAAGGAAGTATTATTACATGCTTTGTCCAAAAGTATTTATTTATCGATCTTAAAAATTTAAAAAATCCGACATCATATTTCCTTACAATTTTCATGTAATGAAAATGAAAATAATGTTTGGGGATCATCGCAAACATACCAGTAAAAGTAATAATAACCCATGCAATTCCTAAGTTCTCATTCATTATTTCTTAGTTTTCAGATTTTCAATTAATTGTCTAAAGCCTGCTCCTGGATGTACTTTTGGGAAGGGCCAAGGTGGTGGTGTTCCTGTGTTATTGCAATAATTTACCATCTCATCATATGACCAACGTCTAGGTTTAATGGATCTGTATGAAACATATCCATTTATCCCGGCAAATCCCCCCATTATAAAACCATAACTTGCGCTCAAATCTCCACTTATTGTATATATATTCTCTTTGTCATTTGAAGTAAATGACAAAGTTGCTATATATAAATTGAAAGAGACAGTGTTGGAAATTATTTTTCTATCAATTGTCACTTCATTATTCCATGATCCACCAAAAATATTTCCTGCTGAAAGCCCATTCTCATAAGTATCGTCATAAACTCGATCAAATAAGGCCCATCCGTTATCAGAATCATAACCTAGTTCAATTTTAAGAACATCTAATTTTGCAATTTTTAATTCACCTCCCAGTTTTGAGCCCAATATTCTTGTTTCATAACCAAATGTTCCAGATGAAAAACCTGCTGAACCTTTTAATCCATAATTCCAGTTGCTTTTAACAGGTGCTGTTCTTGTGTACTTTACATACCTGTCAGAAAAGGGGCTACGAACATAGCCCTTATTTGCAAATAAATTATTTCTTTTAGGCAATTTGTCTATCTTCCTTACAATGGCCTTGCTGAAATCTTCATTAATACTAGAAAACTCATAAATCCATCCATATGGTGCACTATTCTCTGCAAAATATTGTCTTTGACCTGATACAATATTTCTATACCATCCTTTAGGCTTTGGTCTACCATTTTCAAGATCCATTTTTAATTTAACCATCCTCGCAGCCCTAAGGGCCATCATTTGTTGTAATGTTGCCATATTTCTTTTATGATTGGTTTAACTTACTTAGTCTTTTTTCTTTTTGGACTCGGTCCCTTTTACATAGCTAATCTCTGCTGCAGAAAGGGTAACATGCAAGGTGATTTCATTTTGGTCATGCCTGTCCATTACAAATTGAAACCCGTTGCAC
>JBNKRJ010000055.1:0-6437 GCA_050296515.1 Bacteroidales bacterium | reverse complement strand
ATACATTATAACCGGCGATACCACCATTATTACCGCCAGTGGCGATACCATTACCACCGACTTTAGCCAGGTACCGCCCATTATTGTGGTAAATGGCGATAGTACAGATGTGACTACCGATAAATTGGATTTTGACGGAACAGGAGGAACCGGAGACAATGGCAATGTGGCTTCCACCGTAAGCGACACCGCCGCCTATGCCATTACCCTGGTAAAATTTAAACGAGCCAAAGACCAGTTTTTTGGTTTTGACCAATATCCTGAGGATATCTCTGAGTTCCAGGCAGATTACAGCAAGGAAAAGGTAAACAAAAAAGACTACCCGGTACATTGGAAATCGACACAAAGCAACGGCATGAACGACAAGGTGGTGATGGAAATAACCGCCGGGGTGCCCGACAGCATTCGCTCGCGCTTAACCATAGAATCGAGCGTAAGCGGCCCGTTAAACTATAATTTTAACACCAATGACAGCATTTGGGAAGTAATAGTAACCGGCCAGACCCACGAAAACGAAGACCATATTATTGCCTACTACACCCAGGACGATGGCACCCGCATAGCCGTAGGACACCTGAACCTGGTGAGCTACGATAAGCAAAGCATGAAACTGGTAATTGTGCCGGTAAACAAAGACTACACCGTGGAGGCCAATGCACTAAAAGATTCCCTTGATAACATTTACAAAGGGGCCATTACTTTTTGGGATGTAAGTGTGGTAAATAAGCCTCTGCAAGTAGAATTTGAAGTAAACGATGTAGAAGGATTGGATACCGAGCTGCCTAAAGGGGCTGCCTTTACTAAAGAAATGCGTAAAATCAGGAGCGCATTAAAAGACCAGTCCTATTTTGATGGCAATGCCCAATACCTTTTTCTTGTAGAAAAATCTGAAAAAGGGAACAAGAACGGGATTATGCCCTTCCGCCGCCGCTATGGATTCATCTTCATGGAAGACAGCAAGACGGAAAGCCAGCAGCTAAAAAACAGCACAGAAAAACTCTTCCACACCATGGCCCACGAACTTGGCCACGGCCCATTTGGACTGGAACATGTTTGGCAGGAAAAAGGAACCACGCAGGGATCGACCTATAACTTAATGGATTACACCGATAAAAAGCCAAACAATTTACTACGTAAATACCAGTGGTATTATATACATAACCCCAAGGCGAGCTGGTTGGGAGGGGATGAGGAGAGTACGAGTGATTATGGCTATCAGAATAGTTTTAGCAAAATTGGTATTGAAGCTAATAGTGATGATACTTATACTTTTATTACACCGTCAGGGGAAAGTATAACATTACCTTCAGATGTTTTCAATGTTTCTTTCCATTTTGGGATTAGAAAAGACGAGAATAATTCATTAGTTATACCTGGAACTTTAAGAGGGTTCTCAATTTTAGAAAAAGATAATGACATCCCTGTTGTAAAAGAATATTCGATTAGTATCGTCAACAATAAAGTAAAAGGCTATGTAAATAAAGATAATAGTGAGGATTACTATCAGAATTTTGGTATCGAAAATGAAGATGATGCTATTAGAGATAAAGTTATTATGGCTTTGCCTGGATTTAATGACAAGACATCTGTCAACTTCTATTCCTTTAAAGCAGAAAATCTTCCAGTTCATGACAATACATTTGGTGGCCTTGATGTTTTATCTTTTGATAAATTTCCGATAAAAGAATTCCTATTTGATTCTAAAAAGGGTTTTGTTTCAACAAAATATGTAGAAGGTTCTATAACTTATCAAACATCATTGAAGCAAGAGGTTATAGAGATTACTTATTCCAGAAAAAACGATAAGGAACCAACAGAACATATAATAATGTTGGCAAAACTTGCTGAACTGGGATGTGCCTATCCAAGATTTTTTGAAGAAAATGTTACATCTGAGATTCTAGAGTATGTCGATGGAGAATGTGAAAAAGGTAACTTTATAGGTGAAAAGTTTGACAATCTGATTCAAAATGAAATATTTAAAGAGTTTTGTGACTGTAAACATTTGGGCTATGATGGTTACGAATGCATAGGTGATAAAAGTGGTAGAACCTTTCCAAAAGGAGATGCTTATCTTATTGAAGTTTACAATCAAATCTTGAAGTTAAAAGATGCTGAAACAAAAGGCTTTAAGGAAGTTGTTCAGGAGTATAAAAATGATCGATCAAACAAAAAAATCTTTATAGATTATGGTTATTCAAACCTCGTTGAGGGGATTAATTATATCAATTCTGACTATATCAAAAACGAACTCGATGCAGATTTAATATTAACCTTGATTAGTAGACTTATACTTCCAAATCATGTACAAGAATCTAATAAAGCTAATGAGGATGAAGAGGGTGCAGTTTTAAAACTTCTGGAATTCGCAAGCAAAAAAGAGTATAGAAAAATACTTGAAGGCATTGAAAAAAAGAATCTTTATGCAGAAGAATACAAAAAAGTTCTGGCTGATATTGAAAACGGAGCAGATGATCCTGAATTATTTGGACTTCAAATAAAACTAGATAATGCTGATGAATATATTTCTAAGCAGCTATTTGAAAAAGTAAATGACGCAATATTTTTTAGTAAAGACAATAGACATAAACTAATCCAGACATTAGTTACTATGTTTGGAAAAACTAGTGACCTGTATCAAGAACGCCTTTTATTATATGAAAATAGGATTTTTGAAAGTGTCTTCTATATGAAATACCAAAACTTTGTAACTAGGTTAGGTATTTCGATTCTCCAAACATACCCTACAACTTCAGGGTTATTCCCAAAAGGCGCGTTTACCTATCCAAATATTGATGCAGAATTCCAGGATAATGGAAAAATAAAAATTGAACAACAAATAACCGAACAATTCATTTCTTTAGATACAGACATTCTAAATGAAAAAGACAACGATGAATTCGCCCCTTTTGATTTGGTTCTTTTTCTAAATGAATCTAATCTTGAACTAATAAAGGGAATAGCATATTCCGAAGAAAGTATAACTGAAGATGCAATAAACAAAAAGATAAATGAGCTTCATGGTGCGTTAGTTTATCCAGTACCTGCAATTTTTGTAAAATACGCGGATAGAGTTGGAAGTAATGAAACAACTTCCCAAGCTATTTTCACAACCATGGATATTGCAAGTTTTGCATTTGGTGCAGGTGCCGTCAGTACTGCAACTAAAGTCGGTAGAGCTTTAATATATATCGATATGGTCAGCGATGTTAGCAGCATTGCATCAACAGCTTTAAGCGATAATGAAGAAGCGAATGAGATAAGACAAGTACTAAACTATGCTTCTTTAGGTACTGGACTTACTAGTTTTGGTGTAAATATATTTTTGCCATCGAAATTAAAACATCTTTTAAAGAACCCTAATAACTACAAGAATTTACCAGATGCAAAAAAAGCCGCAAGACTTATTGTTGAAGGTGATGAGACTGAAGACATTGTAAGAATTGCAACAAACAATGATGAACTAAAAAAAGTCACAAGTATATTTGAAAATGCAAAAGCAAGTATAAATAAAGCGGAGGATGTTACCAATATTAAAATTTTCGAAGGGGCTATAGAAAAACTTAAACAAACGAAAAGTTGGATTGACGATCTTGCATCATCTTTGCCTAGCGATGAAATTAAGCAAATGTTTAAAACTGATCTTCGAAATAAACCACTATTTGATCTTTTTGAAAAATCAACAGAAGAAGATAAAAAACTTTTAACTATCGCTTGGAATAATTTAAAAGAATCTCCACTGGATATTAAATTAAAGAGTTTAATTGATATTACAAACAACAAAAAGTTACTAAACGATCTATTCACCCAATTCAAAACAATGAAAATAGAGGTAAATGGAGAAATATATGATTTATTTGAAAATACGGATGATGCATGTTATGTAAGAGCATACAAAATGCTTGAAAAAATGGAAGCAGAAGGAATAGAAGCTGAGAAAGTTTATGTTACAACAAAAAACTTTGATTGGAATTATCATGTTGCTCCAGTAATTGAAATTATGGATGAAAGTACAGAATTGCGAAAATATGTAATAGATCCTGCATATTTTGATAATCCTGTTACCCTTGAAACCTGGATTGAAAAAGTGGCAAATAATAAAAATGTTGAATCAGTTTCAAAACAGGATTTAATTAATGATTTTGAAAAGGGCGTAGATAAAAGTAAATATTGGAAAAGTCAAAATAGATTTAAAAAGGATTTTGATTTCTACTTTTTCTCAGATAATAAGATAGTTCGTCCTTATGCTGTGTTAAAAGGAACCGAAGAGTTTAGTGAAATAACAGTGCAAATAATAGCAAGATTGTCACTCGAAAAAAAATCTAACGGAATATTTGAAATATTTGAAAATAAAACAATAAAATATGGAGCAGGCTATAGCTTTGAAAACACCACAAAATATAATGAATTTTTACAAGCAGTTAAACAAAACTATAAAGATCAAGAACAAATCTTTTTTTTACTCCACTATCAGATCGATATTAGTAATTTAAGAATTGAAAGCTCTAATTCAAAAATTTCATGTATTGAAGGATTGCTCGACAGCGATGATAAAAAAATGGCTTATGATATATATTCAAAAACATGGTCCGTAAAAAGAGATAATTTTCAAGAAACGATAGCTAGTTTTAGAAACAGTTACAATTCAACCGAATTACTTAAATTTAGAACAGATTATCCTATTTTAGTAAATATTCTTCAAACCAGATGCAAAGCTATTGGCTTAGATTTTTTTGAAGAAATGAACTTTTAACACTAAAAGTATTGTCATGAATGATATAATTGAAACATTTTTAGCACCATCATCTGAAGATTATAGTGAATTATCTTTAGAAAATAGTTGTCGACGTTATTATCTTCCAATATCACATGAGAAGTTTTGCGATTATATTGTGATTTTTGCAGATTCAGCATTTCACTCTAATCATGTTCAATTACTATTCAAAGGTAAAGGAAATAAATATATTGGATTAGTATCTTATGATTATTATGAGGATCTTAACTACAAAGAATCTCACAAATTTGAACACAAATTTTATAACTCTGATATCGAAATAGAAAATATAACTATCAGTGAATTTTGGGGTGATAAGTCGAACAAGTTCTTTGTAAAATTCAAAAACCATAGCAAAAGTTATTATTTTACACCAATATATCCATACTATTTAAATTGGGTCTATTTAATTGCATGTTCCTTAAAAAAGAAAACTACTTTAACAATGACTTATGAAAAACACTCTTGTAAAATATTGAATATAAAATTACCAGATACAACTTAGTTTTTGTTAACCGATCCTTGATGTCTTTCTTGATTTCAAAGAATTGAAAATGGGGTATGCTGGAGCTATTTCTTCAGATGGTAGAGTAGCTTTTGTATTGAATGGCAAATCGGAATATATAAAAAGTCAGATTCGGACTGCAAAAAATAAAGCTGGGCTAAAATTAAATATAAATGAAGATGAAGCTTGTAAATCAATGGCAAAGTACTTGGTAGATAATTTTGGATTTACAAAAGAGCTCAAAAGTATTTCTAAATTTAATGCTTCACATCATGTACCTCAGATGGTTCTAATGAATAAATCAGATGTTGAGAAAATTTATGGTATAAAATATATTGGAGATAAAATAAAATGACACAAAAGGATATAACTAAGCTACCTGTTCTTAGCAATAATTTTTCCACATATTATAACAATTTTAATAAAGTAAATTTTATTGAAATTAATAAATTGCCACAGCCTGAAGGTGAATATGAGGAAGACAAATATATGGCAGCCTTTTTTCTAGAAACAGCCAATTATCTCGAAAATCAATTAAATACCTACCTGAAGTGTTCCTGTATAACCAATGAATTACTTTTTGATGAAGGGAAAGAAATAATATGGCAAATAGTTGAAGCAATTTGTTTTTATGATTTCGAACTTAATTTTGATGACGGTTCTAGGTTTTTTGCTCTAAATATCCAAAATAATTATTTACAGTATTATTTCAAATTCATGGTCTATGCTGAAAACATAGATGTTTTATTACAATACCTTTCTGATAGAAAAGAATTACACCATAATCATAACACAAAATATATTGCAAATACATATTCTATCGAGAGAAAAAATAAAGCCAACAAAGATTTAAAACATTTAATAAACTTAATTGATACAGTTATGGAGGAATTAAATAATGAGATTGAATTTGCTGTAACGAAGGTTAATGATAAATTTACTCAAATAGAACTTGTTTTTTTATCAAATACTATTTGCCCCTGTTAACCGTAGCAAATGATTAAAGTACAGCAGTGTTCGGCATAGCGTCTCGCTATGTCGTTCTAAACTAAGGCATCTTGCCTGAAAACTGAATAAAGAATGACAAGAAATAATTAAGGAAAACAAATTTTTAAATGACAACCGGATACCAGATAAAAGACCAGGAAGCCTTGTACT
>JBNKRJ010000054.1:0-100977 GCA_050296515.1 Bacteroidales bacterium | reverse complement strand
TATACTAAGCCGCCTTTATAATTTGGAACTTGTTTGAAATGATTTTTTCAATATCAGGCTCATATTGATCGAAGTCTCGACAGAAGTTGTTTATCCATTCCTTGAAATCTTCATATTTTTCTATATAGATATTCTTTAGTTTTTTCTTTAAATATTTCCAAACCCTTTCTATCAGGTTCAGATTGGGGCAGTAGGGTGGCAAATATTTTATTGTAATGTTTAAATCCTTTGCATGTTCCTGTACTTCATATGCCCTATTATATTTCGCATTGTCCATTATTATGACAATTTCTTTTTGGTCGTTATAAGCTTGCCTGATATTGTCTAAACAGTGTTTTGTTACTTCTTTGTTAACCATGCCTTCCAATGTCAAACAAGTAAACTTGTATGTCAACGGATTTATAGCACCCAGTATTGAAATCCTTTTCCTGCTAGTATTAGAAGACAAACTTATCGTGCCTTTTTCACCTTTTTCTTGCCAGCATCTCCCATTTATTGTATTGTGTAACTGATGTACCGGGTCGTAAAAAAGTAAGTGGAACTTACCTGTAAGAGCTGATTTCACCATCTTTATATACCATTCAATAAATTCTGACTGCTTTTCAATATCAGGTAATTTGCCTGGTTTCAGCTTTGTTTTTTTGAATGTAAGCTGAAGTTTTTTTTCATGATTTTTTGCACCCAGTGTAAATGGAAATTAATTCCGAAGTTTTCCTTTATGTAAGCTTTTGCTTCTGCTGCAGTATCAAATGGTTTTTCTTTATTCCTTTCCCGTAGCTGCTTTTGATGCTCCAGGGTAAGTATTGATATCTTTCCCTTATACTCCCACTGGAGCAGTTCATTTAGGCCTTTTTTCAAATACAGCTGGCACCAGTTACTTATGGTCTGATCTGAAAGAATTAGGAAGTCTGCTACTTCAAGATTATTCATTCCTTTATCCCTCAGCTTTATCGCCTGAATCCTTTTTAAAAGCTGAGGTTTCTTAATTTGCCTTTCAGCATTTTCCAGCTCTTCCTTTTGTGGTTTTGTCAACTTTATCTTTGCCATACAAGGACAAAGATAATATTTAAATTACAATATTCAAAAGAGGCTCAGTATAAATATTTGTTGTTGGTTGAAAAAGAGCTAACAATATTACAAAATTATAAGCCATGGCAAATATTTGAGCTAAAACAATGGAAGAGTTTTACTCGCATATTGTGAGTTTCCTGGTAGATTATTAACCTCTATCAGAATAATAATAAAAAAGCCCTCAAATAGAGGGCTTTATAAAGCACAATTGTGCTGATATTATATTGGGAATTTGATTACATCATTCCTCCCATTCCTCCCATTCCTGGGGCTCCACCCATTGGCATTGCCGGAGTTTCTTCTTTTTCGTCAGTGATTACTGCTTCAGTAGTCAATAACATACCAGCAATAGAAGAAGCGTTTTCAAGGGCAATACGAACAACTTTAGTTGGGTCAATAACACCAGCTTCAAATAAATCTTCGTAAACCTCTGTTCTTGCATTATAACCATAAGCTCCAGTTCCTTCTTTTACTTTTTGAATAACTACAGAACCTTCGCCACCAGCATTGGTTACAATCTGACGTAATGGCTCTTCTAAAGCTCTTTTTACTATTGCAATACCAGTGTTTTCGTCTTCATTTTCACCTTTTAAGTCTTCTAACGAAGCAATTGAACGGATGAAAGCAACACCACCACCAGGAACTATACCTTCTTCAACAGCTGCTCTGGTTGCACTTAGTGCATCGTCAACACGGTCTTTTTTCTCTTTCATTTCCATTTCAGAAGCTGCACCAACGTAAAGAACCGCAACTCCACCAGCTAACTTAGCTAAACGCTCCTGAAGTTTTTCTCTATCGTAATCAGAAGTGGTAGCTTCAATTTGAGCTTTGATTTGCTTAACTCTTGCATCAATGTTCTCTTTTGTGCCAGAACCATTTACAATAGTAGAATTGTCTTTGTCCATGGTGATTTTTTCTGCATGGCCAAGCATATCAATAGTAGCACCTTCTAATTTCAAACCTTTTTCTTCAGAGATAACAGTACCACCTGTTAAGATAGCGATATCCTCAAGCATTTCTTTTCTTCTATCGCCAAAACCAGGAGCTTTAACAGCAGCAATTTTTAGTGAACCACGTAGTTTGTTAACTACAAGAGTAGCAAGAGCTTCGCCATCAACATCTTCAGCAATGATTAATAATGGACGACCTGCCTGAGCAACTGGCTCTAAAACTGGAAGAAGATCTTTCATTGTAGAGATTTTCTTGTCGTGTAACAAGATATATGGATCTTCTAATACGGCTTCCATTTTTTCTGAATCAGTAACAAAGTAAGGAGAAATATATCCTCTGTCAAACTGCATACCTTCAACTATTTCGTCGTAAGTTTCAGCAGTTTTTGATTCTTCAACAGTGATTACACCTTCTTTACCAATTTTTTTCATGGCACGGCCAATCAATTCACCAATTTCTTTATCATTATTAGCAGAAATTGCAGCAACCTGTTCCAACTTGTCAGATTCTACGCTGATTGACTTTGACTGAGAAATTAGGCTTTCAAGAACTTTTGCAACAGCTTTATCAACACCTCTTTTTAAATCCATTGGGTTGGCACCTGCAGTAACGTTTTTCAAACCAACATTGATAATTGATTGTGCTAAAACGGTAGCAGTAGTTGTACCGTCACCAGCATCATCAGCAGTTTTTGAAGCTACTTCTTTTACCATTTGAGCACCCATGTTTTCGAAGTTGTTTGGAAGCTCAATTTCTTTGGCAACGGTAACACCATCTTTAGTAATTGCAGGTGAGCCAAATTTTTTGTCAATAACAACATTTCTACCTTTTGGTCCAAGTGTTACTTTAACAGCATCAGCCAATTGGTCAACACCTTTCTTTAGCAAATCTCTGGCTTCTATATTAAATTTTATTTCTTTTGCCATTTTTATAATGTTTTAAGTGAATTTAAATTAGAAATTAAGTTATACAACAGCTAAAATGTCAGATTGAGACATAATTAGGTAATCATTGTTTTCGTATCTTATTTCTGTACCGGAATATTTACCATACAAAACAACGTCTCCAACCTCTACTTCCATAGGCTCATCTTTTGAACCAGGACCTACAGCAACGACTTTTCCGCTTTGTGGTTTTTCCTTTGCTGAATCAGGAATAATAATACCACCTTGTGTTTTTTCTTCTGCCACTAAAGGCTCAACAATTACTCGAGTTCCTAATGGTTTCATCTTAATAGCTCCCATATGTTTAATGTTTATTATTTATTTAAAATTTACGCTTCTGGATTCTCATAATTTGTGCCAAATGAGAAATTGGATAAAAATGAGGCAGAAGTAAGACAAAATTGCAGTAATTAACTTTTGGTATTTTTGCTAAGCATCTATTAATAAGGCTTTTATAGATGCTTAAATTGTTTGTAAAAAAGGTGTGATTGAATTGGACAAAATGGCATAAAAAAAGCCATTTTAACGTAAAATGGCTTTCTCTAAATACTCAATATATTTTCTATTCTTGTTCTTCGGTTGTTTGTCCGTTATTCCCAGTTCCTTCTGTTGGTACTGTCGGTATAACAGGCACATCGCTAGCGTTTTGTACATGCTCTTCAATCGCCGATCCTTTCTCTTCTTCTCCTGCTCTTTGAATTGTTAAGCTTCCTGCAATACTTAGTATCAATACTGCCATTGCAAGTGACCATGTTGCTTTTTCTAGGAAATCAGCTGTTTTTCTAACACCCATAATTTGGTTAGATGACGAAAAGTTCGAAGCTAATCCGCCTCCTTTTGAGTTTTGAACCAAAACAATAAGGATTAACAGGATGCTTGCTATAATTAGTAAAACTGTTATTAAGGTCGTCATAATCTGTTATTTAATCAAACTTTCTACTTTTTTTATTTGGATTGCAAAGTAAGTCTTTTTTTCTGGAAATTTCAAAATTAATTTATTATATACGTCAATTGCTTTCTTATAATTTTTTTGTTGAATCAATAGATCTGCGTATGTCTCTGTCATTATATCTTCTGACTCAACCGTACTTTCAATAGAAATATCTCCAGTCAGTTTTGGTTCTTTGCTTCCAATTCTCTCAAGTGAGTCAGCTTTTTCGATAAAACTGTCAATTAAGTTTCTTGATTTTTTTACAGGAACATCTTCTTTTATTTGGGTGACTTCTTCTTTTTTCTCCTCTTGTTCGACCTTGGTTTCTTTTTCTTCTATTACTTTAGGTTCAGGAACCTTTTCTTCTTCCTTTTTAGCTTCATCTTTTATTAATTGATTAACAGCTTTAAGTTCTTTCCTTTTTTCTTCTTCTTTATTTCTTTCTTCTTCTAGTCTTTCCTGCTGTATTCTTCTCTTCTTAGCTGCTATTTTTTGTAATAAAGCTTCAGCTGCACTGATTTCTCCCTTGGCAACTTTTTCGTCAATTTGCTTTTCTTCATCTTTAGCAAAGGGTTTTTCTTCAATAACTGTTGGCTCTTTTTTTACCTCTTCAACAACTTGTTTCTTTTCCGGATCTGCTTTAACCGTTTCATCATTTACAATATCAACCAGTTTTGAAATAGGTGAAACACTGCTTTCTGTTGTACTTTGTTTTTTTGTCAAATCAGCATCAAAGAATGATGATTTTTCCTTCTGTAGTTTGTGTTTTTTAAAAAGATCTTTGGCTGTAAGTTCTGATTCTTTTATCTTTTCAGTTTCCTCTTCTATTTCAGGTTTTTTATAACTCTCTTTTTCTTCAACTGTTTCTTTTTTCTCTAATGTCGATGGCGTTTCATCAAAGCCAATAAAAGATTCTTTTATTATCCTCCCTGATGGACTTTTTGTGGTTGTTGTCTTTTTTAATTTAGGTCCGTCATCTTCCATACTTATATCAATAGTTTTTGGAGTTGTTCCTGAATCAATGTTCATCTCTTTTTTTATCTGCCTTATTTTTGAGAAGATATTATTCATTGCATCAGCTTCACTTGACTCCTTCTTAGGCTGTGAAACAGTTTCCTTCTTTTTATTGATAAGATCTTGTGCCGTTGTTTTCTCAACTTCTGTAGCCTTCTTTACCGGCGGTGTTGCTTCCGTTTTTATTGGCTGTTCTTTTTCGGTAATATTTGTTTCTTTAATTGTTCTTTTAGCAAAAACGTCCTCTTTCTTTTCTATTAAAGGCTGTTTAATTGTAGGTTCCTTCTTTAAAGGGATCTCTTTTATAACAGGTTCTTTTTTTTGAATTTCTTTAATAATTTCTTTTTCCTGAACAATTTCCTTTTTTATTTGGCTTTCTTCTTCCTTAACTATTGGACTTTCTTTTTTTTCTTCCTGTATAACAACTTTTGGAGCTTCTTCCTTGTTCTCTTTACTGATAATTTTCTGAGCTTCTTCCTTTTTTTCTTCTTTCGTAATAACTTTAGGTGTTACTTCCTTATTTTGATCCGTGGTTTTCTTTTCTAAAGCAGGTTTTTCTGTGCTATGGAAAAAATCTTTAATTATCTCATGGTGTTTTTGCTTCGAATTTTCATCAGCAATCTTTTCTATCTCCTCTTCAGGAAGATCAACTTTTTTTCTAACAGTTTCTTTCTTAACAGGTACGTCTGTTCCAGTTTTGTTGATTATTGGTGTTTTTTCATCCTCCGTTTTGACTTCGGGCTCAACTTTTGTAGGAATAGTTTTTGAAATCGAAGTAATTTGCCCTTCTGTCTTTTCTTTAATTCTTATTGGTCTCTTTTCTTGTGTAAGTTCGTTTCCGTTATTTTTTTCAACATCTTCTTTTTCATCTGATTTGGTTTCAGTTTTTGTTTCTAAAACAACCGGTATATCAGAATTTATAAATTGGAAGAGTTTACGCTTATCTGAAATAAAGCTGCCTGAAATCTTCAATTGCTTATTGTAGTTATCTGGCTGAACCTGCTGAATACCTTTTAATAAAAGCATGTGAGCGATCTGAAAATACGGATGTTTTTCAAGTACATGCATTATCTCAGATATTGACTTTTCAGAAAAAGGTTCTTTGTTCTTTAAATATGAAGCTAAATTTTCGATGTTCATAACACTATTGCTTTTACCAGTTAACTACTGCTTTTTGAAAGATATCGTCAGTTATTAGTTCAATAATTTCAGGAACTAGTGTTGATTCAACCGATGATAATATCTTACTACTCTCATAATCTGCGTATCTTGTGAAAGTTTCATTGAAGTTGTAATTCTCTTCAAGCTCGTTAATGAATTCAACTTTCACCTTTATTGTCAGCCTGTTTTGGGCCGCAGTTTCACCTGCTTGAAGTCCAACCGGGCTAACCGAATAATCTATTATTTGCCCTTTAAATTGCAAGTCTCCTTTTCCATCTGTCAATTTAAGAGATGTTTGAGATGATAATTTGTCTTGCAACATCTCTGTAATTTGTTGACTTAGAGTTGGATTAAAGATTGGGGCATTGTTTTTAAAATATTCAACCGAAAATGTTTTTGCGTCAGGATGTATGGATGCTCCTGTAAAAGAATAAATTCCACATGATGATAGCCACAAAGACATTAAAATATATAGTATTAAACTTTTTCTCATTTCGTGTGTAAAAACCTGATTTTTATCAACTTAATTCTCTAAATCGTATTCCTTAATTTTTCTATACAAAGTTCGTTCCGAAATACCTAAATCGGTTGCCGCGGCTTTTCTTTTTCCTTTATGTTTGTCTAATGCTTTTTTTATAAGTTCAATTTCTTTATCCACTAACGAAAGTGATTCCTCAACAAACTCTTCAGTATCCTGAATATTGTAATCGTCTTTTGCATCTAAGTTATAATCGCTTTGTTTCTGTTTTGGTTCAATATAACTTTCATCCGGATAAAAAGATTTAATAACTTCTGTATTCTCAGAATAACTAATTTGACTACCTCCTTCCTTATTCATCAAACCATGAACGACTTTTTTTAGCTCATTCATATCTTTTTTCATATCAAAAAGAATCTTATAAAGAATCTCCCTTTCCGATGAAAAAGTTTTTTGGTCTACAGTTTCACTATTATATAACGCTGGAAGTTTTTGCCCCTCGTAAATTGGCAAATAATGCCTTATCTCATCTCCTGTTATTACTCTATTTTGCTCAATAATAGATAGTTGCTCAGTAACATTCTTTAGCTGTCTAACATTTCCCGGCCAACGATAATTTAATAAAATCTCTGTTGCAGAGTCGTCTAATTTAACAGGTGGCATCCTGTACTTTTCACTAAAATCCTGAGCAAATTTTCTGAATAATAAGATAATATCTTCATTTCTTTCGCGCAAAGGCGGTATCTGAATTGGAACTGTATTTAATCGATAATATAAATCTTCTCGGAATTTTCCATCGTGTACTGCATTTACTACATCTACATTTGTTGCTGCAACAATTCTTACATCCGTTTTTTGAGTTTTAGAAGAACCTACTTTTATAAATTCACCACTTTCTAACACACGTAAAAGTCTTACCTGGGTTGACAAAGGAAGTTCTCCTACTTCGTCAAGAAAAATAGTTCCTTTATCAGCTACTTCAAAATATCCTTTTCGCTGATCATGAGCACCTGTAAATGCACCTTTTTCATGACCAAATAACTCAGAGTCAATAGTTCCTTCAGGTATTGCACCACAGTTTACGGCAATGTAATTATTGTGCTTTCTTGGACTTAATTGATGAATTATTTGTGGAAAGGTTTCTTTTCCTGTTCCGCTTTCACCTGTTATTAAAACCGACATATCGGTTGAAGCAACCTGTCTGGCAATATCTATTGCTCTATTCAGTTTTGAATAGTTCCCAATTATCCCAAATCTTTGCTTTATTGCTTGTATATCCATTTCTTCTAAACTTATTCCCCCTTGAACTTTTTTGTAACCGAAAATGTTCCCTACTAGTTTAACAATGCTTTGTCAATCGTAAATTAATTCGCAAATTTGCCAAATGTGAGTTTTTGCACTCTAAATAAGGTAGAGCATTGCATTTGCTAATATGACAAAATTACAATTAAATACCAATATTTGCTAATAAAGTTCACTTGATTGAATAAGGCAAACAAATGTAATAAATAATTTAATATTGACAAGTATACTTTGAATTTATTTTAAAAAATTATTGAAAATGAATGTTTTAGGAATAATACCAGCGAGGTGGGCATCAGTGAGGTTTCCTGGTAAACCTTTAATAAAGATTGGTGATAAAAGCATGATTCAACGAGTTTATGAGCAGTCAGCAAAAGCACTTAAACATGTTGTAGTTGCTACCGATGATGAAAGAATTATTGAGGAGGTTAAAGCTTTTGGCGGACAAGTTGTCATGACTGGTGAAAATCATCAAAGTGGAACAGACAGGTGCACTGAAGCATTGAATAAATTTGAAGCAGAAAGCGGAATCAGTTTCGATATTGTTGTAAATATTCAGGGAGATGAGCCTTTTATTCAGCCAGAGCAAATCACTGATGTTGTTAGTTGTTTTGGCGATCCAAAAGCAGAAATTTCAACTTTAATCAAAAAAATAACGGATAATGATGCACTTTTTAACCCCAATAATCCTAAAGTAATATTAAACTCAAATAGTGAAGCCATTTATTTTAGTCGCTCCACAATTCCTTATGTGATGAATTGTGAACAGACTGATTGGCTAAAAAAGCATACTTTTTATGAGCATCTCGGATTATATGGATATAAAAGCAGTGTTTTACGCCAAATTACTAAATTAACCCCATCCAGTCTGGAAAAATCTGAATCTCTTGAGCAAAACCGATGGTTAGAAAATGGATTTAAAATTAAAGTAGCGGAAACAGAGCATGAAAATATTTCCATTGATACTCAGGAAGATCTTGATCAAATACTCAAAAGAGGTGGTTTTTGATGAATGGAAGGCCAGTTTTTTGGATTGGCAGTGTATTTGTGTTAACTTAGTTGTGAAAATGAATCTAAAGAAAAATAGGTTTGTTATTGCTGAAAAAAGAACTATTTTTGTAGCTGAAAAAAAAATAGTGAAAAATATTTGTCTGATTATTAGAACGTTGTAACTTTTTTTTGATTTTTTATTAAATTTTTGAAACTTTTTCTGAGTGTTTACGTATACTAAAATAAAGGATGCCAAGATGAAAACAATAAAAACGGCAATTAGTGTGATTTTTATTTGTTTGGTAGCTTTCGAAGGGTTCAGTCAAGATTTGAGTTATCTTGAAAATAAGCAAGACAAAGTTTTGGTTTATCCGAATCCTTTAAATGGAGAAAAGTTCATTGTAAAGTCTGAGGCGGTTATTTCTAAGGTTGAAGTGGTGAATGTAATAGGTAAATTAATCAGCCGAACAGAAAATAACAATTTTAGTATAAAAGAAGTGCCTGTTTTTGTTGGAAGATGTGAAAAGGGCATGTACTTTGTAAAAGTAACATTTGAAAATAATAAATCAACGATAAAAAAGTTACTGGTAAAATAGGTTTAGTGTTTGTTTTTAGTTTTATGGTTTAATTTGGATTGGCGAGAGAACATGGTTTTCTCGCCTATTTTTTTGCCTATAAGTGAACTAAAGTTCCTATCTCTTCTCCTAACACTAGTTTTTTTAAATTCCCTGCCGTATTCATGTCAAAAACCATTATCGGAAGATTGTTTTCTTTACACATTGTAAATGCTGTAAGGTCCATTACTTTTAAGCCTTTGTCGTATGCTTCGTCAAAAGAAATTTTATCAAATTTCGTTGCTGTAGGCTCCTTCTCTGGATCGGCGTTGTAAACACCATCAACCCTAGTTCCTTTTAGTAAAATATCTGCATCAATTTCAACTGCTCTAAGGGCTGATGCAGTATCAGTTGTAAAGAAAGGATTCCCAGTTCCGCCAGCAAAGATACATACT
The DNA here is from genome assembly GCA_050296515.1 of Bacteroidales bacterium. Taxonomy (GTDB): domain Bacteria; phylum Bacteroidota; class Bacteroidia; order Bacteroidales; family NBLH01; genus NBLH01. The sequence continues at coordinate 91,126 of JBNKRJ010000054.1, read as the reverse complement.
TCACCTCGTTCAAAAGCTTCAATTATTTTAGTTTTGTTAAATCGTTCGCCGATTGATTCAATGGCAACAGCAGTAAACAGTCTTGTTTTCTGCCCAATTCGTTGAAAGGCAGCATCTAAAGCAATACTGTTAATTGTTGTGGCAAGCATACCCATGCTATCTCCTTTTACACGATCGAAACCTTTACCTGTACCACTTAGTCCCCTAAATATGTTGCCGCCGCCAATAACAATACCGACTTCAACACCAAGCTTAGCAACTTCTTTGATCTGCTCAACATAGCTGTTTATAACCTCAACATTCAACCCATATTTATCCTCCCCCATTAGGGCCTCTCCACTCAATTTTAATAAAACTCTTTTGTATTTAATCATCATAATACTTTTTGAAATTTCAACTGAAACAATTTAAATATTTTTGTGCTCAAAAATAAGAATAGTTCATTGCATAATATAAAAAAAGAGCCTCGAATATTTTCGAGGCTCTCCTTCATATTTTATAATTTCAATTAAAATTATCCTTTTACAGAGTATCTTTTGAAAGAAGTAACAGTTAAACCTTTACTTGCTTGAGTAAGATATTCTTTAATCGAAATTTTATTATCTTTTACAAACTGCTGGTTCAATAAAGTACTTTCTTTATAAAACTTATTTAGCCTTCCCATTGCAATTTTCTCAGCCATGTCGGCTGGTTTGCCCTCTTGGATAGCTAATTCTTTACCAATTTCAATTTCTTTATCAATAACTTCTTGTGGAATATCATCTTTGTCAATTGCAATTGGACTCATAGATGCAATCTGCATAGCAACGTCTTTAGCTACTTGATCATCGATGCCTGCCTGGTTAAATCCAGCAATAGCAGCAAGTTGATTTCCCTGGTGAACATATGCAACTACATGGTCTGCAGTTATTGTCTCAAATCCTGATAAATCAATCTTTTCACCTATTACACCGGTTTGGTTGGTGATTTCATCAGCAATTTTTTTACCGTTTAATTCTAATTCTTTTAGTACATCTATAGAAGTAGCTTTGTTTTCAATAGCAACATCCAAAATTGCTTTTGCAAATTTTACAAAGTCATCGTTTTTTGCAACGAAATCAGTTTCGCAGTTAAGAACAACCAATGCTGCAGTTTTGTTGTCAGCAGAAACACCCGCCAACACGGCACCTTCAGAAGCTTCTCTGTCAGCTCTTTTGCTGGCAACTTTCTGACCTTTTTTTCTAAGTAGATCAACTGCTGCTTCAAAATCGCCATCAGTTTCAGTAAGTGCTTTTTTGCAATCCATCATGCCAGCACCTGTCATATTTCTTAATTTAGCTACATCAGCTGCTTTGATTCCCATTTTAGTATATTTTTACGGATTAATATATAATTATTATTCGTTTGATTCAGCAGATCCTGTTTCTTCTTTTGGAGCTCGGGTTTTTCTAGCTCTGGTTCCTGCTTTCTCTGTTCCTTCTTTTTCTGGTTGATCTTTTGCAGCCTGTTTGGTTGCTTTTCTTTCATTAAGACCATCTTGGATAGCAGAAGTAACAACATCAACAATCACTTTAATTGATTTTGATGCATCATCGTTTGCAGGAATTGGGAAATCAATGTTAGGATCTGAGTTTGTATCAACTATTCCAAATATCGGAATGTGAAGTCTTTTCGCTTCTTTAACAGCAATGTGTTCTTTTGAAACATCAATTACAAATAATGCTGCAGGAAGTTTAGACATATCTGCTATTGAACCTAGTACTTTATCAAGTTTTTCCCTTTGACGAGATATTTGGAGTCGTTCTCTTTTTGAAATATTCTCGAACGTTCCATCAGTAGCCATTTTATCAATGCTTGTCATCTTTTTAATGGCTTTTCTGACAGTAGGGAAATTTGTTAACATTCCTCCAGACCAACGCTCTGTGATATAAGGCATATCAACTGATTTTGCGTTTTCTGAAACTATTTCTTTTGCTTGTTTTTTGGTGGCAACAAACAAGACTTTTTTTCCTGATTTAGCAACTTGCTTTAAAGCACTTGCTGCTTCATCAAGCTTAACAATAGTTTTGTTAAGATCAATAATGTGGATACCATTTCGTTCCATAAAAATATACGGAGCCATGGCTGGGTTCCACTTTCTTTTCAAGTGTCCAAAATGAACGCCTGCTTCTAATAATGTGTTAAAATCTGTTTTAATCATTTTCTTAAAGTTTACATTCTGAGTAAAGCAATTATTGAGTAGTCTTCAAAATTGAAGAGTCTCAATAATTTAGATACTAAACTTGTTTTATCGTTTACTAAATTGAAATCTCTTTCTTGCTTTTGGTCGCCCTGGTTTTTTACGTTCAACCACTCTTGGATCTCTGGTTAAGAAACTTTGCGCTTTAAGTGCTGGTCTGTGCTCTTCATTAATTTTAATTAATGCTCTTGCAATTGCTAATCTTAAAGCTTCAGCTTGTCCTGAGAAACCACCTCCGTAGATGTTTACTTTAATATCATAGTTTTCAGCAACACCCACCTCGTTAAGAGGTTGTTTTACAACGTAAACCAACTGGTCAGTCTGAAAGTAATCAGCAACGTCTCTGTTGTTTACAGTGATATTTCCTTTACCTTCAGTTAAATAAATGCGGGCAACAGCAGATTTCCTTCTACCTACAGTGTTAATTACTTCCATTTGATTTATTTAATTGAATTAAGATTTATTGTTTTTGGCTTCTGAGCTTCCAAGGTATGCTCAGCATCTACAAAAATGTGAAGGTTTTTTAGAACTTTCCTTCCCAATCTGTTCTTTGGTAACATTCCCTTAACTGCTTGCTGAACTAATTTTTCAGGCTTTTTAGCCAAAATTTCAGCAGGAGTTCTTCTTCTTTGTCCACCTGGATAACCTGTGTGGCTAAAATGCTCCCTTTTTGTTAACTTGTCTCCTGTCAACCTCACCTTATCAGCATTGATAATGACAACATTGTCACCACAATCTGCGTGTGGAGTGAAGCTGGGCTTGTATTTACCTCTTAGTAGTTTTGCAACTTTAGAGGCCAGTCTACCAAGCACTTCTCCTTCTGCATCAACCAAAACCCACTCTTTATTAGCGGTAGCTTTATTGGCCGATATTGTTTTGTAACTTAATGTATTCACGACTCCTATAAGTTTTTAATTAATAACTTAATACAATTTCCCACCATAATTTTGGACTGCAAAAGTACAACTATTTTGTTAAAAGACAATAGTTAGAGTGAATAATTTGGGCTTAATTTATGTAAATCAAGCTATTTGCGAACTTGAGACCGTAAAAAATATTTGAGATAAATGTAATTTGCCTGTTAGCATTTCCTCAAAAATAGATAGAATAACGAATATTTGTGAAATTATATAAGTGTTTTCTTGTTTTTTTAGTTGTTTTTTATCACTTTCCTTAAAATATCTTTTATTTTAGTTTAATATATTTTAATTTTGTGCGAAAATGTTATTGGCTTAAATGTTAGGTAATTATTCTGCCTCAAATTGCCTTTTTTATTGATACTACTTAAGAAGGATAAAAATTATGGATAAAAGCTATCAGATTGACGATTTAGATAGAAAAATATTGTCGGTTTTAGTTGACAATGCAAAAACTCCGTTTCTGGAGGTTGCAAAAATGTGTAACGTTTCGGGCTCTGCTATACATCAACGTGTTAATAAGTTGATGCAAATGGGGGTTATTACTGGATCTCACTTTTCAATTGATCCTAAAAAGCTCGGTTTTCAAACACTGGCATACGTTGGAGTTTATCTTGAAAATGCCAGAATGTTCAATGAGGTTTTGGCTGAAATTAATGAAATTCCAGAGATAATTCAGTGTCACTATACAACCGGACAATATTCTATGTTTGTTAAAGTTTATGCAAAAGATAACAGACATTTAAAAACAGTTTTGTCAGATAAACTTCTTTCAATAGAGGGTATTTCAAGAACTGAAACCTTTATGTCGTTAGAAGTACTGATTGACAGAGAAATACCTATAGAATTGTAGTGGAAATAAGGTGACTTCATTAATTTGAGGTCACTGTGGATTTAATAATGACAGGAATTTCAATGTGAAAAGAAGTTCCTTCTCCCGGTGTGCTATTGACTTTTATTGTGCCGCGAAGTATATCAACCAACCCTTTCACAATAGCCAGACCAATTCCGGTTTCACGATAAAGTATTGTTTTATCTTCCTCAATGCTTGAAAAGCGTTCCAGCATGTAATTTAGTTTTTCCTCCTGGATTCCAATTCCAGAGTCTTTAACATTAAGTAACAGTCTGTGATCTTTGTTTGGCTCTGTACTTTTTTGCAGTCCATATTTAATTCGAACAAATCCTTTTTCTGTAAATTTTATTGAATTGTCAACTAATTTGTACAAAATTTGCCAAATTTTTTCATAGTCGGAATGTATAATTTCACCATTTTCTTTGTTTGCTCTTACAATTTGAAGTTCTAGTTCATTTTTCCCAGCAGTATTTAGTTTATCTGTAAAGATCTCTAAACATCTGTTGATTAGCTCCTTGATTTTAAACTGTTTGCTTTTTGGCTTTAATATCCTGGCCTGAATTCTTGCTAAAATGACAACATTGTCAATTGATTCCAGCAGAACTTCTACATTCCTATTTATATTAATAAGGTATTCGTTTCGCTTTTCTTTTGTTATATTTTTATCATTTAAAAGGTTTGCAAATCCGGTAATTGAGTTCATTGGTGTATTGATCTCCTGAGTCAGGTTGTTTAAGAATGAGGTTTTTAGTTTATCGGCAACTATTGCTCTTTCTTTTGCTGCTAATAACTTTTTTGTTCTCTTATTAACAATTATTTCCAAAAGTTCATGATGTTTTCTTAGTTCTTCGTTTTGCAATAAAATTTCATGGTTTTTGTTTAACAACTCTTGGTTTATTTGTCTTAATCTCTGATTAGTTTCGTTAATGATTTCATTTTTTTCTTCAATTACCATCTTCTTTTCAGAAAGAGTCAAGTTTTTTTCAAGTATTTTTTTGTTGCGTTCCTGAATAAGCTGTTCTAAAATTTTGTTTTGTTCATGTATTAATCGATCTCTATCTGCAATAGCCTGTAGTTCTTTTGATTCAGCGATTCTCTTTTGGTCTTTATAGATATTAAGCTTATTTCCAATAGCAAGAGCCATGAAGCAGATGTTAGCCAGCAAACCCACTTCAATAGGTTGACGATAGTGTAATATAAAGTCTAAGTTTGCAAGATAGTATAAGTGTGCGAGAAATAATATAATCCATGGAAAAAGGAACCAGATTGAAGGTCTGTATTTTGATCTGATTTGTCCAATTGTTAAATATAGAATTGATAAATAGATAAGCATACAAATTGCATGCGTCAGGTACTTCCCAAAAATTGAAGGCAAAACAATTCCATAAATGTTTGCTAAAAGCACTATGATGAATGCTCCATGAACAATTTTCTTGTTGTTCTTGTAGAAACCTAGGTAGTTAGAGCCAATTAAAATGCAGGAAATTTGAAAAGCTGTAAAAACAATGTCATAGTATAAATTACCTCTAATATCAACAAATCCACTATGAGGAATTGCAAGCAGGCTCGATGTAAGTATCAGTATTATATAGTATAGGTAAAGCTTATCTCTAACTTTTATAAATAGAACTAAGTGATAAAGGCTTAACAATAAAAAAACGCCTATCATAAAACCATAATAAAGATTAAGCTTTCTTTCCTTAAGGAAAAATTCTTTATTATCAAAGAGTTTTACTATTAATGAGAAATATCTTGTTGTTTGAATATTAATTAGGATAAGATCATCTTTTTTGTTCGCTTTTATAGTGTAAAAATCATTCTTGTGCCTTAATACCGTGATTTGTTTTGGAACCTTGTTAGATGTCAATTCATAAGCGTCTACTTTTTTTGCATTTGGAAAATAAACTTGTATGATTTTTTGAGAAACAGGTTGTTCAAGATCTATTAAAAACCAAAAAGAAGTTGATTCAAACTTGTTGAGATCCTTTAACGAGGAAATAAATAAGTTATTTAAATTCTGTGTTGTTACTTTTTCAATATTAAATTTTGTACTTGTGTCAATAAAAACAGGATAATTGGAAGATGATAGTGCATTGATGTCCTTGGAATTAATAACATAGGATTGGCCAGCCGCAAAAACGATTTGCGGTAAAGAAAATATTAAAAGTATGAGATGTGTTTTTTTCATCTACTTAGTTCTGAACTAATTATCAGGCTGGATTTTTAGAGATTTAGATTTTTTATCATTGTCAATAATTAAGATTACTATTCTAAAAGTATATATTTCTCTGGGTAATCTATATTGTAATGTAAACCCCTGCTTTCTCTTCTTGCTTTAGCCATTTTTATAATATTGTACGAAACATTAATTGCATTTCTTAATTCACAAAGCCTCTGAGAAACTGTTGATTGTTCATATAAAGATTCAGTTTCCTTATAAATTATCTCTAATCTGTCAAGAGCTCTTTTAAGCCTTAAGTTAGATCGCACAATACCTACATAATTTGTCATAATTTGTTGTAACTCCTTTAGCTCTTGTGTAATTAAGATCATTTCTTCGGGCATTGAAGTGCCTTCATCGTTCCAATCAGGTATTCCATTCCTGAAATCAACATCTTTTATAATGGATTTTGCATGTTTGGATGCTCTGTGCGAATACACTACTGCCTCAAGTAAGGAGTTAGATGCTAGTCTGTTAGCTCCATGTAGTCCTGTAGATGTAACTTCACCTGCAGCATATAAATTTTTAATGGAGGTTTGCCCGTTCGAGTTAATTTTTACTCCTCCGCATGCATAATGTGCTGCCGGAACCACTGGAATATAATCTTTTGTGATGTTAATTCCCAGTTCGAGACATTTCTTATTTATATTAGGAAAATGTTTTACTAATTCTTTATGATCTAAATGATCGCATTTTAGATATACAAAATCATCTCCTCTCAGTTTCATCTCATTGTCGATTGCTCTCGCTACAATGTCTCTTGGAGCTAAACTTCCCCGTTTATCATACTTGTGCATAAATTCCTTGCCATCCTGAGTGACAAGTATTGCTCCAAATCCCCTTATTGCTTCAGTTATTAAAAAAGATGGATGTTCGCCAGGATTGTAAAGAGAGGTTGGATGAAACTGAACAAATTCCATGTTTTCAATTAAGCCCTTGGCTCTATAAACCATTGCAACTCCATCACCGGTTGCAATTGGCGGATTAGTTGTAGTAGAATAAATATTTCCCATCCCCCCTGTGGCTAAAAAAACAGTTTTAGATAGCAGTGTTTTTATATTTTTTGTTCTTCTGTCTAAAGCATATATTCCATAACATTCAATATCTGTTTTTTCTCTTACCACATGAAACCCCAAATGATGCTGGGTTATCAGATCGATTGCAAAATGATGATCAAGCACCTCAATGGATTTTTTCTTTCTGACCTGTTTAATCAAAGCTCGTTGAATTTCAAATCCTGTATTATCTTTATGATGAAGGATTCTTTTTTCGGAATGGCCTCCTTCCTTAGCTAAATCATATTCCCCATTGGGTGTTTTATCAAACTCGGTACCCCATTTTATTAATTCGTTTATTCTTTCAGGTGCCTCTGAAATGACCATTTCTACAACTTCCTTATTGCAAAGACCATCACCTGCAACAATAGTATCGTTAACATGTTTTTGGTATGTGTCTGGGCTGTAGGTTACTGCAGCTATTCCGCCTTGGGCATAATAGGTGTTTGATTCTTCCAGCTTAGTTTTGCTGACCAATGCAACTCTTCCAAAATCAGCAACTTTCAGGGCGTAAGTGAGTCCGGCAAGTCCTGAGCCAATCACCAAAAAATCATAATTTTCTCTCATTTGTTCTTCGTTTAGAACTATAGTAATACTTTGAAAGCACAAAATTAATATTCTACTAATTCGAACCACATTTTTTTTGATAAAAAGCAGAAATCTTGGAAGAAGATTTTATGCAATTGCTTCTCTTCAACTATCTAATAATCAGCAGTTTTTTTTTGTATATTTTTTTAAACAATAAGTCCTTTAAATTAGTCATTTATGTAAAAAAAAGACATCTCTGTCCTCAATTAATGTTAAAGAATGTAAATGTTTTACATTTTCTTGTGTAACTAAAAAAACTACTTACCTTTGCGCCTTTTTTGTGGAAAAACAAAGAGGTTTTACTCTTTGAGTCGCCATAATTGCCTGAAATACAGGTGTTCAGTTTGAATTGGCAAAGCTGATTTCCACAAAGTATTGTTTAACTAAATAATTTATAATGGAATTTAATTTTAAGTTTATTTTATTCACAAAACTTCTTTTGATTGTCAACCTGGCTATTTTTGGTTTTTTAGGTAACGACAATGCTACAGAAGAAGCACAGGGGAAAAAATTAAGCGAATTAAATCTTGATGAACTTACGGCAGATCCGCTAACTGAGTGGAGCATTAATTACGAACGTACAATTGAGTACATTAAGGAGCATGAGGGTTTTGCTGGTGGAAAACCTTATATCTGCCCTGGAGGATACAATACTATAGGGTACGGACACGTTATATTAGAAAATGAAAGTTTAGCACAACTATCTAGAAATCAAGCAGATAGCCTCTTGAGGATTGATTTTAATAAAGCACTTGATTTGGTTGAAAAAACTGTTGATGTAAAAGGTTCAAAGAAACTTGCAATTGCTCACTTTGTTTTCACCAGGGGTATTGGAACATTTATTAAAAGCCCATTAAAAGCCATGGTTGAAAATAACGAAGATATAAGTGACGAGATTGTTAAGTGGTGCTATTACAGAAACATTAAAGGCGAAAGAGTTAAAAGCCAAAATGCCTATAATATTCGAAAATGGGAGGCAAAAATGTATAACAATAGTTTATAATTTAACTTATTTTTCTTTCAAAGCAGTATTCAAAATGCTGCTTTTTTTATGTTCTAATCTTTAATTTCCTCAAAATCAATGTATTCTCCAATTCCCTTTCCATAATTGTTTTTCTTTTTATTTTGTTGCTGAATTGTTACTTCTCCTTCTCTTTTATTTTGATAATGCCCTTGATTTTGATCCCTCATCTTTTTTTCCAAATTTCTGAATGCTGGCGGAAGCAAGAATCTCATTACAGACTTAAGGATGTAATAAATAGCAAATGCAATTAGTAGTACTTTAAATAGTATCATTATTATATATTCTTATTATGTTTCATTAATTTTGAGTATACTCGCAAACTTAAACAAAGATAAATGAATTAATGTGGTAATGTCAAGCGAATAACTGATGAGGAATTATTTATTCAAATGTCTGAGTTGTTGTATTTTGCTGTAATACAGTATTATATGGTGATTTGTCTTGCTTGTTAAATAAAGTTAATAATACAAAATATATCGGTGAATGGAGAAATTTGATCTTGTGGTCATAGGAAGTGGTCCTGGTGGTTATACGGCTGCTGTTAGGGCATTGGATTTTAAAAAGCATGTTTGTATTGTAGAGGCCAATGAAATTGGAGGAACAGGTATAGTAAACGGGGTTTTGACCTCCAAAACAATGTGGGAACTTTCGCAGGATTATGCTGTAGCAGCCTCAATAGATAGAGGTTTTCGGGCATCAGCTTTGAATTTGGACTATGGAAAAGTACGAAAATCTATTATTCAGGCTTCAAAAACCAAGCAATTACAAATGCTTTCTCAAATTGAATCTTTTTCAAGGATTAAGTCGGAAGAAGGCAGTTTAACCATAAAATATGGTTTTGCCAGCTTTATTGATAAGAAAACTATTCAAATAGAAAGTAATGGGAAAGTTGAAAAATTAAGTGCTGAGAATTTTGTAATTGCTACTGGTTCTAGGCCAAGGGATTACCCTGGAATTGATGTTGATCAACAACGCATAATTAATTCTGATGGCATTTTAAACTTAAAGGAATTTCCAGAACGGATGATCATTATTGGTTCAGGAATAATAGGGACTGAATTTGCTACTATCTTTTCAAGTTTTAAACAAACAGAGGTTCATCTCCTCGACCGTGCCCATAGGGTAGTGCCTTTTGAAGATGCAGATGTTAGTGATTTTGTATCAAAAAATCTCGAAAAAAACGGTGTGATAATTCATTATACTGCCAATTTGCGAACAATAAAGAAACATGCTGATTATTTGGAAGTTGTGCTTGATTATGAGGATGGGCACAGTAAAGTTTTAGAGGTAGATGTTGCTTTAATTTCTATAGGAAGGGTTCCAAATACAGATAAATTGGGTTTGGAGAATATTGGTGTAAAAGTAACAGACAGAGGTTTTGTTGACATTGACAGTGATTGTTTGGTGAAAGACTGCCCCGATGGAGCTAATATTTTTGCCGCTGGCGATATTACAGGTCATAATCAGCTTGTTAATGTTGCTGAAATCCAGGGTCGGTATGCCACAAAAAAGATTTGTGGAATTGAAACTCCTCCATTGAATTATTCCAATATGTCAACGTTGATGTTTTTTAGACCAGAAGTGGCAGCAGTTGGACTTAACGAAAAACAAGCTCAGGCAAAGAAGATTCCTTACCGGGCAGCCTATTATTCAAATGAATTGGTTGGCAGGGCCATTGCTATGCGTAACACCAATGGATTTGTAAAGTTAATCATTAGTAATGACGGGAGTGAGAAGATTTTGGGAATGCGAGCTGCGGGGCCTCAGGCTTCTGCGTTAATTGTTTCTGTTGCACATTTGATCAACCAAGGCAATAGCTTACAAGAGGTAATGAAACTTGTTCACCCACATCCCAGCATTTCTGAAGGTTTGCAGGAGTGTATGAGATTATTTAAAAATGAATCGATTTACAAACCCAAAGCATTTCCTGATTATATCAAGGTTTGGGAATGGAATCCATAAAAAAAAGCTGCATTAAGCAGCTTTTTTTATGGATTTTTTTGTAAATAACACTACTCAAATGTTTTCGTAACAGTGATACCTCTGTAAGTAAATTTCACAGATCCACATGCTGTGAATTCCATCTTTAGATCATCGCTTTCGTTAATGGTAAGGTCAATAGTACCGCTTACAAACCATGGGCAAGTTGGACTTGTTGTTAAATCTGTATCTGTTCTTGTAAATGTTTTTCCACTTCTTGCTGTACCTGATGATGTTCCACTTATTTTCCATGCATCATCAATAGTGGTTGTTCTATTGTCCCAACCTTCAATCCAGGTAAAGTTGGTGTTAAATTCCCATGTTAATTTCTTACCATCAGGATAAGTTAGAATCATATTTGTACCGTCAGCAGATTTAACATTGTACTTTGGATTTTGCATCTCATCATAGCCCATGTGCTCTGCAATAATAGTTCCTTCCAGTTTTGCACCTTTTCGAGTAAAATTATCAAAAGTAATGGTTACTATTCCTCCAGGCTCACCAAAAGTAGCATCAAACACAGCAGTAACTATTCCAGTTTTTTTTATTGCATCCGTCCCAGTACAATTATATGTTAAGGTGAGGATGTTGTTTGCATATGTGTAAGTAGGACAACTCTCGACTGATTTTGTACCTCCTTGATTTGTAATTGTAGCAGCAAATATATCTCCAACTGCTGCAAGTGCTTCGGCATTTTCTGATGCAATTTCTTCATCCAATTGCGGCTCTTCAGTATTTACATTTTCGCAAGAGATTATAAATAGGCTCATTACAAACAAAAGAGCAAAAATTTTAAATAAGTTCTTCATAATAATAAATTTGTTAGTTAAATTCATTTAATTTCTGATAATTTTGATTATTCATTGATAGAAAAACGGATTATCTCTCTCAATATTATTTAGTTAACCCTAAAAAGACGCTGGATTATTCTAAATGGTTGCAAATTAATGTAAGTTGAATACACATTGGTTTGCATTTCACCTTTATACAAGTTAGAAATTTTATCGTTCTTTTACAAATAAAATTGATTGTAGTATTTAGTATTCTGAAAGAATACCAAGGAAGTCTTTATTCGGTAGTATTTTTGAACCTGGTTCAGCAAATTCAGGTTTTATGCCATGTACAAAGTACATATCAATCTCTCCTTTGTTTTTAGCTTCAATCTTTCCACGATATTCACAGTCAAAATATTCCTGAATATGTTTATAAGTTTCTCCAGAAATATTTACTTTGCCAACTTCGCCGGCAGATTCCATCCTGGCGGCTGTGTTTACGGTGTCGCCCCAAATGTCATAAGCAAATTTCTTTTTACCAATTACTCCTGCAACAACTTTTCCAGTATGGATGCCAAGACGAAGACTCCATATATCTTCCCCCTTTTTTTTCTTTTCTTCATTAAGTTTGTTGACAAATTCTTGCATCTCAAGACCAGCCAGAACTGTGTCAATCGGGTTACTTTTATTTCTTAAAGGAAGACCACCTACGCACATATATGCATCTCCAATGGTCTTAATTTTTTCAATAAAGTGACCGCCAATAATTTCGTCAAACTTTGCAAAAAAAACACTCAGTTCTTTAACAATTTCTTGTGGGCTAAGTTTTTCAGATATTTTTGTAAACCCTTTGAAATCAGTGAATAAAACACTTACTTTCCTATATGTTTTGGCATCTACGGTTCCTTTATTCTTTAATTGTTCTGCTATCTCATAGGGAAGTATATTTTGCAGTAAATCATCTGATTTTTTTTGTTCCTCTTTTAGGGTTTGGTGCTTTTGCTCTAGCTCTTGAGATTGTAATTCAAGTATTTCTGTTTGTCTTACAATGTTTTTGATAAGCTTAAACATCGACAAGGTTGATTTCACCCGAACTAAAAGCTCAACCTGATCAACTGGTTTTCTCAGAAAGTCAATAGCACCAGCGTCAAAAGCGGTTTGTAGATTTCCTGATGCTGTGATAATAATAACAGGGATGTCATTGGTTCTTGGATCACTTTTGAGTTGCTCAAGTGCCTGAATACCATTCATGACAGGCATTTCCCAGTCCATTATAATGAGATCAAGTTCCTGCTCACAGGCAATTTCGCAAGCTTCCTGGCCATTGTATGCAGAAATAATACGATAGTCTTGATGCTCAGTTTCAATAGCATTTTCTATGAACATATGCACGAAGCGATCATCATCAACCACCAGTATTGTGTATCCCATTTACTTGAATTGATATACAGCTATTGTTAGAGAGAACAATAGCTGTATTGTGTTATAATATTAATTTATGCTAATTGTAAAGATAAATTATTTTATTTAAATAGTAGTCAGCTTTTTTATTAAAAGCAATTAGCTTGCCGCTCCTTCTGGTTATTGCAATTATTCAATAACTTTTAACATTTTCTTTAATATTGCAGCCATTTTAGGCTCAGCTTTTCCGGCAATTTCCTGAACTTCTTCATGCGAAATCTCAATAATCTGGCCTGGAACACCACTATCCGTAATTACTGACATTGCAAAGCAGGTTAATCCCATGTGCCGGGCTACAATAACTTCCGGAACAGTAGACATTCCAACAGCATCTGCACCAATAGACCTAATGTATTTATATTCTGCAGGGGTTTCAAAAGTTGGCCCTGATACACCTGCATACACCCCTTTTTTTACTTCGAGTCCTAATTCTTTTGCCATTTTTTCAGCCAACTCAATTAGTTTATGATCATAAGCTGCACTCATATCCGGGAACCTTGGGCCCAGCTCATCAATATTTTTTCCTATTAAAGGATTTGTTCCAAAAAGATTAATATGATCATCAATAATCATTAAATCTCCTACTTCAAAGTCAGGGTTCATCCCTCCACTGGCATTTGAAACAATTAAATACCTTATTCCCAGAAACTTTAATACTCTTACCGGAAGTGTGATCTCTTGCATTGAGTAACCTTCGTAAAAATGAAATCGTCCTTGCATGGCCACTATTTTCCTGCCTTCAATCTTTCCAAAGATCAGATTTCCTTGATGGCCTTCAACTGTCGATACAGGGAAATATGGTATGTCTTTATACTCTATTTTATGTTCAATTTCTATTTCATTAACAAGGCCTCCTAAACCTGTTCCTAATATAATTCCAAATTCAGGTGTAAAACTTGTTTTTGATTGTAGAAAATTAGCCGTTTCTTGTATTCTTTCTAACATACTGTATAATTTGTTCGTTAAACTCTTCCTCTTTTTCAATTACTTTTACCTCTATTGGAAGGTAAAAAGTACTTCTTGTCAACACTTTATCAATTTCCGAAATCTCACGAAGTTTAATTGCATCTTTTTCTGTTGTGATAATTATCTTTTTTTCGTTATTTATTAAATCATAGGCTTTTACAATCTTTTTTAGTCTGTTTTCGGTATATTCAGAATGATCTGCAAACTTTAAGTGTTTAATATCTTGCGAATATTTTTTTAAATAGTCAACTATTGGTTTTGAATAGGCTATTCCGGTAAAGAGAAGTATTGTGTATATTTCATGATTGTTGTAAAAATCTTCTGGAACAATATTTCTAGTATTGAATACTGGTGATAATTTACCATAAGCAAAACTGGTAAAATACATTTCCTGGTATGGAAGTGGCTTTATTCTCTCTAAAATAATCCTTCTATTTATAGGTTTTAGAGTTGGTGGGGTTTTAGTTATCAAGATTATATCAGCTCTTTTTATTTCCCTGGTATTTTCGCGAAGGTTTCCAAAAGGTAAAAGAAAATCTTCATCTATCCTTCTGTTATAGTCAATTAATAGAATTGACAAACCAGGTTTAACATAACGATGTTGATAGGCATCATCCAGAATGACTATGTCATTTTTTCTTTCTGCCAACTTTTCTATACCATCAACCCTGTCTGCATTTACTGCCACTTCAACTTCCGGGTACTTGAATTTAATCTGCGCAGGTTCATCTCCAACATCAGATGCTTTTGGCTCTATTTCAGCTACTAAAAACCCTTTTGTCTTTCTTTTGTATCCTCTGCTTAATACTGAAACCTTAAATTCATCTTTGAGCAATTTAACAAGGTACTCAACATGTGGCGTTTTTCCTGTTCCTCCCACTGTAATATTGCCCACTGAAATAACTGGCAGGTTAAACTGCCTTGACTTCAATATATGATAATCAAACAGAATGTTTCTAACGAAAACACCTATCCCGTATAAAAGCGAAAATGGAAGCAGTAAAAAACGAAGCATATAGTTTTTGCTGTTTACGAAAAAACAAAATTAGTCAATGTAAATCTCCATAGGAATTCTGGCCTGAATACCTTTTTGGCTAGTAATTGTTTTAAACATTTTATAATAGGGTGTAAATTCTCCTAATTCATTTTCGATTGCTTTTGATTTAACACCTTGTCCAATTTTCTCCATGAAAGCCTGAAGAGGTTCTTTTTTCTCAGGATAGTTTACTACTCTATATCTGTCAAGTTTTGCTTTTTCTGCTGCTATTGCAATTGCATCATCTAAACCGCCAAGAATGTCAACCAGACCAAGTTCTTTTGCTTTAATACCACTCCATATTCTTCCCTGACCAATGGCATCTACTCCTTCAACAGTCATTCCTCTACCTTCCGCAACATGTTGAGTGAAAGTACTATAAACATCTTCTATAGAGCTAAGTATATAGGTTTCTTCTTCAGCACTAATTCTTCTCATAGGAGAACCCAAATCTGCATGTTCATTTGTATTTACTCTATCTGTCGTAATCCCAATTTTATCATTCATCAGCTTTTCAAGATTGAACAATACACCAAATACCCCAATTGAACCTGTTAAGGTGTTTGCACTGGCAACAATAGTATCAGCAGCACAGGAAATGTAATATCCTCCAGAAGCAGCATAATCTCCCATAGAAACAATAAGTGGTTTTGTTTCTTTAGCGAGTTTAACCTCTCTCCAAATTACTTCAGATGCTAAAGCACTACCTCCTGGCGAATTTACTCTCAATACAATAGCTTTGATTTTATCGTCTTCTCTTACTTTTCTAATTGTTCTTGAAAGGCTTTCACCACCAATGTTTGTGCCATCTCCTTTGCCATCAATAATCTCTCCTGTGGCAAAAATAACGGCTATTTTATCCTTGGCAAGTCCTTTTTCTCCTTCTTTTTTCTTTTTTGGAACCTTGGTGTATTTTGAAAGTGAGGTGAATTTTAAATCCTTTATTTTTTCTGCCCCTGTTTTTTGCTGTAACGTTGCCAGTAACTGATCATAGTACTTTAGGCTGTCTACTAAACCTGTCTCAACACAGGATTCAGCCTTTTCCAATAGTAAATCATCAGCAACCTGGTTCAGCTTCTCTACGCTTAAGTTTCTTGCTTCAGCAATTTTTTTTAGCATATCGCTCCAGATAGTGCCAATAAAGGTTGAAAGTTGCTCGCGATTTGCCTCGCTCATTTTTTCAAGCATGAAAGGTTCTACTGCGCTTTTAAATTTTCCGTGACGAATTATAACTGGCTCAATTCCAATTTTTTTGAACATCTTAGTAAAAAACATTATTTGAGCACTTAGTCCAACAAATTGCATCCCTCCTTCAGGTGTAAGGCAAACTTCATCAGCTACACTTGCTAAATAATAGGTTTTTTGAGAATAGGCATCTGAATGGCTGATGATAAACTTTCCTGACTCTTTAAAATCAATCAATGCATTTCTAATTTCTTCAACAGTTGAAATTCCTGCATTCATTGAAGAAAGTTTAAGAAAAATACCATCAATATTATCGTCTGTTTTTGCTTTTTTTATGTTTTCGAGCAAATCATTTAATCCAATTACTTTTTCAACATTCATGTTCATAAAACTCATATCGGCAAAAGGATCGCTAGGCTCATTATCAAGAATTTTTTTATTCAGCTCTAAAGCCAAAATTGTATGTTTTTCAATTTCAACTGCTTCATCGCCCCCGGCAAATGACATTATTCCTCCAAGAATAATAAATAATAAAAGGAATAATACTAACCCTGCCAGAATTGTACCTAATAACGAAGCAAATACATTTGAGAAAAATCGTTTCATTAGTTTAATTTTTATGGTTGTGAATTATGTTTAAGATTCTAAAAACCTGCAAAATACTAAATTTTGAATGAATATTCCTGAAAAAATCAACTTTTAAACAACAAATATTTGGAGTCACAATTTTATATTGATTTTGCCAATGGATAATTGAAAAAAGAATTTTCTAAATGTGGTTAAAGTAATCTATAATGCTGGCTTTGTCGTTAGCTAGCTGATTAACAAGTTCTTCAATTGAATTAAACTTAAATTCATCCCGAATTCTTTTATAGAAGTAAAGCTTAATGTTTTGATGGTAAAGGTTCCCTGTAAAATCAATTATATGAACTTCAATGCTGCGATTCATCTCTTCATCATCAAAGGTTGGCCGGGTGCCTATGTTTAACATTCCTAAAAACATTTTCTTTTCAACTTCGACTTTTACTGCATATACTCCATCTTTTGGAATAAGTTTATATTTTGAATCGGGTTGAATATTTGCTGTTGGAAATCCAAGGTCTCTACCAACTTTGCGGCCATTAGTAACAAGACCAGGCAATGTGAATTTTCTTGATAGGTAGGAGTTGGCTTTTTCTATTTGTCCATTAAACAAAGCATTTCTTATTTTTGTAGAGCTAATTTTTTCATTCTTAACACTAAAGGCATCAATTTTTTTTATTTTGAAACCATATTTGTCTGCACATAATTTTAAATCTTCAAAATTTCCCTGACGATCTTTCCCGAATTTATGATCGTAGCCAACTATAAGTCCTTTTATACCAATTAATTGGTAAAGATATTTGTCAATAAATTCTTTTGATGAAAGCTGCGAAAATTCTTTGGTAAACGGAAGAATAATGAAATGATCAATACCTTCTTTTTCTATTAATTCTATTTTTTCTTCAATGGTATTAATCATTGAAATATTGTTGTCATCTTTATGTATGACCATTCTTGGATGAGGCCAAAAGGTAATTACGACCGATTCACCATCATTTTCCTTTGCTTCATTAATCAGCTGTTCAAATATGTATTGATGTCCTAGATGAACCCCATCGAAGGTACCTACTGTAACAAAAGGTTTTCTAATTTTTATATTATTTATATCTTTATATATGTTCATTTCTCTCCAATGTCAATGCTTTGGATACTAGTGCTTTAGGCTTTGTGCTTGGAGCTGCAAATAAATATGCAATGTCCAGGAAACCTTGTAAAGGTTGTATTTTAGCTGTGCAAATGTAAAAAAAACAGTCGGTTTTTTAAATTCAGAGAATTTATATCTTTGCCCAAAATCAGCTTTAAAAGGGTTTGGAATTATCAAGTGTTTCAATGTTATTAGCTATATAAACTGAATTAGAAGTTGATTAGAAATAAAGTACTACATATTGTTAAGAGTATAATTAAAGATTTAAACATGAATAAATTATTTTTATTTGCCAGCTTGTTTATGATGCTGGCTGCTTGTGGTGGAAAATTAGGAGATAATGAATTTCTTGTCAAAGGGACAATTGATAACTCTGCTGGTAAAACATTGTTTCTGAGTGAGTTTACAGAGAATGGTCCTGTTACAGTTGACTCAGTTGTAATTAACGAAAATGGAGAGTTTAAGCTTACTGGACGTACATCTTATCCGAAATTTTACATGCTTAGAATTGCTCCGAACGAGTACTTCACTTTACTTATTGATTCGGCAAATGTGTTGACCGTAGAAGCTGATGCAAATGACTTTGTTAAAACCCAAAAGGTAACTGGTTCTGATGATATGGAGCTGGTAAATCAATTGAATGATCGTTTGGCTGTAACTCATGCAAAAATTGATTCGATTGGGCAAATTTATCAGCTTAACGAAGGTGAAGCTGGATTTGATTCAATAAAGGCTTCAATTGATGCTGAATTTGAAAAAATTGTAAATGAGCAGCGTACTTATTCTAAGAAGTTTGTTGAAGAAAATGTTGGCTCTGTTGTAAGCATGTTAGCCTTATCGCAGCAGCTGGCTCCACGGGTTTCTGTATTTTCAATTCCTGATGATTTTGCATATTTCGAAAAGGTTGATTCAGCGTTATTCAGATTGTATCCTAAATCAAAAGATGTTTTGAAGCTTCATGATTTTATTATTAAAATGAAATCACAGACAAACATGGATATGAAAGTAGGTAACTTTGGAGTAGGTGATGTGGTACCTGATATTTCTCTACAAAGTCCTAAAGGTAAGATGCTTAGCTTGTATTCATTAAGGGGGAATTACGTGTTACTTGATTTTTGGGCAGGTTGGTGCAGACCATGTAGAGCTGAAAATCCAAACTTAGTTGAAAACTATAAAAAATATAAGCACAAAGGGTTTACAATTTTCCAGGTATCTCTTGATAAAGAAAAAGACTTTTGGATGGAAGCGATTGAAAAGGATGGCCTTTCGGACTGGAACCATGTAAGTGATTTACAATTCTGGCAATCTGCTCCTGCTAAGGCTTATAATATTTCATCAATTCCTGCTAACTTTTTATTAGACCCTGAGGGAAAAGTTATTGCAGTTAATTTGAGAGGACCTGCACTTGGTGCTAAATTAGCGCAAGTATTTAACTAGGTAAAAAAAGAATTGAACTTAGAAATTAGTAAAGTCTCCTAATTTCTAAGTTCAAATTTCTAAAATTTACTTCTTCAAAAGTTCAGCTACTTCGGCAAGTTTAATAAATTCGGCTCTGTATCCTTCGGGATCGCTTCCCTTGGCTTCTTTAGCCATAGCAATTACGTTTTCAAAGTTTGCCTTTCCCTTAAACTGAGAATCTCTTAACAGTAAGCCAAACTCAGTAACCGCCACTGCCCATTTAAAGTTGGTTGACAAATCTTTTTTCAGATCTTCTTCAGTTATTTTATGCCTAATAAGTTTACTGGTAGAAGCGTCAGGCTCTTTGTATCTTAGCTTTAAAGTCATGATGTCATCACTTTTTACCACTTTTGTTTTTTGATATTCAAGCTCATCAACTCCGGGAACTTCTTCTTTTGAACCAGCAGGAATTATTTCGTAAAGTGCTGTAACGGTGTGCCCTGCACCAATGTCGCCGGCATCTTTTTTATCATCGTTAAAATCTTCTTTATTTAGCATTCTGTTTTCATAACCAATTAATCTATAAGCCTTTACTTTTGAAGGATTAAATTCTATCTGCAATTTAACATCTTTGGCAATAGTATAAATGGTTCCAAAAAATTCTTTGCCTAGTGTCTTTTTTGCCTCAAGAATGTTATCAATGTATGCATAGTTACCATTTCCGGCATTGGAAAGTTTTTCCATTTTGGAATCTTTGTAGTTACCCATTCCAAATCCAAGAACTGTTAAAAAAACTCCTTCTTCTCTTTTTTGCTCAATCAAACGTTCCATGGCTGCATCGCTGCTTTCTCCAATATTGAAATCGCCATCGGTAGCCAAAATTACTCGGTTGTTGCCACCTTCAATGAAGTTTTCTTTTGCGATTTTATAGGCGAGTTTTATTCCTTCTCCGCCAGCTGTTGAGCCGCCTGCTTCTAATTTGTCGAATGCATTTATAATTTTATCTTTTTCATTGCAACTGGTTGAAGGTAATACCACACCAGCTGCTCCTGCATAAACAACCATAGCAACCCTGTCGGATGAACGAAGTTTTTCAATAAGTATCTTAAACGACTGTTTTAGCAGTGGAAGTTTGTTTGGGTCGCTCATAGAGCCAGAAACATCAATCAAAAAAACTAAATTGCTTGATGGAACATTGTTAACCTGGATTTCTTTTCCTTTTAACCCTATTGAAATTAATTGATGTTCTGAGTTCCATGGGCAGTTAGCCAGCTCAAGGTTAACAGAAAATGGATGTTCACCTGTTGGCAATGGATAATTGTAGTTAAAGTAATTAACCATTTCCTCAATTCTTACAGCATCTGGCGGTGGTAACTGATTGCTTTCTAAAAACCTGCGAACATTTGCATAAGCAGCCCTGTCTACATCTACTGAAAATGTTGATAATGGATTTGTAAGAGTACTTACAAAAGCATTTTCGTTAATTTTATCATACGATTCGGTATTGAAATCTTCTTTTTCAAAGTCTTTTGGCATAGGCTCACTTTCTTTAACCATATCGGCATATCCATCATCAGCTTCTTCTGCCTCAACTGCATAATATTTCTGCCTGGCATTGTCGCCTGTTTTTCCGTTATAACAACTTGCAATTAAAAAGAGTGAAAAAGCTACAATTGAAAATTTAATAGTGTTTTTTAAATAATTAGTTGTTTCCATGATGTTAAAGGTTTTTCTTTTAAATTTACATATAAGATGAAGAAAATTGAAAATTTCCATAAATAATTGTATAAGAATGAGCTGTTTTTTCATCCTATTACTTCAATTGGTGAACGTTCCAAATAATCCTAACTTTTCGGTTTGTACTGAGAATAATGGTTTGACTCGTTTTTCCTCAAAAATTCATTCAAGGGAAATTTATGATTCATTAAACTGCAAAGAATTAAGCTATTCAGTTTTTGAATTAGCTTATAACGGATATTTGGTTTTGAATGAGCAGAAGCAACTAAATAATAACCGTTTTTTGACCATTGTTGATTTTAGTAAGCCAATAACTGAAAAGAGGTTTTTTGTTATTGATTTTATACTGAAGCAAGTGGCTTATAATGAATTGGTTGCTCATTCTAAAGAAACAGGGGATGTGAACGCAAAATCGTTTTCAAATGAAATAAATTCCGAGAAAAACAGTTTGGGTTTTTATTTAACAGGAAGATCATTTTTGACCAAAACAGGCTATGCGCTGAAACTTCTTGGTCTTGAAAATGGTTATAATGACAATGCTTTTGCTCGCGGAATCTTGCTTCATGGGGCAGATGATATCATTACCAAAAGAAGTAAGGGGTGTATTGTAATTTCTAATCAAGTTTGTTCCCAAATTATTGAGGCGATAAAAAATACAAGCTGTTTGTTCGTTTATTTCCCGGATGAGGCCTATCTGAAAAAATCAACCTATCTAAATAGGGGCGCAAATTGAATTTATTTTAACTGATTATAAATTCTCTCATAAAGGTGGAAAGATTGAGATCTCAATAGAAAAAGACAAAAAACACACAAAAATTCATGTGAAAGTTTTTGGAGTAGGTATTCCGCATGAGCAGTTTTCTCATTTGTTTTTTAATGATAGTGGAAGAACTTCAATGAA
The DNA here is from genome assembly GCA_050296515.1 of Bacteroidales bacterium. Lineage (GTDB taxonomy): Bacteria > Bacteroidota > Bacteroidia > Bacteroidales > NBLH01 > NBLH01. The sequence goes on along the minus strand of JBNKRJ010000054.1, from coordinate 69,087 downwards.
TGGAACATCTAATGAAACCCTCATAAAGGGATTAGCTTACGCTGAGCCCTTTGGAGTTTATATAGAATTTAACTTAACAAATTGATCTCATGAGCAAAGCGAATAATCGCTTTACAAAAGAATATGTTTAACCTTGCGAAGCAAGCTTATGAACTCCGTATAAATAGTTTAAGAAAAGTGAATAAATTTCAACAACTTAACTAAAATTAAAACAAGTGAAAAAGGTACAGGTATGGGGCTCCTTTTGTTGAAAGAATTTGTTGAGGCAAACAAGGGCGAAATAAGTGCTGAAAGTAAACTAAATGAGGGCATTATGTTCTGGTTCAAGGTTCCAATTCCTTTAGATGAACCTTTGAGCAAAAACTAATAATTGCATATTATTTTCTTACATTCTTATGCCATGAAAATGAAAAAAGGCAGGACTTTCATCCTGCCTAAAAACCAAACCATTTGTCAAACCAAGGTCTAAAAAGACCTTTTAATTTTGCCAGATGCCTAAATCTCTCTACTTGCAAAGAATTGTTTTTTTAATTCCTCATCTTTTCCATAGACATCCGGGTAAAATGTAATGTGATTTTTGCTGTTTGCCTCACATGTTATATATCTTACATACAGGGGAATAGGCTCCTCAAAAACATATCTTTTTCTTTGTCCGGTATTCACCCAAATCTCAACTGAATCTGCGGTGTTAGGTCGGTCAAGACCTACTAATGTTGTCCCAAATTTTACAGGGTCAGCAATTCGGATGCAACCATGGCTATAAGCACGAATATCTTTTGTAAACTTACTTTTATCGTTGGTGTCATGGATAAGCACGTTGTTTTCGCCACTATCAAAGTAGTATTTTATTTTACCCATTGCATTTCCACTGCCAGCATTTTGCTGAAACCTTAAATTAAAGTTTCCTGCTTCCACTTGTGACCAGTCTATTTTTTCCATCACAGGATTGCTTTTTGTATCATAAACTCTGTAACCATGTCTTGCCAGGTAAGTGGAGTCTTCTTTTATTTTTGGTAGAATTTCATTTCTAGATATTGAAACTGGTACATACCATTTGGGATTGGTCGTAAAATACTCAATTTCACTGTTTAGCAATGGCGTTTTGAACCATGGTGCACCAACAACCACAATAAACGTTTTTTGTATCATGTACTTATCAATTACCCTAAGTTTGTATGATGGCAGGTTGACATAAATATATCGTGCAGGTCTTCTTTTCTCCCATCGCAATCTTTCAAGGTTAACGGCGATTTGTTCAAAGCGTTCTCTGTTGTTTTGCAATAAAGCATTCCTGGTACGTTCACCTATTTTTCCATCGGGGTGGAGACCATGATCTTTCTGAAAGCTTTTTAGCGCATTAATAAATTCTTCTTCACTTTCTAATGGTGCTTTATAATCATATGTGTATTCTGCCTGAACTAATTCAAAATCAGTGATATCGTTAACAACATTATTTGCATATTCCCTTGCAATGTATTCCTGATCGAAAAAGTTATTTGTTGCTAAAATTTCCTTTGCCTTTTTGTAAGCTAATAAGGAATCAGTTTTCGAGTCTGGCAATTCAAAACTATCAGTTGTAAGATTCATGTTGGTTAAAAACGCTTCAAGTCCCTTTTGCAATTTCCTGTATTGATAGTTTTTTGGTTGCAAATCAAGAATTCCTTCAGTTACTCTGCCATTGTTAACAAATTCTCCAAGTTGGGTTGCAAAACTACGTGGAAACTTAGTATACTGTTTCCCGTAAATGGCTGTGTCTGGATATAAAACACCAGTATGCAGGTGGCTCATCATTTTAAAGCAATTATGAGTCATTAACAATTCATATTCTACAGCTTTTTTGCTTAAATCATGTTCTTTTTCATCTCTTAAAATGTAATATAGTTCTTTAAGCGAAGAAAATTGATAAAATGAAGTGTCAAGTCCATAAAATGCAGCCTTTGCAAATAACCTCATAAGTTCCCTTCCATCATGATTGGGTTTCATGGCAGTTGTCCACACCGGAAGATATTGATTCTCAATATAAAATTGCTTAATTAATGGGGTTGTGGTTAATTCGCGTCCGCGAAAGGCTAAGCGGACTGTATCGTTAACATTTTCAAATGTACTTACAAGCAGTTGGTTCATCATATTTTCCTCTTCAACAGGAAAATCGGGAGCACTTGCAGTATAGTTATTTCTATCAAAGCAAGAAATATTAAATACTGAAAAAATCGCTAATATTGAAATTAAAATGCTTTTAGTATTCATAGTAGTATTTTTTCGTTTGTAATTTGCTTCCAGTTTTTAGGAAACGATCATTTTTCAGTTAAGATGAATATGATTTTCGATTCCATAAATTGGTATTGTCCCCTACTATAAATATACGATGATAAGCGGTGGATGTTTCATTATTTCGTCAACAAAAAGCGTCTGTTTGTCAAACAGGGTGTGCTTTCTGGCGTGTTTGTGTGAAAAAATGTTAAGGGTATTTAAGAGATGTTAAAAGAGTAGAGCCAGAAAATTAGAACTTTGAAATTAGATCTTCATCATTGTAAAACTGTTGGCAAAAACTAAACTTCTACATCAAAAGTGTAAAAAGCCACCTCTTTAGATTCTGTGAAAAAGTTGTATTGAAATTTGTTTTTGCTTTCTATCGCAATTTCCATCAACCCAAGTCCCATTATGCCGGAATCATCAATGTCTTTTTTTTGTGTGCTCTCATCGTAATATTTTTTCAGCTGCTTCAAAGACATTTTTTTTATTTCATCCAGCTGATCCTTTAAGCTTTCTACTTTTGACTGCTTTATGTGGTTGCCTGTGGAGATAAAATGTTTTTTCCGCTGTTGCCGGATAATGAAAATAGCCTCTTTTTCATCGTTTTTCTCTAATGAATGTAGGCTAAGATTCTGAAGAGCTTCTAAAATTATATGAAATGTAAGTTTTTGAACATCAACGGCTTTGGATTCAATATTGTTTTCAACCATGCTGATTACCGGATCGATTACAACAGGAGAAAAGTTGCCTTTGTGCATCACAATCAGGTTTTTGGTATAAACCTCGTGATGAAATTCTTTTAGCCAGTCGATATTAATGTTGAGTTTTAATTTTTCTTTTACCTCAGCTGCTTTGCATTTCACTTTTATCAAAAGATAAAAATAGGAATACGTTTCATCTATTTTTTCAAAGTCAAAGTGCAGTTTTTGGCTTGTTTTTCTGGCCATTTCAATAAAGCCAAGCCCGGCACCTCCTGCTTGAGTAAACTCGTTGTTTGTCAGTATTTTACGGTATAATTCATTCAACTCTGTCCCATCTAGTCTGTTTACTTCCTGCAATTTATCGTGTACATATTTAACCTTTTTGTTTTCAATAAGATTTACAGAGCCAATGTAAAAAGTGCCACCAATGTTTCTTACCATGAACATCTCTTTCCTGTACTGGAATCTTTTATCAGCGGGTTCATCGCCATACCGGATAATATTCTGGAAACTTTCAATCATTAAAAATGAAAGCTTATGACGTAATTTCCTGAAGTCGCTATCCTGTGAGATATTTTTTTCGATAAGGTTTATAGAAGAAATTACCATATGATTTGACAGTGCACCCATATACACAAACAGTAATTTGTCATTTTTAAATGAATCAAAGTATTTATAGGTTAATGATGAATCTTCCATAAACTGTTCTGCTTTAGGCACTAAAGTAATCATTTTTTTTATAGATAGAAAGTGTCCTTTACCTTTATAACAAAAAAAAGGGTTTTCTATTGTTTAAAGCAGAAAAAAAGATTATTCGTTTTCTTTACAAATGCATTTATTACTCGTGTTTTTACACAAGTTTGCAAATCCTGTTTGTAATCTTCTTATGTAACCTTCAAGTTTGTCATTTTGACTTTTTAATTCAGCAATTTTGAGTTGTTTATTGTCTTGCCTGATCAATTTTCGGGCTTCGTCAATAGTTTTAATTAAGTGCTCTAATTCAATTGAAATTAACTCCTTGTAGGTTGAAATACTATCACTTAGCAGGCTTAATTCAATGCATTTTTTCTTTTCTAAAACATCAAATAAAACATTGATAACCTGTTGTTTAATTTCTTCATTTTTCAGTGTTAACTTGTTCTTTTCGGTAGCCTGGTATCTTTGGTTGTAATTGTCAATTGCTTTTGATAATTCATCTTTACATTTTTTGCAATAAGTATTTCCCGATTGATTTTCTATTTTTTCTTTTTCAATCATACCTGTCTCATCAGTTGTAAGCGAGTTAACTTTTGCAATGATCTGGTTGTACACCATACTGTGCAATTTAAGTTCTTTATTATAAATCTGCTGTTTAAGTTCCATTGCCAACTCATTTCTCATTTCATCTTCAGGTATTTTTACTGAATAAAGCAGGCGGAGGTTGTTTTCTTCAGCTTTTGTATTCCATTCTTTGTTCGATTCCTCAAACTCTATTAACTCAGCTACTTGTTTTATATTTGTTAAAGAGTTTTTTTCGTTCAAATACAATCCTGCATTGGTTATTACAGATTCATACTTTGGTAAAAACTCGTTCTCAAATTCAGGATTTCCGAAGAATTGCAATGTTCTTAGCTTTTTTGTTTTAAGCAGGTCGCGATATATTTTAAGAATTACAAAATGGTTTTTCGAATAATCATTGGTGATATTATTTTTTAGGTTTAGCTTGTAATTACTGATATTCAATTTAAGATCAGCAAAAATTTCCAAAAACTCAATCAGTTTAAGTTCTTGATCGTAAGTTGTTTTATTGATTAGCTCATTTTGAAATGCGTTTTGAATTTTCAGTTTTCTCTTACTTAAATAATCGAAGTTAATCTGGTCACCAATAACCAGTTGCGAGTTGTATCTCGATTTGTAATTGGCAACAACAACGGTTGGATATTTTTTATACCGAAGCAATTTTCCCAAGATTTCCTGGTTAATTTCAGGATTTTCTGTTGTGTCTACATAGCTTTCAAGCGCACTACTATAAATATTTACTTTATTTACTGACGAAGGCACAAAGACAAAAACATTGACTGAGTGCAGGCGTTTATCAAACTCCTGTCCTTCGTACAATCTGATTGTTGAGCTAAACTTGTATTGTTTGCCTGCAGTTTTACTTTCGATGTATTTTCCTAGTTCTCCAATTAAATCTAAAATAGCGATATTTGGTTTTGATAAACTTGAGAGGTTTTGTAATTGTTTTCCAATAAGTTTCAAAAATTCATTGGTGTTCTTTTGGGTGATGGCTTCACCATTAATTTCGGCATCAATTACTTCGTTCGACTCATTTAATGGTAAATTATCAATCAACCTTACAACCTCAATATTCCCGGTTTCTACAGTGGTGAAATCTTTATCTTCAGAAACTTTGAAGCTATAAATCGGATAAACCACATCACCACCAAAAAACTTTAGATTTTTAATTTTTGCCTTTATAAATAGGGATTGCAACTTTTCGCTTCCAATTTTCTTTTTTCTTTGTTTACCATTAGAGTTTATTGAGACAATGTCATTTAATAAATTACCGAATTTTTGAGCGTTAAGTAAATATAAATCGCTTGAAAGGTACTGCCATTCATGACTAAACGGATAACTGCTTTTTTGTTTTAAAGCGGTTATTGTTTTAATAGTGGTTTGTGATTGAACTAAATGACATGTGAAAGAAAATACTGTAATTATTAAAGCAGTTGCTAAAGTGTTAAATCTCATTTTTGTTGCTGATTTTGATTTTTAGAAAGATTTCTACAAAACTAAAAAAAGATTGGTAGTTAATTTACCTATAAATTTTCATGAGTTGTTATTTAATGGTTTATAGTCTGAAGTACTAAGACGGAAGGCTGAAGTGAAGACCTTGAAATAAAGACTCTTACTTTCGACTTCTGTCTTCACGCTTTGTGCAATTTGCAAATTTAATTCATGTCTTGGGTAAATCAACCGAGAATCGAAAAAAGATAGTTTAATCTCCAGTATCTGAAAAATCCTGCACACAATTGTGTCCATATATTTTGTGTGGCTCAATAGCAACACCAATATGAGTGTATTTTTCACTTAAAATAGTATTGCGATGTCCGAGTGAAGGAACTCCATCATCAACCAATAGCTGAAGAACAATAGCTATGGGATTTGAAGGGCCATAAGAGCAGTTTTCGCCCATGTATCCACCTTTGGCGTATTTTCTTACCCGCACAAAAGTACTGGTTCCGTCGCTTGAGTTATGTCCAATTGTGCCTGCTTTACCCATATCTTTGGCATGGTAGGTTGCTGCTTTACTTAGGCCTTCGGCTGGTTTTAATGGAGTTATGTTTTTTGTTTGGTTAAGTGTTTTTATTAAAGAACTTACATTTTCGGCAGTATAGCTACCTGAAAGGTTCTCATTAAGAATGTTTTTTATAAACCAGGGGCCATCAATACGTGCTAAATTCATGTACATGATTACATTCTTTTCATCCTCAGTTAAATAAGAAACATTTCTAGCAGTATTCGCTTTAGCTAGCAAATCATCTGGAATTTTTGTAGTTGTTTGGGATATAGAAAGTTGTGCGACTAATGTAACTATTGCAATAAAAAGCACTGTTCTCATACAATTAAATTTTGTTTTAGGTATTAAGATAGTAAAATTTGCAGATTGTGATGTTGAGTTGTTTAGAAATGTTTTCAGATTGATGTAATTCTTAATGTGTTGATAGTCAGTAATTAACTATCAATCAGAATTCCATAATAAGGTTTAAATAGATTGTCCATACTCATTTATTATGACCACAAGCTAAGACTTTCAAAATCAAAATGATATTTATGGGAGTCTTTTCCATAAGCTGTTATTTCACCGTTAATTATTTTATAAGTACAGTGCTCACCTGCAACGGATGAAATAAAGATGGCACTTTTTTGATTGTTCTCATCAATTAATTCTATTCCTGCCAAAATTTTATTCTCGGCATATTTTGAAAGTTCCGCGTGACAGGCTGGACATTGTAATATGACAGCATCACCTTCAGTTAGTCGAAAGTTTTGGTGGTGGGTGAGAGAATAATCACCAATTTGAGAACTAAGCATGATTATTCCTTTTTGACCATCTTTTTTTGTGGCAATTAAAATAACCTCATTACCAGGATTTAATACCGCTTTACATTCAGGACAATTAAATTGATACATGGCTTTTATTTTCCATATAAGTTACGGAATTTTTGAAGCAATGTCAAGGTTTTAGGGGTGAAATCTGTTGGTGGTTTTTTGATTGGATTGATTTGATGTTGAGCGAGATTGGTGAAAGATTGAATATTGATTGTGCAATTTATACTTTTTTAGGCTAAGGCTTCTTCTTCAGTTTCTTCAAAATCTTCTTCCTCCTCAAAACTGTAGGCAGAGATTTTGTTTACTTCAATCAATGTGTTTGAAATGTAACTGTTGAAACGATAAATTGCAACCAGGTAATTAATGCCATAAAATAACCAGATTAAAATAAAGACTAAAAGACTTAATTGAGGTTCAAATTTCAGGGTGAAAATTGGGATGATGGTGAATAAAAGGGCAATTACCAATGCCTCGTTAAAATTTACTTTGTGTTCAATGTATGGTTTATCATCAATGGTGAGAAATCTTATACTCCCATGGGTGATATTATTAAATACGTCCCATCCATTCCAAACAAACCTGAAAATACTGCCTTTAAATCTAAGTGTTCTACCCTCTTGGGTAGTATGAAAAACGTATGATTCCTTCAGCCGCTCTTTTACTTTTTCAAAATACACCTGGGCATAATGATCAATGTCTTCATTAATAATAATTTGATCAGTACGTCCGTGGTTGCTAAGCGTTTTCATATTTTATTTTGGTTGCAAATGCAAATTTAATTAAATAAGGGTTATTTCAAAGTCTATCGAATAAGCTTTCTTTAAAAAGAAATCAACATTGAAGTTGTTGTAAATCAATACTTGAATCATGCTTTCCTATTGATAGTAAGCAAATTAATTCGTATTTTTATAGATGCATGTACCTAAAATTCACCTGATTATGAAAAGATTAATTGAAAATGCAAATGTCTTTTTCCTGGTAACTTTATTTTTATCCTGTTGTCTCTTTTTAGTGGCTCAAGACAATTCAATTCCAACCCTTGTTTTAACAAAAGTAAAGAACAATAAGGTAGTGTATTTAAAGACTAATAAAAGAATAAAAATATGGACAGATAATGGGAAGATAAAAGGTCGAATTGAGAGTCTAACCAATACTGCAATAACAATTGATAATCAACGGATTGATATTGAAGATATTTATCGAATTCGAGTTAAATCTGTTGCAGCACAAATATTGGGAGGCACAGTTTTTACTGGTGGAGGGCTTATTACATCCGCCGGCATTGCAACTATTGCAAATGCTTCATCTCAAGGTTGTGCCAGTGGTATTGCCAGGGCAATTGCGTTACCCCCAATAGGAATACAATTTTGCTAAACTTTGATTTTAAAACATCTGGATTGGATGTCCGTATTTTTTTAGGAATTTGAAGTTTTGAAATTTAAATTTGAAAGTTCTGGGTTTAAATGGTGAGGTTTGACTTTAAAACGGCTAAGGGAAAATTAAAAATGGAAAAGTACTAAACTAAAGTCTAAATTGGAGGAGTTTTTAGTTGAGTACATAGTAGTGGTTGTGAAGGATATTTTTTACATGAACAAAATATAAAACAGAAGAGCTTGAAATACAGGCTCTTCTGTTTTTGTTTATATCTATTTCTTGATTATCCTCCTTGTTAAAATGTTATTATTTGAAATTAATCGAATAAAATAAACTCCTGGTTTAACATCTCTAATATCCATTTCTAATTGGTTGTTATTTATATTATTTCTATAAATGACAGTTCCATTAGAGCTAAGAATTTCAATTTGTCTGGCTTCAAAATCAGATGGTATCTTTATGTTAAAAATTCCATCACTTGGGTTGGGGAATATCTTTAACTCAGCACAAGAGATGAAACCCTCTGTTTTTTCTTCATTATGTTTAGTAACCTGTTCTTGATTATTCCCTTCCGAAACATGATTGTTAAAAGAAGAGCTAAAAGGTTCTTCAACAACAATGTCTGGAATGGTATCTTCTTCAAATTCTTCCTTCTCAAGTTTTTGTTCAAGGTTGCTTACAATAATAGATTTATTCTCGATACATCTGTTATTAATATCCTGTATTTTAGCAGAAAAATTAGATCCATTATAGGCATGAAAACCATTACTTAGGTTAATTTGCTCATCTGCTATTAATTGTAATTTTTCATTATTTGCAATTATTGCATCAGTTCCACCCATTGAAATTTTTTCGCCCCTAAGAGAAGAAGATGTTTGAGGGGAAATAAATGGTTTTGAAACTTGAAGATTCTCTGCCAGAACTGAAACCCTACTAATTTTCCAATATGCAGCATAAATCTTACTGGGTGGCCAAGTGTGCCAGTCTGTGTAATGGGCAAGAATCCACAAGCTGTTATAATCTTCATCTGCGACAAAGGTAAATTGATATAGGTTATTCACATTATGAAATCCATCAGCAACACCGATTAATTGCCGCCTTTCAGCTTCAGTATCCACTTCCTTATCATTGCCTGGATGGGCATCAATGTTATGCGCTGCATAAACATTTACATCATTGTCAGTCTCATCTCCAGATACTCCTGCATATAGAGAAACAGAATATGTATTTCCTTTCAGGAATGGATATTCTATAAAAACTCCATCCGAATTACGATAAGAATTGGATATTCTACATGTGAAATCGCCTTCCAGAACAATGACAGGACCAATGTTATTGGGTACATCGTCAAAATCTTTGGCATACGCATAACTAGGTGAACCATGGGAGATTTGCCATCCATCATGATTTGTAATAAGTAACTGTTCACCATTGGTGCAATAAGAATTTATGCTAATTGTAACCGTATTACTTTCCACCCCATTAGCAATTCTTTTGTAATAAGTTGGTGTTGTTATTGGTCCAGGTGAATAATCTTTATCGGTATCAGCTCCTCCTGCATCTGTCCAGTTTCCATTGTCTACTTTTTTCTTCCATTTATAGGGTCCAGGAAAACTCGAACCTGTTAATTTTCCAGGACTACTTCCTTCTTCGACAGGTTGTGAGCAACATATAGTATTTTCTACTACTGTAATCGTAAGCTCTTTACTTTCCACCCCATTAGCAATTCTTTTGTAAGAGGTCGTTGTTGTTAGAGCTTTTGGTGTATAATCCTTATCGGTATCATTTCCTCCGGCATCAGTCCAGCTGCCACTACCCTCTTTTTTCTTCCATTTAAAAGGGCCTGGTATATCAGAGCCAGTTATTGTTCCTGGACTTTCTCCTTTTGCTATTGTTGTATTGGAACAGGAGATCGTGTTTTCATCTGTGCTTGATTCAGTATAATCAATTTTTAAGGACGCACTACTATAGTACCAATAAGCACCCTCAACGCTTTCGCTGGAGCTTACCATTGTAATTGCAAAGAAATCTTTTGAGAGAGACGATTTAATTTTATCGATTAAATCGCCATCAACAATATTAACCATATAACTATTTGCATCACTTCCTTTTAAAGTTTTAAGAGCAGAGCCCTTTGCCATATTATCCCAATCTGATGTTGAGAGATTGTTTATGCTTGACTCCCACACAGTTAAAGTATGTCCTGAAGCCTGAAAACCGGGAGAGGTTGTAAGCCACACTTTAGTGATTGTTGCACCATCAGGAATGGAACTAATATCCCATCGCAAATGCAACCTATAAATATCTCCATCTTTTTTGCCAACATATTCAATCCCCCCTGGAGTATAAAATGTTCCATCATATTTTAAGGATGCTATTGAAGCATTTCCCACATATTGTGCAAATGCTTTTACATAGCATATACTTAATATAAATATAATAATATATCTTCTCATAGTTATTCCATCTTTAATTCTTTAAATTCTTTAATTCCTTAATCTCCCTCTCCAATTCCACAATTTTATCGTTTTGCTTTTTAAGGGCTTTGTTTTGTTCAATCAAATAAAGCGTTAATTCTTCAATTTTTTGAAGGAGCTTGATGTTCATTTCGCCAAGCTTAATACCGTTTGCTTCCATATCTGCTGCCGGTGCAATTTCAGGCAGGTGTTTGTTTTGTTTTACAAAGGATTCTACTTCTTCGAGGCTTGGAATGGGGTAAGTTTCTTTGAAAACAAAATCGGCACCTGTAACTTCTTTTACTTCAATTTCTTTGGTTGTTAGTTTACCATCAATAATTGCGTTTCCGCTAGAGTTGATAGAAAATACTACATCATCAGCATATCCACCTTTACTAATTCTCCAAATCTCTGTTCCATATGCACCAAAATACCAGTTGTTTGCGCCATCAAATAATTGAGTCTGAATTCCTTGTATAAACCCGCCATCCATTCTATCTCGCTTTAGTGTTATAAGCGGAGAATATGATGTTACTGTAACATTATCAGAAGCAAGTGTTCCCCTGACATCAAGAGTTGCCTTTGGATTTATGGTCCCAATCCCAATCTTTTTGTTTACAAAAGCCATATAATAATCGTAATAATTTTTACCTATCCAACCATAACCCATTGTTGATTTTCCATTAACGCAGGCTCCTTTTACTCCTATACCAAAGAAGTCTGTTGAAGCATCTTCATTTGCAAAACGAAATGCTCTCGACCAACCACCGTTGTAGGATGGGAAATTAGCTTTGATTTTTACACCATATGCTGGATCTCCAAGATTGATTAAAATGTTATCATCCTGGGCTGTTATATAATTGGTGTATAAGGCAATAATACAAACTAAGACTACTAACTTTTTCATAATGTTTTCTTTTTTATTGTTTTATTTTGATTTTATTAATTTCTCTTTCTAATTCTGAATTTCTTTCTTTTAGAATTCTTACTTCTTCAATTAACTCCTTTTGAGTTTTATTCTGCTCAATCAAATAAAGCGTTAATTCTTCAACTTTTTGAAGGAGTTTGATGTTCATTTCGCCCAGTTTAATTCCATTGGCTTCCATTTCAGCAGCCGGAGCAATCTCAGGTAGGTGTTTGTTCTGTTTTACAAAGGCTTCTACTTCATCAAGGCTTTGAATAGGGTAGGTTTCTTCGAAAACGAAGTCTGCACCAGCGGTTGCTTCTACTTTAACTTCGCGGCTGTATAAGGTTCCTGCTACTGTAAGGAGCTCAGTTGGATCATCTGTGCCTATACCAACTTTTCCTCCATTTGGGTTAAGTAATAAATTTCTATTTATTGAAAAATTAATTGGACTTCTAGCTTGTATCCATGCAGGATAAGCATTTGTGGGGGTTGTAGCGTAATTATAAACTCCCATATCTAGTTGAACTCCACCCCAATTATAATCAGAAGAGCCAATTCTTAGGAGTGCTGTATTTTCAGAACCAGTTTTATTAGGGAGTTTCATTATGGTGTTATTAGTAGAAATATCCACAATTGCTTTAGGTGTAATTGTCCCTATCCCAATATTTCCTCCATTTGGGTTAAGTAGTAGGTTTCTGTTTTCTGTAAAGTCTATTGGATTTCTTGCTTGAATCCAAGCAGGGTAACCATTAACAGGATTAGTTGAATAATTATAAACTCCCATATCTAACTGAACTCCACCCCAGTTGTGATTAAAATATCCAACCCTTAAAATTGCGGTATTCGTTGAGCCAGTTTTGTTTGGAAGGAGCATGCTACTGCTTTTTGTCGTTATATCTGCATTTGCTTCAGGGCTTGTTGTTCCAATCCCAATATTTCCTTGATTATAAAAAATATTGCCTGGCGTTGTTCCGCTCCAGTTTTGGGCGAATAAGGAAATGTTTGTAACTAAGGTTACTGCAAAAACTAAAATCCTCTTCATTTTTATAAATTTTAATGTTAACTATTTTGTTTATTGTTATTGATTTTAGAATAAAATTGTTGGTAAAATTACTGACCACACGATTTCTCACAATCCCTTAAACAAGGTAATTTATCTACCTTTTTTATGGTACTAGCGTTAGATTATGTGCTTTAAGAAATTTGCGGCAGGCGTATAAACTATTTGTAAGCAGGTACTTAAAGCGTGTGTAAAAATAATTTGGGTTTTCATTGAGTTTTGTTGGTTTTGGTTGATAACGGGCGCAAATGTAGTAAAATAAGTTGATACTTACAATTATAACTATGGGTTAAAATATGGCTGGACGGAATCTTGTATTTGAGTCGAGGTAGAATGGCTTTAATTTTTGGCTTTTAGCAACTGGTTGTTGGCTACTAGATTTTTTCCAGCTTCAGTCTCCTGTCTTCAGACTTCCGTCTATATTGCTTGGTTCAATTCCTCATTTTCCGGTTTTAAAAACGCCGTTTCTGTTACCGATTTTTTTGTTTTCCTTTTTTCTTTCTTTTCCTGGCGCTCTTCCTTTTTGCGGTTCTTGCGTTCGTCTTTTAGTTCTTCATCTATTTGCTTATCAATCACTTTTTGTGATTTTTTGGTCAGCTTGTATTTCTTTTTGTTGTATTGTTTGTTAAACTTACTCGAATCTTTTTCAATTTTCAGACGCTCTTTTAACTGTTTCGATTTAAACCCCAGGGTCGATTGCATTCCGCTTAGCAAAGAGAAGGTCCAGTAATTAAAAACTGAGCGATAAGGGTTTCGTTCAAAATAAATGCGTCCTTTTTTTGGGCCAATGGCTTTTCGCTTTGGGTTTTTATCGCGAACTATTGAATTGGCCACCATCGAGAACAATCCGCGCCTTTCAACTACCAATGAGTCTGACTTTTTCTTACTGAGCAAACCCAGTTTCAAATCATCATACAACATTGTAAGCCGACCAGTGGAATAATCTTCATTAGCTACTACGTTAAAATCCAGACTATTGATTGTTCCATCCTGAATGGTTACGAATAATAGGTTCTCTATCAGGGGGTTAACCGAGCTCATTCTAAAAGTATCTAAATGTCCTCCGTAAACATATTCGCCGTATTTTGATGCAATGGGGAAATGGAATGATGCTGTTAAGAGTGCTTCATCCATTAAGTAAGCGCTGGCGGTGATTTTTGTTTCCTCTTCTTTTTTGATAGCTTCAGGACTGTTTGTGAGGTTTTGCATTTCAACATTTACTCTTGTAAAGTCTAAGAAGCCGTCTTCGCGTGCATTTTTTCCTAAAATATCGTGCCCAATGTATGAATTGGTTATTTTAAGTGTGTCTACTTTAATCAGGTTTTTCGCTTTCCATATATAATCCAATGGGAGTGCAACTTTTCTTACTGAATCAAGCGGGTATTGCTTGTATTTATAGGCATGAAACTGGATTTTATCAAGATCCATTTTTCCTGCAATAAATTCCCTGTTGTCAAATAGCCTCTGAAAATCAACATTATCCGCTTCTATTTCATTCGCTTTCAAGTAATTTAAGTTAGTCTCCTTTTGTTTCAGGTCGGCATATTCCTGCCTGCCATAGTTTGGATTTAAATTAATTCCTTTTGCAAAAATTGATTTTCTGCCAGTTGAAAAACCAAAATCTTTTATACTTAGATGATAGATGCTGTCAGAGAAATCAATGTCATAATTTTTAATATTTAACGAAACATCATCAGAACTTAAAAGTCTTCCATCAGTTTGGTGCAAAGAATCTATTAATAAACCTCTTATATTGGCAAAAACCTGATTGTATTCAGACCTTGTGGTATTAAATCCTTCACGGTTTTGTATACTTATGCTTGCATTTTTCGCCTGTATGTTGTTGAGATTTATTTTATTAAATCCTTTTTTTATTTTACTAAACAGGTTTAGTTGCGAAATTTTAATGGGCGGTTTCTCCGATTTTCCTTTTTGATTGAAAAGGTGAATGTTCGGGTTTTCTATAATCAGTTTATCTGAGAATAGTTCTTTGTCAATTACTAAATCTCCAAATTCAAATCCGGTAAATGAAATTTCAGGAATGGTGAGTTCATCCAAAGTTGTTCCATTTTTCCTTAGGCCAAATTTGTTAACTGATTTAAACTCGAAATTTTTTGCATCAATTTGCTTATTTGCAGTGTTTAGCTCCATTTTCTCCAAATTAATGAAGTGAACACTGTCTGGAAGCTGAAAATGTGTTTCGCTTAGATTTATTGTAGCATCAAGGTTGTCGAAAATCGATTTTGGGTCTGATAATGCAAAAGTATCCAGCTCAAAATTCCTTATGTTTATATTAAGCTTTGTATTTGAGATAAGTTTTTCAAAATTGAAACTTTCTTTAAGTATGCCAATAACCCCGTCTTTTATATTAAGTTGTTCAATTTTAATTTTGGCTATATTGATAGCTTTTCTAATACTATCTCTTTTACCATCATGAGTATCATGAGGTTTGTTTCCTTCTTTTTTCTTTTTTTGAGTGATAGCAAACGAAGGGTTTTCAATAGTTAATTTCCCCAGGTTTAATACGTCTGCGTCAATCAATTCACTTATTTTCACCCCTTTACTTTGAATTCCCGGAGCATAAAAGGTAAATAATTGCGAAGCCTGGTTTGATTTTTCGTAATTTCTTGTTGGAAATATTCGAACGATGCTTGCGTTTAAAACTGAATCGCGTGAAGAAAACCTTGCTTGTTTAAACTTTAACTGGTAATTGTTTTTGAACAACCTACTGAAGAAATTGTTTATTCTAAACGAAATGTTGTCGGAGTAAGAGATTTGTTTATCAGATAATTTTGCCTGTGGATTAAAGTAGAATTTGTTAAGCCGGGCACTTAACTTTCCACTCATCATTAAGTCGTTTTTTCCAGTGCTGTCTACATTTGCTATTCTAACATTTGCATTGTCGATATTAAAAGTTCCAATATCTATTCGCTTAAAATAACTTCCAATAATGCTTTTAAGGGTGCCTACATTTGTGGAATCATTAACTGCAAGAGCCTTTTTCCTTTTCAGTAAGGTTTTTGAATGTCTTTTATTATTGCTTTTTGGTTGTATGTTGTTGGAAATGTCTATGTTAGGGCGGAGTAGTGAGATGGATTTAGCTATAAGGTTGCTGTCGCTATATGCTTTATTTATGTCTACACCTCTAACATAAGCTTGTATTAAGTCTATATCGTAAATCCTTGAATTAGTAACTATGTTAAGTTTTTTATCATCATCTTTTGGCATGATTTTCAAACCGGCCACTTCAATAAGCGAATCCATGTTTGAAACTTCAATGGATTTAGCTTTTAAAACATGAGTCCCGTCTTTTAAATCCTGTTCGTATGATTTTAAAACTAAGCGAAATTGATCGGAATAAAAAAGTGGGTTTTTCTTATGTGCGAAAGTGGAGTTGGTTATTAAAAACCGTTTTAGCTCAAATAATGCTTCGCCCTTATAATTATAACTGACACTATCTTCATTAAATAATTCAATATTGAAGTTACTCTTTCTTAGGTTTAAGTTTCTAATATACAGTTGCCTGACAAAATTTGTTGTTAGCTGAGATAATGGATTCTTTTTGTCAATGCTATCATTTTCAAACTGTTTTTTTTGCCAGAGTTTTAGTTTAAAGTTTGACGGACTAAGGTACAAGCCTGCAATATTCAATATCCTCTTATGATATAATCTTTGAAAATCAGTACCCACTATTTTAAGCATTGGAATGCTAATGTTCAGACTGTTTTTATTTTTTCTTCTTCCTGATGGTTTGAGTAGTAGTCCCGTAGCTTCCATCATTTTTCTACCTGAAAAAATATTGATTGATTTTGCAAATAATGAATGCGTATTGTCAGGCAGCCTGGCACTGAATGTATCTAGTTTAAGCTGAATGCTATCTGAATAGAAGATTTTTGAGAGGTTGTTTTCTGAATTTTTAGATAAATCAAAATTAAAAAGACCCAACGCAAAATGATTTGCTTTATAGGTAGGAAACCTTAGCCATGATTGGTAATAAAAATTTAATTTCCCATTGTCAATTCTAAATGTGTCAATTTTAACTGAATGAAGTTTGCCTTCGATTAATTTTGAAAGGTCAATTTCCATTGTTTCATTAAAAGTGTTTTTTTTGTGGGTTGTTGCTTTTAGTTTGTTTACTACCTTAACAACAGGCGAGGTGATATCAATCTTTCCTATTTTGATATCATTTTTAAAATACAACTCATGGATGTTGAAATTTCGCAATTTAATTTTAGGGGCAATAATTTTAAAGTAATTTCTATTGACTGAATTTAGAAACTCATTCGATTCGTTAATTGGCTGCATGCCAACATTTTTTGCAATAAGTTTTGATGACTTTGTTGAGATTTCAATTGAGTCAGCTTTTATGAAATGAATTTTGTCGCTAAGACTTACTTTATAGTCGGTTAGGAATAGTTGTAAGTCGGTTGCATAGAATAATTTATCGTTTTTAGCAAATTGTTGCTCATTTAGCAAAAAATCATAAAGATGAACTGAAACATATCCCAAATGAGTGGTATTTGTTAGACTATCCTTGTTTATATTGAGGTAGAATTTTCCGTTTTCAAGCATTATTTGCTTAATATCCACTTCGTTTATATACTTTGATACAGCAGGGTATAAATCTTCGTGCACAAAATCCCGCGATTCTTGCTTTAATGAATCTTTGTTTGGTAATTTTTTTAATTCAATTACCGGATCAACCAGTTTTAATTCTTTTGCTTTTAATTTTCCTTTTGAGAAAAAACGATAGGCGTTTGCACCCCATAATTCAATTGAATTGCAACTAATGTTATAAAGAGCAGCTTTTACTTCACCTTTTTCGAGTAAATGGTTATAAACAGCAGTGTCAGAAGTTAATTCAAAACCTTTGATTGCAAGCCTTCGGGTGCTTAATTCAATACTAATTTTTTCAAAGTTAATGGAAAAAAGCCCCTCGGTTCGCTGGTAAACTTTGTTTTGCAGGTAAGTTTTTAAAATTGGAGTAGCCAGGAAAAATAAAAAAGCATCAATAATGAGAAAGGTTGCAGCTAAAATATAGATTGTTTTTAGCCACCATCTTTTTCTTCTTTTCTTTTTAGCAGGTTCAGTATGGTTAATGCTTTCCTCCACAAATAAATCAAATGCTTATTCCCCGGTTATTGATTTGGATTAAGATTATAATTAAAACAATAAAGTTGCGCTAATGTATGAAATTCTTTACAAAAAATATACCCTTGTGTAATTTCACACGCTTTGTTTTGCTTTACAAATAAAAAACAGGAACCGAAGCTCCTGTTTTTAACTTACTCTGTTTTTTTTCCTGGCTTGCCAGGTTTCTTCTTTGCTGGTTCAGCTTCAGACCTTTTGGTTGCTGTTTTCTTTGTTGTTGAGCCAGGTTTTTTTGTTGTTGTTTTCGTTGTAGTTGCGTTTTTTCTAGTTGTCTTTGGTTTCTCCTCAATAGCCTTTGCTTCAGTTTTTGTTTTATCAATAGGAGTAGCAACTTTTTTTGTTGACGAAATAGCTTTTTTTTCCTCTTTCTTTTTATCAATTGCAACTGCTTTTGCCTTTGTTTTTGAGATGGCTTTTGTTGAAGGCTTGGTTTTCGAAATAACTTTTGGGTCTAGTTTCTCTTTTAGTTTGCCTATTGTTTTCTCATACTCTTCAATTAAAGCTTTTATTTGGCTTTTACTTAACTCTGAAATATCCTTGGTTTTTACAGGTTCTTCTGCTTTTAGTTTAGAATTTAATCTCCCTTTAAAATCGCTAATTACGTTCATATAATTAATGAAAGCCTGGTAAGGAGTATCATAAGGGTTAAAATAACCATGTACAGCACCATCTGAAAAGAATTTTGTGCACATGTAATAAAAATGATCACTGTTTTGCAGGTTCAGCCAGTCTCGCTGTAAGACCTTATCATCAATTTTATTAACCAACTCTTCAATTTCATACAATTTTTCAAAAGCTTCATCCTGCAATTCGTTGCCTAGCCATGCGGTCAAATCGCGTTCTTCATCTGCCCATGAAATAGGGTAGGGGACATTATAAGCAGCAATTGGTTGATGACTATCTGCAACTTCAGATGGAGTAGAAAACCTGAACTCCGATTTCTTAAATACTTCTGTCGGAAGAGCTTTAATAAAGTCAAAAATACCAGACTTCTTCCACTGGTGCTCACCAAATGTTTCATAGTCCATAAATAAATTTATCACCTCTTCTTTTTCGTCAATGGCATTTAACCATCCTACAAATTTCTCTGCTGTTAATGGCCATTCTCCCCACGCTTTGTTCGAGAACCTGAATGCAATATCATCGCTAAGCTTAAAGTTTTTAAGTAATATTTTTAGTTTTGGATTAAGAGCATTAAAATACAGATAATTAGGACTTTTCCAGCCTAATACATGCTTTGCCCCTTCGGTAAGCATTGCTTTGTATCCCATATTTGCTGCCATTTCACCTATAGAGTCACTGTAAATTAGTTCCGTGTTTCTAAAAACAGTCGGTTCTTGTCCAAAATGTTCTTTTATTTTTGCTTTATGCAGTTCAACTTGCCTTTTAAATTCCTGTTCACTTTTCAGTGAAGCTAATGAATGTGAATAACTTTCGGCTAAGAATTCAACAGAACCAGTTTTAGCCAGTTTTTTGAAACTCTCAAGCACTTCCGGAGCATACAGCTCAAATTGATCCAGGGCACTACCTGAAATTGAATAACTGATTTTAAATTTATCCCCGTATTTTTTAATCAAACCAAGCATCACTTCATTGGCTGGTAAATAGCATTTATCTGCAATTTTTCTAATGATTGATTCATTTGCGTAATCATCGTAATAATAATGATCGTGACCAATATTGAAAAATCGATAATTTTTTAATCTAAATGGCTGGTGAACCTGAAAATAAAAGCATAAGGTCTTCATTCAGTATGATTTTTTAGTTTTATTCAATTAGTTACTTAACAGATTAGTATATAGTTCTTTAATTTTTCCGGCAGCATTATCCCACTTAATATTTTCGACTTCTTGCTTGCCTAGTCGTCTAAACATTCTCGACAGTCCATCATAGCTAATTAATCCATAAATAGAATCAGCAATGGCATCAATATCCCAAAAATCAACTTTTATTGCATGTTTCAAAACCTCAGCAACACCCGACTGTTTAGAAATAATTACTGGAACATTTGAGCGCATTGCCTCCAAAGGCGATATTCCAAAAGGTTCTGAAACTGAAGGCATTACATATACATCGCTGATTGAAAACATATGATCTACATCTTTACCCTTTAAAAAGTTTGTGAAATGAAACTTGTCAGCAATCTTTAACTCAGCAGCACGTTTTATCATTCGATAAAGCAAATCGCCACTACCTGCCATTACAAACTTTACATCCTGAGTCTTTTGAAGCACTTTATAAGCGGCCTCAATAAAATATTCAGGTCCCTTTTGGAAGGTGATTCTCCCTAAAAAGGTGACAATTTTTTCTTTTACTTTTTTTGAATAAATATGTTGAATTTCCTCTTTAGGCAGCACACCATTATGTACTACTGTAACTTTTTCAGGATCAGCTCCATATTTATTAATAACTGTTTCCCTCGTTAAATTACTTACAGTAATAATTAAATCTGCATTTTGTATTCCGTATCGTTCAATATCATAAACAACCTGGTTAACATGTTCGCCAGAGCGGTCAAATTCAGTTGCATGTACATGAACTATAAGCTTTTTGCCAGACATCTGCTTAGCAGCAACTCCCGAAGGATAAGTCAGCCAATCGTGTGCATGGATTAAATCAAACTCTTCATTTTTAGCAAGTTCTGCCGCAACCAGAGCATAATTCGAAACCTCAGTTATCAAACTGTAACCATATGATCCTGAAAAACTAAACTTTACTTTGTTCTCTGAGCTTTGTCTTAATAATGATGGCACATGCACCTCAACTTCCTGACCATTAATAATAAAAACAATTCTGCCATCATCTTTTACTTTAATGGTATCTTCTGTATCAAGCTTTTCTGCAAACTGCTTCTCAAATTCGTCAGGGCTGATATAAGGCTGAAGTAAAGATGCAATTTCTATAAATTTTATTTTTTCAAGTGCATCATCGCTTAAAGACTGGTCAATAAATTGTTGAACCTTCGTTTTGGTATTAAATTTTTTCTCTTGCGTGAAATGATGTTTTTCGTGGATGGTTAACTGATCAACCGCTACATCTTCCGCATTTACAAAACTTGCCACCGATTTATCTTCGTCTCCATAGGCTTTAGGCACTACAAAAGTTACTTGTAAATCATCATAAACGGAGAGAGCCTTTGTTAGCCCATAACATGCTGTGCCAAGTCCTCCGGTTATATGCGGTGGGAATTCCCATCCAAACATCAGTACTTTCATTCGCTAAGGTTTTTATTTTTTGTTATCAGGTTTATTAGTATTGTTCAGATTTTTAGTTTAACTATTAGATTCTTCAAACTTATCTATGATAGTTTTTAATCGTAAAAGCTCTGCCACACTCCATGCTTGCGAAATAGCCCCTTTTGCTTCGTGTGGAGGGTCGCCGTCATATATTTCCGCAATGGTTCCAATTCCTCCATTGGTCATTTCTTCTTCAAAACCACTATACAATTCCTTAACAAGGTGAAGCCCGGAGTTTTTATGGACTTTGAGGTAAGCTTCGCAGAAATGACCGATTAACCAAGGCCACACTGTTCCTTGATAGTAGGCCCTATCCCTTTCTTCCTGATTACCTTGATAAGTGCCAATATAAAATTCACTTTTAGGTGATAATGTTCGTAACCCTTTCGGTGTAAGTAGCTCGCTCTGAACTACATCAAGAATCGTCTTTCGTTGGTCAATGTTAAGCATCGAATAAGGTAATGATGCTGCAAAAACCTGATTGGGTCTAACATCCCAGTTTTTTCCGTGGTCATCGACATAATCTGCCAGGTATTTTTTTTCTTCCGACCAAAATGTTTCAATAAATGATTTTTTAATTAATTCAGGATATTTTTTCCATTTGTTTGCAAATTTCGGATCCCCTGCTTTTTCTGCCAACTCCATTGCAAAATTAATGGCATTATACCAAAGTGCATTTATTTCAACATCATATCCAATTCTTGGAGTAACCGGAATTTCGTTAATAATGGCATCCATCCAAGTAATGGCATATCCTGTCTGTCCTGCGTAAATAAGTCCGTTTTCACGCATTGAAATATTAAAGTCGGTGCCCTTTTTATAATTATCAAGGATTGAACTGACTTTACTTCCGTAATCTTTCCAAACGCTTTTGTAATCTTTTGTCGAAGATGCATATTGTTGAAGAGCCCAAATATACCAAAGCGGAGCGTCCACCGAATTATAATCATCTCCATTGTGGCCTCCCATATTTCTGAACAAGCCGTTCTTTAATTCTTTCGATGAGGTATCGAAAATCTCTTTTGCCGTTTTATTATCGCCAATTGCGAGTGTTAAACCTGGCAGTGCTATAAACGTATCCCTTCCCCATGTTCCAAACCATGGAAAACCTGCAACGACCTGAGTCTTTTTGTTTCTTCTTACAATAAACTGTTGAGCAGAGTTTCTGAGACAGTTCTCAAAATTATCTCTTGGGATTCGTTTGTTTAATTCAGAAGAAAATTTTCGTTTTAGTCCATTTGGTTCAACCTCTGTTAAACTTCCCGAGAAAATAATGCTTTCTCCCTTTTTTAGCGGGAATTCATAATACCCTGGAACAAACAGATCTTCGATATATTCGTAGCCGCGGTTTTTTTCTTCACTGTATTCAACATTGTAAAACCAGTCTGGTGCATGAATGTAGTCCGTTTTTTTTGAGGTTTGCATAAAAAGATAAGGATACTCTGCATACATTTTCATTTTTATGCCATTTTGTACATCAAAGTACTTGGTATTTACTGATAAGTTAGCCCTGTTCAGTTTATGGCAATTTCTAAAAACCAGAAATGGATGAAGTCTTATGGTTGTTGGTGAATTTGCGTTAATTAAGGTATATCTCAATAGAACTTGTTCTTGTTCACCAGCCAGAATCATTTCTTTTTGAAGCACAACTCCTCCAACTCTATATGTAATTGTTGGAATAGGATCTGCATTAAAATCTCTAATGTATTTATGACCGGGGTGCATTACACCAGGATATTTTCTTACAGCAAGGTGAAATTCTTTATCATGCTGAATAATTGTTTCATCAACAGCAGAAATTAATACATGGTTTTGACCATCAATTTGATCCATTGGGCAAATCAACAGGCCGTGATATTTTCTTGTATTACAACTTATTATGGTGCTTCCGGCAAAAGAGCCAGCTCTGTTCGATCTGATAAACTCTTTGGATAAGGAATACTTTAGGTTTATTAATTCCGTTTTATCAAATTCAATATAACCCATAGGTTTTTAGTTTTTGGTTGATTAGTAAAAAAATATGAAAGATTTTGCAAAAGTGCCACAAATAATTCAATATGAATGTAAAAATAATAGTTATTTTTAATATTTGACGTTAAAATAATATTTTTTAAATTATTCAGATTTATGTAAATCGCTATTTTTTTATAATGAAATTAATGTTAAAATTACATTTCGTTGAGTTCTTGGGCCATCAAATTCGCAAAAAAAAATGTTTTGCCAGGTAGATAAACCCAATTTGCCATCTATTATTGGAATTGTTTCGCTTGGTCCAACTATCCCTGCTTTTAAATGTGCATCTCCGTTACCATCTTGAGCGTCATGAAGCCAAACTCCATTAGGGATTAATTTTTTTAAAAGATTGACAACATCTTGCTGTACTGAGTCATCCCAGTTTTCCTGGATCATAATTGCTGCGGTGGCACCTTGCGAATAAACTGATGCAATTCCATTTTTAATTCCGCTTTTTACAACTATTCCAGAAATTTCAGAAGTAATATCGTAAAGTCCATTTTGTTTGTCAGTTTTAAGTTTAATAATTTGTTGCATTTTAACTAGCTTAGCTAAAAATTTACTTAAAGTTATAAAATGATTAGCTTACGATCAGAAATTTTTCCTGTTTTTTTTCAAAAAAAGATTGATTATTCTTCGAAAGTAATGTTTATAGGTTCTTGTTTCTCTGACAACATAGGACTAAAGTTAGAAAAGACAAAAATACCTAGCTTAATAAATCCCTTTGGTGTGATGTATAATCCCGAATCGGTTAGCTCTGCTATTTTTAGTATACTTGAGAATAAAACATACAGGGGAGGAGACCTTGATTTTTTTAATGAAAAATGGATAAGTTTTGGGCATCATGGTGATTTTTCAGGGATAGACAAACCGGAGGTTTTAGCAAAAATTAATAAAACCGTTAATGTTGCTCATCATTTTTTGAAGAATGCAAATGTTCTTTTTATCACATTTGGTACAGCTTGGGTCTACGAATTGTTAAAATCCAAAAGAATTGTTGCAAACTGTCATAAAATTCCAGCAAAGGAGTTTAAACATTTTTTATTGCAGGTTGATGAAATTGTCGATAATTATGAAAGATTACTGACGAAATTAAAGGAATTTAATCCTCATCTGGAGATTGTTTATACAGTCAGCCCAGTTAGGCATTGGAAAGATGGAGCAATAAATAACCAATTGAGCAAATCTACGCTTTTTATAGCTGTGCATAAACTAGTTGAGAAATTTGAATTTGCACATTATTTCCCTTCTTACGAAATTTTAATGGATGACTTAAGGGATTATCGATTTTATGCTGATGATTTATTTCATCCCAATCAGCTCGCAATTGAATACATTTGGGAGAAATTTTGTGGCGTTTTTTTCGATGACAATACCATTCGTGCTATCAATAAAATTGGAAAATTGCAGAAAAATGTTGAACATAAGGTTTTTTACCCTGAAACTGAAGCCTATAAAAAGTTTATTTCCAGTAATTTGAATTTGATTGAAGATTTAAAATCTCAGTTTCCTACAATTAGTTTCGAAGATGAACGTAAACATTTTAAGAATGAGGCAGAAAAATATTGGCCTGGTGAATTTTAATTCTCTTTTGAAAGTTGAGTTATCTTAATCAGTTCAATTTTAGGGCCTTGCATTTTAAGTATGTCGAATTCAAAATTTTTGAGAGTGATTTTTTCACCTTCAATGGGGATTTCTTCATGATAATGAAGAATATAACCAGCTATCGTCTCAAACTCCTCGCCCTCATGAATGTTTAAGTTGTACTTTTCATTGATGTAATCAATTTCTAGGCGCCCTGAAAAGATAAATTCAGTTTCAGAAACCTGCTCCTCTTTTAAATCTGAAGAATCATGTTCATCTTCAATTTCACCAAAAATTTCTTCAATAATATCTTCAATGGTTACAATTCCTGAAGTGCCTCCAAATTCGTCTACAACAAGAGCAATGCTTTTATGCTCTTTCATAAAAGAATTAAAAAGCTTACTTGCAGTCATCGTTTCTGGTACTATTATCAGACTTTTCAGCATCGAAGAAATGTTATTGGGATTATGAAACAAGTCTGTTGATTGAACGTATCCTATAATATTATCAATACCCTCTTTGTAAATGAGTATTTTAGAAAATCCGGTTTCGATAAATTTTTCCTTTAACTTTTCAACAGGACTGTTTAGCTCCAGAGCAATAATTTCATTTCTGGGAATGATGCATTCTCTTAGTTTTACTTTTGAAAAATCCAATGCATTCTGAAACAATTTTACATCATGTTCAATCTCATTTTCATCCTTATTTTCATCTTTACTCTGCGCAATAATGTGATCAAGATCAATGGTACTGAAAACTACTTGTTCTTGTTTATTATTTATCTTGGCTTTAAAAAAGACTTGTAGAATAATAGAAGAAATTATCATAGTGATTTTCGCCACTGGATAAAGCAGCCCATAAATTATTATTACAGGCAAGGAAAAAACATTCAGACTTTTATTGGGATTTATTCTGAAAATCGTTTTTGGAAGGAATTCAGCAGTTACTAAAATTATTAGTGTCGAAAGAAGTGTTTGTATAATAAGAATTGCAATCTCAGAAGTAATATTCAAAGATTTAATCAATGGAGTCAATTCAATAGCCATTAAATAGCCATAAATAACCAAGGCAGCATTGTTTCCAACCAACATTGTTGTAATATATTGACCTGGGTTTTTAGTAAGAAATGAAACTATTTTAGAACCATAACTTCCCCGCTTCTTATCCAGCTCAATTCTAAGCTTATTTGCTGATACAAAGGCAATTTCAAGACCCGAGAAAAAGGCTGAAAACAAAAGTGAAATTAAAATAAATAGGATATTCAGGCTCAAAGTTGCTTGGTTTTATTTTGTTTGCTCAAATAGTTTCTGAGCAGATACATTAAAAAGGCTACAATGGCAAAGATAAAAAATAAATACGATTCCTTAATCCCGAGCAGCCAAGTTCTGTGAACTGCAGCTATCAGACAAAGAATAGCAATAATAATCCATAAATGTTTCATGAGAGTTGGTGAAGAATTATCGGTTCTTAGGCCTTTCTTTTATCTTTGGTAAGTTTCTTTTAGGTTTTGGCTTTTTTATTTGTTTTTTACCAGAGGTGCTGTCATTTTTTGCATCAGAGAATTCTTCCTTGAAAAAAATTCGGCCATTTACATCAATAAACTTGTAAATTGTGAAGGCCACATTTGATTCAAAGCCCGATTCTCCATTAATAGTTGTACCATCTGCCTGTGTAATTTTTACTAATTCGTTTGTGAAAATCTTTTTTTCTTTATCGTCACCGTATAACTTTTCAGTTCTCAGGATATCTCCTTTAATGTTAGAGATAACCACATTTCCAGTTGCTTCCCAGCTTTTTTTTGTCTGATAGTATATTGCTCTATTAGCAGTCATACTGGTTTCAATGATGTTTTGATCGTTGTACATTACAATGCTTATTCCCTCAGGAAAATCAGTATAAGGTTCAATGGCCCCATCAAAAGTTTGTATTATTGGTGCCTGCAATTTCCCTTTGGTAAAGCCGTTTTCTGTGTATGTAATGTGAGCATTTTCGAGGGTGACAGTCGGAATTTCTTCTACTGATTCAAATTGGTTAATAACAGGTAATTCTTCAGAGCATGAAAAAAGCATTGCTGCTGGTAAAATTACCAGGTAGGCAACGCTTTTAAAATTAATTCTAAACTTCATATTGAAGTACGTAATTTATCTTTTTAGAATCTAGCAATTGTTGTTTCGTTAATCCAGCAACCAACAGTAACAGTTCTACCTTTTGTAACTCCTATCATAAATCCATTCTCTGCATTCGGGAAACGCCCTGAGTATGAGTTTATCAATTTGTTGGCTGCATCAGCAACAGATGGGTCTACTGATTTTGCCTTCGCTAATTTATCAATGGCTGGCCAATATCCCACATTGTGTAATTGACCTTCAGGAGAGGTTAATTGAGAACATCCACTAGAAGCGTACATAGTTGCAATTAAAATATATGGAGCACCAAAATCGCTTTTTAACGAAGCTGCTTTTAATGCGTGGGTTCTCGCTTCTGATTTCTTACCCATTTCGTTTGAGAACTGCGCAAGTTTATAATAGTTTCTCGCTTTAAGTGAATCAACTGTTTCAAGATTAATTGCTTCGTTCATGTAATCTGTTGCTTTATCCCAATCTTTGTTTCTTGCGAAACGCATAGATAACGCATATTTTGACAAAGCAGACGGTCTTAATTTGTCAATTTGAACGGCCACATCTCCAAATAAATCACTGTCGGTGCAGTCTTTCATACTAAGCATTCTTGCAATTTTTTCAAGCTGGTCAACATCATCCTTATTTTTGTTAAATCTATTTTGGAAAGCAGGAAGCAATTGCTCACATGTAGAGGCATCACTTCCCATGAAAATTTGTGTAACACCTGCTTGTGCCTGTTTGGTTACTCCATCTTCACCGTTTTGAATTTTTTCTTCGAGTAGCTTATTTAGTTTCGTGTAATTATCAACCACTTCAGCAGCATCAATTTTCTTTTTCACAAACATACCTTCAGTTGCCTGCATAAAAGAAAGTAAAACAGCTGGCTCTGATTTTAAGCCCTGCAAATCAACGGATTTATTGAATAGTGAATAAGCCTTTTCAACAGCATCTTTATTAAGTTTTAATAAATCAACTGCTTGTCTTCCCCTTATGTACCCTTCTGGATATTCATTTTTGTCTCCAAAGAACTTAAATTTGATCCTTTGGTCATACAGTATCATTAAAGTATCAATCCATTTTTCATCCTTTGTTTCTTCGTACTTAAATTCAACAACATCAGCCCCTTTAGAATAAATCATTTTGGTTGATCTTGGAAAAAAATGAAATAATACGTTCCAGTATTTGTATGCCTCGTTTAATTTATTCGATTTTGTTGCTTGTTGGAACAAGGCAATATTTCGAACACATTCTTCTTTCGAAATACCATATTTTGCCTTATCTCCCATGTAAGCCCTAATCTTCGATTTCCAATCCATTAAAACATTTACAAGCTTATCGATATCAAGTTCTTTTTTTGCTTTCTTTAATCTTTTGTATTCAAATACTAACGCATTTTCATCAGTTAAGGCTCCATATCTAAATGCATTTAAGTCATTTTTAACAGCGTTGTCGATTTTTTCAACAACTGCTCTGTATTTTTGTAATGCTTCAGGTTTTAAATCTGTAATATTCGGATCAAATTTGAGTTCATCACTTTGCAACTCTGGAAAAGCCTCGTTAAAAAGTTCTTCTTCAATTCCCCCTTGTGCCACTAGCTTGCCCGTAAATAAGAAAACCAATGAAGTAATAAAAATTAAAGAAATCATTCTTGTTCTCATAACCACTATTATTTGTTCAACATTTATATTTTAATAATTCTGCCATTATATTATGATAGGATAGTATAAAAATACCCTAATAAAATTTCTTTTTTATAAACCAGCTTGCTCTCATTGATAGATTAAAATGAAACTGGAATTGATCTTCTGTCAGAATATCTTCTCCTGGAATACTTCTTCTATTATAGGCAGCAGAAATATTGATAAAAGCCCCATTTCGGAGCGGAAATGCAAATCCTAAGCTTCCACCAATTTGCTTTAATTGCTTTTCATTATAGGTTAAGTAAGAATTGGTATAATTGAATCCGGCCCTATATCTAATAAGTTTGAAGTATTTAGTAGAACTATAATCGGGGATGTATTCAATTCCAGTACTAAATCTCTGATTATCAGAGAGACCTAAGTCTTGCTCAAACGATTTACTTTCTGACCACTTATCTATTTTATAGTCGACAGCAAGTTCAAGCTTTTGTTTTAGTAATACAGAAGCTCCAATTCCATAACTTTGTGGAAGTACCAAAACACCTCTATTGACTGTTTCATCTATTATTGTGTCTGAAAAATTTCCGTTTGCATTTGAAACAGTAATATAACTAAATCTGTCCTGATTCCCATCGAGGTTTGTTTTTAAATCGTATGTTGCACCAATATTAAGAAAAAGGTTCTCATTTATTAATTTATGAAAATGTGCACCAAGACCAACTGAAACTGCATCAAAAACTGCATTATTCCCATCAACAGTTGTAGAATTTGATAATGAATTTTCAGTTCTATTATCTATAATAGTTCTTGTTCTGTCCAAAGTTCCAAACACATAGGCAAGCTTAAAACCAATTGATAAAGGCTTAGCAATACTAAAACTATTATCCAGGTAAAAACTATTGATACCTCCCTCACCTGTGTAATTTTGGACTACGGAATTATCCTCAAAATTCAAATCTTCAGTCATTGTGATATCGTATCCTATATTACTCAACGGTCTTAGCCCAATACCTGATTTCCACCATTTTGTGATCGGAAGGCCTGCTGCAATATAATTGATGCTTCCATCAATTTTCGGATTCTCTTCTGTAGGAGTTTTTAAAATGTAGTAGTTAGAACTAAGTCCAAACTCAAAGACAAAAGAGTTTGGTAATAAACCTGCATAAGTGGCAGGGTTTGTAGGATTAAGCTGGTAGGGCGAAATTAATGGGCTTGCGACTCCTCCCATTGCTAAATTTCTTCCAAAGCCATCATTTGCTAAATCACCAACACCGAACATTGAGAAAGGCGAACTCGTATTATTTTGTGCATTGCTCAAAATTGGCATAACACCAATAATAATAGCAATTATTATTGTTTTATAGTTTTTTAACATTATATTCTAAAATTCTGTTTAATCCTAAAGCTACCAAAAAAGGTTTTGCAAATATGGGATTTTTTAGTTTACCAGCAAAGAAAAAGCCATCGCCACCTGTTAAAATAACTTTAACCTCATGATGCAACTCGTATAGCTTGTCAATATAAGTATCCATTTCGAAAATTATTCCATTTTGGACACCTGCAATAATTGCTTCACTGGTGTTCGTTCCTAAAAAGATGTCTTCATTAGTAGAAGATAACAATGGAAGCTTACTGGTTAATTGATTTAAGGCTTTGAATCTCATTGACATACCTGGTGAAATATTACCTCCATGATACTCCCCGTTTTTATTTATAAAATCATAAGTGATGGCTGTTCCAGCATCAATTGCTAAAACGTTTTCTTGAGGGAAAATATTGTGAGCACCTACAACAGCTGCTATTCTGTCTTTTCCTAAAGTTTCAGGTGTTTTATAGTAGTTCTTTATAGGTAATAGAGTTGTTTCATCAAGATAAATGATGTTTTTTAATTCTTTTAAAATGCTTTTATTTAGGTCAAACCTTTTATTGACTACCGAGGATATAATTACATTTTTTATTGAAGGGAATTTCTTTAAAACGTGGATTATTACATAGCTCTCTTTAGTATTAACTTGTTCATTGTGAATTATTTCATTGTTTTTAGCAATGAATATTTTTGTTCGAGTATTACCAATATCAATAATCAAATTCATTTTTGCTTCAATAATCTTAAGCGGGCAAATTTCATAAAATTTTGTTATTTTTAAACACAAAATGAATGCTAAATAATAAAATATATTTTTTTGAAATCTCATTAGTATTTGTTTTTATGGTTTAAAAATTGCTGTAATTATTTGAAACGTAACTAATATTTTAGTGATCAAAAGAATATTAATTGTTGAAGATGATAAAATGCTATGTACTATCTTCGAGATGTTTTTGAAAGATCTCGGATATGAGCTGGCAGGTATTTCTCAAACTGGTGCAGATGCTATTAAAATGTGTAAGACGAATGCTCCTGATGTGGTTTTAATGGATATTCATCTTAAAGGAAATATTGATGGCATTGATGCAGCAAAGAAAATACATGATTCTTATAACATTCCTGTGGTTTACGTTACAAGTGATATTGAGCAAGAAACTATTCAAAAAGCAATTTATAAAAACACTTATGGCTTTTTAATGAAACCTATCTACCAATCATCATTAAGGGTGGCTATTGAATTTGCATATGCCAAGCATATCTATGATAAATCCGGAAATTAGAGTTTTTTGTGCAATATAATATAATGAGTTTTTCATTAATTTTCGTTTTATTACTCATTTAGTTCAAGTTACTTTTATGGAAAACTTGAAAATCTCCATCTATAGAACATAGTAATATTTTCCAATATGATTAATAATAAATTATACGACATGAGAACTTATTTGCTAACCCTTACATTACTAATTTTTCCAATTGTTCTCCATAGCCAGCTAGAAACAAAGCATGTGCTTGAAACTGATGTGAATGGAGCAACAGTTTACTTAACAGGTGCTGAGCTTAGCAGATCTTCCCAAGTGAGCTTGAAAAAAGGTAATAACTTGCTGGTTTTTAAAGGACTATCTCCATATGTGAATGCGAAAAGCATTCGAATTTCGGGCGATATAGATCTTTCAGTTTTAAGTATATCTACAAAAACAAATTACTTAACTAAAAAGAAAGAATTACCAGTTATTAAGATGTTAAAGGATTCATTACACATCATTGAAGATGCATTAAGATTAAATAATGATGAGATTGGTGCCTATAAGATTGAAAAAGAGATGATTATTGCTAATAAATCCATTGGTGGAACAAACACTGGTGTCCCTGTTTCAGAATTAAAACAAAGTGCTGACTTTTTCAGAGAAAGAATTATGGACATTAATAAAAGGATAGCCAAATTAGAAAGAAGAAATATAGAGTTGAATCGTTTTTCAAATGATTATAAAAAAGAATTGAAAGAGGTTAATTCAAGATCAACTTATAGCGAAACTGATGTACTGGTGCTTCTATCATCCGAAGTGGATAGAAGTACAAAAATTAATCTACAATATCTTGTTTCCAATGCTGGTTGGGTTCCTGGGTATGACATTAAAGCCATTGATTTAAGTAAACCTATTGATTTGATTTATAAGGCAAAAGTCTTTAATAATACTGCTGTGGCATGGAATAATATTGATATCAAACTTTCTATTGCGGATCCTACTTTAAGCATAACAAAACCAGAGCTTAAGCCTTGGTATCTTGATTATTATTCGACATATGATTACAAAAAAAGCAAAGGTCTTGGATATATGCAAAATATGATAGTTCAGGATGTTGAATCAGAAAAGAATGAACTATTAGAGTCAACTGTAACAGGAGGGAATTATGATGAACTGGATATTCCTGACTTAAATACTGAGTTTGAAATCAAATCAAAATACAGTATTCCTGCTGATGATAAACCTTATGTGGTTGAGATTGAAGAGCACACTCTTCCTGCTACTTTTGAACATTTTGCAGTTACTAAAATGGACAAAGGAGTGTTTTTACTTGCGAAAATTACCGGTTGGGAAGACTTAAGTTTAGTGGATGGTTATGCAAATATTTACTTTAAAGGAACTTATTTGGGTGAATCGCTTATAAAAACCCGAAATGTAAAAGATACACTTGATTTATCATTGGGCAGGGATGAAAAGGTTTTAGTAACACGTTCAAAATTAAAAGATTATGGTAGTAAGCAATTAATTGGAGGAAAGCTAAAAGAAACATTGACATTTGAACTCGTTGCTAAAAATAATCGCAAGAGTCCAGTGGATATTGAAATATTTGATCAGGTTCCAATAAGTAAAAATAGTGAAATAGAAGTAAAAGTTTTAGATATTTCTCAGGCTGAATACAATGCTGTAACAGGAGAAGTGAAGTGGCGTTATAAATTACAACCTGGGGAATCTAAAAAAATGAAAATTAGTTTTTCAATAAAATACCCTAAAGATCAAACGATTGAGGTTCAACAAATGAAACAACGTGCTGTAAGAAAGTTCTAATCAAAAAACGCTGGATATGTAATTTTATCCAGTGTTTTTTTGATTCAATTAATATCGTTTAGCTCAGTATTTCCTTTACTTTTTGAGCAATTATCTTACCCTCTGCTCGTCCGGCAACTTGTTTATTTACCATGCCAATTACTTTTCCCATATCTTTTATTGAACTGGCACCAGTATCAGTAATTACTTTGTTGATTATTTCAATCAATTCATCATCAGATAGTTGAGATGGTAGGTATTCTTCGATTACTGCAACTTCAGCTATTTCTTTCTCATAAAGTTCATCTCTTCCGGCTTTTTGATAAGTTTCAGCCGAATCTTTTCGTTGCTTAACTAATTTTTGAAGAATTTTAATTTCAGCTTCTTCATCTAATTTAACTCCACTGCCCGAAGTTTGTGCAAGTAATATTTCGCTCTTTATTGCTCGCAAGGCCAACAGTCGATCTGCTTGTTTTGCTTTCATGGCCTCTTTTATGTCGTTGTTTATTTTGTCTGTCAGGCTCATTTTATTTGTTTTTACGTTACTATTAAGGTTTGTTTTGATTTTCTAATTAGTCAACATTGTCATGAAGAAAAGAATTTTCAGATAAATCTAAATCATCGTCATCATCCGAAAGCGTGTACCTTGATATTTCTTTATTTTTGTTGTAGGTACTCTCATGATTCATTTCAATATTTCTTCTTTTATAAGCAGGCTCATTTTCAAGCTCGTCAATTGTTTTGGCACTTCGCTCTACTTTAATATTCTTATTTGCTGCTTTTTGTTGCTTCATGTTCTCCATCAGCTTCATTCTTTCAAGCGCTTTTCTTACCCTTTCTTCCTCATCAAGGGTGTTTTGGTTTTTTTGCTCACTTTTCTTTGGCTGAATATAACTTGAAGTTATTTCCTCTTCTTCCTCTTCCTCAATAATTTGCTGAGAAATTTCTTTTTTGTTAATCGGCTGAGAAACTAAATTCATTTCCTCATTCGTATACTCAATTTCAAAGTCAATGTCATCAGAATAAGTATTCTTTTGATTGACGACTGGTTGATCAAGTTCCTGTGTGGTTTCTTTTTCTATTTCAATGACTTTTTTCTTTGTTGGCTTTTGAATATATAATTCAGGGATAATATCTGTTTCAAAGCCGGTCGCAATAATGGTTACATTAATTTTTTTACCCAAAGAAACATCCTGATTATAACCCCAGATCAAGTCCGCAGTATGTCCTGCAGCATCCTGTGCATATTGCGTAATGTCAAATAATTCATCAGTGGTTAAGTCCTCTTCCCCAAATGAAATGTTGAGTAATATATCTTTTGCGCCAGTGATGTCATTGTTGTTCAGTAATGGTGAATTTAGTGCTTCTTCAATCGCTTTCATTGCGCGTCCTTCACCTTCGGCCTCTGCTGAGCCCATTATAGCAACACCACTATCCTGCATTACTGTTTTAACATCCGCAAAGTCAACATTTACATGACCTTTTTTAGTAATGATCTCAGCTATACCTTTTGCTGCAACTGTTAAAACATCATCAGCTCTTGAAAAAGCGTCAGTGATACCCAGGTTGCCGTAAATTTCGCGAAGTCTTTCATTGTTTATAACAAGCAGAGAATCAACATATTTGCTTATTTCTTTTACTCCATTTATAGCTTGGTCAATTCTTCTTTTTCCTTCAAATCTAAAAGGGATAGTTACAATACCTACCGTCAATATTTTGAGCTCTTTTGCTGATTTTGCAATCACTGGTGCAGCACCAGTTCCTGTACCACCACCCATCCCGGCAGTGATAAAAACCATTTTTGTGTTATTGCCCAAAACAGCATTTACTTCATCAATGTTTTCGATAGCTGCTTCTTTGCCTTTTTCTGGTTTGTTTCCTGCGCCAAGTCCTTCCGTTAAGGTTTGACCAAGGTGTATTTTTACCGGAACAGGACTATTCACTAATGCCTGCTGGTCTGTATTACAAACTATAAAATCAACATCCGTAATGCCTTGCTTATACATATGGTTTACAGCATTACTTCCTCCTCCTCCTACGCCAATAACTTTAATTATTGAAGCTTTTTCTGTTGGTAAATCAAAGGGCATTAAATCGTCCATATCTTCAAATTTTGTATGGTTTTAAAATGTAAAACTACATTTTTGATCCTTTATCATCAAAAAGGTTTTGAAATTTATCTTTGATAATATTTAATAAATTATCGTCTTTGTCTTTTTTCTTTGGCTGAACCACAGTTTCTTCGATATCTTCTTCTTCAACCACTTCAGGTTTCTTTTTTGCTTTTTCCTGTTTTGATTTAGAGCTTTCTTTTTCAAGAAGATATCCATTTAGCAATAAACCTATACTGGTTGAATACATTGGAAGATTTATTTCTGGATTTTCGATTAACAAGCACCTGCTAGGATAACCTATATTAACATCCAAACTGGTTTTATAACTAACCAACTGTCTCATATGTTTTAACAATGCACCTCCTCCGGTTACTGTGATACCTGCGCCAAGTTTTTTTGAAAAACCACTATTGTCAATTTCATAAGAAATATGATCTATAATTTCTTCCATTCTTGCCTGGATAATCTTTGACAAGAACCGAATTGAAATCATTTTAGGCTCACGACCTGAAATTCCAGGTACTGAAACAACCTGATCTTCAGGTGCAGCATCGCCAAGAGCTGTTCCAAACTGTACTTTTATTTTTTCTGCCTGACGATGTAAAATTGAACAACCTTCTTTTATATCTCTTGTAATTACATCGCCTCCAAAAGGGATAACAGCCGTGTGGCGTAAAATTCCATCGTAATAAATTGCAATGTCCGTAGTTCCGCCACCAATATCAACCATTGCCACACCAATTTCTTTTTCGTCACTTGTAAGTACTGATGATGCTGATGCCAGAGGCTCCAAAATCATCTTTTTGACCTTTAAACCAGCTCTTTCAATACATTTAAAAATGTGCTTTGCTGATGAAATTTCTCCAACTACGATATGAAAGTTAGCCTCAAGGCGCTTTCCAAACATACCCACTGGCTGCTTTACACCGCCTTCATTATCAACAGTATAGCTTTGTGGGATGACGTGAATGATTTCTTCGCCAGCGTCTAAAGCAATGTTGTGCATATCGTTAAGTAGCTCATCAATATCTGCCTGAGTAATTTCACTATCGGCAGACTGAATGTATTTCGAGTGCCTGTTTTTCATACTTTTGATATGCTGACCGGCTATGCCAACATATACCTCGTCGAAAGTAAGTTTTGATTCCAGTTGAGCTTGGTATACTGCTTCCTGAATTGCAGCTGCTGTTTCTTCAATGTTTAATACAACGCCACGTTTCACTCCCTTTGAAACGCTTTTTCCTATTCCCATCACTCTTACTTTGCCATCATCAGAAACAGCTCCAATTAGGGCAACAATTTTTGTAGTTCCAATATCTACAGCGGCTATGTATTTCTCTTTTGTAACCATTCCTTTCGATTCACTGGTGTTATTATCTTCTTGCAGTTCAAAAACTTCGTCTTTGTTCATCGCTAATTCTTTTTATCAATCCTACTCAGCCTTTCGGCAAACAACCTGGTTCTTATATTTTAAATTTATTTCATCAAATTTATTCCATCCTTCTGCCGGAAACCCCTTTTTATAAGTTGCTTCCAGATTCCTGAATTTTTCTTTGTATCGTTCAACTCCTCCAAATTGAATAATTTGGTTTCCTACAAGTGGAACCAGTTCAAATTCACCACTTTCGGTAACATAAATTTGCTGGGTTTGCGCTTCCCAAAACTTGTCATTGTTAATGTAATCAACTAGCGTAAGCAAATCCCTTAATATCAATATTCTTTTATCATTATTCAGATCGTTGCTGTTGATGTTGGTAATTGTGTCAAAATCAGGAGTATAGTTAATATTTCCATTTGCAAC
This sequence comes from Bacteroidales bacterium, assembly GCA_050296515.1. Lineage (GTDB taxonomy): Bacteria > Bacteroidota > Bacteroidia > Bacteroidales > NBLH01 > NBLH01. Next base: position 32,169 of record JBNKRJ010000054.1, on the reverse strand, counting down.
AATCATTCTTGCCTGCACTTTTCTTGATACAGGCATTAATACTCCTTCTTGTCCTATATAAAAACTATTATTTTGACTGTTTATTACCCGAATTACTGGGTTTCTTTGAACAGCCTCAATAGTTAGAACGCCATTAATTTTTTTGTATACTTCGGCATGTTTTATATAAGGGTCATCATTCAACTTCCTTTCAATTTTTGCAATATTCAAATTCTTAATTGGTTGCCCAACAATGGCTCCGTTTTCTCCTTCCAGTAGTTCAAGTACATGTTTTTCATCAATATACCGCTCTTCTGATCCTTGAGAAAATTCGACATTAATACCTGTACAAATAGCATCATTTTGCTTTCTGTTTACAAAACTAAGCACCGCAACCACCAATGCAATTGCCAATAACCATAATCCTATTCGTACAAATTTCCTCATTAAGAATTATATAGTTCTTTAATTTCTTTCACTTTTTTATCAATATTCCCAGCTCCCATAGTTAAGAGTACTTCAGGCTTTTTATTCGATAACTTTTCAATTAAGTCATCCATAGAGCATTGAATTTTATTTTCTATACTAATCTTGTCGAAAATTAAATTAGAGCTTACTCCTTCAATTGGCTCTTCCCTTGCGGGGTATATATCCAATAAAATTAACTCATCTAATTTTTCAAGTGATTGTGCAAACTCGACTGCAAAATCTTTTGTCCTTGAAAACAGATGAGGCTGAAATATTCCGGTAATTTTTTTTGCAGGGAACAACTCTTTTATTGAACCAATAAAAGCTTTCAATTCTTCAGGGTGATGTGCATAATCATCAACGTAAACCATTGTCTCTCTGTTGATTTGAAAATCGAACCTTCGATTTACACCCTTAAAGGATTTCAAATTTATTCTAATTGTTTCGTCATCCAAACCTGCAACATGTGCCAAAGAGGCTGCTGCAACAGCATTTTCTGCATTAACTTTGCCGGGAACGCCCGATTCCAGATCTTTAATTACTCTTGTGGGAGTTACCAAATCAAAGGAATACAAGCCTCTGTCGTTCATTTTCAGCTGCTGGGCATAAAAATCCGCTTCCTCAGTTAAGGCATATGTAAAGCTATTTTCCGGAAAATTTTCTGGCAGCAAAGTTAGGCCTTTTTTATAAATTATAGTACCATTTGGTTTTATCTTCTTGACAAATTGATTAAAAGAATTGACAATATTTTCCTTGTTCTCATAAATGTCAAGATGATCGGCATCAATGGCTGTAATTAAGGCTATGGAAGGCGATAATTGAAGAAATGAACGATCAAATTCATCTGCTTCAACCACTGCAACTGTTTCTTTATTAATTTGTTGTGGCAAAACCAGGTTGGATTGATAGTTTTTTGATATTCCACCCAGAAAAGCCAGGCAATCATTTCCAGAATTGTTAAATAACCAGGATACTGATGTTGAAATAGATGTTTTTCCATGAGTTCCTGCAACAGCAATTGTTTTGTAGTTATTTGTAATCAACCCTAGAATTTCGGCTCGTTTGTATAATTTAAAGTCATTCTGGATTAAAAAAATTAAGCCTTCATGACTTTTAGGAATAGCCGGCGTATAGATAATCAGTGTATTTTCTTTTTCAATTTTGAAATCAGTTGGTAGTTCATTTAAACTCTCATCAAAGTGAATGAAAATGCCTTCAGCTTGCAAATCGGAAGTAATTTGAGTGGCGGTTTTATCATAGCCTGCAACTGATTTTTCAATGTGCTTGAAATAACGAGCAAGGGCACTCATACCGATGCCCCCGATTCCAATAAAATAGACCTTATGTATTTTCGTGAAGTCCACTCTTCTTTTTTTAGTTTTCTAATAGCAAGCCCAACCTGTTATTGAGCTCTTCAACTTTAAATTTATCTGTTCTTCTTTTCAACTGCTCCCCCTGAACTTCCAATAGTAATTCAAACCCTTCTGTTATGTTGTTTATTTGTTCCTGAAGACCTGAAACATGTAATTGGTTTTCTTTTATCATTTTCAATTTGTAAAGGTTTGCAAGCACTGCGCCATTACTATATGGCTCTTCAACCATCGATTTTAATTTTTCGGTATTAAATGCACTTATTGGAATCCTTTTTATGCCTTTATCGGTTTGCTCCTGAAATGTGGCCAGTTTAATTAACCATTCCTGACTTTCTTCAGTCCATATTTCAGCAAATATGCTGGTTAATTCATAAATTATTTGCTCTGTGTTAAATTTAGAACTGTTAACGTGTTTTTTTATTTGTTCGTTTTTAGCAATTAAGCTTTCATTAAGATTTAGTGAATCGATTGAATTACAGGTAGTTCTAATTTTTTCCTGAAGTCCTGATTCGTTTAATGAAATATTTGAATCGAATTGTAAATTATAGGCTGTAAAAACTCTTTCAAGATTTCTGAAAGCATTTATTTTATAAATGTTTTTTAGTTCACCTTCGTAATCTGTTTCAATTTTCATAGTATAGGTTTCAGGTGAAATATCATTAACAATTTGAATAAATTCTTTTTGATACTCCTGTTCTTTTAACGTACTATTTAAGTCCATGTATGTTTTTTCCACCAATTCGCTAATGGTGGTTCCATGCTGAGCTATCTCGACTGCTGGATTTGATTTTTTTCCTGAACAGGAAGTTAAAGCTAAGATTACCGCTACAGCAGTAATAATCAGTAGGTTGGTTTTAGTGGTTGTGGCAGCAGTTTGCATAATCTTGAAAATTAATTTATTGTAAAATTATGTAATATTAATATAAATGACAAGTATTGTTTAAATATTTATAAATATAATTTATTTTATTAACTTAAATACTTCATTTGCAATTAGTTTATCCGAGTTTGACATTGCCAACTCTGCAATGTTTCTGCTCAGTTTTGTCATCATTTCAGAATCGTTTGCTAATTCTATTACTTTGTCAATTAGTTTTTCTTTCGCTTCAATATCTTTAATCATAATGGCGGCGTCTTTTTCGACCAGAGCCATTGCGTTTTTTGTCTGGTGATCTTCAGCTACGTTTGGCGATGGAACTAAAATAGACGGTTTTTTTACCAGGCAAAGCTCTGAAATTGTTCCCGCACCGGCTCTTGAAATTACAATATCCGCAGCAGCAAAGGCCATGTCCATTTTGTTAATAAATGCATGAACTTTAATATTGTTCCCATTGTAATCTTTGACTGCTTCAAGGGATTGTTCATGGTAATATTTACCAGTTTGCCAAATCAGCTGGATATCAGATACTTTTATTTTATTGAGTTTATTAATTACAGCCTGATTTATTGTCCTGGCACCACCACTTCCTCCTAGTATCAGTATAGTTTTTTTCTTCGAATTTAATTCAAAATGTGATAATGCCTCTTCTTTGCTTATGTTATTATTATACAGATCTTTGCGAATCGGATTTCCGGTTTTTATGATTTTTTCTTTATCAAAGAACTTTTCCATGCCATCGTAAGCAACGCAAATTTTTTTAGCTCTTTTTGCCAGTAGTTTATTTGTTACTCCAGCATATGAGTTTTGTTCCTGCAATAAGGTAGGCACCCCTTTTTTACTTGCTATATAAACTACTGCACCGCTTGCATAACCACCAACGCCAACAGCAGCATCTGGCTTAAACTCTTTGATAATTTTTTTTGAAATCCGAAGGCTTTTTAATAACCCGAATAATACTTTGAAATTTTCAAAGCTTAATTTTCTGAGAAATCCTCTTATTGGTAAACCTTTAATTTCGTATCCGGCAGCAGGGACTTTTTGCATCTCAATTTTGCCTTCGGCACCTACAAACAAAATTTCTATTGATGGCTCCAGAGCTTTCAATGCATTGGCAATGGCAATTGCCGGGAAAATATGTCCCCCGGTTCCTCCACCACTAATGATTATTCGTTTGCCTGTTTTATCTCCCATTTTTCTATTCTTCTTCCTCTAATTCTAGATCTTCTTCAACTTCTTGTTTTTCAAGACTTCTGCTTATACTTAAAATGATACCCAATGCTGCAAATGTTGATATCATTGATGTTCCTCCCATACTAACCAACGGCAGTGGTTGGCCCGTAACAGGAACGATATTTACTGCCACAGCCATATTTGCCAATGCCTGGAACACCAGGCTCACACTCAGTCCAATGGCCAGGAAGGCTGGAAATGTACGCGAACTTGCCTTCACAATCATTCCGGTTCGGTACAAAATTAATAGATAGGATGCTAATACCAAAAATCCAATGATTGAACCCCATTCTTCTAATATTATGGAAAAGATGAAGTCTGATGAAGCGTTTGGTAATGAATATCTTACGCTGCTGTTTCCTGGTCCTTTCCCAACCAGACCTGAAGTAGCAATGGCTGTTTTAGCAAGATTTGCCTGGAAATCGTCTTCAGTCGAGTCATTGACAAAACTTTCCACTCGGCTTTTCCATGTACCCAACCTGGCAACATTAGGAGCTGCAAATGACAATAATATTATAAAAACAAGTATGCCTGCAAGAATTCCTGAAGCTTTCAATAGTAGTTTCCCTGGAATTCTGCCAATAAACATCAATATTAATGAGGTTGCAAAAAGCAAAAATGATGTTGAAAAGTTTGATGGCAGAATGAGCCCGCAAATAATTCCAACTGGAATAATTATTTTTTTAAATGCCAGTGTGAGACTTTCTTCGTTTTCCTGGCTCAACGACAAAACTCTTGCTATGTACACAATTAATGCAAATTTAGCAATATCAGATGGCTGGAATCTGAAACCTACATCTAACCAACGAGTTGCATCGTTTTCAGAAACTCCCAAAAACAGAGTAAAGAAAAGTAGTAAACCGGCAACAATAATAATTAATTGCGAAAGACTAAAGAACAGGGTATAAGGCACTCTGTGAAGCAGGTACAATATAGCAAAACCTACCAAAAGAAACCTTAGGTGCCTGAAAAGGTAATGACTGGTATTTCCGCTCATATATCGATAGGCCAGGTCGCCAATCGAACTGTATACAGAAACAATTGAAATGATTGAAAGAAAGGCAATTACAATCCAAATTACCCGGTCTCCCTTAAAATATGTAGATAGAATGTCTTTCAAAGTTATTAATTTATCTTCTGTCGATTTAAATCAAACTTATTTTATATTTTCAGATTGCTCGAAGCTCGTAGTTTGAAGAACGAAGTAATGCATTGATTTTTCTTGCAGAATACATGCTTCTGTCTTCCAACTTCTTCACAATTTTCTCACTTCATTTTTAAACTGCCAACCTCTGTCCTCATAGTTTTTAAACAGGTCAAAGCTTGCGCATGCAGGCGATAACAATACAATTTCGTCATCTTTTGCCAGGTAGTAAGCTGCTTTTACTGCTTCTTCCATCGAGGATGCATCTACCACCTCAACAATATCATCAAAAGCCTTATGTATTTTACTGTTGTCTTTTCCAAGGGCAACTATTGCCTTTACTTTTTCGTAAACCAAATCATTAAGCATGGAATAGTCGTTTCCTTTATCAATGCCTCCTGCAATCCATACAGTTTTTTTATCCATGCTTTCCAAAGCATACCAACTTGAGTTGACATTGGTTGATTTAGAGTCATTTATAAATAAAATCCCGTGCACTTTTATGTATTTCTCCAATCGGTGTTCAACTCCCTTAAAGTCTGAAAGACTTTCGCGAATGATTGGATTTTTTATGTCCAGAATTTTGGCGGAAATTCCAGCAGCCAGTGAATTATAGATGTTGTGTTTTCCTTGCAACGCTAATTCGTAAATGTTCATTTCAAAAGAATTATTATAGTTTATGATTAAATTGGTTTCTTTGATGTGCCCTCCGGAATCAATTTCTGTATTTATTGAAAAGGGCAGTTTCTCTGACTCAATTTTTAAGTTTTTAAGTTTGTCTACAATAACTGTATCATCAGCATTGTATAAGAAATAACAGGTTTTATCCTGGTTTTTGGTTATTCTGAATTTTGAATCTGCATAAAGCGAAAAATTATAATTGTACCAATCGAGATGATCAGGTGTGATATTTAAAAGAATGGCTATATCTGCCTTAAAATCAAATATATAGTCAAGCTGAAAGCTGCTTAGTTCAATTACAAAAAAATCATATTCTTGCTCTGCAACCTGCATTGCAAAGCTTTGCCCTACGTTACCAGCTAGCCCCACATTCAAATTTGCTTTTTTTAAAATATGGTAAATCAACATGGTCGTAGTTGTTTTACCATTGCTGCCAGTAATGCAAATTTTCTTTGCATTTGTATATCTTGAAGCAAACTCAATTTCGGAAATAATTGGTTTATTAATATTTTTTAAATATTGTATGATTTCTGAATTGTCAGGTATGCCTGGACTTTTAATTATTTCATCTGCCTCAACAATTTTTTCGTGAGAGTGTTGCTTTTCTTCCCATTCAATCTTGTTTTGATTCAAAACAGATTTATATCTTTCGGGAATAACACCAAAATCAGATACGAACACATCATAGCCTTTCTTTTGAGCTAAAATTGCTGCTCCAGTCCCGCTTTCGCCGCCACCTAATATGCTGATTTTTTTATTCACTCTCTTGTCTTTAGTTTGTTGTTTATTATCTGATTTTCAATGTTATAATAGTTAAAATTGCTAGTAAAATTCCAACAATCCAGAATCTCGTTACTATTTTGGGTTCGGCATATCCCATTTTTTGGTAATGGTGGTGCAGTGGTGCCATTTTGAATATCCTTCTACCTTCGCCATATTTCTTTTTTGTGTATTTAAACCATCCAACCTGGAGTACAACAGAAAGGTTTTCTATTAAAAAGATTCCACACAGCAATGGAATTAAGAGTTCTTTTCGAACCAATATTGCAAATACGGCAATGATTCCACCCAGTGTTAAACTACCTGTGTCTCCCATAAAAATTTGGGCTGGAAATGAGTTGTACCATAAAAAGCCTATGGTTGCTCCAATTATTGCGCTTGCAAATATCACCAGTTCACTAATTTCTGGTATGTACATGATATTCAGGTAACTAGCATAGATGATGTTACCTGACAAGTAGGCAAAAACACCCATGGTAACCACACTAATTGATGAAACACCGGTTGCTAAGCCATCCAGCCCATCAGTAAGGTTCGCGCCATTTGAAACTGCTGTGATTATCACTATTGTAATTAAAACAAAAATAATCCAGGCGGCTTGTCTTTTATATTTGCCAAAGAAGCTAACCAGCATTTCGTAATCAAACTCGTGGCTTTTTACAAAGGGAATGGTTGTTTTGGTCGATTTTACATTCAGGCGTTCTTCACTCTCAGGTGTACTTTCTCTTAAGGCATTAATCATTAGAGAACTCCTGCTTTGCAGACTATCCGGAACACGAGGGTTCTCCCGGATAACGATGTCATCGCTTATATACATGGTAATTCCAACAATCAAACCTAGCCCTACCTGGCCAATAATCTTGAATTTACCTGATAGCCCGGCCTTATTTTTCCTGAAAACTTTAATGTAATCATCAATAAACCCAATAAACCCAAGCCATAAAGTGGTGATTACCATTAAAATAACATAAATATTGTCGAGTCTTGCAAAAAGCAGAGTCGGAATAAGAATTGATGCAATAATAATGACCCCGCCCATGGTTGGAGTTCCTATCTTTTGATATTGCCCTTCTAATCCTAAGTCGCGAACTATTTCACCAATTTGTTTTTTCTGCAGGAAACGAATAATTTTTTTTCCATATAAAAATGAAAGAATCAATGAGGTGATAATAGCAAGCCCAGACCGGAAAGAAATGTATTGAAACATTCCCGAGCCGGGAAAATCGATTTCACTAAGATATTTGAATAAGTAATAAAACATTTATTGCTTTTATTTTATGCTGAAATTATTTCCATTTGTTCTTTAAACACTTGTTTGTCGTCAAAATCGTAACGTACCCCGTTAATTTCCTGATACGTTTCATGACCTTTTCCTGCAATCAGGATGATATCCCCTTTTTTGGCAAAAAGACAGGCAGTTTTAATAGCTTCCTTTCGGTCTGTGACCCTTAATATCTTTTTTTTATCAGCAGGTTCAACCCCTCTTTCCATATCATCAATAATGCTTGTAGGAGGTTCGGTCCGTGGGTTGTCTGATGTTAAGATGACTTTGTCGCTATTAATCACTGCCAGTCTTGCCATAATCGGTCGTTTGGTCTTGTCTCTATCACCTCCTGCACCGACCACGGTGATTAAGCTTTGACCCTGCGACCTTAAATCGTTTATCGTTTTTAATATATTTTCAAGTGCATCCGGGGTATGCGCATAATCCACAATTCCGGTTATATCATTAATTTTAATTGTTTCAAATCTTCCGCTAACAGGCTTAAGTGTACTTAAAATGGTTAGTACTTCTTCTTTTTCAATCCCTTCTAAAATGGCAGTCGCATAAACTGCAGTCAGGTTTGATACATTAAAGGCCCCCGAAAATTGTATCCAAACTTCTGATTTATCCATTTTTACCAAAGTGCCATCTATATGACTTTCAATGGATTTGCTTTTATAATCTGCATCACTTTTGCAAGAGTATGTGAACTTTTTTGCCTTTGTATTTTGAATCACTACCCTGCCATTTTTATCGTCTACATTGACCAATGCAAAGGCTGTATTTGGCAATTCATCGAAAAATGTCTTTTTGGCAGTTAAATAGTTTTTAAAAGTTTTATGATAATCAAGGTGATCATGTGTTAGGTTCGTGAAAATTCCACCTTTGAATTCAATTCCTGCAATTCTTTTTTGATCGATTGCATGCGAACTTACTTCCATAAAGCAATAAGTGCAGCCATCATCCACCATTTGAGCAAACAAATTGTTTAGTGCCAAAACATTTGGTGTTGTGTGAGTTGCTTTAAATACCTTGTCGCCAACATAATACGCGACAGTCGAAATCAATCCTGATTTATGACCAGCTTTATTGAATAATTGGTAGAGCAGACTTGCGATAGTCGTTTTCCCATTTGTGCCTGTTACTCCAATTATGTTAAGTTTTTTTGCCGGGAAATTGTAAAATGCTGAAGCAATTTTCACTAAATCATCCGCTGTATTTTTAAGCTGAACATATGCGACTTTGTTGTGAGTTTTCTTGGGTAAATTCTCACAAACAATGCAAATCGCTCCATTTTCAATTGCTTTATCAATAAATTGATGCCCATCTGTAACAGTTCCTTTAACAGCAATAAATGCAAAACCGTTTTTTACGGCCCGTGAGTCAATCTCAATTCCTGCAATTTGGATGTTTGCTTCACCAATAATTGTTGAAACCTTACAATCTGATAATATGTCAGTTAACAAACTCATTTAACTATCCAAGCTTTAAAACAATAGTTTGATTTCTTCTTACTTGCTGCCCTGCTTCAATTGATTGTTCTTTTATTGTGCCTCGGCCATTTACAACCACTCTTAAACCAACACTTTCCAACAAATAAATGGCATCTTTCAAACCCATACCAACCACCATAGGCACCTGATTCCGTTTGATTATCCTGTTCTGATATTCAATCATTTTTTCTTTTTCACGGGTAACAATCCATGCAGAACGCACTTTATCTCTTCCTTTTACAGGTATGCGTAATTGGTTGTATATCAGATCTAAATCTTTGATATTCCCATTTTTGGAGAACGGAACATCTTTAAGTGCCAATCCACTTTCAGGGCTCGATGTGATTTCCTTTCTCATGTTAGGGCTTGAAGCATAAACTTTATCAGCAATTTTTCTGAAAACCGGTGCAGCCACAATATTCCCATAAAATTTGTGCTTGTTTTTTGTTTTTACGACTACTATACAGGAATATTGAGGATTATCTGCCGGAAAATAACCAGCAAAAGAACCAAAGTACTCCATGTTATCCCTCTCGTATCCTGATTTACCCTTTGCTACCTGGGCAGTTCCTGTTTTTCCTGCGATTTTGTAAGGAGCTCCGTTTATATTTCTTGCTGTTCCATGATCCACAACCCCTTCAAGCATTAATTTTGCCTTTTCAATGGTAGTCTTGGAACAAATAGAAGGATTTACGATTTGAGTTTTGTATTCCTTAATTATTGAACCATGTTCCCTAACAGCTTTTATTAGACGAGGTTTCACCATGACTCCATCATTAGCAACTGTGTTGTAAAAGTTTAAAATCTGCAGAGGAGTTAATAATATTTCATACCCAATCGACATTTGAGGTAATGAAACTCCAGACCAGAGAGGATCTCCTGGGTATTTTATGGATGGCAAAGGCTCTCCTTTTATTTCAATGTCTACTTTTTTGTCTAATTCCATGGAATACAGTCTGTTGACAAACTTTTTCGGATTGTCTTTGTAGTATTTGTAGATAAGCATTGAGGTCCCCACATTAGAAGATTTTTCAAGAACCTGCTGTACTGACAATTTGCCGTATCCATGACCAGATGCTTCGCGAATTGGGAATCCGTGTATTTTCACATAACCATTGCCGGTTTGAATGCTGTCATTTAAATTGATGTAACCATCCTCAAGAGCAACCATGAGAGAGGCCAATTTAAAAGTTGAACCCGGTTCAATGGCACTTCCAATAGCATGATTATACCCTTCGATATAATCTCCGGCAGAGTTTCGCATTAAATTAACAATGGCTTTTATTTCTCCGGTTTTCACTTCCATTAAAATAACAATACCTGTGTCAGCATTTAAATTTTGCAATTGTTCAAGCAAAGCATGGTGGGCAAAGTCCTGAAAGTTAATGTCAATGGTTGTGATAATATCTTTACCACTTAATGCGTGAAAGGTTTCATCCTGCGCAATTGGAATCCAGTTTTGAGATATCTTTTTTAATAGTTTAATCCTTTCTTCACCTTGCAGTTCTGCATTAAAATAACCTTCAATTCCGATGTATTTGTCATTCCTTAAGGATCCTATGCTTCTAGCTGCCAGCTCGTTATATGGCAGAACACGTTTGCTCTTTTTTAAAGCAATAAATCCTCCTTTAAATTGTCCTTTATTAAATATCGGAAAAGTGCACAATCGATTATATTCGATGTGGTTAACCTCCTTTTTTATTAAATAAAAGCGATCTTTTCGAAGCCTTGCTGCCATCAAATCACTATAATGGGCTTCTCTTGTTTTTTCAGGAAATATTTTTGCAAGCGAATCGGCAAGGGCAGGAGCGTAGCGATCAAAGGTGTCTTTCTTTAATGCTTCGCTGGCTAAATCCATTCTTATTTCGTAAAATGGTTGCGAAGTAGCTAATATCTTTCCATCCCAAGCACAAATATCTCCTCGCTCAGGTGTGGTTTTTTCAGTTTTATACTGAACTTTCTCCTCGGTTTCTTCATACTCTTTATTCTGAACAAATTGGAGTACAAATATCCTGACGATTATGGCAAAAGCAATAATGGCAGCAATTACATAAATTGTGCTTAAACGAAAAACGATATCTTTTTTTACGTCCATTATTCCTTTTCTTTTTTTACTTCAATTTTTTGTGGTGGTGTTTTTAGCTCCTCCAGTTCTACACCTTTTTCTTTTACAATTTTAATTACTTCAGATTCTCTGCTTATCGACATCAGGTCAGATGCATACGAAACCGAGCGATCCCTTAATTCTTTAACCTCCTTTTGCAACTTGATGATATCCACCAAGATACCCTCTGTTTGATATTTGTTGCTTATGTAAATTATTGAAAGTGCTACCACAAATAAAATGTACCATAAATGTTTCTTTATGGATGTTTGTGTAAGAACGCTTCCACTAATAAAATCCTTAAATGAAAGATTCGTCTTTTTTTCTTCGTTATTTATGTTGTTTTCTTCCAAAATCTATATTTTTTCAGCAATTCTTAATTTTGCACTTCGAGATCTGGGATTATTTTTTATTTCTTCTTCTGATGGGACGATGATTTTTTTATTCACCTGCTTAAATGATGCATCAAAGTTCCCGTAAATATCCTTTTCAACCTTACCGCTAAAATTACCACTTCGTATAAAATTTTTCACCAATCTATCTTCAAGAGAATGATAACTAATTACAACAAGCCTTCCCTCTTCATTTAACAAATCTGTAGTTGACTTTAAAAATTCTTTCAAGGCATCCATCTCTTTGTTCACTTCTATTCTCAATGCCTGAAAAACTTTTGCATAAAACTTTTGTTCTGCTTTTTTCGGAGCAAACTTTTCAAGAGTTTCCACCAATTGGCTGATGTTTTTGAATGCTTTATTGCTTCTCTCTGCAACAATTGCCTTTGCAATATTCCATGCATTCTTTAATTCACCATACTCCCTGAAAATTTTTGCAAGCTCATTCTCATCATACTCATTTAACAGGTCTGCTGCAGTTTTGTCAGCAGCTTTGTTCATCCGCATATCAATTTTTGCATCTGATTTAAATGAAAAACCTCTCGACGCTTCATCAACCTGGTGAAAAGAGATGCCCAAATCAGCTAAAATGCCATCGACTTTATTATATCCATGAAACCTAAGGAAATTTTTTATGTGCCTATAGTTGCTATGAATCAGTAAAAAGTTGTCCTGTTCAATTTTGTTTTCAAAAGCATCTTTGTCCTGATCAAAAGCAATCAAAGTACCTTTGTCTAAATGCTTAATGATTTCTTTGGAATGACCACCTCCGCCAAAAGTAACATCAACATACACACCATCAGGCTTTATGTTTAAGCCTGTAATGCATTCCTGCAAGAGTGCCGGTATGTGATAATTAACCATTTTAGCTTATTTTTTCATTTCCTTATTTTTCATTATCCACATTTCCAAGAAGTTTTTCAGCCAGTAACCCAAATTCTTCTTCATCAATTTCGTTAGAGTCATAAACTTCTTTCGACCAAATTTCAATCTTTTTGTCTTGTCCCGACATACAAATTTCTTTGTCAATGCCCGCCTGTTCCAAAAGCCTTTTCGGAAGTAGTAGCCTGTTGCTTGCATCCAGAGTAACTTCTGCTGTCCCCCTGTAATATGCACGTAAAAGCTGACTGTGTTCTTTGTTGTAAGGATTTAGCTTTTCTCGCAACAAAGTGTTTTGCTTTTCCCATTCATCAATGGTATACAAAATCAGGCACTTTTCATAGATGTCTTTTTTAATCACAAAGGTATCGCGTGAGTCTTCCTGCATCTGCTTTTTGAAAGCGGATGGCAGTAAAACCCTCCCTTTAGGATCAATTTTGCATGTATAATCACCTATGAAACTGTGCATTGCTGCTTTAGCTTAAGCTTTTCCTTATTATATACTTTTAATCTGTAAAATTATGGATAATTTTCCAAAATTTGACATTTTTTCCCACTTTTCCCCACTTTTTGTATTTATTTTTCAAAAAAGTTATCCACAATTGATAAAATTCGTTGGTGGTGAGGCGATTGTGGTACTTAATTTTGGATGCTTCAATACTTAATTTAGAATAAGTTGCCAAAAAAATTAACTTTGCAGCCTGATTGCATCAGTGAAATGTAGTGGGCTTGATGTTTTAAATTTTTTTTCTTTTCAATTATTTGCTATAATTACGGAAAATAAGCTTAATAATGAGCATGATAGAGAGCAAGGAGAAGTTGTTTCTAGATCTGGATAAGGTTTTAAAGGACAGAAATCCGGGTTTGTACAGGATGCTGCCTGGGTTTATTTTAAGATATTTAAAAAGAATTATTCATCAGGATGAACTAAATTACATCATGCAAACCTACAAAGATTTTGAAGGTTTGGATTTTGTGATTGAGGTTCTAAATTATTTTGAAATTGAAACAACAATCGTTGGCGGCGAAAATGTTCCAAAAGAAGGACGATTTGTTTTTGCTTCGAATCATCCAATTGGCGGGGTAGACGGAATGATTTTTATGCAGGAAGTTGGAAAGTTTTTTGGCCCGACGAAATCAATGATTAATGACTTGTTGATGAATATTACCAACATGCAATCATTATTTGTCGGGGTAAATAAACATGGAGCGAATTCAAGAGATGGGCTGGAACAAATTGATAATGCTTTTGCATCGGATGATCAAATTTTGATTTTTCCGGCTGGTCTTGCTTCCAGACGAAAAAAGGGGACAATCAGGGATACCGAATGGAAAAAAACATTTATTTCGAAAGCTGTAAAATTTGAACGTGATGTAATCCCTGTGCATATTTCTGGTAGAGTTTCAAACTTTTTCTATAATTTTGCAAACTTAAGAAAGGCATTAGGCATAAAAGCGAATCTTGAAATGCTTTATTTGTCGGATGAAACGTTTAAACAAAAAAAGAAGAAATTTACCATTACATACGGTAAGCCAATACCTTATCAAACATTTGATAAAAGACAAACTCAATATCAGTGGGCCCAATTGATTAAAGAGCATATTTATCGGATAAAAGACGATAAAAACGCCGAGTTTTTAATAGAGTAAATTAATTATTTGTGAGTGAAAATATGGCAAAGCCTCAAGAGAAGGATTTAATAGCGCCCATTTCAAAGGATGTTTTAGTTGAGGAACTTAGCAATGACAAGTTTATTAGAACAACCAATTACGGTGATAATAAGATTTATGTGATTACTCACCATAATGCCCCTAATGTAATGAAGGAGATTGGCAGACTTAGAGAACTTTCATTCAGATTAGCTGGTGGTGGGACTGGTAAAGATGCAGATATTGATAGCTATGATACTGCAGAAGATCCTTATTATCAGTTGATTGTATGGGAGCCTAAAGAAAGAGAAATAATTGGTGGATACCGTTTTATGAATTGCAATACGGTTCCTATTGATGATAATGGGAAAATAAAACTGGCGACAACTGGTTTATTTGATTTTTCGGATAAGTTTGTTAAAGAATACCTTCCATACAGCCTTGAATTAGGTCGCTCTTTTGTTAGGCCTGAATACCAGGCCAGAAATGCTGGCAGAAAGGCGGTGTTTGCGCTTGACAATTTATGGGATGGCTTAGGAGCGTTAACAATTGAAACTCCTACGGTTAAATATTTCATAGGCAAAATAACTATGTATGTGCATTTTGATAGTATTGCACGTGATTTAATCCTCTACTTCTTTTCAAAATATTTTAGTGATAACGAAAATCTAATGACCGCAAAATCACAACTTGGGCTTAGTACAGATATTAAATTTTTAGAGGAGACATTTACGGGTGGGGACTATACTGAAGATTATAAAATATTGTCAAGAAAGGTTCGAGAACGAAATGAGAATATCCCACCACTTTTTAATTCATATATGAACTTATCACCAAGTATGAAGGTTTTTGGAACAGCTATAAACAAAAATTTTGGTGGTGTTGAAGAAACCGGAATAATGGTTACAATCAATGATATTTACGAATCTAAAAAACATAGGCATTTGTCAACATACAAAGCCAAAGGGTTTAAGTTTTAATAAAAAAAGCAGCTTAAGCTGCTTTTTTTATTTTATTCATTTCCAATTGACTTCATAATTTCTACTTCAATCATTAGTTCATCCTTTTTTAATTCCAAGAGCAAGACCTGGCTTTCAGAATAAAAGTCGGATTGATAATAATAGTCTGTTAATGATATTTCACCAGCATCAAGAGCTTTTGTAAGTAGTTCATTATCATTTATATCTGCCAGGCTTGTTGAAAGTTCTTCAATTTGCTTTCGAATGTGTTCTTTCCTTTCAAGCAATTGTTGAACTTTAGAGTTTTGGTAACTTTTAAATCTTTCCAAATCTGCCTCAGCAAAAAGTAACTCTGCTTTTGCTTTTTTAGCTGTGTTGCGATTCTTCCATAAGGGAATATTAACACCCAGTTTAAACCCTTTGAAACTTTCGTTATTAACACTTTCGGAATAATAACCAATTGAAAATTCAGGTGGATTTTTAGCTTGTATTACAGATTTTTGTAGTTTTGCCTGGTTTATTTGTTCTTCAAAAAACTTCTTGTTAACACTATTTTCATAGGCCGAAGTCACTGAATCAGAGAAAATGACCAAAGGGCGAGGGAAAATGGTATCATTTATTAAAATGGTTTTCCCTCCGCATAATTCTGCAATTGCGTATTTATTTTTGTGCAGTTGCAGTTCTATCTTATCATACTCATTTCTCAGTAAACTAGTATGTAAATTAACCTTGTTAACTTGGAGTTTGTTAATTTCACCCAAAACAAGCTTTTGCTGATATTGCTCTTGCAAAAGTTCTGCATTGGTCAGCCTTTGGGCAATAATCTTCATCTTTTTGTTTAGAAAAACCTGGTTAATCCATACTTTTTTTGCTTCAGCAACTAGCTCCTGTTCAGTTATTTCGGTTTCGATACCAGCCTGTTTTTGCACAGTTTTAGAATATTTCCTTTTTTTGAAATATACTGATGGGAAATAGAAGCTCTGGCTTATTGAAAAGTCAGTCCTGTTACCAATCTCTTCGGGCTTACCAATTAAGTAGCCAACTTCAATTTCCGGATTTTCCGGGTTTAAGTCTGTTTTTGATTCGATAATTGTAACTTTTTCTTTTAATCTTGCTGTTTGCAATACCTTATTATTTTGCCTCACATTATTTATTAAACTATCCAGAGATTCCTGTGAAAAAGCATGCGCTACAGTAATTAAAATCAATAATATTGTAAATTTATATCTGGTATTCGTGAGTTTTGATTTGATTAAATATTTGAAAATCAATACTTGTCTATTTTGTCTTAAAATCCTTTTTTTTTGAAACAACTACCCGATAGTCATTTGATTACCATTTTTAATGTTTCTAAACATAAAGGTT
Organism: Bacteroidales bacterium; assembly: GCA_050296515.1. Classification (GTDB taxonomy): domain Bacteria; phylum Bacteroidota; class Bacteroidia; order Bacteroidales; family NBLH01; genus NBLH01. The sequence goes on along the minus strand of JBNKRJ010000054.1, from coordinate 15,528 downwards.
CGAGTTTAAATTTGCGTTTCATTAAAAACGAATATTTCTTCTTCATTTTTGACTGATGTTTCCCAAGTTTATTTTACGAATAAAATTCAACAACTATCAATATGGTCAAATAGTCCGATCGGCCTCATTGAAAACCTTCTTCAGCTCGCAATCAAACCTTAGTGAGACCGGGAAGCTTCGAACTTGTTCGAAGATCACCCGGCCGAACTTAGGTTTGATAAGAGATGGGGGAGGTTTTCAATGCAGCCTTGACTTTTTTACTCGCTCTTTCAGAGCTTACGTGAGAACGGCTTCGCCTAACCTGCTTCGTTTTTGGGTCAACCGGAACAAAGTGGAGCTCATGAACGAAGTGAATAACCCAAAAATGAAGACCTATTTTATTCTGAAATTGAAAAACAAAGTTAAATTTCACACAATAGTAATTATAAGTTGCTGATTATCATAGTATATTTTTGATAATGATAATATAAGTCCCAGTTATTCGGGAATCTATAAAACATGGGAAATGTCAATACTTAATTATAAACTCACCACTTTGGTTAGGCTGCAAGGCAAGTTTAAATATTCTTGGCTGCAGAATGTTTTTGCTGTAACTTTCTCATTTCTAGTTACAATACTTACTTCTCCTGAAGTGTTGGGTTTGTAATTTTTTGTTTTTGTAAGATGAACTAAAAACTCAGATTTTTCTCCTTTTATTAAAGGATTGTATTCAACAAAATATTCAGTACTATCTGAAAAAGGAGTTGTTTGAAAGCTTTCTTCCTCATGAGTTTCCCCTTCAGCATAGTCGTGTTCATGATTTTCTGTAATGCGATTATGGCAAGCTGCAATATGCAGCAGTAAGCCTATCGAAATGTATTTTATCATAATTTAATGCGATTTTATGTCAAAATAGAAACGCGAAATAACTTTGCCTTTAGGTCAAAAATCTAATAGGCAAAATTTATCTCATCGGTTATTCGATTGGATTAGTTTAGGATTGACTATTTTGCTTAAAAGCATCTAATGGCTTAAAGCATATCGTACAAAATAAATTATGATAGAAATGGGGGCGGCCTTGAAGTTAGATCGTTAAAAAATAGTTGTTTATGTTTGAGAAGTTCTGGCGGCAGATGATTAAGAGTTTTTTCTACAGACTTTTCATTTAGTATCTCAGTAATTGAAAATAAGAATACAAATTCCTGCCACGAGTTTTCAAAACCATTGTCAGTGCTGTACCAATCAGTGTCATTAAATGCATGACAATGAAAAGGTTCTTTTTGCTCATTTTCATGACCCGTATCCTCATCACAACTGTCTTCCTCATGCAATGTAATGGAGTGAGTATGATGATGGTGAAGAATAACACTATGCGAGAGCATTACAAATGTGCTCAATGCCAAAACGAAAAGAAAAATGGGTCTCTTTATGTTCCTCATAGCGTTAAAAAACTTTCCAAAGTTAAAAAAGCTTTGGAAAGTCAAAAAACTCGTTTTTATAAAAAACGTTAATATGCTCTTTCGCTTCGCCCTTCAACAAAGTTGATAAATGAACTATTTACAACCTTATTTCCTCCAGGAGTCGGATAATCCCCTGTGAAATACCAGTCCCCTTTATCATTTGGGCAAGCAATATGCAGATTTTCAATTGTTTGATAAATAATTTCAACTTCGGCTTTTGCATCTTCAGGCTTAAGCATTTCACTTATTTTTTTCGAAATCTGCGTTGCTGTGAAAGGTTTGTAGATTTCTTTCACATAGTTAACAATTTCTTCTTTTGGCTTATCCTTTTGAGCAAGACATTTTTTGTAAACATCATCAATGATTTTTTTCTTGCCTGTTTCTTTCAGTAACTCAATGGCTGCTCTAAAGGCAATGAAATCACCTAATATAGCCATGTCTATGCCATAGCAATCAGGATACCTGATTTGTGGTGAAGAAGAAACTACAACAATTTTTTTAGGTTTTAATCTATCAAGAATTCTTAGAATACTTTTCTTCAGGGTTGTTCCACGTACAATTGAGTCATCAATAATTACAAGGTTATCAGTCCCCTTATTTACTGTTCCGTAAGTAATATCATAAACATGTTCTACAAGGTCATCTCTTCCTTCATCCTGGCTAATGAAAGTTCTTAGCTTTACGTCTTTTATGGCAATCTTTTCTACTCTTGGGCGATGATCCAGTATTTTATCTAACTCCTCTTCTGTTAAATTATCTTTCTTTTCAAGAATTTCTTTCCTTTTCCTTGCACTAATTTCAGTTTCAAGTGCTTTTACCATACCGTAAAAAGCAGTTTCTGCAGTATTAGGAATGAATGAAAAAACTGAATTATCTAAGTCCCCTTTTACCGATTCAAGTATTTGTGGCACAATGAGTTCTCCGAGCATTTTGCGCTCCTGATAAATGATTTTGTCACTGCCTCTTGAAAAATATATTCGTTCAAAAGAACAAGATTTGTGTTCTAATGGTTCGTTAATCAGCTTTTCGGAAAAACTTCCATCTTTTTTAATAATTAAGGCGTGTCCCGGCTTTACGGGTCTTACCTCTTCAAATGGCGCATTAATTACAGTTTGAATCACCGCTCTTTCCGATGCTACAACAATAATTTCATCATCTGCGTAATAGTAAGCAGGTCGTATACCTGCTGGATCCCGCATTACAAATGAATCGCCATGTCCAAGCATCCCTGCAATTGAATAACCGCCATCCCATTTTTTACTAGATTCTTTTAAAACGCTCTGAATATCAATGCTTTCCTCTATTTTTGGGCTAATTTCTTTTTTTGTGTATCCTCTGCTTTTATACAGGTTGTATAATGCTTGATTTTCTTCATCCAGAAAATGTCCTACATTCTCTAGAATAGTGATTGTATCGGAATATCCTTTTGGGTGTTGGCCCAGATTTACCAAAACATCAAATAGTTCATCAACATTGGTAAGATTAAAATTACCCGCTAGTACTAAATTTCTTGATTTCCAGTTATTTTGACGCATGACTGGGTGTACATTGTCGATGTTGTTTTTTCCAAAAGTACCATATCTAAGATGTCCAAGGTATAGCTCCCCTGCAAATGGAATGTTTTCTTTTGCCCAAACGGGATTCATGAAATCCTCGGGATTATTTTGTTGCGCAGTTTTTATTGATTTTCGGATGTTATCAAAAATATGCTTAATAGGCATTTCATCAATAGAGCGTTCCCGGTTCATATACTTGGTTCCAGCCTTGGTGTCAAGTTTTATACTTGCTGCTCCGGCACCATCTTGCCCTCTGTTGTGTTGTTTTTCCATCAATAAGTACAGCTTGTTTAGGCCATACATCCATGTTCCATACTTTTTATGATAATATTCAAGAGGTTTACGTAACCTGATTAGTGCAATTCCGCACTCATGCTTAATTTGATCGCTCATTATGCGTTTTTATGACTTTAAAACAATTAATTACAAAAGGATAAGTGTGGTCTAGTTTAGTACTTTGTGATTAATCGCTAGTGATATTAATTAATTCAACTCTGCTGTTGGAATATTCACTTCCCAGCTTTCGTTTAAAACTTTCTGCTTCAATTCTTGTTCTAAAACTTCCAACCAAAACCTTAAAATAAGGAGATGGATAGTCTATATCTGCACTGATTTCCGGATATTTAGCAACAAAAGCATTTCTTGTTGATTGAGCCGTTGTCCTGGCATTTTTTTCTGAACCTATGTATATTCTTACTCTCCATACCTGCTGGCTTTTCCTGGCATGTACCTTACTAACAATTATATCATTAAGTTGCGCTTCCTGGTTTAAATAAACCTTTGCTTGAGAAAAATTATCTTTACTAAAAATACCGAGTTCATTTAATTCCAATTTAGTTGATTGTGCATTTGCAAAACAAGTTATGAAAAAAAACAGGATGAATGCTAAAATTACTCTCACGATGGCTCTGTTTAAAAAGTTAGAAATTTGTTGCGATTGCCTTTTTTGAAAAACAGTGCAAAAGTAAGCAATTCTTGAAGAATTTATTAATAAAACTTTATGGTTTCTTTAAACTTCTTACTTTTGTGGCACAAAAAGTAGAGCTATGACAGATAAAAGAACAAGTTTGGCAGACTTAGGTGAGTTTGGATTGATAAAAAAGTTAACTGATAAAATTAAGTTAAAAAATGGACAAAGCATAAAAGGAGTAGGGGATGATGCTGCTGTTTTGGAATACTCTGATGAACAGATAGTTATAACAAATGATTTGCTTGTTGAAGGAGTTCATTTTGATTTAGGCTATACGCCATTGAAACATCTTGGTTATAAGTCTGTTGTGGTAAATGTATCCGATGTTTTTGCAATGAATGCTATTCCTCGCCAAATTATTGTTTCATTGGCGGTTTCAAACAGGTTTAACCTTGAAGCAATTGAAGAATTATATAAAGGAATTTATATTGCTTGTGATGAATATGGTGTTGATTTAGTTGGAGGGGATACAACTTCATCAACAAAAGGACTGTTTTTGAGTGTCACTGCAATAGGAGGAGCACCAAAAGAGAATCTGGTTTATCGTTCTGGTGCTAATGAAAATGATATTTTATGTGTAACCGGGGATTTAGGTGGTGCATACATGGGCTTGCAGTTGCTAGAAAGAGAAAACCAGTTATTCAAGACAGATCCAAATATTCAACCTGATTTAACCGGAAACGACTATATTTTACAAAGGCAACTTCGTCCGCAAGCCAGAATGGACATTATAAATTATTTTAAAGCTGAAGGAATAAAGCCTACCTCAATGATTGATATCTCAGATGGACTCTCTTCTGAAGCAATTCATTTGTGCATGAATTCGGATAAAGGCTGTAAAATATTCGAGGACAAAATTCCAATAGCTCAGGAGACAGCCAGTATGGCTAATGAATTTGGTCTTGAGCCTGCCGTTTGCGCGCTGAATGGAGGCGAAGATTATGAGTTGCTATTTTCAATTAAACCTGCTGATTATGAGAAGATAAAGTCAAATATTTCAATCTCAGCTATCGGGCATTTCACTAAAAAGGCCGAAGGAATGAATCTTGTAGGTAAGGATGGAACGAAGATACCTTTGGATGCACAGGGTTGGAACGCATTTTTAACTAAAAAATAAAACCCTGGATAAAATCATCCAGGGCTATCATATTTTTTTCCAAGGTAACTTCTTTATTTATCTTTCATTGATTCGTTACCTTTCATTATTCCCCGCTCTGAATTCTTGACGAAATCTAAAATCATATCACGCTCTTTTGTTTGAGGGATTTTCTCCTCAATTTCTTTAAGCGCATTAGGGATATTAAAGTTTCCTGAATACAGTATTCGGTAGGTGTCAGCTATTGAGCTAATAACTTCTGATGTGAATTTTCTACGACGTAAACCAACAGAATTTAAACCGACATAAGATATTGGGTCATGAGCAGCAGTTACAAACGGAGGGATATCTTTACGTACTTTTGTTCCTCCTGACACCATAACATGTCCGCCAATTTTACTAAATTGATGCACAAGAACCGTACTACTTAAAATGGCAAAATCGTCAATTTCTACTTCTCCGGCTATTTGCGAAGCATTACCAATAATAACATTATTCCCGATTTCGCAATCATGTCCTACGTGTACATAAGCCATTAATAAGCAGTTACTTCCAAGTATTGTTCTTCCTCGGGCTTTTGTTCCCCTGTTAAAAGTCACACATTCCCTTATTGTGGTATTATCACCAATTTCTGCAGTGGTTTCTTCTCCTGCAAACTTCAGGTCTTGAGGAATCGCAGAAACAACTGCGCTTGGAAATATCCTGCAATTTTTACCTATCCTTGCACCATCAAGAATTGTTGCATTAGGACCAATCCAGGTTCCATCACCTATTTCTACATTTCCAGCAATATACGCAAAGGGCTCAATAACAACATTTTCTCCAATTTTAGCGTCTGGGTGTATAAATGCAAGTTCTCGACTCATCTTTCTATTTTTCTTTAGTGATTTGTGCCATAAATTCGCCTTCGCAAACCAGGTGTTCACCAACAAAAGCCTGCCCTTTCATGTTCGCAATGCCTCTTCTTATTGGTGAAGTTAATTCTAATTTAAATATAACGGTGTCTCCTGGAACAACCTTTCTTTTAAACTTCACTTTATCCATTTTCATAAAGTAAGTTAAGTAGTTTTCAGGATCCGGAACAGTGCTTAAAACAAGTATGCCTCCAACCTGGGCCATTGCTTCAACAAGTATAACACCAGGCATCACAGGTTCTTCAGGAAAGTGACCTACAAAAAATGATTCATTCATGGTCACGTTCTTTAAGCCAACAACTTCCAGATTATCAAGTTTTAATACTTTATCTACAAACAAAAATGGAGGACGATGAGGTAATAAGCCTTTAATTTGGTCCATCGACATAATTGATGGAGCATTTATGTCAAAAAAAGGGGCGTTATTTTTCGAACGCATTTTTTTGATTTCTGCTTTTATTTTTTTTGCAAATTCAACATTGGATGCATGCCCAGGGCGAGTTGCTAATATTTTTCCTTTGATTGGTACACCAATAAGGGCCAAATCTCCAAGCAAATCAAGTAACTTGTGACGAGCAGGCTCATTTGGGAATATTAAGTCATCGTTATTTAATATTCCACGAGATTTTACAGGAACTCTTGGCTTATTAAAAATATCTGCTAACCTGTCAAGTTCATCCTGGGTCGTTTCTTTCTCTATAATTACAATTGCATTATCAAGACTTCCTCCCTTAATTAAGTTGTTTTTTAAAAGGAACTCAAGTTCTCTTAAAAACACAAATGTCTTACACTCAGATATTTCCTGTTTGTATTCATTAAGCGAATTAAGTGTTGCATACTGATTTCCTAGTACTGAAGAATTGTAGTCAATCATTACATTAAGACTAAAATTATCATCAGGAAAAGTCATTAACTCAATACCATTTTCCTCATCTGAATAACTAATGTTACTTGTAACAACGAAAAATTCTTTATTTGCTTCCTGTTCAATAATCCCGGCCTTTTCAAATGCTGCAACATAAGGTTTTGCACTGCCATCAAGGATCGGGGTCTCAGCTGAGTTAATTTCAATAAGCAAATTATCAACACCCATACCAACAGCAGCAGAAAGTACATGTTCAATAGTTCCAACTCTTGCACCGTTTTCGGCGATTACCGTACTTCTGGAAGTATCAACAACATTCTCTACAATCGCTCTTATAACTGGTTTGTTTTCAAGATCAACACGCTGAAATGCATAGCCATGATTTTCAGGAGCCGGCCTAAAGGTCATTTCAACAGTGTGTCCAGTATGTAGCCCTACTCCGCTGATACTTACTGGTTTAGCAATAGTCTTTTGTTTTTCAGCCATTTTATATCATTTTTCAAATCCCGATTTTGCACGGATTTGTTTTATTTCTTTTTTAATTCTTCAAGTTCTCTTTTTAGGTCTAATATTTCTCGTCTTAGATCGGGCAGCAATTTAAATACAATACTTGATTTTTGAAAATTCATAAGGTTAATTGCAGGTGATCCTTGAATTGCGGCACCTTCTTCTTTAATACTTGAAGCTATTCCTGACTGAGCTCCTATTTTAACCCTGTCTGCTATTTTAATATGGCCAGCAAATCCTACCTGCCCACCAATTAAACATTCTTTTCCAATTTTGGTAGACCCAGAAACCCCTGTTTGTGCTGCAATAAATGTTCTTTCTCCAATCTCAACATTATGGGCGATTTGAATCAGGTTGTCAAGCTTTGCACCTTTTCTAATAATTGTTGAACCCATAGTTGCCCTGTCAATTGCAGTATTGGACCCTATCTCAACATTATCTTCAATAACTACATTTCCTACCTGAGGTACTTTTTTATGATCTTCACCAGCTTGAGGAGCAAAACCAAATCCATCACCACCAATAACAACACCAGAGTGTATTACACAATTCTTCCCTAATTTAGAATCATGATATATTTTTACACCCGGGAACAACACTGTGTTATTATCAACCACCACATTTTCACCAATAAATACTTGCGGATGTATTTTAACATTGTTTCCTATTCTGGCATTTTTAGAAATAATACTAAAGGTTCCGATGTATACATTTTCGCCAATTGTTGCTGAATCATCTATGCTTGAAAGCTTATCAATACCTACTAATTCAGGTTTTGATTGTTGATATAATTCCAACAAAGATGCAAATGCTTTATATGCATCTTCAACTCTGATTAATGTGCAATTAACTTTTTTTTGAAGTTTTAATGAATTATTTACCAATACTACTGATGATTTAGTTGTATATATGTAAGTTTCATATTTTGGGTTGGCCAGGAATGACAATGTTTCTTTTTCACCTTCTTCTATCTTGGAAACACCCGTAACCTCAATATTAACATCTCCTTCTACTGTACCCCCAAGAAAATCTGCAATTTTTTGTGCCGTAAATCTCATCTGTGAAAAAATTTTTGCAAAACTAATAATTATTGGTTATTTATTTTATTATTTCTTTTCAATTTTATAAGTATCTTGTTTTAAGGTGGTTGTGTGTAATGATTTTATAATTTAGGATGACAAATAAAGAATTTTTCAACCATTCTTGAAAGGGTTGAAACATTTGAGACATCTGAGGCAACCGCAATGTCTCTAATCTTCTCATTTTTCTCAAGGATATTTATCCTGTCGCCAAAATTTTTACTATACGCATTGTTTTTAACAGAGTCTGAGATAACAAAATACTTTAAATCCTCTTCAGAAAGTTTATATCTTTTCATTATTTTACTACTTAATTCCTCAAGTTCTTTCTTTCTAAACTTACTTGGTTGAATTGTTACTTTGAAAAGGTCCCTATTTATAATTCCTTTACTTAAAATTGACAAAACCCTGTCTGTATGAAATTGCCATTGCTTTATGCACACTATAATATCATTATCATCTAATTTCGAGAAAGCTACTAGAGGCGTTTCTCCATCAATCTCTTTATTTATTAACCCTATTTCTCTAATATTATTATCAAAAAAGAACTTTAAAGCTGGGGTAAGAAAGACGTTTTCTCCATTTTCATGAAGTTTTTTTGCTCTTTTTACAACCTGTATCAGCATTTGCTCTGATGCAATTACAGTTTTATGCAGATAAACCTGCCAATACATCAATCTTCGTGCAATTAGAAACTTTTCGATTGAATAAATACCTTTTTCTTCAATAACCAGCTCATTATCAAATATATTTAACATCTTTATAATCCTGTCAGAGCCTACAACTCCTTCTGAAACTCCAGTATAATAGCTGTCTCTTCTAAGATAGTCTAATCTATCCATATCAAGCTGGCTCGAAACCAATTGATGCAAAAATTTCCTTGAATAATTATTGGTAAAAATTTCAATACCTGTATCAAGTGCTCCATTAAACTCTTTGTTTAAAAGGTTCATGAATCCAATGGATAAGTCTTCGTGTGGGATGTTTTTAAAAAAGCTGGTTTCAAGTGTGTGGGAAAAAGGACCATGACCTAAATCATGCAATAAAATAGCAATTATAGCACCATAATATTCATCATCAGAAATATCGTGCCCCTTTGATCTCAAAATGTTTAATGCCTCTTTCATTAAATGACTGGCTCCCAGAACATGCTGAAACCGTGTATGCATGGCACCAGGGTAAATATAATAAGTAAGACCTAATTGCTTAATTCTTCTAAGTCGTTGGAAAAAAGGATGCTGAATGATGTCGTAAATTAATTCTGAAGGTATTTGGATAAAACCATAAATTGGGTCGTTTACAATCTTTCTCTTATTCTGTTTGACTATAGACACTTTGGCGCAATGTAAATTTTAAATATACATAATTTCTCATAATTTGATTATGTAACCTAACCAAATTCTTCATTCCCTTAAAGCTCTGGATAAAAGATGAATGGATTTTTCAAAGCCAAACATACTATTATTTGCTTAAAGTTCCATAATAATTAACAAAAATATTGAAATTCAAGTATTTTTTTACGGATTATTTTGAGTATTAAGTAATAATGCGTAATTTCGCAGGCGTGAAGTAAGTGGATCTAGGGGACTTGAGTCCCCTATTTTATTAATTTTTTGATGGTAAATAAAGATAAAGTTAGACAGCTGATTACTGATGAATTAGAAGGAACAGCAATTGTTTTAGTCGATTTGCAAATTACCCCTTCTAATCAAATCAAAGTTCTTTTGGATTCTTTTGATGGAGTTACCATATCGAAATGCGTAGAGATAAGCAGGCTTGTTGAAGGTAATCTTGACAGGGAAGTAGAAGATTTTGAATTAGAAGTTTCTTCTTATGGTTTGTCTCAACCTTTTATGTTACCGCTTCATTATCTTAAAAATGTTAATCGAGAGGTTGAAGTATTCCATAATGATGGGAAAAGCATTAAGGGAATATTAAGTAAGGTTGAGTTGACAGATAATAAAGAGAGCATTGATTTTATAGAAATACTTACTTCGAAAAAAGTAAAACCAGAAGGGAAAAAGAAGAAAGTTTTAGTAGAAGAAGTTACAAAGGTTGCTGGTAGTGAAATTAAAAAAGCGAAATTGATTCCAATTTTTTAATTTTGTTCATTGAAATTTAATTGAGATTTGAAATTTAATCATTTTGAGATAGTTAAGTGGTTGAATTTCTTTGTATAGAAGGTGTCAAAACAAATATGGAATGGAGAATTTGAATCTTATAGAAACCTTTTCCGAGTTTAAGGAGCTAAAAAACATTGACAGAGCCACAATGATGAGTGTGCTTGAGGATGTTTTTAGAAATATGCTGCTAAAAAAATTCGGGTCAAATGAAAATTTTGATATTATTATTAATACTGATAAGGGTGATTTCGAAATTTGGAGGAATAGGGAAGTTGTAGAGGATGAGGATGTTGTAGATCCCAGCTTCCAGATTGGAATTAGTGAAGCAAAGAAAATTGATGAGGATTACGAAGTTGGAGAAGAGGTTACTGATGAGGTGAAACTTCATGATTTTGGAAGGAGAGCAATAGTTGCTTTACGGCAAAATTTAACATCAAGAATTCTTGAACTTGAAAAAGACAATATTTATCTAAAATATAAAGACCGAATCGGCGAAATAGTTACTGGTGAGGTTTATCAAGTTTGGAAAAAGGAAATTCTTGTTCTTGACGATGAAGGAAATGAATTGATATTGCCGAAAGCTGAACAAATACCATCTGATTATTATAGAAAAGGGGATAATGTGCGTGCAGTTGTTTTAAAAGTTGACATGAGAAACAACAGTCCTTTAATAATTATTTCAAGAACAGCACCTGAATTTTTAGAACGATTATTTGAATTGGAAGTTCCCGAAATATATGATGGCTTGATAACCATTAAGAAAATCGTAAGAGTTGCTGGAGAGAGAGCTAAGGTTGCTGTAGAATCTTATGATGATAGAATTGATCCGGTAGGTGCTTGTGTTGGAATGAAAGGATCAAGAATTCACGGCATTGTTCGCGAGCTAAGAAATGAAAATATTGATGTAATTAACTTCACAAATAATACTCAATTATATATTACAAGAGCTTTAAGCCCAGCTAAGATAAATTCAATTAAAATAAATGAAGAAGACAAGAAAGCAGAGGTGTTTTTAGATCCTGAAGAAGTTTCGAAAGCAATTGGTAAAGGAGGATTGAATATTAAATTAGCCGGATTGCTATCTGGCTATGAAATAGAAGTTTATAGAGAAATTGATGAAGACGATGAAGACGTCGATATTGATGAATTCACAGATGAGATTGATGCATGGGTAATTGATGAACTTAAGGCAATTGGTTGTGATACAGCTAAAAGTGTTTTAAATTTGTCAATTGAGGAACTTGTCAAGAGAACAGATCTTGAAGAAGAGACTATAATTGAGGTCAGGGATATTTTTAAAGCAGAATTTGAATAATATGTAAAGGGAATCATAGAATTACAAATCAACTGCATAAGAGAAAAACTCTTTAATTGTTAAGAAAAATATATGTCAGTTTCAAGTACAAAAAGATTAAGTAAAGTAGCCAGAGAGTTTAATGTTGGGATTTCAACTATTGTGGAATTTTTACATAAAAAAGGATACAGTATTGAGTCAAATCCGAATGCTAAAGTATCAGCAGAATGTTACGCTGCTCTTGTACAAGAGTACAGCAAGGACATTGAAATGAAAAAAGAAAAGGAAAAAATTACCCAGCGTACATTAAAAGCTCGTAAGGAGACGGTAACACTTGATGACATTGACAATGAGGAGGACGAGTCAAATGATAGTGATGAGGTAGTCCTTATCAAAGATACAAGAGAGGTAAAAGAAGAGAAGCCTGTTAAAAAAGAGAAGGAGAAGAAGGAAGAGCCTGTTGAGCACATAAAAGTTGAGAAAAAGGAACCTGAAATTAAGGTTGTTGGAAAAATTGAACTTGAAAAAAAGGTTACGAAGAAGGAAGAACCTGTAGTTGAGGAAGAGCCACTCAAGGAGGAAATTGTTGAAGAAACGAAAAAAGAAGAAATAACAGAAGAAATTAAAAAAGAAGAAACAGAAGTGGTTAATGAAGAAATCCTTGACACAGAAGAAGAGGTGATTGAGGAGGTTGAAAAACCTGAAAATGAAGTAAAAGTGATTGGTAAGATTGATCTAAATTCAATTAACCAACGAACTCGCCCAAAGAGAAAGACAAAAGAAGAGAAAAAAGACGAGCGTCTGAAGAAGGAGAAAGAAAGAAAAGAATCTCAAATCAAAGAAATTGAAGAGAGAAAGAAAATTCGGGAAATAGAGGAAGCTGGAAAGAGAGAAGAAGTTGAAAAGAAAACTGAGCATCCTGAAATAAAAAGGGAAGAAAAGAAGGACGGGGAGAGAAAAGAAGAATTTATTAAAACAAAAGTTCAAAAATTAACCGGCCCAACAGTTCTAGGAAAAATAGAATTGCCGGAGTCAAAAAAACTAGTTGCTTCAAGCACCGATAAGAATAAAAAGACTCCTCCGAACATCAGAAAAAAGAAAAGAAAGAGGATTACCAAAGAGATTGTCGACGTAAATGCTGAAAACAAAAGCAATGTTAACAAAGAAAGACACGCAACAAATAAACCACAAAATAAAAAGCGCCTAAAGCGTGGTCAAAAAACCGAGGTTGATGAAGGTGAAGTTCAAAAGCAAATAAAAGAAACACTTGCCAGGTTGACTACCAGGGGGAAAAGCAAAGGTGTAAAGCATAGAAGAGAAAAAAGAGAGGAAATAAGAACCAAAAAGCAGGCAGAATTAGATGAGCTTGCTGCAGAACAAAAAACAATTAAAGTAACAGAATTTGTTACTGCCAATGAGTTAGCCGGAATGATGGATTTATCTGTTAATGAAATTATCCAGGCTTGTATGAGTATTGGAATGTTTGTCTCCATTAATCAGCGACTTGATGCTGAGACGATCTCTCTTTTAGCGGAAGAATTTGGTTACAAAGTTGAATTTGTGAGTGTTGATCTTCAAGAGGCAATTGCTGAGGAAGAAGATAAAGAAGAAGAATTATTACCAAGACCACCTATTGTTACCGTAATGGGACACGTTGACCATGGTAAAACATCTCTTCTTGACTATATACGAAGCACAAATATAATTGCAGGTGAGGCAGGAGGAATTACCCAGCACATTGGTGCTTATAATGTGACTTTAGGTGATGGGAAAAGAATTACTTTCTTAGATACTCCTGGACATGAGGCATTTACAGCAATGCGTGCTCGTGGAGCTCAAGTTACCGATCTTGCAATTATTGTGGTTGCTGCTGATGATAAAGTTATGCCGCAGACCGTTGAAGCTATCAACCACGCTTCAGCAGCTGGGGTTCCAATTATTTTCGCCATTAATAAAATTGACCGCCCGAATGCTAATCCTGAAAAGATCAAAGAAGAATTAGCAAATATGAACTACCTGGTAGAAGCGTGGGGTGGAAAATACCAATCAAAGGATATTTCGGCAAAAGTAGGAACCAATGTTGATGAGTTACTTGAAGAGGTTTTCCTCGCGGCTGAAATGCTTGAATTGAAAGCAAACCCAAATAAGAATGCAAATGGTACAATTATAGAATCCTCACTGGATAAAGGACGAGGTTTTGTCTCTACTGTATTGATTAGCAGTGGTACATTAAGAGTAGGTGATACTGTATTGGCTGGAGCATTTTTTGGGAAAGTAAAAGCAATTTATAACGAGAGAAATAAAAGAATTGATGAAATAGGACCAGCTGAGCCAGGTGTTATTCTTGGTTTAAATGGTGCGCCTAAAGCAGGTGATAACCTTAATGTGATGGGTTCTGATCGAGAAGCTCGTGAAATTGCAACTAAGCGTGAGCAATTGCAGCGTGAGCAGAATCTCAGAACAAGTAAACACATCACTCTTGATGAAATTGGTCGTCGTTTGGCTATTGGAAACTTCCAGGAGCTTAATGTTATTGTAAAAGGTGATGTTGACGGCTCTATTGAGGCACTTTCTGATAGTTTATTAAAGCAATCAACCGAAGAGGTTCAGGTAAATATCATCCACAAGGCAGTTGGACAGATTGCTGAAACAGATGTAATGTTAGCCGCTGCTTCAGATGCTATAATTATTGGATTCCAGGTACGTCCATCAGTTAGTGCGAGACGATTGGCAGAAAAAGATGGTATTGAAATCCGCTTGTACTCAATTATTTACGATGCAATAAATGAAGTGAAAGATTCAATTTCGGGTATGCTTGCGCCAATAACCAAAGAAGAAATTACTGCTATGGTTGAGGTACAAGAGGTGTTTAAGATTACTAAAGTTGGTACTATTGCAGGTTGTATCGTTCGAGAAGGTAAAATTACAAGAAACTCTCAAGTTCGTGTAATTCGTGATGGAATTGTGATATACACAAGTACACTTGGTTCACTGAAACGATTTAAAGATGATGTGAAAGAGGTTGGAAAAGGTTTTGAATGTGGATTGAACATCGATAAATACAACGATATAAAAGTAGGTGATATAGTTGAGGCCTACGAAATTGTAGAAGTTGCGAGATAGAAAAATTATGCAATAAAAATAATTGTAGGAGCTGCCTGTGGGTGGCTCTTTTTTTATAGTTAACTGGTGAAATTTCCTTCGGATAAAAAAATATAATTCACTAAATTTGTTTAACTAACAAAAAACTTATTTGCAATGATAAAAATAAAATTAAATGTAGCCCTCATATTGGCACTAGTTGTGTTTATAACAGCCTGTTCTACTGTTGCTGTTACTAACAGGAAACAATTGAAGTTAATACCTAATTCTACAATGTTTGCAACTAGTTTTCAGCAATACGATGGGTTTTTAAAAGAGCATAAGGTAATTACAGGAACCACACAGGCTAGCCAGGTGAAAAATGTTGGAGCAAAAATTCAAAAAGCTGTGGAAAAATATTTTGCTGATAAAGGAATGAGCTCAACATTAAAAGATTATAAATCAATGTCGTTTCCTTAAGAAAAAAGTATAACAATAGTTCTTTGAAATAGTAAATATACCAAAAGTTTGATTATTTTAGAGGTATAATATAGGGCCTATTAAGAGAGGCTGTGTAAAAAATGAATTTCGTGAGAAAGCAATT
>JBNKRJ010000053.1:0-6307 GCA_050296515.1 Bacteroidales bacterium | reverse complement strand
CCACAGCATCCACTCTTGTCGACTTTCTTGTATATTCTCTTCAATAAGTTCCATAAGCTTTTTAGAGGTAAATGTTTTAAATTCCCCCAATAGTTTGCCCGGATTTTCATTGCTGTCTCTAAATATTAAATGCAAATGGCTTGTCATTATGCAATAAGCATATAGTTCCATACCTTTATTCTTTCTGCAATAATTCAAACTATCAGCTACAGTCGAAAAATAATCTTCCCTTACAAATACATCTATCCAGTAGACTGTTGCAAAAGAAACAAAGTACAAGCCATCTGGGTTATGGAATTTGTATTTTCTACTCATTTGATAAAGGTAGCAAAATTTACAGCTGAACAAATAGTTACAAACACAGTGCACAGCAACAGTAGTGTTTCTTATCTTTGCTAGGATGGACACGAGCGGAACGCTCGCGCCAGCAGGGGCATACTTGAGCCATCAGGGGCAGACTCAGTGCATACTTGTACCATCAAGGGTATATTATATAATTATTTTAGTATCAGGAAGAAATTCTTTCAACCTCAAATATTCCAGTATAACGTCACAATTCCTAACATCTAAGCATTCTAAATGAGACAGTAATACGATATTATCAGGGATAATATCAATATTGTGAATGATTAATACTTTCAAATGAGGTACTTTTGACAAGTAAATAAAAAACTTTTGCATATTTTCTTTTGAAGAGTTTAAATTTCTCATTTCTATATGCCTCAGTTTATTCAAAACAGGTAAATTATCAAGCACATTAATTTTTTCTTTTCCTTCAATTTTTAGTACTTCCAGCGATTCAAGTTTTTGAAGAACCTTAAAAAGAGACATTAGTTCTGTTTTAAAATTAAATGTAATAGAAAGTTTCTTTAATTTCTTAATTTTTGAGATATTTAAATATATTGCTTTTTGAGAGTTAAGATCCCTTACATGTATTTTTAATTCATTTAATTGGGGTAATTTACTGAAAATGTCAAAAGTTCTAGTAATATTCAAATCTTCATAATTAATTAAATTGATATGAGTAATTTGTTTTAGTTTGAGAATACTATCCAATATTTCAAGTCGAGAGTAAATCATTAACTTCCTCAGGCCAGATAATTGAGCCAATATATCAACAGTATTATTAAATTCATCTTTTTTTAAAATATCAACACCAAAATATTTTAATTTTTGCAATTGGGTAAAACTATCGGGTATAGTATTAAGTCGTTTTGAAATAATTACCTCTAAGTTTTTAAGCGAACTAAGATGCTTAAGATAAGGCATGTAATCACGCCCAAGCACTAGTTCAATTTCCTTCAGGTTATGTAATTGAGAAATTTTGCTGTCTATAATTTTGTTGCTGAAACACCTTATACTAAGGTATTCAAGTTGAGGTAAGCCAAATACTTTATCTACATCCCTTTTCGTAATGTTTGGCATTTTCTTTGGTAATTTCAGAAATTTTAAATGTGCAAGTTTAGTTATTTCATCAGGGATATTACCATTGTATCGCCACCCATGAATATGCAGTTCTTCCAAAAACTTAAAATTAAATATAGCATCAGGAAGCTCTTTTATTTGTACATAATTATTGATAAAAAGTTTCTTTAAGGATTTTGCGTATTCAATACCATTTGGCAGTTGAATTTTATTTTCAAAATAATCGCCAATTTCTATACTTTCAATATTTGATATATTTAATAACTTAAAATACTTGAAATCTTTAGAATCATAACCTCTAATTTCTTTTAGATTATCAAAACACTTAAATATTTTATCATAATCTAGAGAATCAATATTTTTCTTAATAGTATTAATAAAAGATGATAGATAAACTGTTTCAAGTTGCCTAGTAACTTTTATGACTTCTTCCAGATTCATTTTTTTCAGTTATTGATTTTTTAATATCAAATATTCAATACCCATTTGAGCCAAATATTCATCTATACTTTCAAGAAGCTCTGGCGAAAGTAATCCAACTATATCCTCATTAGATGCCCGATACCTTTCCCAACAAATAGGTGCGATTTCTTCAATAATATTTTGAATGTGCTCTTTATCAGTAGAATTTAAATTTTCAAATATATTTTCCATAACTTCTTCTATTTCTTCCCCAAGACTATGTTCTTGTATTGCCTCAGTCAACTCTAAAACAAGTTCATTTGCATTTGTATTTGAAGAGTTAATATCAGCAAAATTTTCTAAATTATGCAGGTTTGTTAATTCAGCATTTTCAATAAATGTAAAATTTTGACCATTTGATTTCTTAATAACGTATATAATTTTTTCATCAGCACCTCCAACAACTCTCATTTCTTTTAAACCATTCTTAAGTGCAAATGACCAATCTGTTGGTGAAAATGTACTTCCAGTAAATCCATTAATCCCTACTGCATTTTTCCAATTACCAAGAGGGTGATTATGTGTGTAAATCTTACCTTCAAGATCTACACCAGGTGGAGGGGCTACTTGTGTTTTATTCCCAATGTTTATACCACAAGGTTTTCCACCTGCTGTATATACAATACAACATTCGACATCTTGATATTTTATGAATTTTTCTGCTGTATTTATATCGGGAATTTTGTGTATTTGATCCGATGGAAGCTTTTTATAAGCTTCTAATACCTCTTTAGTTAACTCTTTGTATCTATTGATTGCAAAGTCAACATTTCCATATTTATTTATAAGTCCTGAATTATTTACATCATAACTATCTAATATTCCTTTTAGATCTGTTAAGTCTACTATGTTAGTTCTTCTTGACACTAATCCAGCATCTGCAAATATCTTCCAACTATCAATTAACATAGGATTCTGAGAAAATGCATCAATTAATTCAACATTATCTTTCAAATCTTTAAGAAACTTTTCTTTTAAATCATCATCAAGTTTCCTAAATTTATTTTTGAAATCATCATTATCAAATAAATCTTTTACTTTTTTAATCGCATCTTCATCACTAAATCCTAATTTTTCAAGATAATCATCTTCGTCACAAATACCTGAAACAAGGATTTTCGATTTCCCTACATAAAAGGAGTTATTTCCATTAGATTCAAGATTATATACAGTACATAATGTATCCTTTATTGAGATACTATCAATTCTTAAGTAATTACCATTGTAATCCAATAATCCATCTCCTTTTTTTAGTAATGATGCAGTTCTCCATGCTTTATTTGAGAAGAAAGGATGATTGGGGGTCGTTTTTATTACTTCATTATTTAACCATATATAAACCAGCCTATTTACTTTATAAGAAGCAGTAGTTGTTATTGAATTTAATGTGATTTCTTTAGAATTGCTGTTGTATGACCAGAATTTACCTTTTTTATGTTCATTCTCAATTGACTCAAAGCCATTTTCAAAATATACTTCCGTTCCAGCAGCAAAACATCCATTGGTAGTGCAATATTCAACAGCTTTATCTTTACTGATATAATCATCGCAGGCATCAAGGACTTCGTCTATTTCATCAATAGCAGTATGTCCTTCAAATTTGTCTATTTTTTTGTAAAACTCAATTATATCTTGTATTTCTTTGCCGGTATAATTTTGGATGTTTTCAAAATCTTGTGGGGTATATTTTACACCATCTTTATGGAAGATATCCAAAAAGTCATTTTTAAGACTTTCGTTTCCCCATACAGTCTCTCTATGAGCATCTAAAAATTTAAATTTTTCAAAGAATTGTTCTTTGTTTAAATATTTTACCTTGAAACCATATTTTGTTTGTCCGTTTTCGGTATATTCAATAACATGGTACTCCTTCTTTACCCCTCCCTCAATATTTACAAAAGTTTCGACAACTGTTTCATTTTCTTTAGCCCCAGTGATTAGTTTTTTTACTGTCACATTACCAATATCGTCATATTCTACTAGGACATCCCCTGCATGCTTTATGAACTTTTTATCAAAAGTCCATATTTTATCTGTTAGCAATATCCGTATTTTTTTTGGAAAGTTTTTTACCCTGTTCATGGCAAACGACATATATTTGGCCAACCCTCCGGCTTTACTAATTGCTTGCCCAGTTTCTGCTACAGCGAATACTGTCCCAACAATGTCAGGTACTAGAACACCCCATTCATGGGCTACTTCAAATTCATTATCATTAGTAATTAGTTTGTTTTTGTAGTCATCTAACAGTTGTTTGTAAAATTCCGATTTTTTCAGCTCATCAATTAAATCAATAAATTTATGTCGTTCATTTTCATCCGCTATTAAAAAGCATATTTGTGGTACTAAATAAACAATACCCTCCCCCATATCTATCAATCCATCTGCAATACCGCAGGCAAAAGCAAAACTTATTGCATCTGTCCACTCTTTGTTATCTTCAATGTCATACAGTTTTATATAATCATCTTTTTTGGCATTCCACCATTTTTCAGGTAAAGCAATATCAGGTATTTCAGGAATTGAATAACCTGCCACTACAAAGTCTGCAACATAAGGGTAAAATTTGTGCTTTAGCACCCCCGGATTATTTGATATTGCAGTCCAAAGGACAGCGCTCCCTTTTAATTTTTCAATATCTTTATCAAGCCAACTATAATAAAAACCTTCGTTTTTTAATGAAATATCATCATCAATACGGCGAGCTATTTGTCCTGCCCCGTAATAGTTGTCTTTGTTGTAATAACCTAATTTTTCATCTTTCTTATAATTTGCCAAAAGCATTTTACAATCTCCTTCTTTCAGAGGAAGGTTTTTTTCTTGTACATTTTCGTCGTACAATTTTACTTTATATGTAGCACTAAAAGCAATTGTTTTCGAATCGGCCAAATATTCTCCTTCGGAGTTAAAGTAACCACCGAAATAGGAATAAGCACCCTCAGAATCAGTTCTTATATCAGCCAAGTATAGTTTATTGTCTTTATAAAAGCCAATAAGTGTACCTTTTTGAAGGCTCATATAAGTCCCTTCATATGTACTAGCTGTTAATTTATTATCATTTTCTTTAATATCAAAAGCTAATGCTTCATCAATCATTAGCAAAACAAAAGGTGTTTTTTCAACAGTAAAAGGTAATCCTGCAGGAGTCAAAAATGTAGCATTTTCTTCATCAAATTCATACCATTGTACTTTATTACCCAAAGGAACTGTTGGTAAGTCTATGCCCTCCTCTGCATACTTCTCCTCACTCCATCCTAGCGCAATTGCACGTGGACTAATGATCTCATCCCACTGAAATTTGCGTAAAACAGTTGCAGTCTCTGGAGTTGTGGTATAATCCATCAGGTTTTGGGTGCTGCGTTTTTCTACGTCTTTATGATCAAAATTGTGGCGAAGTTTAAATACACCATGGCCAAGTTCGTGGGCAATGGTACGAAAGAACTTTGATTCACCCGGACTATCTCCTGTAAATAAAAAGCCATATTTGCTGTTAAATGGCATCAATCCATTAAGGTTCTCATCTTCAGCCTTGTTCATTACAAACAGGTAGTAGGTATTTTTATCGTAATCGTTACGATCTTCCATGGCTTTAATTATGTTCTTCATTTCCTCGTTAAAGGAACTAAAGAAAGTGCGGGAGGTGTTTAACCCATTGGCTTCACCCTCGTCATAAGTTACATCCAACGGATCAAGTACTTCCACATTCCATGATACAATGGCTGGTGCATATACCTTGTCAAGGTAGGTTTTTAACGAACTTTTGTTGTAATTAAAGCTAGTATCAACAGGAACTATTGCTATATTAAATTCCTGGCTTTCATAACTTTTAAGGTTTAAATAACCCACAGGTACTTCTTTGCCATCATCTTTTATGTAGGAGGCGGTGATAAGGTCTCTGTCCTTATTTCCTTGCCCAACCAGGTTTAATATTTTTATGGTATCACCATCGGGGCTGGCGATAAATGCCAAAGGCATTCCTTTCATTTCCACCTTTAATCTGGTTTCTATTGAGTCGGGAACGTCAGTATCAATCAGCATATTTACCTTTGCAGGTTTGCCATTGGCTTCAACTGATTGCCATGGGATCACGTATTCCTTATCATTTACCTTTTTGTCCCTGTATTCACTTCGATATGCTTGAATGCCATGATCATAAGCATCAAAACCTGGGGCTTTTCCATCGGGTTCCTGATAAGCCGTAAACTGAACATAGTCAATTGAATAAGCTGTGGTATCACTTGAAGAGTTGGTTACGTCTTCTCCATTACCAGTTCCTCCCGTTCCGTCAAAATCCAATTTATCGGTAGTCACATCTGTACTATCGCCATTTACCACAATAATGGGCGGTACCTGGCTAAAGTCGGTGGTAATGGTATCGCCACTGGCGGTAATAATGGTGGTATCGCCGGTTATAATGTAT
>JBNKRJ010000052.1:0-162366 GCA_050296515.1 Bacteroidales bacterium | reverse complement strand
AGGCTGCATTGAAAACCTCCTCCATCTCTTATCAAACCTAAGTTCGGCCGGGTGATCTTCGAACAAGTTCGAAGCTTCCCGGTCTCACTAAGGCTTGATTGCGAGCTGAAGAAGTTTTTCAATGAGGCCGATCGGGCTATTCATCCATATTGGTAATTGTTGAATTTTATTCATAAAACTAACTTGGGAAAGTCAGGTATTAATATTCTAATCAATTAAAAAAGAAGCCAAAAGATGAAGGTTAAATGTTAATAGATTGTTCATTTTATTCATAACTCTTTTTATATTTTTGTGCCCAAATAATGATGAAACATATTAAAATGAATACAAAAGAAAATGGATTTGAGTGGGTGAAGGAGTTGCCTTATTCGGTCACTGTTTGCGACAATGATGGGAATATTATTTATATGAATGATCTCGCAAAGGTTACATTTAAAAAATATGGAGACTCGTTAATTGGTCGCTCTCTTTTTGAATTTCATGGGGAGCACGCCTCAGCAAAGATACGCAAAATGCTGTCTGATGGATCATCAAATTCATATACTATAGAAAAAGCAGGAGTAAAGAAATTAATACATCAGTCCCCGTGGTATAAAGGTGGAAAAGTTTCTGGTTTAGTAGAAATTTCAATAATTATACCATTAGAGATGCCACACTTTGTTAGGGAAGCATAGAAAAAATTAAAAAGTTTGTTGAAAAGCATTTTACTTTGTCTTTACTTTGATTCAATTAGACTTTCTTCTTTCCAGACAAAAGTTTGTTGGCTTTTTTTACTACCTCCTTATTTATCAAGTTATACTGAGTCGTTTTAATAATTAGCTTTTCAAAACTGCTATTATTTTGATTATCAGTAATTTATTGTTCTGTTTTAGTTTCAGATATATCTTTACGCAAGTATTCGTGAGGAATGTATTCATCAATGTTAGAAAACAACTCATCAATTTCTATTTCCGTAGGACTAAAACTATCAAATCCACTTTCTATTTCTGTTGAGTAAACGAGCTTAATTCTGTCATCCACAGTTGCATATGCATATAGCATTTTATTGTTTGTATTGGCTCTGGTTTGATTTTGGAATGATTTATTAAGATAAAATCCTTGAAATGAGATATAAGTCATTAGTCACTTGTCACAATGTCGTTAAGTTAGCGTTTTCTTCCGTCATTACGAGGAGGAACGACGAAGTAATCCCTTCAAGGATTACTCCTTTCAGTCATGAGAAAAGTTGCTTCGCTATTGCTCGCAATGACGAGGTTCTTTCAATAGATAGTCTAAACTAAACGACATTGGAGGAATGGGGTGAAATTCCCTGTTCCTACTCAACTATAGAAGGGGCAACACTTGAAATAGTTGCCTAGAAGTCTTCATCAAAGTAATTAACCCAACCTTGCTTTTTTATGTCTTGAAAGTAATTTGGATAAATGGTAATTATAAGGCTGTCATCATCTAAAACTAAACCGCTATCAAGACAATAAAATAGGCTTTGGTATAATACCGAAGGATTAGCATGTTAAGAAAATTTATTTTCTGTTACATGATAACCATTCGGTATAAATTTCTGCTATCTTGACCCCATCAACAAGAATGGTACTGTCATTATCAGTATAATAAGGTGGAATTTACTCATTGTGTGCACTTATTGATATTTTGATAGGGTTCATAAAACAAACCCCGACTAATAAAAGAATAGTCGGGGCATTAAATATTTTAGACCAGTTACTACTGCATTGTTTTCAGGTACTTATACAATTCACTGTCTGTTGAAAGTATAACCGATGTTTTACCATCAAAAGTTTTTTCAAAAGTTTCCATCGATTTTATGAAGGCATATAGCTCTTTTGCCTGGAACGATTGATTATATGCTGCTGCATAAATAGCCGCGGCTTCAGCATCTGCTTTCCCTTTTATTTCTTCAGCAGTTTTAAATGCTTCAGATTGAATGGTTTTTAGTTCATTATCTCGCTCACCATTTATGCGTGAGGCTTCACCCTGTCCTTCAGATCTGAATTTTTCTGCAATTCTGAAGCGCTCACTTTTCATACGAGCATAAACCTGTTCCCTTACTTCCTGAACATAGTTAATTCGTTTAAATCTGAAGTCAAGAATGGCAATCCCTAGATCTTCAGTCTCATCATTTGCCGCTTTTAAAATAGCATCCTGAATTTCCTGTCTCCCAGTATAAATTTTTGTCAATGAGTCACTTATTCCAAGTGTGGAGTCACTCACCAATGGAGTTCGGTTGCTTGAACGAACAACTTCTTCAAGATTATTTTTTGCAATGAAGTTTCTTGTCTCACCATCCAGAATATCGTCAATCCTGGTCTGGGCACCAGACTCGTCCTTCATTCTTATGTAAAATTTCAAAGGATCTGTGATTTGCCAGCGAGCATAGGCATCAATAAAAATAAACTTTTTATCTTTTGTTGGCACCTGGTTTGGGTCACCATCCCATTCTACATATCTTTTTTCAAAAAAGTTAGTTTTCTGTATAAATGGAACTTTGAAATAAAGTCCCGGTTGAGTTACTGCTTTGCCCACAGGTTTACCAAATTGAGTAATAACTACCTGTTCGTATTCCTCAACTACATAGGTACCTTGTGCTGCGACTATCAAAACAATGATAATCAGTATTGTAGTTAATATATGTTTAATTTTCACTGTTCACAATTTTATCGTTTAACTTCATATTTAGTAAAGGCAGAATGCTGTTCCCTTTTTGATCAGTAATTACAACATTACCAATTTTGGGCATTACACTTGCCATCGTTTCAAGATAAAGTCTTCGTTTTGTAACTTCAGGAGCCTTTATGTATTCCTTGTATAAAGCATTGAATCGTGAAGCTTCCCCTTTGGCAACATTTACTCGTTCTTTGGCATACCCTTCAGCTTGTTGAATGGTTTCTTCTTTTTGCCCTTTTGCTTTTGGGATTACTTTATTGTATTCTGACTTTGCATTATTAATGGAAGTTTCTTTCTCTTGCTGAGCCTTGTTCACATCATTAAAAGCACCTTTTACGGATTCTGGTGGGTTTACGTCCTGAAGAACAATCTGTTCTATTTTTATTCCCATTGAATAATCCCTGCATAAATGCTGTACTAGTTCTTCCATTTTGCTGGTGATATCCATACGTCCTACTGTAAGTACTTCATTTACAGTTCGATCGCCGACAATTTGACGCATGGCTGCTTCTGAAATATCTCTTAGGGTGATTTCAATATCTCTTACTTTAAAAAGATATTTATAGGCGTCTTCCACACGGTATTGGATAACCCATTCAACCTCTGCAAGATTTAAATCGCCTGTCAACATCAATGATTCATCATGTGTAACATCGCTTCTTTCATATTCTGTGTTTATACCTGCTTTTAAAGTCCTGAAACCAAATTCCAGCTTTTGCTGCCTTTCAACCGGAACTCTGTAAACCTTTTCGGTGAAAGGAATTTTCATATTTAATCCTGGTTGAACTGTCCTGTTGTATTTTCCAAACCTTGTAATTACCCCTACTTCTTCAGTATCAATTGTAAATATAGAGCTAAAAAGCAGAATAATTATCACCAAAATCAAAATTATTGTTCGTGTATTCTTCAGAAATCGTCTGACTTCCGGCGGAATGTTTAGTTGATCGTAAAGTTTTTCACTCATACGTATAGTTTTAAAGGTTCTAATAATCTCTCAAAGGTAATATTCCTAATTAGAAACAGGAAATTATCACGCAAATTCTAACAGGCTAACTAACTGAAAATTGCTTTCAACTTACTATAAAACCATCTGCCTGCTTTTTTTATCACATTTGTTTTGGGTTGTGGAATGTCAAAATATCCTTGCCCATCTTCATCACCATATCCGTAGTTGTATCCGTAACTGAATCCGTAACCATATTTAAGTCCAAATATTACTGATGGATTTACATCGTTAATAACAATCCCCATGTTGTTCATTTTTTTGTTCTCATGAAGTTCTCCAACAACTTTCAGAACATTCTTGCTGGAATAGTTTTGACGAAGAACAAAAATATTCGCATCGCAGAACCTGGCAACAAGCAGGGCATCAGTTACATGTGCAACCGGGGGGGTGTCGATGATAATGTAGTCAAATTGTTCTTTCAATATCTTAATTAAATCAAGCATTTTTTCCGATTCAATTAATTCTGCCGGGTTAGGCGGAATTGGCCCTGAGGGTATAAGAGTAAGGTTTCTGATATGGGTTTCAAAGAGGATGTCTTCAAGGTTATACAGACCAATTAAATAACTGCTTAATCCAACAATATTTGGGTGTTGAAAAGGAAGGTGAGCCGTGGGTTTTCTTAAATCCATACCAATAAGTAGTGTTTTTTTATTTGAGTGGGCAAGCAATGAGGCCAGGTTTGTAGAGCAGAACGTTTTTCCTTCTCCACTTATCGTTGAACTTACTGAAATAACGGGCTTTGTTTTATCAACCAATAAGAATTGTAAATTTGTTTTTAGCAATCTAAATGACTCAGCAATAGGACTTTTAGGAAATGTGTGAGTCGGGATTTCAACTTTTTGCTTATTAGTTGTTATCGAGCCTAGTATTGGAATATTTGTTCCTTTTTCTACATCGGTTTTATCAATTATTTTGTTATTAAAAAAGTCTTTAATTACAATTATTAATATGGGAATTAAAAGACTTAAGAAGATAATTTTAGTGCGATTGCCTCCAGCTTGCGTAGTGTTTCTAACAACATTCTCATACCTTGCAACATCAAGGATTTTTGCTCCGGGGCTGTTTGATGCCATAGTAATACCAGCCTCTGTTCTTCGTTCCAATAAAAAAGTATAAATATTATCGTTAAGTTTATAACTTCTCTGAATGTTTTGAATTTCTCTTTCAACTGATGGTATTTGCCTTAACTTGGAGTCAATTTGGGCCATTTTTTTCTCAATGTCCTTCATGTTGTAGTCAATCGCTTTATTGCTGTTTGCAATATGTTCACTTAGTTCCTTCTGTAGCGATTTCAGTTTTAGATTAACAATATCCAGGCTGGGGATATCTTTTTTTACATCGTATCCAAGAATTTCTTTTTCTGATTGAAGCGTTTGATATTTAGCGAGTAAAGCATCTAATACCGGATCGTTGATATCAAGAAAGCTTGGGGAAATACCAGTAGTCAATTCTCCATTTTCTTGTAAATTTTTAGCCAGATAATCATAAAAATTCTTCTTTATTTCTAAAATCTTCTTCTCTTGCTGCAATTTATCAAGCTCCTCAAAAAGCATTTCGCCTTCTTTGCTGATATCCAGTATCTTGTTACTTTGCTTAAATAGTTGAAGTTTGTCTTCTACATCATCTAATGAATCAATTACTCCGGCCAGCTGGTTATCAATAAATTTTATGGTATTGACTACAACTCGGTTTTTTGCTTCAAGACTTTGTCGCAGGTATACCTCTATTAGTTTGTTGATATAGTCAACAATTCTTTCGGGAACAGTTCCATTTATCCAAAGCCAGAGGATTGAGCTGTTTGGGCTCCTAAGATCAACAGAGAGCCGGTTTTTATAAGAATTCACCAGACTATTAAAATCATTTTTATAGAAATAATACCTACTTCCAACAAGGTTTTTATAGTTTATGTCTTGGTCTTTGTTTTTCCTTATAGTAAAATTAAGGTAGTCCGATTCGAACTTTTCGCCAAAGCTGAGTTGCTTTTCTATTTTTTTGTCTTTTATTTTAAGAATAAATTCGTTTTCTGATGTAAACTCAAGATTACATTTTAACCAGTTTGCCTGCTCCTTAGTTGTATCAAGCTCAACAATAAATGGTGTTTTTTTATATAAATCAACATCACTTCTAAAACTGAGATCCTTAAAATAAGACATGGTAAAATCCAATTCACTTAAAGCAATTCTGTTCAATTCGTAGGACTTTAACACACCAAACTCGTTCTCATAGTTTTTTCTATTATCAAATAGCTGTAAACCACCAACAACAGCTTGAGTATTTTGTAGTTCATCATGCAAAATCATGGTTGAGTGGGTTGAATAGCTATCAATTTTGAAGCGGTTGTCAAAGAAATTGTAAATCAATCCTATAGCAATGGAAATAACAAATAAATACCAATGAGCGATTAGTTTTAGCAGATAATTTTTTATATCAAATGGTGAACCTTTTTGTAGTGATTTTAATTCGTCCATTCTATAAACTATTTCATTAAATTAATAACTAGCAAAACCATTGTTATTGTAGATGTTGCAGTGGTTAAAAGCAAGGAGTAATCCCGAATTCCCAGTTGAAAGGATTTGCTTTTTAGAGGTTCTACAATTACAATATCATTGGGTAACATATAAAACTTGTCAGATGTAAGTAATTTACGCTCAGTTAAATCCACTCTGAAAGTCTTAGTTCCTTTTTTTGTCTGCCTGACAACTAATACGTTTTTCTTATTACCGTAGTCTGCAATGCCACCAGCAAGAGAAATAGCATCTAAAATATTAATTTCATCCTGCATAACAGTTACTTTTCCTTGGCTATTGAATTCTCCCAGGAAGGTAATGTAAAAGCTTACCAATTTTACAGTAGCAATAGCATTATTTAAAATATTATCCGTTTTATTCTGAACCAGTTCCTGAACCTCCTTTATTGTATAGCCTTCAACATAAATGTCTCCAAGCACCGGAACACTAACATAGCCGGAATCATTTACGCAAAACCCTCGTAAATAAAAGTTATTGGCTTGTCCGCCCGTTTGATTATTTAACCGACTGGAACTTACTTCGAAGTATTCATTTATTTCTTTGTTTGTAGAACTGATTTTTATATAAAGAATATCCGTGGCTTGTATTTGATAATCAGGAGCTTTATTCTCATATTCATTGATTTTTTCAAAGACTTCATTTTTATCCAGAATATATCTGATTTTATTATGCATACATCCTGAAAGAGAAATTACCGCAAGCAGAGGTAAAATTGCTAAAAGTTTCACTTGTTTAAATTTTAGTTAAGTAATTGATATTTATTCACTTTTCTTAAACTATTTATATGGAGTTCATAAGCTTGCTTCGCAAGGTTAAACATATTCTTTTGTAGAACGATTATTCGCTTCGCTCATGAGATCTCTTCCTTAAGTTAAACTTCTTTAAAAACCCCGAAGGGCTCAGCGTAAGCTAATCCCTCTAATGAGGGGTTCATCCGTTTTATAGTTTCTAATTACAAATCTAAACAATTAATGCATTGATGCAATATCCTGCTATTTTGAACAAGGCGTTTGACACGGTTTAAGACAAATATCGAGCCTGATTATCATGGATTTTAATTTCACCAATTTTTCTTTATTTAATACAACTGTTTGGAAATTAAAATGGGTTTTATTTGTTAATTATAGGTGGTTGTTTTTCAATTAGTTATTTTCTGATTTCCTTACCAAAGCCTTTATTATTCAGGATAGAGAAATAAGACTTCGTCAAATTTTTATATTCATTAATTTGTTTTCCACGATATATTTTCTTACTTTGCTTGTTGTAACTAAGGGGCTCCTTGTGATTATGAAAAGCGGCGAAACAGATTTTTTTAGAATAGAGCAGACAAATGTGGTTCCTCAAACAGGAAGCATATTAATATCTGAACCGTTTTCTAAAGACGCGTATTTTAAACGATCGATTGTTTTACTTACGCTGAATGATGAAGAAGGATCAGTTGGTTTTATTCTGAATAAAGAAGTTGAAATGTCATTACATGATCTTTTTGGTGAAGATATAGATATGGATGTTTCTGTATCAATAGGGGGGCCGGTTTCCATTGACAGGGTTGATTATATTCATACTCTTGGAGATAAAATCCCTGAAAGTAAGCATGTTGTAGGCGATATATACTGGGGAGGAAATTTTGAAGTGATGCTTAGTCTTTTGAAAGCTGGCATAATTTCCGAAAACCAGATTCGTTTTTTCCTTGGTTATTCTGGTTGGAACAAAGGACAGCTTGAAAACGAAATCGATCATGATTATTGGTTAGTTGCTAATGGTGATCCTCAAACCATTATGCTAAGTGATAAAGATTATTGGAAAAATACCTTAAAAAAAATGGGTAAGCGTTACTCTGTATGGCTTAACTTACCCGAAGATCCTCAATTTAATTAGCAATTATAAATTCTTTTCAGGATATAAATCTTCCCATTCCTGTGGCTGATTTTTTAGTTTCTTGTCAAACCACGACATAATTGTATAATGCCATTGTTTTCTTTTCTTTAGATCAATAATCCAGTGATTTTGACCATCTACTAATACCATCTCAACATCTTTTCCAAGTATTTTTAGCGCGGCGTAATACTGTAAACTTTCACCTACAGGAACGTTTGTATCAGCCGTGCCATGCAGTAAAAGAATAGAGTTTTTAAATTTATCTGCATTATACAATGGACTGTTTTCTACATAAATTTCCTTACGATTCCATGGATAGCTATTTGCAGTTGCTACGGCACTATATGAATATCCCCAGTAGCCCTCGCCCCAATAACTTGTAATTGAGCTAATTCCGGCATGAGATATGGCTGTTTTAAAGATGTCTGTTCTGGTTTGCAAAAGCATGGTTGTGTATCCACCATAAGATGCACCAATACATCCAACATTTTCTGCATCAGCAGATGGGTGTGTTTTTAAAAACTCTTTGGTCCCGTCAATGATATCGTCAATAGCATCAAAACCCCAACCATTTACATGCAAAGCAGAGAATTCCTGTCCAAAACCAGTGGCACCGCTTGGCTGCATAATGTAAACAATATACCCATTGGCTGTCCAGATATTTGCAGGATATCGTCCTCCAAAACTTCTTTCTATGGGCAAGGTGCCACCATAATAGTTAACAATTACCGGGTATTTTTTCGATTTATCGTAACCAGGAGGATAATAAATCCTGCCGTAAATGGTTGTTTTATTTTTGTTTACAAAATTCCATTTTTCACTGGTACCAAACTCAATGTTACTGTATTTTTCTTTTTCAGGAAAAGCTATTTCTGTATTCTTATTGTTCTTAAAGTCAATTAAATAGAGTTTATTTGGTGTAGAGATACTGGTTCCTGAATACACTGCAACTGGTTGACTGTAAGCATAATTAATTCTGCCTAAAACCTCAGTCTTAATTTCAATTTTTTGAAATTTCTTAGATTTAATGGAATACTTGTATAGGTTTTGGTAATCCTTTTCAGAAACATCTAAAAGCAGTTCGTCTGAATTTGTCCAATGCATACCATTGATTGCAGGATCAAAATTCAAACTTAGTGGTTCAACCTTTTTTGTTTTAAGATCATACAAATAAAGCTGTTGGTCGAAATTATTAGCAATTTTACCTGTACTTACTTTTTTGCCAAGGTCACCAAAACATTCAGGGCCTCCAAGTACTAGAAGTTTACTTCCATCAGGTGAGTATTTTGCTCTACCATCGTATTTTTTGTCTGTCCAAATGCTGGTCACTTCATTAGTTGTTAAATTAATCTCGTACAAGTTCTGTTTGCTAAAAGGGACTTCAGAATAATCCATTTTAGTCGTTGAAAATAAAGCCTTTAACCCTGATGGGTGGATGTCATGCAAATTCGCACTTAGGTTACCAGAAGTCAATTGAATTGAATTTCCTGATTCTAAATAAATCAAGTGAAGAAATGAACGGTTTCTAAAATAGGGTAACCTGTCATCGTTCCCGTAAATTCGCTTTAAATCTCCTGGTTTTTCAGCCTCTACGTATTCAGTATAAATAATAAAATCCTCTTTTGGAGACCATTGATAATCAGATAAGTTTTCAATTCCTGATGCAATAAGTTTTTCATTTGCACTTACAATATCATAAATAAAAAGATCTTTTGAAACGATATAGGAAAGTCGGTCCGTTCTTGGCAACCAATTTACCTGACTAGTATTTTGGTTTCTGAATACAGTGATATTTTGATTTGTCTTTAAATTCTTCAGAATGCTATACTTTTTGGTTGCACCAGATATATCTACTGTTTCGGTATAGTTTACTAACAAATAATTGCCACTTGGTGAAATTTGAAATGAAGAAATCTTTGTTCCCAATAAGATGTCATCAATGCCAATTATTCTTTTTGGACTCAAACTTGTCTGAACTGATGATTCTGGGATTTCTTTATCAAAACTAATGCTACCCTTAAATTTCGTATTGTTAGAAGTAGTCAAAAATTTTAATAGTAGAGGATGTTTCCCTTTATTCAGTTTTACATTTACAGAAGCTTCCTCAACTCCAATACTTGTTTTACTTTTTTTTAATTCATTATCGATGTAGACCTCAAACAAAGCATTACTCTTTAGTTTGATAGTTGCATTAACCCATTGATCAACAGAAATATATGTTGCGAGTAGAAAAACTGAATTAGAATCTTTACAGGTTGTAATAATACTATCATCAGAGATCTCAACTTGATTCCATTTGAATGTTTCATTGCTGATGGCTATGTTCGTATTAAGTTCTGGAGAAAGCTGGTCAACATTAATCTTGAAGTTTTTTAGAAAATCACCACTGCCAAACTCCTTGTTATTAATATCTTTAGTATTGTAAAAAGCAGGCTTGCTAATTTTAATATTTCCGGTTGCTAGCCAGTTTTTAATTTCAATACTGTTCTGAGAAAACGAAATATTTACAAAGCAGAATAAAATAGCTAATAAAAAAATGTGTTTCACTTGTTTAAATTTTAGTTAAGTAATTGATATTTATTCACTTTTCTTAAACTATTTATATGGAGTTCATGAGCTTGTTCAGCAAGATTAAAATATTCTTTTGTAAAGCGATTATTCGCTTTGCTCATGAAATCACTTCGTTAAGTTAAGTTTCTTTATAAACCCCTCTATGAGGGTTTCATCTGTTTATTTTTTATTACTCCATATTTTGAATGGTTTAATAAGACGGAGGAACAAATTACAAAGTATTGCTAAAATTACAAAAATAATATTTTCGTATTCAGCCTCTGTAGCCGGTATTCATTTTCCTTTCATTAAATTCCTCGCAACACCATGTTTCTTGAACAGCAAAACCGTACTTTTCTATGAGATCTATCAAAAGGCTTTTTGAATTTGCTTTGAGATATTCACTTTTACAGTTTCTGAAACAAAGCAGACCACCAAAGAAACCATTGCCATAAGGACTGTAATCGGAGTAGAGACAACCAAAACAGTTTTTGAAATGATATTTGCCTTTAAATTGATTCTGTAGCTCAACTAAAGCATCTTCAAACATATCTCCTTCTGAAATATAGTTTTCGTTATTAATGGCCATTTTGAAGGTGGCATTTTCGAAATCGATCCCGCCGTTTTTTGCGGTTTTCCCCAATTTTAATTTAATGGAAATTTTTGTGTCTATTATTGTATTTTTTTGAATATCAATAATTTTGACAGGCATTTGAAAATGTAGCTCACAGTTGCACAATTCTAAAACATATTTGTCTGAATTCCAGATTTTCACTTTGTTAAAAGTAAACCGGTTAAGCGATTCTGACTGGTTTTCCGGATGTATTAATTCAAAATCATCAAACGATGAGCCCTGAAATTGAACCCCATCAATAGTAAGCAAAAGAGGGTATGAAGTTACTTCATCAAACCTGTTTTCTATTTTGGTTTTTACTTCACCAAGCTCGTTTTTATAAGAGGTTGGATATATGACGGGGTGGTTGTTCAAAATGCAAATTCATAAAATTATATATCTCAAAGATAGTGTATTTATAGAATTTAATTAGGTGGTATTAAAAACTCCATGAACCTCTGTGCTTTCTCTGTGTAGCTTTTTGTAATTAGTTATATCACAGAGGCCACACAGAGTTGCACAGAGCATTAAAGACCTAGTGTTATGTCAAGGCTAATTTGTCAGGTGACAACACCTGACAAGTGCAACCGCAAGGTGTTACCACCTGGCTAATTACCAGAAATATCATACTTGACTTGACGCTAGTACGACTTCATGATTATAAGTTATTTTGTCCCGGTTAATGTTAAGCTTATAATTTTATCTCCACTTTTTTTATAAGCATCAAACTGTCCTTTGTTCAAATACTTTAGAACAAAATTATCAGGCACGTTGTAAACTTTTTCTTCAAGAATGCTAACCTCAGAAAAACCAGCGGCCTGAACAATGCCAATGTATTCGTCTTTTGAAATTGCACCTGCAACGCAGCCAACATACAATTCAACCGATTCTCTCAATGATTCTGGCAAGTTTCCGCTTATGACAATATCTGAAATAACAAACTTACCTCCTTTTTTAAGTACCCTGAAAATTTCCTGAAAGGCCTTTCTCTTGTTGGGAACAAGGTTTATTACACAATTGCTGATGGCAACATCAACAGATGCATTGTCAACTGGTAAATTTTCAACTTCACCTAAACGGAATTTGACATTTTTAAAGCCCAGCTTATCTTTATTGATGTTTGCCTTTTCAATCATGGCTTCGGTCATATCAACACCAATTACCTGACCTGTTTCGCCAACAAGATGTCTTGCTACAAAAACATCATTTCCTGCACCTGAGCCCAAATCAAGCACAGTGTTTCCTTCCTTAATTTCAGCAAAACTTGTAGGGATTCCGCAGCCCAATGCATAATCTACATCTTTGTTATAACCTTCTAGTTTTGAGTAGTCTAGTGCGAAAGTTGAAAGTTCTTCATCACCACAACCACATCCGCAGCCACATCCTGCTTCATTGTCTAAAACCACTGAACTGTATTTCTTTTTTACTTCGTCTTTAATTTTATCTGACATAATTTACTTTTTTAAGTGTATAACTTTTAGCGCGCTTTCACTATATTGACGAAGTAAATTGAAAATGGACGCAAAAAAATCAACACTTTTTTCTTCTTTCTGGATTTCTGGGAACATAATCGACAATGTTCCCATATTTGTCAGCATTAACATCACAACATTGCAACACGATCTCCTTTATTTTTTGCCGGCCACGCTGCACTCTCGATTTTGCCCCTGAAACTGAGATGTTTAGTTTTTTTGCTAATTCACTATGAGTAATTCCTTTTATATCAACCCAATAAATTGCTTCCCGGTACTTTTCAGGCAATTGGTTGATGACAGAGCTTGTGTAATCAGAAAACCTTTTGGTTTGTATCAACGTTTTCATCTCATCATCTTCTTCAGTAATTAATTCAAGTGAACTTAAATCTTCGGGAAGCTTTTCGGAGAGTTTGTTTCTGTTTCTAAAATAGTCGTTAATGTTATTGCGTGCAATCTGGTAAACCCATGAATTAATTTTTGAGAAATCCTGTAATTTTTCAATATTCAGCTTCATTTTAATAAATGTTTCCTGAATAATGTCATCAGAGTCTGAAGGATCTTTTACCTTTTTTAAAATAAAGGATTTTAATGGATCGTGAATATTTTTCCAGATTTTCTCAATACTTTGTTCCATAAAGACTTTATTGCTTATTCAACTCCAATAACCTATCCATAAACTCCCTGTTATTTGCCAGTCGTGGCACCTTATTTTGTCCTCCCAGTCGACCTCGTTCCTTTAACCAGTCATAAAACAGGTTTTCTCTGGCAATTTCAACTACAGGGTATGCCAACGAAATATTTTTGTAGCGCTTGGCTTCGTAATCTGAATTAACAGATTTTAAAGTAGTGTCTAAAATCTCCATAAAATGTTCAAGATTATCAGGCATTTTTGTAAACTCAATCAACCATTGATGGCCTCCATTTCGTTCGTCAGTCATGTATATTGGGGCAGCAGTGTATTCGCGGATTTTAGCTCCTGTCCGCTCACATGCATTTTTCAGGGCCATTTCGGCGTTGTCTACAATCAATTCTTCTCCAAATGCATTAATAAAATGTTTTGTGCGGCCAGTAATTTTTATCCTGAATGGATTTTTAGAAGTAAATTTAATAGTGTCACCAATCATGTAGCGCCATAATCCACCGTTGGTGGAAATAACGATAGCATAGTTTGTATCAAGTTCAATTTCATCAAGGTTTAGTGTTTTTGGAAACTCCTTTCCTAATTCTCCCATTGGAATAAATTCATAGAAAATTCCGTAATCCAGCATTAATAACATGCTGTCCGTATCCGGAGAGTCCTGAATAGCAAAAAAACCTTCCGAAGCATTGTAGGTTTCCAGGTAGTTCATTTTACTTTTATCAAGTAGTGCGTTAAATTGCTCTCTATATGGTGTAAAGCTAACTCCTCCATGAACAAATAATTCTAAATTTGGCCAAACTTCATGTAACGATTTTGATCCGGTAAGTTCCAGTATTCTTTTTATTAAAACCAAAGTCCATGACGGAACCCCGGAGATGTTTGTAACATTCTCATTAACTGTGGCTTTTGCCATTAGTTCGATCTTCTGTTCCCACTCTTCCATTAACGCAATTTTCTTGTCCGGGGTGCGTAGCAACCTTACCCAAAGAGGAAGGTTTTCCATAATTACTGCACTTAAGTCACCATAATAGAGTTCGTTCTCATATTTGTTGATTTGCTGGCTTCCACCAATGGCCAATGCTTTGCCGGTAAACAAGCTTACGCCTGGGAAGTTTGTAGTGTACAAAACAATAATATCTTTACCACCTCTAAAATGGCAGTTTTCAAGAGATTCCCTACTTACCGGAATATATTTGCTTTTATTCGCTGTGGTACCTGAAGATTTTGCAAACCATTTGATTTCCGTTGGCCATAGAATGTTTTGTTCACCTTTTCTTATTCTGTCAATATAAGGAACAAAGCCAGAATAAGTTTGTACAGGAACCCTTTCACTGTATTTTTGCATGCTTGAAATCGATGCATAGTCATATTTTTTACCCCACTCAGTCTCTTTTGCGTCGTACAATAAATTAAAAAGTTGCTCTTGCTGAACATCTACCGGATATTTTTCAAATAATTCAATTTGATTCATCCTTTTTATAGTTGCCCACGAAATTATTGAATGAATGATGGCCATAAATATGCATTTTGGTTAGTGACAAGCCAAAAATACAAATTCTTTTCAAAACCATTTGATTTACTAATGTCTTAGATTTTAGGAAATATTATGTAACTTTATTGGTTAAGAGAGTTACTAAAAACAAATGAAAATGAAAACTGATTCATCTAATTATAACTTTAAGCCATTAGAAGGGTATGAAAATTTTGAAGCAACCACCCAAATTGTTATTGAAGAAGTTTTAAAAAGAGAACTGCCTCTGGAGATTCTTGATCCCACAAATAATTTAATTGCGGTAAAATATAAAGGAAAAGAGTACATTATTCATGAAGGAACCATTTCCGATGCCAATAGCCTGATTGCTTTCTGGATTTCGAATGATAAATGGATGACGAAAACCTTTTTGGAAAGAAATGGGATCAATATTGCGAAAGGCGTAATTTTGCAGAAAAATTATGAGATGCACGAACTGGGTGTTCTTGGATTCCCAATGGTGGTAAAGCCTTTTAATACCGATCATGGCATTGCTGTAAGTACAAATCTTCAGAATCAAAGTGAGGTGCTTGATGCTATAGATAAAGCATTTACACATTCCAATAAAGTAATTGTTGAAGAATATTTCGAGGGCAGAGAATACCGTTTTTTGGTTGTTGATAATAAAGTCAGGGCCGTAGCCTATAGAGTTCCGGCAAATGTTACTGGTGATGGAGAAAACACAGTTTATGAATTGATTAAAAATAAAAATCGCTACCGAGGCCACGACTATACTCATCCATTACTTAAAATAATTGTTGATGATGAGGTTATACGACATCTGAAAAGTCAAAATTTAACTCTTGGAAGCAAACTGGAAGATGGAAAGGAAGTTTTTTTACGAAAAAATTCTAATTTGAGTACAGGTGGCGATAGCATTGATGTAACCGATGAAATGCCTGAGTATTATAAAAAGATTGCAGAAAAGGCTTCCAAATCAGCTGGTTTGAAAATTGCTGGTGTCGACATCATTATCAAAGATTTAGATAAAAAGCCAACCAAAGAAAATTATGTGGTAGTAGAGTTGAATGCACCAGCCATGTTGTCAATGCACGATTATCCATACATTGGAAAAAACAGAAATGTGGCGA
This sequence comes from Bacteroidales bacterium, assembly GCA_050296515.1. Taxonomy (GTDB): domain Bacteria; phylum Bacteroidota; class Bacteroidia; order Bacteroidales; family NBLH01; genus NBLH01. The sequence continues at coordinate 146,375 of JBNKRJ010000052.1, read as the reverse complement.
AATACGTTTTGGATTGTATTTTGGCTTCAAAATAATTGGTTACTGCCCACTGAAGTCTTGTTGCTGATGGATAGGTCACAGGACTTACCAACTTTTTGGAAGTTGTCGACTAAATATCATAACCTCTTGCTGACGATGAAAATTCGATTGGAGCTATAGTAAGGTTTATTTGAAAAAAAACAGGCAACTAAAAAGTAGAGACCAGTAACAAGAAACTAGCAGTCAGAATCAAGGATTCCAGAAAATAACTTTTACCTTTGTTCAATGATAGAAACCATAAAATTAATTGAAATCACCAGAAAAAGTCAACTAATTGATTATTTTGTTGAGGGGAACAAACCTAAATCAGAATGGGGAATTGGTACCGAACATGAAAAATTTCTTTGCCATAGGGATGGCTTAGGCCGTCTTTCATATGACTCTAACCCGGGAATAAAGCAAATTCTTGAACATTTGATGAAATCCTGCTGGCAACCGATTCTTGAAAATGGGAATTTGATTGGCCTGAAAAAAGACGGAGCCTCAATTTCGTTGGAACCTGGTGGACAATACGAACTTTCTGGGAAAAATATCAAAACCATTCATCATACTTATGAGGAAACTAAGCGCCATTTTGATGAATTAAAAGAGATCAGTTCAAAATTTGATGTAATCAATCTGGCATTAGGTTTCGATCCACTTTGGAAGCGCGAGAAAATGAACTGGATGCCCAAAGAGAGATACAAATACATGAGGGCTTATATGCCAACAAAAGGAACCCTTGGACTTGATATGATGACCCGAACAGCAACCATTCAGGTAAATCTTGATTACCAGGACGAAGCGGATATGATTAAGAAAATGCGTGTGGCACAGGCTATTCAACCCATTGCAACTGCATTGTTTGCTAATTCTCCTTTTTCCGAAGGAAAACCAAATGGCTATTTGAGTTATCGCTCGCATGTTTGGGATGATACCGATCCTGATCGTTGTGGATTTTTATCCTTCATTTTTGATAATAATTTTGGCTTTGAGCGCTGGACAGACTATTTGTTGGATGTTCCTATGTACTTTATTTATCGTGATGGTGAGTATATTTCATCCGGAAATATCACCTTTAGGCAGTTTATGGAAGGAAAACATCATTTGCAGCCACTAATGACCGATTGGGAAATGCACGTCTCAACAGTTTTTCCTGATGTAAGGTTGAAGCAGTTCATTGAAATGAGAGGTGCGGATGCAAGTTGTTGTACTCATATCTCTGCCTTATCTGCATTTTGGGTTGGCTTATTGTATGATGATGAAGCCTTAAATTGTGTTTCAGATTACATTAAGGATTGGAACATTGAATCAATGAAAGAAATACGCGCAAGGGTTCCGAAACTTGCATTAAATGCTGAATATCAAGACTTAAATGTGAAAAATATTGCCAGGGATTTAATAAAAATATCATCAGGTGGGCTGTCTCGTAGAAAATTAGCACTTGGAATTGAAGATGAAAGTAAATATCTTGAACCCGTTGTTAGAATAGCTGAAACTGGAAAAACACAGGCTGAAAGGTTGCTGGATGCTTATCACAACAAATGGAACAAAGATATTTGTGCCCTCTTAACAAATCATTGTTAATTAAATTAGAAATTAGTGCGCTTCGACAAGCTCAGCCTAAATATTTGATTTATGGCTTTAAGCTTTACTGAAATCTAAATACTCAAATCCCATATTTTGAAGAAAACATGATTTCGAAATTTAAATTTCTTTTAAAATACACACATAAATTTCGTTGGTGGTATACTGGCGGGATTATTTTTTTGGCATTAACACTCTGGATATCAGTCACTATTCCAGAGTACTTGCAAAAAGCAATAGATCTGATATCTTATGAAAGGCAAAGCGTTGAAGGTGATTTCTATAAGTATGTGATTATCATATTGGTACTAGCTGTTGTGTTAATTGGAGTAAGGACGCTTTCAAGGGTGCTCTTTTTTATTCCGGGCAGGTTAATCGAAAGAAAATTGAAAGGGGAAATGTTTCAAAAGTTGACCTCTTTTGGGAAAGATTATTACGATAGCAACGAAACTGGATCTACTATTTCCCGAATTAATAACGACATTAATGGTGTGAGGATGATAACCGGATTTGGAATCATGCAAACGATCAATATCATTATGTCAATGTCGATTACACCTTATAAAATGTGGATGTTAAGTAAAGAATTAACCATTTATTGTATCATTCCTCTTGTTTTAATTTTTATAATTGTTCGTTTCGGAATGAGTATTATGGTGAAAAACACCCACTTACGAATGGATACGCTTCAAAAACTTTCAGGGCGAACTGTTTCATTTCTATCTGGGGTGAGTGTAATAAAAAGCTATAGTATGCATGCCTGGGCCGAAGATAAAATTGATGAAGAAAACATCAAACTAATGAACTTTACACTCAAAATTGCCTGGGTACGTTCTTTTATTATTCCGCTGCTTCACAATCTTGAGCAAATTTTAAAAATAGTTGTTCTTTTTATGGGTGGTATATACGTGATAAATGGAGAATTTACTATTGGAGAATTAACTGCTTTTATTACTTATGCGGCGCTTTTAACCATGCCCATTATGGCATTTGGATGGGTGCTTACTGTTTTTCAGCAAGGTTTTGTTGGGATAACAAGTATTCAAACCATTATGAACAGGGAAGGCGTTGATGAAAAAAAGTTTGATTTAGAAAAAAAAGAAAAAGCCAAGCTTTTTAATGAAGGAATAGAGGTCAGGAATTTAAACTTTACTTATCACAATGGTGAAACTCCTGTTTTAAAGAATATTTCTTTTACCATAAAACCAGGTGATATTATTGGAGTGACAGGAGAGGTTGGTTCCGGAAAAACGACCCTTGTAAATTGCCTGAACCGCTATTTGAATATTGAAGAAGGACAGATTTTCTTTAATTCATATGATGCTGCTAAGTTAAAAGGCTCTGAAGTCCGATCCGTTGTTCGGACTGTTACCCAGGATGTTTTTTTGTTTTCCGATAGCATTGAAAGCAATATAAAATTTGGAGCAAGGCCTGATGATAGAGAAACTTCGATTGATGAGGTGGTTTATCAAAGTTCGTTATCTGAAGAATTAAAGCGCTTTACTGATAAGGAAAAGACAATGGTTGGTGAAAAAGGAATTATGCTTTCAGGCGGACAAAAACAAAGAATAAGTTTAGCAAGGGCGCTTTACACTCCTTGTGATTTATTGATTCTAGATGATGTTTTTTCTGCAGTTGATAATGAAACAGAAAGATTCTTAATAAAACAGATATTTGACAAGCATAAAGCTAAGAGTTTATTTGTGATTTCTAATAGAGTTAGTGTATTACAAAGGACCAATCATATATTGGTATTGGGAAATGGTGAATTGGTAGCGCAAGGATCTCATAATGAATTGCTTAAAAAATCTGATTTTTATCGAAAAACGTGGGAATTGCAGGAAGAGATGGCGTAGATGAGTTGAAAGTAGAAAGTTGAAAGTAGAAAGTTGAAAGTAGAATGAAAATAAAATTTTTGAAAACCAAAGACTGGAAATTAATCAAAAACTTTGCTCGGTTTTTTAAACCTTATAAGTTTTGGTTGTTTTTAAGTGTTTTCTCCATTCCGTTTACCATGGCCGGAGGACTGGTTTTTCTTTGGCTAATAGAAAAAATTATTGACGATTATATTATGACGGGAGATGTTGCCGGTTTAAAACTTTATTCAATTCTTTTGGCGGTTGTTTTATTCCTGAATTATTTTTTCGATGCTATTTACAGTTACTCTTTTACCAAAGCAGGAAATTATGCAATAAAAGATATGCGTAAGGCATTATTTGCCAAAACCATTCGATTTCCTTTAAGGTATTACGATAAAAACCCAATTGGTATTACCTTGTCGAGGTTAACGAGTGATATGGATGCTATATCTGAATCATTCGCTGCCGGAATTCTTGGTTTATTGGCCGATTCAATAAAAACCATTGCTTTACTCAGCTATTTGTTTTATGTAAACTGGCAATTGACTTTTGTGGTACTAATTTCCGTTCCTCCTATTGTTTTGGTAATAAGATATTTGCGAAAAAAAATACGAGATGCATATAATCTGGCACGAAAAAGCCTTGCTCTTGCAGCAAGTTATTTGCAGGAAGCTTTAAACGGTATTAAAACTGTACAGCTTTATTCAGCTGAGGATGAGACTTATAAAAACTTTGATAAACTGAATAAAGATTATTGCGATGCGACCAACAAATCAAATATATTCGACTCTGCATTATATTCAGTAGTTGAAGGAATTACTTCAATAGCAATGGGACTGGTTGTTTTATATGGGGCCATACAGATCTGGGATTTTGGCTACACCATTGGTGTTTTGGTTGTTTTTGTAACAACTCTAAATCGTTTGTTTATACCTGTAAAACAATTTACCCAACAGATTTCAACTATTCAGCGGTCACTTTCAGCATTAGAACACCTTAATTTTTTGTTTGAGCAAAAAGAAGAGGAAGAACCTGCTAATGTGAAGAGTGACAACAGGTTGGATATGGAGTTTAGAGAGGTTGAGTTCAAAAATGTTTGGTTTCGATACTCCGAAGACGGACCGGATATTTTGAAGGGCATTTCGTTTAAATTAAAGAAAGGCCAGCGCATCGCTTTGGTTGGTAGTACAGGATCTGGTAAATCAACCATTATAAAAATTTTGACCAAGGCATATACCGGATACAGAGGCTCTATTAAGATAAATGGAGTTGAGCTTTCAAGCATTCCTTTGAAAAAAATAAATGAAATTGTTTCGCTAATGCAACAAGACGTTTTCATGTTTAATGATACCATTGGTTTTAATATTTCATTAGGAAGGGCTTCAATTACTGAAAAAGATGTTGAGAAGGCAGCATCATTTGTTTATGCAGATAAATTTGTAAAGGAATTGCCCGAAAAATATGAATATCAGATTCAGGATAATGGTGCAAACTTATCAAAGGGACAGGCGCAATTAGTTTCGTTTGCCCGTTCAATTTGTGGCGAAAGTGAGCTGATTATTTTAGATGAAGCTACCAGTGCAGTCGACTCATTAACAGAGACTTACATTCAAAAGGCAATAGAAAATATTTTCTCTCAAAAAACAGTGATAGCGGTTGCACACCGGTTAAGCACCATTAAAAATTCTGATTTGATTCTGGTACTCGAAAATGGTGAAATAATTGAACAAGGAAATCACAACGAACTAGCCCAGTCTGGAGGAAAGTATGCTCAATTGTTGAACGAATTTGCTAATCAGGAAGTGTAGTCTTCTTATTTCTATATTACGACACTTAAAAAGAGTTATCTACATGTTATATTTACTTCAAGAAAATCCTCAATAAGCTACAAATCAATAATTAAAAAAACAAAGCAGGTGATATTTTGAAATCCTTTAATAACTTTACTTTATCAAACCGTTAGCGTTATTGATTTTATACTGGTTCATTGAACCCTTATAACATGCTAACCATTCGGTATAAGAAAGAATTTGTTTTGCCTATTGTTCAGTCATATAAAAACAAGAAAATTTATACAAGCAATATAATGAATGCTTTTATCAGTTATAGTAAACTGCAACGATTGCTAAAGATGGAAGTACTGAAATATGGAATTATGCGTTTTAGAAAATCAAATTAGAAAATGGGACTTGTAGAATGGTTTAACAATCAAAAAATAATTCCTTTTGGACGATTATTGAGTTTTTACCCACCTTTTTTTCTTTTAGGTGCAAAGGTCAGAATATCAGAAGATTATCGAAATATTAGACTTAGACTGCCTATTAGGTGGTACATTAAAAATAACAATGGGGTAATGTTTGGCGGGGCAATTAGTATGCTATCCGATCCTTTTCCTGCCATTGTATTTGAAAAAATTTTTGATAATATTTCGGCCTGGACAAAAGGAATGCAGGTGAAGTACATAATACCGGCAAAAACTACGATAGAGGCGAATATTGTAATAACTGGCGAAGAGATCACATTTCTAAAGAGTCAGCTTGAAGAAGCAGGAAAGGCTGAAAAAACCTTCAATTATTACTTTGTGGATAAAAAGAACAGGCAGGTCGCTTTTATTTCAAATACAATCTACTTGAGGAGTAAAGCTGAAAAATAAGAAAAGAGTCGATGTTTGGAGCATTGATCTTCTTATGATTTTAGACTTCATTTATTGTACATCATTCTTTCTTAATCCCAAACACCGGGTTTATTTTTAAGAACTTAACCACCACAAAACCAGGCAGTGTACATATCATTACCCAAATAAAGAAATTCTTATAGCCAATAATTTCCTGTAGCCAACCTGATAACATGCCAGGTAGCATCATACCCAGCGCCATTATACCTGTACATATAGCAAAATGAGCTGTTTTACTTTTACCCTCGGCAAAATAAATCATGTAAAGCATAAATGCAGTAAAACCAAAGCCGTAACCAAATTGTTCAATGGCAACGCAACCAGCAATAACTCCAAAGTTTTCGGGTGTGAAAAAAGAAAGGTAAACATATGTTAGATTTGGCAGGTTAATGGCAATAGTCATCCACCAAATCCAGTATTTAAGACCTTTACGTGAAGCCACCCATCCTCCAAGAATTCCTCCTAGTGTTAAAAACAGGATGCCAATGGTGCCATAAATTATCCCAACATCTCCTGTAGTTAAACCCAAACCACCAACTTCGCGTGAGTCCAGGAGGAAAGGAGAAGCTAGTTTAACTAATTGACTTTCACCAAGGCGGAACAAAAGGAAGAAGGCCAGGGCAGTTCCAACGTTGTCTTTCTTAAAGAAGGTCAAAAAAGTATTCAAGAATTCTTTTATCATGTTTTTGCCTTCTGACAATGCTTTATCTGCTATTGGTTTTGGTAAAGCAAAACGGTGGTAAATGACAAAAATTAAAAACAATACCGCAAGCACAGAAAATGTTACCGACCAGGCTAATTGAATGTTGCCAGATAAGCCTTTAAATGAGGTGGTAACCAATTTATTGAGCTTGGCATCGGCTTCAACAACCAACCATGCCTGACTATTCCAGTTTTTATTGGTAAAAGTCAATCTTTTTCCTTCAATTAAAGAAAGGCTTTCGTCTCCTTTTTTTCTGTCGAGGTTAATAACAATTGTTTCTCCCTCTTCAGGAGGAGCTGACAGGCTCAACCCTATAAGAACTAAGTTTCCTTTTTTATCATCAATAATTGCTGCTTTTTCCTCACTTCCAAATGAAGCCTTTAACTTTTCTTTTAATGGTTGTGAAACATATTCTGTCCACCATGATGGTGATTTCGCGATTTTTTCTTCAGCAAGTACAAAGCCATTTTTCAGGTTCGATTCATGTGCCCATTTTTTTAGTTCGGATGATTTTTCTTCTGATAGTTTGTTTAAACCAAGTTTAACCTTAGTTTCTGTTAAGCTGAATTGTTTTTTCTGGTTGTAGATGTTTGCAATATTTTGTTTTTCAGGTATTTGCCATTCTGTTGCTTTGTCTTGAGTAGTGACACTAAAATGAATGGGTTCTAATCCTGAATTGGATTCAATAGATCCTGCCAGGATAATTAAAAGCCCTTGTCCGGTAATCATAGCCAGCCGATAAAATGTGCTACGTATTCCTACAAAATAGGCTTGTTTGTGTTCATCGAGCCCTAGCATGTAAAATCCATCGGCGGCAATATCATGAGTGGCAGAACTGAAAGCCAATAACCAGAAAAAAGCCAGTGTATATTTAAAAAAAGCAGGCATTGGAATAGTGAGGGCTACTCCTCCTAATCCAGCCCCAATCAGCAATTGCATAATAACGATCCACCACCTTTTTGTTTTTAGCAAATCAACGATGGGGCTCCAAAAAGGCTTGATTACCCATGGCAGATATAATAGGCTGGTATACAGTGTGATATCGGTATTGGAGACACCCAGTCTTTTGTACATGATTACCGATACTATCATTACCACAACATAGGGTAAACCTTCTGCAAAATAAAGGGTTGGTATCCAGCTCCAGGCTGATTTCGTTTTGTCCATAATTTGTATTTAAATGGAGCACGCAGTAACACTGAGTTTGTTTGTAAAGTAGCTCTTAGTATATTAGTACTTTGTGAAACTCTGTGAAATGCTTTGAGAGACTTTGTGCTCCCTCTATTCTTAATATCTTTTGTTTAATGTTACATCTTTATAATAATGCTTTAATATTTGTTCGTAAGAATAACCGTTTTCACTCATCATGGCTGCACCAATCTGACATAAACCCACACCATGCCCCCATCCGGCTCCGCGAAGGATAAATTTTACCTTGCCATTTTTTTCTTCTTTTTGGATGATAAATGCTGAACTGTATAAGTGAGATTCCGATAATGCTTTCCTGATTTCCAGCTCCTTACCTATGATGAATGTTTTCTTTTCACCAACTATTTTTAGCATAATGAGCCTTCCTGAAACACCACGTTTAATTGGGATTAAATCAGTGATGGTGCCAAAATCAATCCCCGTTCGCTTTTTAACTAATTCACTCAAAACAGTTTGGTCATATTCTATTTTCCAACGGTAGAAATCATTGGTTTCCTGGTCGTAATCATTTAATACCTGGCTCAAAACTTTTTTGTCACTGGTATTACAGAACGCATCTGGTTTGCCTAAAATCCAGGCTTTTGCATTGTTCTCATTTTCCAAATCAAGCTGAAAATTGGCAGGTTCATTGGAGTTGTCAATTACTTTCTGTAAATAAGGATGTGCAACAGGCTCCCAGACATTTTCAAAGGTTTCGGCGATTCCTCCGCAACATTTTGAAAAGCGGGCATCACAGATTTCTCCATCATAAGTCAGAACCTCTCCAAAGGTTGCATTAATGGCGTCTTCCACTGCTTTGGTAGTTGACCGGGTAATTCCCTGGTAACGCTGACAATGGTCATCTGCACAAACATCAAAATTTTTATGATCTTCGCGATCGTACCATTTAATTAATTCATTTTCAGATTTTTGGGTTGATAAATATTGTTTTTGCTGAGTTCTAATCGATTTATTTTTCTCAATCTGGGCAATGAGCCAGCTTCGTGAAATCACTGCATGTGCTTTCAGAAGCTCCATTGAGGAGGTGGCACTCATTTCTGATGAAATAACACTTGCCAGGTAATCTTCAATAGCTAAAATATTGATTACCGTGATTTTGTTATTTTCAACAATTAATTTCAATCCACCTTTAAATGTCTGATTTTCATTTCTTTCCCAATGAAAATTTACTCCGATGGTCACTTCGTGCAAAGTGAAATGATTTGTTTCATCCGTAGGAGAAATTTCTAAAGATTTGGCTGATTTTATTAATTCTTCCGAACTAAACAATTGTATCTGGCCCTTATCGATTTTAGCCTTTAGGTTTCCAGTAGTTTTTTGTTTGTCGATAAGGAATATCCCAGATAATGAAAGTGCTATCTGGTCTTTTGATTGTATGCCAACATGGATGACTGGCTGTTTATTCATCTTCAATATTTTTTAGTAATGTATTGATTATTTTCGTTAAAGCTTCCTCATCTATACATACCTGGTTTAAAATGGATTGAATGTCCTCTTTCGTCATTTTATTAAAGTCTTCTTCTCTGGGGGTTATAAAAACTCCTCCTAAATCAACTGATGCCGGACTAAGCAAAATTTGAGCCTCTCCTTCAGCAAAATAGCAATCCGGGCGATGACGGACTCTGGGGGAAATGTGTACTATGTATCGTCCATTTTCAAAATAAGAAAGAATGTTTATCATTGGCTCAGTTTCTGTTGTTTGCAGTTCTTTAAGTAAACTGAATATTTTTTGAAATAATGTGCATGACTTTTTTTCAGAATTACTGTCAAGCGTAATAATTTGTCTACTGTAATTTTTCCATGTAAGTAGTTGAATTTCATTGGTTTTAATCAGTAGTTCTGTAAAGATTCTATTTCTGTATTCTTCTTCTATTGGCAAAAAATCTTTTATACCTGCCTGAAAATGAAAATGATCAGGAGCAGAAGCTCCACATTTAGGACCATTGTAAAATATCGTAAACTCTGGCAGGGCTTTTGCCAGGCTTAATATGGAATTAAAGTGTTTTTCAATTAACTGATCCGTGTGCTTTTTATGGACAATAGTCAGATGTTTTGAAAAGATAGGGAAGGGATTGACCAGAATGAGGTAATCGTTGTTAAATTTCAACCCTTTTTGTTCTTTGGGGCGATTCTCATTGCACAAAAAGCAAGGTCTTTGCTGAATTGATTTTGCATCTACTTTTGCTGTTGAAGAAGTGATACGCTCAGGATTAAACTGGACTTTAATGCTTGAGCCACCATCCAATTTGAATTCTTTAATTTTTGCATTTTTCAGTCCATCGTAGTTTTTACGCGCTAATTCCCAGGTCTGGGTTTGTTCATTTAAAAGCGATTTTGTTTGTGATAGTAAAGTCATTTATGTGTCTTATTAATAAATTGTTACACAGAGACTCGCAGAGAATCACAGAGGGTTCTGGAATTTTCTCCATGTATCTCTGTGAACCTCTGTGTATATTGGCGTAACTACTTAGTATTATTTTTAACAAGTTGCTGCCTGGCTTTTAGTTCAATTGTCCTGATTTTATCCTTATAAAAATTATGTGCATTCATTTTCGCTATATCCAACGATGCATCCGAATTCTCCTCCCACCTTCTGCACAAATACAATGGCTCATAAATTCTTCCAATCTGAAAGTGCCGGCTAATTGCCAAACCCAAAGCATAATCTTCACCATAACTGGTGTTCGGAACTTTTATTTCCCTGATAACAGGTGTGTAAAATGCCCTTGGTGCTCCCAGTCCGTTAATTCTGAGTGCATTGTTCCTTCCATTCTCAGGTGTCCATTCTTTATGATCAATCAACCCCGGTGGAATTTCTTCCAAATTGAAGTTAACCATCTGATAACTACCTACAACCATTGCACAGTTTTGCTCGTAAAATGCGTTCACGATTCGTTCAATTACCGTTTCGTTAATGTACAAATCATCGCTATCCAATTGAATAGCAAATTTTCCACATTTTTCATGTGCCACTCCTTCATTCCAGCATCCTCCAATTCCTAAATCATTACGCTTAGGGATGATATGTACAACCCGCTGATCTGATGCATATTTTTTGATTAGTTCGGTTGTTCCGTCATTTGAGTGATTATCAACAATTATAAGATTAAAATTGAACGAGGTTTTTTGCTTTAAAACTGACTCTATGGCCTCGCCAATCGTTTTCACCCTGTTTTTTACAGGAATAATAACAGACGCTTCGACCGGAAAATTTGATTCTGAGAATTCAATTTTTTTAAACTTTGGTTCCAGATAGCCGCCAATTGCTTTTAGGTGCTCTGTGCAAGCTTCTTCCATTTCAATTTGCCTTTCCCGGTTTTTCGGATCAACGTAATCAAATATTTTTTCTCCTGATTTCCTAATATCCAGCTCAATTTCAGTATAAAGCAGCTCAGGCAAATGAACTAGTGGATTATTTTGTGCTACTTTTAGCCTTAAATCATAAAGTGCAGCGAATTGATAATCTTTATCCATCGAAGTTACAGCTTTTTTCAGTGCACTAGCTTTAAAAAGCAATAAAGAGCCAAAGCTAAAGTCATCCCTCAGGCTCCCCTCCTGATATTCAATCACTGGATAAGGTTTCAATTTCCCCTGTTTATTTTCAAAATAGTCAGCATAAACCATCCCTGCCCCCGAATCCTCACACACGCACATCATTCTTTCCAGTGCGTTTTGACCTAGTTTAAGGGGTAATTGCTTGGTATAGATGGCAACAAATTCTGTGTCGATTTTTTCAATCAATACTTTCCAGGTTTTTGAGGATTGAAGAGAGGTCTTTGAATTTACTTGTTCAACCCCATTTATTTTATATGCACCTGATGTTACTACAATAATTTTAGATACATTTTCATCTTTCTTAAATGGCTCAACTATTTGTTGATCAGCGTTTTCTGTTAGTTCTAATATACAGGTAGTTTTATTGTTCATCTGTTGCTTTTAAATTGAAAGACTAAAAATAAGATTATGCAAGCAAATGTAATAATTTAAAGTAGTTCAAACAGCCAAAAGCACTTTTTGACCAAAACTTCTAATTTTACATAAGGAAAAGCTTAAACTTCTGCTAAAAATTTTAGCTTTGTAGATTACTTCATAGTTTTATAAAGAGTATTGCTATTAATTATAGAGAGGTTTATTTGTATATTGATTTTAATCCATTATTTCTAATATACCAATTTCCAATTTTATGAAAGAACTGGTATTCATAAAAAAAAATATCGATCGCTGGAATCAATTCGAGCATCTTGTTGAAAGTAAGAAGGCTGAGAACCCAGATACTTTAGCTTCGATGTTTATTCAGATTACTGATGATTTGGCTTATAGCAGAACTTTTTATCCCAACAGTGAAGCTACGAAATACCTAAATCATCTTGCCTCAAAAACCCATTTAAAAATTTATAAAAACAAAAAGGAAGACAAAAATATCATCAAAAAGTTCTGGGGATTTGATTTTCCATTGATTGTTTATCATTCTCAAAAGTTTATTCGCATCTCGTTCATGGCATTTTTGTTAGCGGCTATAATTGGTGCTTTTTCGGCTGCAAATGATACTAATTTTGTCCGCTTAATTCTTGGTGATGGGTATGTTGATATGACACTTCAAAATATTGAAGAAGGAAAACCCATGGGTGTGTATGATACAATGGGTGAATTTGAAATGTTTATACAGATTGCCTTTAATAATATTAAGGTATCGTTTCTTGCTTTTATCTTTGGGCTATTTGCCTCACTAGGAACATTGCTCCTTTTATTGTATAATGGAATTATGCTGGGGAGTTTCCAATATTTCTTTTATGAGTATGGTTTGTTAAGAGAATCAGCATTAACTATTTGGATTCATGGAACTTTGGAGATATTTGTAATCATTGTTGCAGGAGCTGCAGGGCTGATTTTAGGTAGCTCGTTACTTTTTCCAAATACCTACTCAAGATTACATTCTTTTAAAAAAGGTGTGAAAATCGGAATAAAATACATCATAGGAATATTACCGGTATTTATTGTTGCTGCATTTTTTGAAGGTTTTGTAACCAGGCATACGGAAGCACCAGATTTAGTGAAGTTAGGAATTATTTTAGCTTCGCTTACATTTATTGTGTGGTACTTTTTTATTTATCCCACAAAACTGGCAATAAAACTTCAGCAAGAGAGAAATGATTATTGGACAAATATTATTAAGAAAATTATTGAAAATAAACAGAAAAATTAATGGAAAAACAAGCAGTGAATTTTGCAAAGGCGCGTGATTTTGGAGATAGTTTATCTGATACCTTTAAATTCTTAAAGCAGGAATTTAAGCCTCTAATCAGGGTATTACTTACATATGTTGGACCTTTTTTATTGATTACCGGGTTTTTATCAGCTTTGTACCAGACTCAGGCATTAGAAGGAATAGTTGAAAAGGCAGGTCGCGATCCTTTTGCAGGATACCGAAGCATGGCATCCTGGCAATACATGTTATCCATGTTCGGAATGGTTGTAAGTTCAACATTGTTAATTCTTGCCGTTTTTTCATACATCAAACTTTACAAAGAAAAAGGTTCAGGAAACTTTGAGCCAGATGAGGTTTGGCGAATGATGGGGCAAAAATTTTTGCCTGTTTTAGGCACCACTTTTTTAATAGGTTTGATTTTTGGTCTTGGTGCCGCTGTTGCTGCAGTAATTGGTTCTGTTTCAGTTATTCTTGCTGTTTTTTTGGTTTTAGGATTTTTGGTTTTTGCATTATACATCGGTGTTGCAATCTCTCTTTTTATAGCTTCCTATGTATTTGAAGATGTATCGATTTCTGAATCGATTAACCGAAGCCGTTATTTGGTAAAGGATTACTGGTGGTATACATTTGGATTGGCAATTGTTATCGGAATAGTCGCAGCATTGGGCCAGTATGTTTTTCTGGCACCTCAAATAGTACTTACAATGATAATCACTTTTACTTCAGCTTCAGGAGGTGACGCTTTTGAAGGTAGTTCTGTTTTGCTAACCATTTTTGCAGTTTTCGGAACTTTTGGATCTTATTTACTTTATGCAATACCACATACAACTATGGCACTACATTTTCACAGCCAGGTTGAAAAGAAAGACAGCCCAAACTTGATCAATAAAATTGATCAGATAAACCGACCAGATGATAGCACTAATTCTAATTTAGGTTTCTAGAAAAGGGTGATTTACAGTAAATTGAAATATGTTTTCTCGTTTTTTTTAATCCTGATTTTTATCGGAGCTGAGGATTCTTTGTGCTTTGCGCAAAACCTACAAAAGGTAAAGGCTAAAGATAGTGTTCAGGCAGATCAAAGTGAATTAAAAGTAGAGCAAGTTCCACATCAAAAACTTGAAAACTTTCGAAATAGTAATGACTTTAACTACTTATTTAAACGTGCTGAAGGTTTTGATTTTTGGTCATTGTTTTGGCGTTGGGTAAATAAATTGTTACAAAAGCTTTTCAGTGATAAAGGTGCTGCACCCTACATTAGGTATGCCATCATGTTTCTGGTAATTGCTTTTATTATTTACAAAATAGCAGGTGGTAATTTGTCTGGAATTTTTTCTAGTAATAAGAAAGTGAAGGGCGAAAATGGATTTGACTATTTCGAAGAAGATATTCATCAGGAAAATATTGATCAAAAACTAAGAGATGCCATTCGTAACCAGAATTTTAGAACTGCTATTCGATTTTATTACCTGAGCCTGCTTAAACAATTAGATGCAAATGAATTAATTCAGTGGGAGTTAGGGAAAACAAACCAGGATTATCAGCAGGAATTGAAAAATCAAGGATTTCTGGACGATTTCATTCGTTTATCAGGCATTTACGAATATTCCTGGTATGGTCATTTTGAAGTAAATGAAGAGAAGTTTCTGAAATGGCAGAAAGGGTTTAATGATGTTTTTAGTCGGATTGAATAATAAAAGAACTTAGAACTTTGAAATTAGAGAAGAAGTCATTAGTTAAATAGTCATTTGTGTATTGGAAATTGAAAAATAGTTCTGATATAATTGAGCAAATCTCATATCTAAAGAAGATTGAAAAGAAATAGACACATAATCATTTTATTAGCACTGTTTGTTGGATTGGTTATTTTTGAATACACTGCACCAAAACCACCAGATTGGAAACCAAGTTTTAAAAAGAACGATAAAATTCCTTTTGGTGGCTATATAATGTTTGAACTACTTGAAGACATTTTTCCTGACAGCGAAATTAAGAAGAACGAAAAAAGTCTTTTTCAAAGTTTTCATAATCAGGAGTTTTCAAATACAACCTACCTGATAATTACCAACGAATTTGAACCCGACAAAGTTACCCTGGAAGAGCTACTCCAGTTTGTTGAGAATGGGAACAAAGTATTTATTGCAGCTACTTCATTTGGTGATAAATTTAGGGATACACTTAATTTTACCAGTCAATTTTATTTCTCTAACTTCGAAAAAGGGGACAGTCTGCCTTATAATTTTGAGAATAAGAATTTTGAAATTGATTCTGCTTACTGGATAAAATCAGGCTATTACAATTTCTATTTTGATTCTTTAAATAGTGTAAATACCAAAATAATTGCCAACCTTGACTCCAACAGGGTTAATTACTTTAGACAGAAATTTGGGAATGGTGAATTTTTTATTCACAACCAACCATTTGCCTTCACCAATTATAACCTGTTGATGGAAAACAATGCAGAATATGTTTTCAAATCGTTAAGCTATTTGGATAATGAAACCATTATCTGGGATGAGTCTTTTAAACCAGGTAGCGCTGCTTCTACACCATTGGCTTACATTTTAAGTCAGGATGCGTTAAAGAGTGGGTGGTATCTTATTTTGTTTCTGGGGGTGATTTTTATGTTTTTCAGTTCGAAGAGAAAGCAACGGGTAATTCCTGTTATGAAAAGGCCGGAGAATAGCTCGCTTGAGTTTGCAAAAACACTGGGCAACCTTTATTTAAGTGGGAAAAACCATAAAGATATTGCTTTAAAAAAATACCACTATTGGATTGATTTTCTTCGGGTTAAATATTATATCCATCTGGAAATTGGCGAAATGATTATACCTGAAAAGATTGCTGAAAAGACAGGTGTAAAAGAGGAACTTATTAAACGAATTATTAGTGCCAAAAACCATATTGAAAGTGCCTCGGCAATCAGTGCAGAGCAACTTTTAAGTTTTAACAGGTTAATCGAAAAATTCCATGCCAGCAAGAAATAATCTGATTTCATTATCTATAAATGGATAATATGATGGCTGATAAAAAGATCTTGATTTTATTGTTTTTTGGTCTTGCTACTTTCTTTACTCTTTGGTTTGCTATTCCTTTTTCTCTTTCAAGGGCTGAGGATGCCCGAATGGCCAGGGCATTTATTACAGACGAAGCTGATTTATGCGAAATAATTATAAAGTCAGTTAATGACAATCAAGACCTGAATTTTAACGTTTACGGATTCATCTATTACAAATCGGGTATTAAAATTTTAAGAGTGCTTAAAAATTATGTAGAGATAGATGAACATGTAATCCTCGTCTTTTTCAGGCTTTATTCATGGCTCTTTTTTCTTGGTACTGTGTTGATTTTAACCCTACTCCTTTATCAGTTTGTTGGGTTTTACGGAGCACTTGCATCTCTCATTTTGACCTATCTTGCAACGCCAGTCATGTTGCAATATGCAACCATGCTACACCCCGATGTTGCCCAGGTATTTTTCATAGTGCTTAGCCTTTGGTTGCTTTATTTATTTGTTTCAAATAGTAAAATTTACTACATACTACTTTCATCCGTTGCTGCAGGATTCGCTTTTTCAGCAAAATACTCAGGTGTATTGCTGCTACCAGGAATATTTCTGACCATTTTTTTTGTCAAAACCAAAACAAGTTCTAATTTTTGGGGGAGATATTTAAAGGATTCGCTTTCAGTAATTTTACTTATTATTACTTTTTATTTATTTGATGCAGATGACATTTCTAAGCATTTGCATGTCGATTTGTTGAAAAATGAGCTGTTGGTGTATATCAAATTAATCAGATATGCCTCATTAATTCTAAGCCTTTTTATAGTGGGTGCTTCCTTTTGCCCTATAAAAATTAAGGAAAGATTCCGAACCAATTATTTTCTCAATATACTGTTTTTATTGATTGCATCATCCTGGCTTTTTCTTTTAGCTTATTTGTTGACAGTAAGTAACTTGTGGGCTAATTATGAGTTTTTATCAGGATTCCTGGGAGTAACAGGCTTTCACTCCACGGGCCATAATTTTATTGATGAAGGAGGAGTTTTTAATTGGTTAAAAGTATTTTTACAAAGTGACGTTTTAGGGCCAGTACTTTTTACCTTTTTCCTTTTGAGTAAAGGTGTAACCGGCTTCAATCTTTATAAGGAGAAGAGAAAAAACAAATTTGTTTTACTAATTTTCATCCTGTTTCTTGCACTGTTTCTTGGGATTGTTCTTTTTAGGGTGAAATCCACCTGGGCACATTTTCTTTTGCCTTCATTTCCTGTTATTATTCTTGTTTTGTCAATTGCTTTTCAAGTTGCAGTTAAATCTTTAAATAAAAAGCTGCGATATTTCTTCGTGTTTGTGTTTTTACTTCTTGTTGCTGAGAGAGGTTATACTACTGTTGACTATTGTATCAGTAAAATGAATGAAGAACAGAATTCGGTTGCTTTAAAAGCTGGCAGCTGGTTGCTGGAAAATGCAAGTTTTGCCAGTCATATATCTGCAAACAATTACAGTTACATCCCAAAAACTTTCAAAAACGTAGATTTTAACTGGGGAAATGATATGGAAGAGCTTTATAATGAAAGCATTGATTATATATTGACCCATTCGAATGTTTTGGATGATTTTGCCGATTCTTCTTTAGCTGAAAAATATATAGGAGGGAGCCATTTATACAGAAGCAGAAATAAAGTCCGAGAACTTTTATTGAGTAACAGGAGTGGACGATTAAAACTGGCTAAAGATTTCGGAGCTGTGAAGATTTTTCATAGAATCCCTTCTGTTAGTTTGGATACTTTGCTTTATTTTTCTTGCGATTTTAATGAAATTGATACGTTAAACTGGAATGTTCCAAATCAAGGAATTGTAATATCTGAGGACGAACAATGGAATAAAATATGGCATTTTACTCAGAATGATACATGGGGACCGTCTTTTTCTTTAAATCTTGATAGTTTGGATCGAAATAAAGAGTTCCAAATTGGAGTGAAATTAAAAATTTATGGGATTAGCGAAATTCCCAAAGCCCTGTTAATCACTCAGGTAAATGATGGATCTGGGATACTACGTTGGAGGAGAGCAGAAATCTATACGCAGGTAGACACAGTTGAAACCTGGACTCAAATATACGCAAACCATATTATTGGCCATGAACAATGTTCTCTGCAAAATTTGATCTTTCAAGCCTATCTGTGGAATATTAATAAGAATGACTTTTATGTTGGTGATTTTGAGGCGGTTGTAAGTAAATTTTGAAAAAGAGAGACGCACAAGCCGTACGCCTCACCATTCTTTACAACGATCCAATCATCTTGCTCGGATCGACCCACTCAGTAAACTGCTCATCGGTTAAATAACCAAGTTCCAAAGCGGCTTTTCGAAGGGTGGTGCCTTCTTTGTGTGCTTTTTTAGCAATTTCGGCAGCTTTTTCGTAACCAATGTGGGTATTTAATGCTGTTACCAGCATCAATGAATTTTCAAGATGTGATTTAATAACTTCTTTATTTGGCTCAATACCTATGGCCATATTGTTAGTAAATGACACACATGCATCGCCTAATAAGCGAGCTGCTTGCAAGAAATTATAAATCATTACTGGTTTGAAAACATTTAATTCAAAATGACCATTCATACCACCAATAGCAATTGCCGCATCGTTACCAATTACCTGAGCACAAACCATAGTCATGGCTTCAATTTGTGTAGGGTTTACTTTACCTGGCATAATTGAAGAACCTGGTTCGTTAGCAGGAATGATTAATTCACCTATTCCGCAACGAGGGCCGGAAGCCATTAAACGTATGTCGTTGGCAATTTTCATTAAACTAACTGCAACAGTTTTTAGTGCTCCAGAAGCTTCAACAATGGCATCATGGGCAGCTAATCCTTCAAATTTGTTAGTTCCTGTAATAAATGGATGACCTGTAAATTCAGCAATTTTTTTAGCAACTAATTCAGCGTAGCCTTTTGGGGTGTTAATTCCGGTTCCAACAGCTGTACCGCCTAAAGCAAGCTCTGTTAAATGCTCCAAAGTATTGTTTATGGCCTTTAATCCATGATCTAATTGAGAAACATAGCCAGAAAATTCCTGACCTAAAGTTAATGGAGTAGCATCCATCCAGTGAGTACGACCAATTTTAACAATGTCTTTGAATGCTTTTGCCTTTTGATCAAGCGTATTACGAAGTAATTCAATACCGGGGATAGTGGTTTCAATCAGCATTTTATATGCTGCAATGTGCATGGCAGTTGGGAAGGTATCATTTGATGATTGTGACTTGTTTACATCATCGTTTGGATGAATTGGTGATTTTCCTTCACCTAATTTTCCACCATTCAAAACATGAGAGCGATTTGAAACTACCTCGTTTACATTCATATTCGATTGTGTGCCAGATCCTGTTTGCCAGATCACTAGTGGAAACTGATCATCTAATTTACCTTCGATAATCTCATCACATGCTTGCGAAATTAGGGTTTTCTTTTCTTCGGGTAAAACTCCCAGTTCAAAGTTGGTGTGTGCCGCCGCTTTTTTTAAGTAACCAAAAGCTTTTATAATTTCTTTAGGCATACTTGCAGGATCACCAATTTTAAAGTTTTCTGAAGAGCGTTGGGTCTGAGCTCCCCAATACTTGTCAGCAGGCACTTTTACTTCGCCCATTGTATCTTTTTCAATCCGATACTCCATAACTTCGTTTTTTATTAGGTTAAATAAATATTATTGCTTGAAAAATATTTGCGTAAAATACCAACTGCCATTGTCTGATTTTACAGCACTAATGCCAGTCATTGTATAGTCTCCTTCAATATTCGTTTTGTGACTAATATTTGCAATCCATTCCTGCACGACATCTTTAGCATTTCCTCCCGTTCCGCGTGCAACACTTTCTGCAACAATACCCCCTCCAAAATAAGCTCTAATAGCCTCGTATCTTTCAAGGATTCCATCGTGATTGGCATTTGTTTCATTTTCAGCCATATAAACACTGTGGTCGTGAGCATGTTTCCATAATTCTTCATGGTTTTCCAATGGATCAAGCCCAATGGTAGCTCTGTAATTATTTACTTCTCCAACTAAGAGATCATCGTAATTCGATGGGCTATCATCATCTTTTTTACACGTTGCCATGAGCAATGTCAGCACGAAAAGCAAAAGAAAACCAGCGGTTTTATTCATCATAAATGTAAATCAATAGCTTGGTTTTAGGAAAATGTATTTTCTTATACAAAGATAAGTAAAAGCATTGGCTTTGGCCAGAAAAGTTTAGTGGTTTACAATTCTAAATAACGTTTTAATATTCTTTAGCTAGTTGATGCTCTGATTATCATTTCACCTATTAAATCGATTCGTTGAGCTTGTGATTTTTCTTTGCCTTCTTCACTAATTCTTTCGAATAACATTTTAGCAGCAGTATTTCCAATTTCAAAACCCATTGGTTTAATGGTTGAAATGGGAGGAGTATACATTGTGCTGAAAGGTTCTTCGCAAAAGCCTATCACTGCAATTTCTTCGGGTATTTTAAGCTCATTTTTATAAATAGCCTTCATTATTCCAGACATGGTTAAGTCGCTGATTGCCAGCATGCTGTCTGGAGTGTTTTCTCCATTTATTAAGCGATTGGTCTCTTCTTCAGCCTCTTCTGGTGTTTCGCACGAAATGATAAATTGCTCTTCCACAATGTGTTTAAATTCTTCGCAAGCTTTCTGGTACCCTTGTAACCTGTTTTTACTAATTAGCAGATTAGGGTTACCTATACATATGGCAATTCTTCTTTTACCAGTTTCAATCAGGTGTTTTGTCGCTTTATATGCACCATCAATATCATCAATAAGCACCATATCCGCTTCAATGTTATCAGGAACACGATCAAAAAAAACGATGGGAATATCAGAATCAATAATATCCTGAAAATGGTTAAAATCATTAGTTCTTCTTGATACAGATGCCAATACTCCCTCTACATTGTTGGATGTCAGAATGTTACATGCTTCAACTTCACGTTCGTATTTTTCATTTGAGCTAAGTATCATTAATTTATAACCATGTTTGTATACTTCATCTTCAATTCCTTTAATCACTGAGGGGAAGAAGAAATAGGAAATTTGAGGAATAATAAGGCCAATTACTTTACTTTTTTTATGCCGTAACGACATTGCAATGGCATTTGGTATGTAATGTAGGCTTTGAGCCAATTGTAAAACCGCATCTTTCGTTTTCTTGCTGATGTCAGGATGGTCTTTTAGTGCCCTACTTACCGTAGACTTAGATATCCCCAAAAGTTTTGCAATATCTTTTATTGTAATTGGATGCATTTCTAGAAAGTGCAATAAAAATTATAAAAATGGACAGGTAAATGTAAATAAATATTGACAAATGTTTTAGTTGTAGTCCACTTCATTAAAAAATAATTCAAAAAGTTATTAACAGCAACCGGTTGCGCAACCGGTTGAAATCCGAAAACGTTTGCAGGCGTCTAAAACCTGTTGTTTTTAAAATTTCCATGCATTAGATTTGTTTCGATCAACTATTCAGAAAGCATGTTTTCTTTATTATCTACTTTAAGTAAATGTAGATTTCAAATTTACACTTAAATCTTAGTATATGGAAACGAAAAAAATACAACTATTAATTTATTTAATTTTACTGCCGCTTTTTGTTTTTGGACAAGGAGCTTCTATTAAAGGGAAAATTACTGATGAACAGACTGATGAGGTTTTAGTGGGAGCTACTGTTCAAATTAAAGGAACTACTAGTGGAACAATTACCGATTTTGAAGGAGAATATGCACTGGTTAATTTAGAAGCTGGCGATTATACACTTTTGTTTTCCTTTGTCGGATATAGTAATAAGGAAGCAAGTATTAGTTTGTCTGAAGGGGAAGACCTTGTTCTTGATTTTAAATTGCCACCAGATTTAATAGGTTTGGACCAGGTAATTGTCACCGGTACGGTTAACCCAAAATCAGCAATTGAGTCTAGTGTTTCTATATCCAGTTTAAAACCAAAAGCCATTGAAGAATTTGGTGCAGTTACAACTGCTGAAATCTTTAAAGCAATACCTGGGATTCATGCTGAATCTACTGGAGGGGAGGGGAACGCAAATATTTCAGTAAGAGGTATTCCTATTACATCAGGTGGTTCAAAATTTTTACAGTTGCATGAAGATGGACTCCCGGTAATGCAGTTTGGCGATATCTCTTTTGGAAATGCGGATATCTTTTTGCGTGCCGATTATTCTGTCGCCCGTATTGAAGCAGTAAAGGGTGGCTCAGCATCAACTTTCGCAAGTAACTCACCTGCGGGTATCATTAACTTTATTAGTAAAACAGGCGCAACTGAGGGTGGTAGCATTGGAACATCATTAGGTGTTGATTATAAATCATTTAGAACAGATTTTGAGTATGGATCGCCAATTGGAAATGATGTAAGTTTTCACATTGGTGGATTTTTCAGGCAAGGAGAAGGTCCTCGAAAAGCTGGTTATAACGGGAACTATGGTGGTCAAATCAAGGCAAATTTGACCAAGAATTTTGAAAAAGGTTATGCGCGGGTATATTTCAAATATCTAAATGACAGGGCAATAAGCTATATGCCAATGCCAATTAAAGGGACTGGTACAGCTTCTGATCCTACTTTCGAGTCAATTGCAGGCTATGATGCTTTAACTGCCACTCTTCAAAGTCCATATTTTCAGCATTTGACAGGAGTTGATGGTGCAGGTAATTTAAGAACAAGCAATTTTGGTGAAGGAATGCACCCAACTTCATATACAGTTGGTGCAGAGTTTTCGTTTGATTTGGGCGCTGGATGGAATGTGAAAAATAAAGGAAGAATAGCTTATAATAAAGGTGTATTTAATTCACCATTTCCTGTAAGTATTGGAACAGCCGATGACATAGCAAGTGGAATTGCAGGTGCAGGATACATAGCAAGTTATGCAAACGGAGCTAACGCTGGTGTTCCACTGACAGCTACGCAACTTCAAAACTTGAATGGAAATGGGCTTTTAATGACTATTCATAGCTTTGATGTTGAAATCAATAGCCTGAATAATTTTACAAATGACTTTTACATTACCAAAACCTTTAAAGATAAAATTCATTTAACAGCTGGATATTATAAAGCTTATCAGCAAATAAATATGACCTGGTTATGGCAGGCATATGTTACGGATGTAAGTACTGATGGACCAAAGTTGATAGATTTGGTAGATGCCGAAGGGATTGCTCGTACGGAAAATGGGCTTTATGCACATGGTGTCCCTGCCTGGGGTAACTGCTGTACGAGAGGATACGATATGAATTATACCGTAGATGCCCCTTATGCAAATGTAGGTATTGATATTAGTGATCAGATTAATGTGGAAGCAAGTTTGCGATACGATTTCGGTGATGCTTCAGGATACTATTTAGGCAACATGCAAACACCTGTTGATGTAAACAGGGATGGTGTTATGTCAGCTGTTGATTCAACCACAACAGTACTTGATAACGCCAATCCAAATCCTGTTGATTACAGTTATGAATATTTATCCTACTCTGTTGGTGCTAATTATAAATTTGATGACAACATGGCTGTTTTTGTACGATGGAGTGAAGGGGGAAGAGCAAACGCCGACAGGCTGCTTTATTCTCCATACATAACCCCTGAAGGGAAAACTATTAGCGGACTTAGTGCTGATGAAGTTTCACAGGCGGAGTTGGGGTTAAAATATAAAACAAGGAATTATGCTTTGAACTTAACCGGATTTTATTCTTTATTGTCAGAGCAGAATTCGGAATTTGATAAGATTTTTTATATTGATTATCAATCATATGGGCTGGAATTAGATGGTGCTTTAAGTTTTGGTGATTTTGAACTTTTAGCCGGTGCAACTTATACAAGAGCCGAGATTTCCAAAAGTAACAATCCTGAGCAGGAAGGAAATACACCTCGCAGAGTGCCTGATTTAATGTACAATATCAGCCCTTCCTACAGATTGGGTGGTGCTTCAATTGGTTTTAGCGTAATTGGCACTACAAAGGTGTATTCTCAGTTTGATAATGTGGTGGTATTGCCTGGATTTGCTTATGTAAATGCTTTTGCTGGTTATAATATTACCAAAGGCCTGACTATTAGGCTGAACGTTAATAACTTGTTCAATACATTCGGTATTACTGAAATGGAGGGCGACACATTTGTTGATGGTGCAACAAATTATATGAGAGGAAGACCATTGACAGGCAGAGCAACCAAATTCTCAATTATTTATAATTTTTAGGTACCTTTTTCATAGAAGTTGTCAGGTTTTTATATCTGGGGAGGGAATTCTCTCCCCGGTATAATCTAAAATTTCATTTTAAAATATTTATGAGTAACAACAATTTTAATAATCCACACCAAAAAGCAGCGAGCATAATTATTCCTGAAATCTTAAAAAAAATAAAGAGCAAAGAAAACAGATATGTAATAACTATTGCTGGCGAATCAGGTTCGGGGAAAACCGAAACGGGGAAAGCCTTGTTGGCCGAATTAAAAAAACATGGGATCAATTCTGTTTTATTGGAACAAGATGATTACTTTGTGCTGCCACCAGCATCAAATGATGCAAAACGAAAATCCGATCCCCTCTGGTTAGGGCCACATGTTGAAGTAAAGCTGAGTGTTCTTGAGCAAAACCTGAAAGATGCTATTTCAGGGGCTGAAAAAATAATCAAACCATCAATTAATTACGAGGCTAACCTGGTAAAAAACATTGAACTTGCTTTGAAAGATATCGATGTTATAATCGTTGAGGGGACTTATACATCGCTTTTGCGAAATGTTGATGCACGAATTTTTATTACAAGCACCTGGAAAGATACTCTGCCTTATCGGAAAAAGAGAAACCGTGGAAGCGAAGTGCAAGATCCATTTGTTGAAAACATTTTAAGTACAGAACACAAAATTATTGCAGGACATATGTTTTTAGCCGATTTTGTAATTGATAAAGATTATAATGTAACAAAAGTGGATTAGGGGGACGATGATATGGCAATTAAAAACCAGGTACAACTGATTACTTATCCCGATTCACTTGGAGGTGATTTAAAGGCGCTGAACAAAGTGCTCAATAAATATTTCCCAAGCACATTTAAGGGAGGTGTCCACATTCTTCCTCCATTTCCGTCTTCTGGTGACAGAGGGTTTGCACCATTAACCTACCTGGAAATTGAACCTTCATTTGGCACTTGGGAAGATATACAGGAAATTGCATTAAATCATGATGTATTGCTTGATTTAATGGTTAACCATATTTCTCGTCAATCTGCTTATTTTCAGGATTTTATTAAAGATGGACAACAATCTGAATTTGCTGATTTATTCATTACATTAGACAAAATTTGGGCAGATGGAATACCTGTTCAGGAAGACATTTCAAAAATGTTCTTACGTAGGGCAAGGCCTTATTCTGAATACAAGTTAGAAGGACGAGATGAAACTGTAAAAGTATGGACAACTTTTGGGAAAGAGAATCCTTCAGAACAAATAGATTTTGATATCAATTCGGCAGTTACAAAGAAACTTTTAGGCGATTTTCTTGAAAACTTTAGTAAAAAAGGTGTTAAGATTGTCCGCCTTGATGCAGTTGGTTATATTATTAAAAAACCGGGAACAAGTTGCTTTTTTGTAGAGCCTGAAATATTCGATTTTATGAGTTGGATTATAGAGAAAGCACATTCTTTGGGGTTAGAACTTTTACCTGAAGTGCATGCCCACTATTCAACTCAGTTTAAATTGGCAGAAAAAGGGTATTGGATTTACGATTTTATTCTACCTTACACAATTTTAGATTCTTTGATTAATAAATCAGGTAAAAAACTGGTGCAGTACTTAAAATCTCGTCCTCATAAACAGTTTACAATGCTTGATTGTCATGATGGAATCCCGGTTAAGCCAGATATGGATGATCTTGTAAGCACAAAAGATGCCCGAAAACTGGTAGATACATGCCTGGAAAGGGGATCGAATCTGAGCCTGGTATATTCTGATGAGCATAAAAGTGCAGATGGCTTTGATGTTCACCAAATTAGAGGCTCTTATTATTCATTGTTAAACGCAGACGATGATGCTTACATAGCAGCAAGAGCAATTCAGTTTTTTGCGCCCGGAATCCCCCAGGTTTACTATGTTACACTGCTTGCAGGAGAAAATGATATGAAAAATGTAAAAAAAACAGGTGAAGGCCGGGAAATCAACCGTCACAATTTTACACTTGAAGAAATTGATGTTGCTGTTCAAAAACCTGTTGTACAGCGACTTATTAAGCTGATTGAATTCAGGAATGAGTATCCTGCTTTTAATGGGGAATTTAACGTTTCAGAAACATCTGATAAAAAAGTCAGGCTCGTTTGGGAAAAGGAAAACAAGATGTGTATGCTTTCAGTAAACTTTGAAACCAATAAATCATTAATTAGCTATACAGATACTACTGGAAAACTTACTCATTATGAAGTCTGATTTAAACTACACCCAAATGATTGCGAGCAATACTACTACTTTAACAAGTAAAAATAATTTGTCAATAATAAAATGGCTTACCTACATGATGTTTATGATGTTTGCCATGACTACTGATGCTGTTGGCGAGATTATTAAAGAGGTAATGAAACAATTTGATTTAAGCATGACGGCAGCAGGTTTGTTGCATTACGGCCCAATGACTGCAATTGCATTAGGAGGGATTCTGCTTGGTTTCCTTGCAGATAAATTGGGCCGAAAAAAAACGATCATTCTAGGGCTTAGTTTGTTTGCCATTAATTCGTACCTGTTCATTATTGGGAACTCATTTGCATTTTTTCTTAGTTTGCTTATTGTGTCTGGAGCGGCTATTGGTATTTTTAAAACAGGTGCATTGGCCTTAATTGGAGATATCTCAAAATCAACAACTCAACATACCTCTACCATGAATGTGGTAGAGGGTTTTTTTGGTGTAGGGGCAATTATCGGTACTTTTCTGGTTAGTTATTTATTAAGTGAAGGTGTTGAATGGAAATGGCTTTACGTTGTGGCAGCAACACTTTGTGTTGTGCTAATTGTTATGGCTCTTGTTGTAAAATACCCTCACACTAAAAAATCAACTGAAGAGCCGATTAATCTTAAGCGTACTCTAAAAATGGTGAAAGACCCCTACGCTTTAAGTTTTTCTTTTGCAGCCTTTTTATACGTAGCTGTAGAATCGGCCATTTATGTTTGGATGCCAACGTTGTTGCTCAGTTACAATGGTAGCTTTGTTTTTATTGCAACTTATTCGCTGTCAATATTTTTTATTTTAAGAGCTGGAGGGCGTTTCTTAGGCGCCTGGATCATGAGCCGCTTCAGATGGGAACAAACGCTTACTTTTTTTAGCGCGGCCATTTTCATTTGTTTTATAATCAGTGTATTAGGTGGTGTTGGAGTGGCAGTGATTCTTCTTCCTCTTTCAGGTTTATTTATGTCGGTTTTATATCCTACTATTAACTCAAAAGGAATAAGTTGTTTCCCGAAGAACCAACATGGCAGTGTTGCTGGAGTTATCTTGTTTTTTACGGCAGCTGGGGCAGCCCTAGGGCCTTTAGCAATGGGGGCTGTAAGCGATGCATTTGGGAAAGATGCCAAAGTAGGTTTTATTTTAGCTACAATTTTTGCCGGGTTATTATTATTGGGTGTGGTTTTAAATCTTATTTTTAATCCAACAAAGCAGCGTTTACATGAACTTAATCAAAGCGAATATTGAGGAATTATCTTGCTGGTATTTAATATATTTTGGTCTGATAGCCACTTAATTCTTTGTTCAAAACCCTGGCTCCTGGCATTACCTTTTCCATTAAATCCCAAAACCGTTTGCTGTGGTTCTTTTGTTCAGTGTGGCAAAGTTCATGAACAATCACATAATCAATCAAGCGAGAAGGTAAACGCATTAAATGGACATTTAAACTAATATTGTTATCACGAGTACAGGCTCCCCACCTGCTTTTAAGGTTGTTAATTGTCAATCCTCTGTATTTGAAACCTGTTTTTTTTGCCAGCCATGCTATTCTGGCGGGAAGGTATTCTGCTGCTTCTATTCTTAAGGCTCGTTCAATGCCTCTTCGAATACCATTCTGGATTTGCTCATCCCTGACATTGATATCCGAAGGATATTTAACAAATATTTTCCAGTTCACCACTCTTACCGAAAGTAAATCTTTTTCCCATTTATCAATAAATAGCTGGTGCTTCCGGGTACTGAAATTTGATTTTTCTGTGAAAATAGTTAGTCGATCTTCAAATTGCTCTGCCTTAATCAGACTGCTTTTTATCCACTCCTGTTTTTCAACAACAAACTCTTCAGCAAGCTTGTATGATGCCCTAAGTGGAATGGTTACAACAACGCCATCAAATGGTTTTACCCTAATGCTCATTCTGCTGGCCCGTTTACTTTTGATTAGCTTAATCTCACCAATCTCTTTGATAAAGAGTAATTTTGCGCTATTTTGAGTTTTAGCTGGCACTGTTTAATTTATGTAGAAGCTTATTTTTATTAATTTTAGCAATGAAAATTGTACAAATATAAATCAACAAAATTTAAGTGGTGAGAAAATATATCAACATGCTGTTAACTGGCTTATTAGCACTGATTTTTAGCACAATATCCCTTGCACAGGAAAAACCCAAATACGTAATTGTGATTCATGGTGGAGCAGGAACTATAACAAAAGAGGGTTTGAGTGAAGAAAAAGAGAAAGCCTACAATGAAAAATTGAATGAAGCCTTGCTTTTAGGTGAAAAAATGTTGAAGAATGGAGAAAAAGCATTAGATGTAGTTGTTAAAGTAATTCAGGTAATGGAAGAATCACCATTATTTAATGCCGGGAGAGGAGCAGTTTTTACACATAATGGTAAAAATGAGCTGGATGCCTCAATTATGGATGGTGTAACTTTGAATGCAGGGGCGGTTGCTGGGGTTACAGATGTTAAGAGTCCTATTATGTTGGCTTATAGGGTGATGACAAACTCCGAGCATGTGATGCTCTCAGGGAAAGGGGCTTCAGAATTTGCAAAAAAAGAAGGTTTAGAGATGGTAGACAACAAGTACTTTTATACTGAAGATAGGTGGAATAGTTTGCAAAGGGTCTTGGAAAATGAAAAAAAGGAGAAAAAGGATGAAAAACATGGTACAGTAGGCTGTGCTGTTCTAGATACTTACGGCAATTTAGCTGCCGGGACCTCTACTGGTGGAATGACCAATAAACGCTACGGTCGCATAGGAGACTCACCTGTAATTGGAGCAGGTACTTATGCTAATAATGAAACCTGTGCAGTTTCTTGCACTGGTCATGGTGAATTTTTTATCCGCTACGTAGTTGCTTATACCGTTTCTGCCTTAATGGAAATGAAATCAATGAGTTTAGCTGATGCTGCTAATTATTTAATTAATGAAAAATTAGTTGATGTGAAGGGTGCCGGAGGGTTAATAGCCGTTGACAAGAATGGTAATGTTGCAATGCCTTTTAATACTGAAGGTATGTTCAGAGGATATTTAAAATCAACAGGGGAAAAAGATGTGTTGATGTATAAAGAAGAGTAATTAATTGTAATATTCCGGTTTTGTGCATTAAATCTATGGACAACTCAAATTATTGATTGAAAAGCTTAATTTTTATCTTTTGTAAGAACAGTGTAAGTTTGAGGCTTCAAATCTTGCATCTTTTTTGGAAGTAATTTCCAAACAACCCTTTTTAACAGCGTTTTAAACTTAAACACTTGAAAGCTTATAAAAGAAAGCTCCCTTTTCTTTGTTTTGAATAAACTTCTTTCTAATTCAACATCAAGCATTTGTGGTTTGTCTTCAAGGATTTTATATCCTTCTGAAATTAATAAAAATCTAAACAGCGAAGGTGTATAAATATTGATATGACCATAAGACAAAAAATGATTAGCCCTTTTATCCACTGAAAATGAAAAATCAATAGGGACTTCGAAGATTTGCTTTTTTGAGATTCTTTTTATTTCACGAAGAAGCAATCTTGGATGCTCTACATGTTCAATAACGTGCGAACAGTATGCCAGATCGAATTCGTTGTCCTTAAAGTTCGTTGAGTAGCCGTCAAATTTCTCGACTAGTCTTAGCTTTTGAAGATTTCTTTCCTGTATTTTTTGTATCCCACTATCTGAAATCTCTAAAGCATACAATTCTTTACAAAAATTTGTATTATTGATTTGCTCTAGAATAGCCCCATCTCCTGCACCAATTTCAATTACTTTTTCAAATTTGTCATTTCCTGCTACCTCAATAATATTTTTTGATTTTGCTCTAGCTCCAAGGTTTCTCCATTCTTCTATATCATTATTGTAGAAATTGTTGTATTCTTTTTGTAGGTTCTCACTAACTTCCACCTGCTTGTTATTTCCCATTTGTTAATTCTTTTGAAAACTCAAAAATATAAAAAGAGGGTTACTAGTTAAAAGCCCTCTTTCTACTTAATGCAAATAATATGTAGTAAGATTCTTAAATATTTCTAGTATCCAGATTTTATTACTTGGTTTCTAAGGCTATCTTTCTGACTATCAGACCAATTTCTTGAATTGTTGTAAATAGTCTTTTCCCATTCGCCATACATTGGGTTTGGAAGAATGATGTATTTTGTTCCAAACAGATTTTTATTTTTTTCGACCAAATCTTTTCCCATATTTTCTTTGTTCCTGTCTGCAAACACCTGCGACATATCAGTAAGATTATCGCCAATAAGCATGATAATTTCGTGGTTTTCAGACACTTTGTTTCTTCTTTCTGTTTTGTCGCCAGTTTTATCTTTCAATAAAACATGACTTGTATCTGCGTTTGGTAAATTAAGGCTTTGAAGATTTTTAACAGTGCCTTCAAGAAGTTCTACAGATCTGTTTGAAATATAGTAAATTTCAACACCTTTGTCTTTAGCATAGTTAAGAAAGTCAGAAGAGCCCGGAAGCGCCTTTGCTATTGCAAGATTACACCAATAATTCCAGCTTTCACTGGAAAATTCTACTTTCTCTTCTAAAAGTTTTAGCTGATAAGGGCTATTGTCCAGAACAGTTTCATCAAGATCGAGCACGACAGCAGGTGCTTTATCTTCTTTATAATCAACTAGCTGTTTGTCAAGGGCTAATTGGGCCAATTTATAGCTTTGAAGATAGCAGGCCTGCATCTCTGCTGAATAGTGAAACCACAAATCTGCAATTTCTCTAATCTTTACATAATTTTCTTCTTTTTGATTGTTCTTATCATTTGCACTTTCCTGATTGCATGAAACAGCCACTGCAACAAGAAAAATCAAAATAATTTTCAATTTCATAATTCGGTGTAATTAAATTTTATAGATTACTTGTTCCTTTCAATCGTGAATTTTGCCAAATCCATTAGTGCTTGTCTGGCTTCATTATCTTCAAATTGTTCAAGAATTTCGAGAGATTTGTTTAGGTAGTGGTGCATTTTTTTTGTAGCATACTCAATTCCTCCATTTGAATTGACATGTTCAATCAGCTCGTTTATACTATTTGAATTCCCGCCCTTTTTATTAATCGTTCTTTTAATTTTCCTTTTTTCAGAAGAGTTTGAATTATTCAAAGTATAAATTAATGGAAGTGTTAATTTTTTTTCCTGAATGTCATTCCCTGAAGGTTTTCCACTATTGTTATTTGATTGATAATCAAATAAATCGTCTTTAATCTGGAAGGCAATTCCAATATTTTCGCCAAACAGTTTCATCAATTCCACCTGTTCATCAGTGCCGCCTGCCGATTTTGCTCCGGCAGCCGTACAAGCAGCCAAAAGCGTAGCAGTCTTTTTTCGGATAATATCAAAATAAACTGATTCATCTGTATTCAGGCTTCTTGCTTTTTCCATCTGCAATAATTCTCCTTCTGCCATTTCTTTTACAGCATCTGAAACGATTTTTAAAAGCTGAAACTCCTCATTATGAACTGCGAGCAAAAGTCCTCTTGAAAGCAGGTAATCACCAACAAGCACTGATATTTTATTTTTCCAAAGGGCGTTTATTGAGAAAAATCCACGTCGCTGATACGATTCATCAACCACATCATCATGCACCAATGTTGCAGTATGCATTAACTCAATAAGTGCTGCTGCGTGATGGGTAGACTGATTGATATTTCCCAAAAGTTTAGCAGTTAGAAAAACAAAAAGCGGACGCATTTGCTTTCCTTTGCGACGTATGATATAATTGGTGATGATGTCGAGAAGGGCCACCTTGCTACGCATTGATTTCTTGAAATACCTCTCAAACTGAGCCATTTCGTCTGCAACAGGAGCCTTAATTTGTTTTAATGCCGACATGCGGATATTTTCGTTTTAAAGAGGGCAAATTTAATAATTATATTTAGCCATGCAGATTTTAATAGCAATTATTGTTTCTAAATTGGAGTTTTTAACTGAAGATTGATTAAGATTGAGGTGATTGATAAAAATGACTTTTTTTTGAAACGAAATAACTTTTATTCATTTAAAAACCTAAGGTTTCTCATTAGTCCTTTATATTTTGTTCTTTTTACAGCAGAGTCCTTGAATAGATATGAGAATTGCTCTTGCGAAAGCCCGTACCATTCATTTCTATTCATTTTTAGCAGTTCGGGTTTAGGTTCAAATTGATTTTCGTTGTGTTTAGCAGCTCTTTTTTTATTAAACGGGCAGACATCCTGGCAAATATCACAACCAAATACCCTGTTCTGCATCTTCCCTTTAAACTCAGAAGGGATTTCGTCTTTTAGCTCAATGGTCAGGTACGAAATGCATTTACTTCCATTTATGATACCTGCTTTTACAATTGCTTGTGTAGGACAAGCATCGATGCATCTGGTGCATTCACCACAATGGTTCTGAGCAATTTCTTCATCGTATTCAAGTTCCAAATCAATAATTAATTCGCTGATAAAAAAGAAGGAGCCCAATTTTTTATTTAAAAGATTACCATTTTTACCAATCCAGCCCAATCCGGCTTTTTTTGCCCAGGCTCGTTCAAGGACAGGGGCTGAATCAACAAAACCTCGTCCGTTTACTTCGCCAAAACGAGTTTCTATAAATTGAAGAAGCTCGTTTAATTTTTCTCTGATAACCAAATGATAATCTTTACCATAAGCATATTTTGAAATAACAGGGGCTTCGTTACCTGATTGTTTTTCAGGAGTATAGTAGTTGTAAAGTAAGGAAATAACCGATTTTGCACCATCTTCCAATAAAGTAGGATCCAATCGTTTTTCAAAATGGTTTTCCATGTATTTCATTTTTCCATGGAAACTGTTATCCAAATATTCTTTTAAAGGTTTTTCCTCATCAATCAGTTTTTCAGCTTTAGCAATGCCACATGCTAAAAAACCAAGTTCTTTGGCTTTGTCTTTAATTTGTTGGCTGATGATGGTTTTGGATAAGTTCATTTTAATGGAACACAGATGACACAGGTTTTATGGATCAAAACGGATCTTATTGAAGCACAAAGTTACCAAAGTTTTGCACAAAGTTATGTTAATAGAACGCGGATGATGCAGATACTTCGTAATGCCGATTTCCACTAATTTTTATTCGCGATTATTTGTGTTGTTTACATCTGTGTCATCTGCGTTCTATCATTCAAATTTAAAATTTATCCCCAATAATTTTCAATTAATGCTACTTTTGCCCTTATGGAAATAATCAAGTTTTTAATTATTCGTTTTAGTTCAATTGGAGATATAGTGCTTACTACGCCGGTGGTTCGCAACCTAAAAGAACAGTGTGAAGGAGCTGAGGTACATTACCTTACCAAAAAGCAATATCAGGGTATTTTAGAGCACAATCCATACATCGATAAAATACATGTTTTGGAAGGCTCTTTAAGTGAATTAGCCATCGGACTGAGACAGGAACATTTTCATTACGTGATTGATTTACATAATAATCTTCGCACATCCAGGGTGAAACTAAAACTGCATACTACTTCGTTTAAATTCAACAAATTGAATAAGGAAAAGTGGCTGATGGTGAACTTTAAAAAGAACACTTTACCTGCTATTCACATTGTTGATCGCTACCTTAAAACCGTTGATTTTTTTATTGATAAAAATGATATGAAGGGCCTTGATTTTTTTATACCGGAAGAAGATGAAGTGGATTTAAAAAATTTGCCCAAAACGCATCAAAATAGTTATATCGCTTTTGCCATTGGCGCCCAGCATGCTACAAAGCGCCTCCCTGATGAGAAAATTATATCTATTTGTAAAAAAATAAACCAACCTATTATTTTACTTGGTGATAAAAATGATGCAGTTGTGGCTGAAAAAGTTGTGTCTGCAATTGGTGAAAACATTTACAATGCTTGTGGAAAATACAATTTAAACCAGTCAGCTTCGCTGGTAAAACAAGCGCAATTGGTAATTTCGCACGATACAGGCCTAATGCACATTGCTGCAGCCTTTAAAAAACAAATTATCTCAATCTGGGGAAACACCATTCCGGAATTTGGAATGTATCCTTATTTAAGCCATGAAAAATCAGAAATATTGGAAGTTAAGGATTTGAAATGTCGCCCATGCACAAAAATTGGTTTTGGTAAATGCCCTAAAAAGCATTTTAAATGCATGAATGATATTGATGAAGAACGAATTGTTGAAATTTGTCGCTCTTGATGGAACACAGATGACGCGAATTTAAAAGATTTTCGCAGATCTTTTTTTATAAATCCATTTACTCAGAGTAGTCCGCATTCCACCCTATTCTATTTTTTCTGCAATATTAAAAAATGCGTTTTTGTCCTTATTTTTAAAAGAAACTTTAAGATTAACCTGTAAGTTTTCCGGTTTATTTACCTCTAATTCAATATTTTCAATGTCAAATCTATTCAGCCAAAGAGAGTCTGTCTGTACTCTGTAATCATTCAGTATTGGCAAGAACTTTTTGTAATCCAGCCACATGGTTACTGATGCATCATTAGTTCTATCAGCGAGTTGAGGTTGATTAAGATGTCTATTGTAACAAAGAAAGCTTTCTGCTTTATCTTTTACAACAAAGCCAGCACCTTTAAATAAAAGAGTATCTTTTCCTTCTTTGTAAATTTTTTTATCAGAAAGAACTTTGTCTATAACAGCTTTATCAATTCCTAAATTTGCCTGTAAATCAGTTACTTTTTCTTTGGTAACTTTTCTAACTTCAACTTTGTTGAAATTATCATCAAATTCGTAGCTGATAAATTCATTTTCAATTAGTTGTGATGAGTTTAGTGCGAAGCTGGCACTTCCGCTCCAGGCCATCAGCAAAGGAATTTTATCCTTGTCAAACTTTACTGATGAAAATTGTTCTAAAAACTTAAAAAATGATTCAGCATTAATGTTTAAGGAAGCTGTCAGGCCAGTACTATCATTTGGCTGAATAGCCTTGACCGGATTTTTCTTATCCTTAAAAACGGAATCTGCCAGACTGCCCTTTTTTAATTCAATTTCTGTGTTAATAACTAATTCTCCATCATAAAACCGTATGTATGAAAAGCTTTTCGCAAAATTTGAACTGATTAACTGTGCAGTTTTTTTAGGATGATTTTCATAAGGAGTTGAATACAAAAAGAAATCGTAATCTCCTGAAAGTTTACTGGTAAAAACGCTATCTGTTAAAATTGACATTTTTGGAGCTAAATTGAGTGTTTCAATTAGTCCATTTATACTATTAATGGGATAAAAGGTGCAGTTTGAAATATGTACAAAATTATTGTTCCAGTTCACAGTCAGCTTGTATTTTTCGGAAACAAGGAAATCGCCGTTTGTTCTTTGAGTAAAATCTCCGGTTGCTACAAGACTGTCTTTGAAGTTGATAAACGTTTGATAATCAGAAAGTGGTAGCAAAAGATTAACCCAGATGTCCTGATTGAATTCTATGGTAAACAAGGCTGCTTTATCAAGTAAATTGATTCCGCTGTTTGTAAAATCAATGTCAGGTAAGGAATCAGGAAGCATCTCAGCCAATTTGCCTGCACTTTTTTCATCGCTGGTCAGTTCATCAACTAATAGTTTCGTACTTAACCCTTTAATGTCAATGACTAAAACCGATTTGGCGTACTTTGGCACCTTGCTCAGCAGGTCGGTTTCCTTTGTTCCAGAAAATAAAAAGTAAACGATTACTGCTGCCAGGGCAATGATTGGAATTAGTATAAAAAGTAGTCTTTTTTTCACTTGAAAGTGCAGTTTTATTGATTATTACATTGGAACGTTTTTTTATCTATGAGAGGATTCTGTTTCAAAAAGCCGGACGTTTAGCGTAGTCGAAACACCAGCACTTCGACTGTGCTCAACGTCCGGCTTTTTGAGAATGCTGATAAATGACCAGAATTACATTCTCTTCGTATCAATCAAATATATCTGGTTAATGTATTTAATAATATCAACCATCGAATTGTCATTGCTTTCAGACAGGTTTAAACTGTATTTAGCATGCAGGTAATTTCCTTTTTTGTAGCCGGTCATCTTTATATTGCGAAACAAGTTGCTGGTTTCAATAAACATTTTTTGATCTTTGAAAGAAGACTTTTCATTATCAGCCAAATAACGCATGATTTCAGCCATGTTTACAAAACCTGCAATTGTATTTTTCTTAAATGCTTTTTTGTGTTCCTTGTTAAGCTGTTTGTTCTTTGGAAATTCAGTAGGGTTTCTAATAAACTCTTTGTTGTTACCAATAAATAAGATGTTATCATGAATTTGCATACAAACAGGAATATCATTTCGCTTAATATCAAGACAATACATGTTACCCTCTTTTTTGAATGTTTTTAAGTATACCAACAAGTCTATTATTTTTTGAACATCTTCTTTATTCCCAATTTCTGCCATAAAAACTACTTCAGGAAGCTTCTTTAATAGAGTGTCAACAATTTCCGTTCGGTTAAAATCGTCATCATAATCGTATGTTTTATATTCTACTTCAAACTCTTTGATTCCATTTACGGCAACAACTGCATCGCCTGTGAAAATATTGTAGATAGCCTTTTCGTCTAAGAAAATTTCAAGAATTTCAACTCCTTTTGTAGCTGCTTTGCCATATTCAGGAACTTCGGGCAGGGTCTTTTTCAGCATGTTTTTTATCCCTTCGCCAACTCCTTCAACGTCCATTCCCATAGCATAATAACCCATCAAATCATTATTCATGTATTTTAGGAACTTATTTGAGATTTTTTTCTTTTTCACATTCTTCAAAACCTCACCAATTCGATCTCCATACTTGGTGTCAACACTTAATTCTGCTTCATCTTGCTTAAATTCAAGCTTTGCGAAAACAGTAACGTCTCCGTAAAACGACATCAAATAAGGAATGAATTTATTTCTTCTGAAAGATCTTGACATCCCTGATAGCAGAGGAGCTGTTATGTAGTTTCGCAGTAGGGCATAATCGAATACCACAGCCATTTCGGGCGATGATTTAATGTATTCAACAAAATCGGCATTGCTTGCAAAAGAATTATTCCCTCTAAGTGAAATTAGTTTGGGACCGTTTGTTTTTATCCAGATTTCTTTAATACTGTCGCAATATGCGCGTTTTATATCATAAAACTCAGACCATGACATTTCTATTTTCGTTTCAGGGTTCTTCTGAAGCCCTTCATCATCAAAATCTACTGTTGCTTCTAATACTACAACCTCTTCTGTTGCTTCTTCTACTAAAGCCTCTTCTGTTGCTTCTTCTACTACAGCCTCTTCAACTGCTTCTTCAACTAAAGCCTCTTCTGTTGCTTCTTCTACTACAGCCTCTTCAACTGCTTCTTCTACTACAGCCTCTTCAACTGCTTCTTCAGTATAATCTTTGTAAGTACTTTCTGAATACTGACCATATTTATACTTCTTTGCCAGCATATTATCAATAGAATCCTTAAAAAATGGATTTAACTCCACACCATAAAAGAAGGCAGTGTTTTTATTCCAGAGAATGTGCAAATCTCTTTTGTGAGTTTCTGTATAGTTGTTCTTTAAGGTAATCTTTTCACCTTCAGGATCTTTAGTTAATATTTTTACAAAAGATTTAAACTTTTCCTGGTCAGTGATTGGAATTAGCATTCCTCCGTAAAAGAACTCTTTATCACCTACAAAATAAGACCATGCCTTGCCCGAGGTATTTATTCCATGTTTAGAAAGATCAAAATAATGTCCGCTATCTGATTTTACCCATGCCCTGGAAAACTCTTTTGCTATTTCCTTGTCAAATTTCTGCATAAAAGGAAGCTCCATCATTTCAGCCAATTGACCTTTGTTTTTAATCTGCTCAGCATTAATCATTCCTACAAAAGTGGCTTCCTTTGGTATCATTTGCAGAAGCTCTTGTGCCTGTGCAACAGTAAAAATTGATATTACTAATACTAAAGTGATTGTTCTTTTTACTAAATTCATATGTCTAACTATTTGTTTATTTTTGGGATTAATATTCATATCTAAAATCATGGATCAATATTTTGCATTCTCTGCCTCAACCTCAACCTTAATTTATCTCAATTTTATTTTGTATTGTTTTCTTGTTCGTAATCAAATCTTTAACATTTATCTTTAGCATAATTGCTTTCCCACTTTTTGATTTTAAAGCATCAGGATTAGTAAAACTTTTCACTGGAGATTTAAATCGATAAATGGTCGTGTATTTTGCATTCTTAAAAACAGCTTTATCCTTACCAGAGAGTGTATTATAGTCATTCACAAGATTGTAGCTATAAAGCCTTTCAAATACTTTCGGTTGGTATCTGAAATTGTCATACAATTCTACTTTATATCCCCTTGGTGTATTAAAAATGGTATTGATATTTTTGATTGCTTTATTCAATGCATCAACATTAATAAAATCACCACTAACTGAAAAAATATAGTCTTTCCAGTTTTCTGTTACCTCAATATTTGATAATGCACTGTCCTTTTTTAGTTCAAGCTCAACACGTCTGATAGCTTTTTCAAAATCCTCTACCTTAGGCATAGGCCTTCCATTTACACTATCAAGTAAAAACAAAGAGTTAATATGTATTTTGCTCTGGCTCATATTAATGGTGAAATTAAAGGTGCCTGTTCCATCTTCATTCATATTTACTTCTTCGATTATTTCAAAGCATGAAGTGTATAGAAGGATGATTAGGATGGAAGAAATCCATAAAATAGGTATCTGTTTCTTACTCATGTCGATTTTATTAGGTCTACAAAGATAGAGAAATCAACTTCTTATTAAAATTACTATGGTCGTTGGGCCGTGCTTGTTGATTGAATCCTCAATTAATTTGATTATTATCTGAAGCTTTTTTCATAAATTTACTGTAAGATCGATTTTTGTTTATATCTATGTATCTCACTTGTAGTTAAATAATAGTATTTTAATAAAATATTAACAACGCTATTTTATCAGCATAAAAAATTACTTTTGCTCAAAATTTAATTTCGGTATTTAATGAAGATTTGTTTTATAATGTATGCCTGGGAAAGAATTAATCCCAAGCAGGATTCGAGTATACGAATCATACATGAATGTGTGAAAAGAGGTTTTGACGTAGCAATAACCCATCCTCAAAATTTAACTATTCGTGATAGTATAACGCTGGGTTATTGCAAAACTGTCAAAAGTGAAGGGAAGGTGTCGAACAGTGTTCCTAATTTTTATAAAAATATTGTTTTTGAAAATGGAATGCGAGTGTTGAAAGATTTTGATGTAATATTTATGCGTGATAACCCACCACTTGATCCTTTGGTGCTTAATTTTTTGGATTCGATAAAAGATGATACGTTTATAATTAATGCTGTAGATGGTTTGCGCGAAGCCAACAATAAAATTTACACTGCAGCTTATTATGATCCTGATAAAGAGATTATTCCAACAACACATGTCTCCAAGAATATTGATTATTTATTGAGGGTTATTGAAGAATCAGAAAAAGACAAAATGATACTGAAGCCGCTGGATGGTTTTGGAGGCAAAGGTGTAATTGTGATTGAAAAATCAGCTATGCATAATATCCGTTCATTGCTTGAATTCTATATCAATAAGTCTCAGGGAGAATCTAATTACGTTATCCTTCAGGATTATATTGAAGGGGCTGAAAACGGCGATGTAAGGGTGTTAATGCTTAACGGGAAACCAATTGGAGCCTTGAGAAGAAAGCCTCCTTTGGGAGATATACGTTCAAATATTTCAGCAGGTGGCTCAGTCGAGCGATATAAACTAACAAAGGCTGATAAATCTCTTTGTAAAAAAATTGGGAAAAAGCTTGTGCAGGACGGCATTTATTATGCCGGGTTGGATATTATTGGAGGCAAGCTGGTTGAGGTAAATGTTTTGAGTCCTGGAACTATTAAAGACATTAACAAACTCAATAATGTTAAGCTGCAGGAAAAAATTGTTGACTATTTGGAAACAGCGGTAGCGGCAAGAGCTGAACAGGAAGGTAAATTTAGAGCAGAGGATATTTATGAGGCTTAGTAGGTTAACTATTCGGGATATAATTTCTAATATTCAGAATAAGGTGCATTTTGAAGCACTGGCCCCAAATGGTGAGTTTATAATAAAAGTGAGCAGGTATGTACCATATTGCTGCACTGCAATCCACAACGGCGATGTTTTAAGAAAAGAATTAAAACCAAAAATTGCGTTAAGCGATTACGAAAGGTGGTACGAAGAGGATCCTATGACTGCAGAATTCATTGCCTCCATGCCAATAACCATTATTGGACTTGACTCTCGTTTTGAGTACGATTTGAACCGATCTCCTGAAACTTGCATTTATGAAGAGGCATGGGGGAAGAAGGTCTGGAAAAAAAATCTTAGTACTACAGATATAAAACTGAGCAAGAAAAAGCATGCAAATTATTACAAAGTTCTTCATGTACTTGTTGCAAAATTAGAAGAGCTGTATGGTGGTTGTTTGGTTTATGATGTCCATTCATACAATTATAAAAGGTGGGACCGCAAAGTACCACTATTTAATATTGGTACAGAGAATATTGATGTTAACAGGTACCGTGAGTTTATTGAGCATTGGCTAAATGAGTTGAGTTTAATAAAACTTGCTGATATTGAAAATATTACTGCTGAGAATGATGTGTTTTTCGGAAGAGGGTACAACCTTGAATACCTGACTAAGAATTTCAAAAATACGCTAGTTCTTGCTACTGAAATTAAGAAAATATATTGCGATGAATTATCAAGCGATATCTATCCTAAAATAGTTCGATCTTTACAGCAAAAGCTTAAAAAAGCGATACTAAACAATGCTAACTTTTTTGGTAGCAAACTTGAAAAATGGCATCATGTATCCATTCAAAAATTATTAGATAAAGACCTGGATGACAATATTTTAAAGGTTGACAGGGCATTGTATAATTTGATTGGCAATTTTGAATTATTAACGACTGTGAACCCAATCAACACAAGAAAAGTAAAAAGGAAGTTTTTTAACAATCATTATACTGAATTGCCAAAATTTAAGTACAATCCTGTAAAGATTAATCCGTTTGGCCTGAAGCAAAAGCTATTGAGTATTCCTGTGAATCAAATCAAAGATATTTCTGTTCGTAGCTTATACGAGGCTGTAATTACCAGCTATTTCGATAAAATTGACATGATAGGATCGCTCAATACTTCTAAATTTTTATACAATTCTTTGAGGTATTTTGGTCGACCATCAAAAACGGACTTAACTAATGCTTCTTACATTCTTCATTTACCCGATATACCGGGTGAGGCAAAAAAAGAACCGACTTATGACGCAAAAAGGGCTATCGAATATTTTAAAGAGGCATTAGACAGTTATAAAATTGACGCTACTATTGAATTGAGCAACCAGGTAATTTCACAGGTGATGGTGTTAAATTCGCAAAAAAAGATTTTGGTGCAACCCGATGCCTGGTTTAAAAAGAAAAAGCTAAATGCACTGATTGAGCATGAAATTGGAGTCCACATGGCAACAACCATGAACTCTTTTAATCAAAAGCTGAAAATCTTTAATGTAGGATTACCTGTAAATACGAGAACACAGGAAGGCCTGGCCATTCTTGCGGAATATCTGAGCGGAAATATTACTCTTGATCGGCTTAAAAAAATTGCATTACGCGTGATTATCGTTGATTTAATGGCACGCGGAGCTGACTTCATTGAATGTTTTAATGAGCTTCTTAATGAATATGATGTAGAAGAAAATGAAGCATTTAATGTGGTGACACGAGTTTTCAGAGGTGGTGGATTCACAAAGGACTATCTTTATTTAAGTGGTTTTGTTAAAGTATTCAGGTTTTGGGAAGATCATCATGATTTAACCCCGCTTTTGGTTGGTAAAACTTCGCTGGCCTATTTAAGCACAATTGAAGAAATGATTGGCAGAGAGATGATTGATCCGCCAAAATATATAACAAAGAGCCTGCTTACACCAAAAACTGAGAGGAATGATTCAATTTATAATTATATTTTTAGCGGGTTGAAATATTAAGTTTGAAGTTCAGAGATTTATGCCCTCAGTTTTAACCAATAGACTGTAAACAGAGGACTGGAATCAATCAATTAACATCTCTTAAATAATAAAATACCTCTAAGTCTGAAATTTTATATAAATTTGCGCCAAAATTTTGAAAAACGATGAAGTTTAAGCGAGAAGATATAGAAATAATGGCTCCCGTTGGTTCTTATGAATCATTAATGGCTGCCATACAGGGAGGGGCAAATTCAGTTTATTTTGGCATTGAGCAATTAAACATGCGTGCCAAATCGAGCAATAATTTTACTACCGAGGATTTAAAAAAGATTGTAGCTATAGCGCAAGAACATAATATTAAAACATACCTGACTTTAAATACCATTCTTTACGATCACGATGTGAACCTGATGAAGCAGATTGTAAATACCGCTAAGGAAAGTGACATTACTGCGGTAATAGCTGCCGATCAGGCCGCCATTAATTATGCATCATCCATTGGAGTTGAGGTACATATTTCCACCCAGGTAAACATTAGTAATGCAGAAAGTGTAAAGTTTTACTCCCATTTTGCTGATGTAATGGTTACTGCACGTGAATTAAGCCTGAAACAGGTGAAAGACATTACCAATACAATTGAAAAAGAGCAAATAAAGGGTCCTTCAGGTGAATTAGTGCGCATTGAGATATTTGCTCATGGTGCACTTTGCATGGCTGTTTCTGGTAAATGCTATTTAAGCCTTCATGAGCAAAACTCATCGGCAAACAGAGGCGCTTGCCTGCAAACTTGTCGTAAATCATACATTGTTACCGAAAAAGAGACTGGTTATGAATTAGAGATTGATAATGAGTATATTATGTCTCCAAAAGATTTGTGTACCATAGGATTTATCGACAAGATAATAGACTCTGGTGTTAAAGTTTTGAAAATAGAGGGACGTGCAAGACCGGCAGAATATGTGAAAATTGTAAGTGAATGTTATGATGAAGCCATCAAGGCATATATTGATGGAAGCTATTCTCAGGAAAAGGTAAAAGCATGGGAAGAACGCCTTGCAACAGTGTTCAATAGAGGTTTCTGGGATGGTTATTACCTCGGTCGTAAAATGGGCGAGTGGAGCAAGGAATATGGCTCGAAAGCTACAAAAACAAAAATTTACATCGGAAAAGGAACCAATTATTTCAAGAATATAAAAGTGGCTGAGTTTCAATTACAAGCTGATAACCTGAAAGTTGGCGATGAGATTTTAATAACTGGTCCAACTACAGGTGTGATACAAACCACAGTAAAAGAAATTCGTGTTGACCTTGAAAGTACAAATGAAGCTCAAAAGGGGCAAACCATCTCAGTACCAATTGATGTAAAAGTCAGACCATCAGACAAATTGTACAAAATGGTTAGCACAGCCAGTGCTTAATTTTTGTCCAAACCAGTTAATTCAAACTTCTAATTACTACTAAATGGTAAGAATTACACATCATAGAATAAAATGCATTGGTTGTGGTTATTGCGAAGAACTTGCTCCTTTTCGTTGGCAAATGGATGGTCAGGATGGCAAAAGTACATTGATTGGGGCAAAAGGAAAGCGTGATATTTATACTATCCAGGTAATGGATGACGAATTGGAAGCCAATCAGGAAGCGGCAGATTCTTGTCCTGTAAATATAATCCGTGTAGAAGCAGTTTAAAATAATTGATTAATTTCGGCGTTCAATAGTTACAACTTTTTACGCATAATAGAGATGAAGGTAATTTTAAATCTTGTTTTAATTCTTTTTGTTTGCAACCAGCTTTCAGCACAACTAACTGTAGATGAAATCATTGAAAATCATCTGGAAACAGCGGGCATTTCGAATCTTGAAAAAGAGCTGACCAGTTTTTCAATCGAAGGCATTTTTCAACAAAATCAGATGGACTTACCTATTAAAATTCAAGCAAAAAGGCCTGATATGTTTCGTATGGATATGGAGTTCAATAAATTGAATTTTGTAAAAATATCCAATGGTAAAGTAAACTGGGAATACAATCCTATGAGGGATTCTGTTTTTA
Source organism: Bacteroidales bacterium (assembly GCA_050296515.1). Classification (GTDB taxonomy): domain Bacteria; phylum Bacteroidota; class Bacteroidia; order Bacteroidales; family NBLH01; genus NBLH01. The sequence continues at coordinate 101,663 of JBNKRJ010000052.1, read as the reverse complement.
CAAAAGAAGAAAAAGAGCCTGTGGTTAAGGATTTTATTCAGCGCTGGACAGGTGGCTTGTACCTATACTCAAAAGGAAAAATAAAAGCTACATTGGTTGGTAGCACTGTGGTTGAAGATTTGGATGTTTACAAGCTTCAGTTTGACTTTGAAGATAAAACGAGGATTTATTACATCGATAAATTAAGCTACCTTATTTTAAGAATTGATGATGATCTGGAAGAGCAAAAAGTTACCTATTATCGTGACTTCAGGAAAGTTGGTAAATATTTTGTCCCTTTTGATATGGTTGGTTATGAAAAAGGCGTTCCTGCCATCAGTATGAAATTTAGTAATGTAAAACTTAATCCTGCAATTTCAAACAACCAATTCAGCAAGCCAAACAAAGCAGGGTAATTTACAAAAGCTATCTTTTCTTTACTTGAAACGTTTAATTAAGTATCTTTGCAGCCTTGTTTGAAATAAGACTGTGCAATGGTAACGCAAATCAATCTTGAACGTTTCTTCAATTTAACTACTACTATTCCAATTATTGATGTTCGCTCACCAAAAGAATTCGGGCATGCTCACATTCCCGGTGCTTTTAGCCTGCCCTTATTTTCAAATGAAGAAAGGGCCAGGGTTGGGATTTGTTATAAAAATGAAGGTCGTCAGGCAGCAGTGTTGCTTGGGTTAGAGCTGGTTGGACCCAAATTGGCTTATTTTGCACAAAAAACACAAGCGTTATCTGTTAATAATCAGCTAGTTGTGCATTGCTGGAGGGGTGGAATGCGCAGCTCAAGTATGGCATGGTTATTTGGAACACTTGGTATAAAAACCTATGTGCTCGAAGGTGGATACAAAGCCTACAGGAAATTCATAAAAGAGCAGTTTGCCAAAAAGGTTAACCTGGTTGTTTTAGGCGGTTTAACTGGAAGCGGTAAAACCGAAATTTTAAAGGAACTGGCTAAAATGGAACAGCAGGTTATTGATCTTGAGGGTTTAGCCAACCACAAAGGCTCAGCTTTTGGTGCTTTAGGACAAAATACTCAGACTTCTACAGAACAATTTGAAAATAACCTGTACGAAATTTGGAAAACTTTGAATTTGAGCCAACCTGTCTGGGTTGAAGATGAAAGTAAAACCATCGGTAAAATTGGTGTTCCGGATGAGTTGTATTTGAAAATCCGCAACACTATAGTCATTGCTGTTGAATTGCCAGTTGATATTAGAGTAGATTATCTTCTAGAGGAATACGGGAAGTTTTCAGCCGCTGAGTTAAATGAATCGATAACAAGAATAAAAAAGCGCTTAGGTGGTAAAGATTTTAAGATAGCCATTGAGGCAATTGAAAATGGTGAAATTAGAACTGCCACTAAAATTGCATTAAATTACTACGATAAAGCATATAGGTATGGTCTTGCCAAGAGAAATCATGATATGGTTTATCCTATAGAACTTAATTCAATGGACCATAAACATAATGCCACAGAAGTTCTGAATCTCCTGAAAAAAATAAGTGGTTAGTATTTATCCACTTATATCTAAATATCTAGTTTTGATAATATTTTTTTTATAAGTCCGAGCTTTTTTTCGTATTTTTAATTTCGAAAGCTTTTTAAAAGGCAAAAATATTTTTAACTTTAAAACTGGTCAATTAAAAACAACAAATATGAGTAAAAATACAATTGAAACCATAGGTTATATTCTAAAAGAGGAGAAATTTGCAACTTTAAAACAAAGCATTATTCCTAATACTTTCGTTATTGAAACTCAAAATCCTTTTCCTGGTTATCATGGTAAAGATTTGCCCGGAGAGGCTTTAGCGCCTGAGTTTGTTTTTTTTGTGACCAAAAAGAAATATACAACAGAGGATATAGCAAGAGCAACCAAAAATATTCGAAAATATCTTGGTCGGGATATCGATGTAGCCAGGGCGGATTTAAACATTTTTAATAAAACCTATCCTGCAATTCGTGTCAAGTATGTTCACGATTTTAAAGCAATCGTCGAGCTTCAGAACTGTTATAAAAGTGAAGGTTTTGAGTTTGCAAAACAGCAATCGGTTGAAACTACCGGACTCATAAATATTCAAAAACATTTTTATTTGCAGGATGAAGGCAGTGGAATTTATTTGGATTTAGAAGACAAAGATTATGCTTACTTTGAAATACCTTCAAAATTGAATTTTGAACAGTTTAGAGCCATCACAATGAAAGTTAAGAACTCTATGGAAGTGAATAAGTTTGACGCTGCACTTGGACTGTTTTATCGCAGATTGGGAGTGATTGATATGGTGCGGGTATATGATAAGGATATGAAGCTTGATAATCTGAAAAGCATAAAAGAAAGATACGACAACGAAGTTAAAAAATTACTGCTTGACAGTTTTAAATAAACTCTTTTAAGGTTTCTGTTTATTCAATATTAGGTTTTTAATCTGTCAAAAAAGAGCAAAAGAATAGTAAAACATATTATATATAATTCAATTATTTTTATATTTTTGACGCTCTTTTTGGAAATATTATTAGGTTTACATCTAATTTATTGAATGGTAGTTGTTTATTGGGATTGCGCGTAGTTAACTCGTAATTGAAATAAAAAATATAATAATTTTATATGGTTCGATCGAAATTGCCTAATGTTGGAACATCTATTTTTGCTGTGATGTCTGAATTGGCAAATAAGCATAAAGCCTTAAATTTATCACAGGGGTTTCCTGATTTTGACCCACCATTGGGTTTACTTAAGTTGGTGGAGAAGAATTTACGAAAAGGGAATAACCAGTATGCGCCAATGCCTGGCTTAATTTCTCTGCGTGAAAAAATTGCAAAAAAAACCGAAGAATTATACGGTCAGTATTATAATCCTGATAAAGAAATAACAATTACTTCAGGAGCAACAGAAGCAATTTTTTCAGCCATTTCTGCTTTTGTTCAAGAGGGTGATGAAGTTATTCTTTTTGAACCTGCATACGATAGCTATGCGCCGGTTGTTAAGTTTAACGGGGGTAATCCCATACACGTTGGAATAAAGTTGCCTGAGTACAAAATTGACTGGGATGAGGTAAATAAGGTGGTTAACGCCAGAACAAGGATGATTATTATTAATACTCCACACAATCCATCTGGCACAGTGATTTCGACAGAGGGAATGGAGCGTTTAATAAAGCTTGTTTCAGGAACAAAGATCATGATATTAAGTGATGAAGTTTATGAACACTTAATATTTGATGGGTTAAAGCATGAAAGTATAGCTAAATTTGAACAATTAAAAGGCAGAAGCATAATAGTTTCTTCCTTTGGAAAAACTTATAATGCAACTGGTTGGAAATGTGGCTATTGTTTAGCGAGCGAAAATGTAACTAAAGAGATCCGAAAGATTCACCAGTTCAATGTTTTTTGCGTAAATACACCGGTTCAGCATGCTCTGGCTGAGTTTCTGGATAATAAAGAAGCCTATACTGAAATAGGTGGCTTTTATCAGGAAAGAAGAGATGAGTTTTTAAAATTGATAGAGGGAACTAAATTTACTTTTAGCCCTTCTAAAGGAACTTATTTCCAACTTTTAAATTACTCAGAGATAAGTGATGAAAAGGATACTGAATTTGCTAATAGGCTGATTACTAACTATGGTATTGCCTCGGTACCAGTTTCTGCTTTTTATCATAATGGCTACGATGGCAAGGTGTTGAGATTCTGTTTTGCGAAGCCTTCTGATGTATTAAAGAAAGCTGCTGAGATTTTGCATAAAGTTTCAGACAAGGGTTAATATTCCTCGTCTTTCAAAATATAATTGTAATCTTTTACAATTGTCCTTAAAAAAGGTATTGATTCCAAGTGTGTTTCAATACCTGTTTTTTTTACAATTGCTTCTTTTGCCTTTATAAGCAGCTGTCGTGATTGGATACCAGGATTTTTATAATAATGATTAATTACTTCGTTAACTGTATTTATATCTTGTTCTGTAAGTAGTTCAACTTGAGGGAATTGTAGTTGATGATTGTCCGTAATTCTTCGATAAATCATATTTCTGAAGTTGTACTTTTTCTTTAGGCTTACTACAATTGTTCCTGCAGCTTTGTCGCCCAGTCGTTGTCCTTTTGAGCTAATTGCAACACTAAGTATGGCAATCACTCCATAGAAAATATTTACATCAATAATTCTGAACATCCATCTTACAAAATAGTTCAGCAAAGTAGCCTGAGAACCATCAAGTTTTACCACTTTAATGCCAATTATCATTTTTGCAAAACTTTGCCCGTGAAAGACAGATTCTGTAATGAAACTATAAAAAAAAGCCGGCAGCATGGCTATCAACAAAATGGCCGGGTCATTAATTTTTAGCAAACCCGAAAAAATAAAAAGAACAAACATGATGTAGGCAAATATGAATACAAAATCAAGGAGTTGAGATAGAATTCTTATTCCAACATTTGCTATAGGATGCTCTATTTGAACATTTTGCGAAGTGTTTATACTAATTTGAGCCATTTAATAAGTTTTCTTACAGCGCAAAGATAAATACTTAATTTATAAAACCTGCCTACCTGTGACAATACTCTGAAATAGGAACTTCATTGCCAAAGTTTCATTAGGTTTACCCAAAAGAGAAAATTTTCTTATTTAAAATTAATTTTCAGCAAAGCCTCTCTTTTTTTGTTATACCAAACCGCTGTTAGTATTTGGTTTGCGTTGCAAGCTATCAAACCAAAATTGCCAGTCGATCGGCATATACAAAGCCATTATGGAATTCCGTTTTACAATATTCCATAATGGCTTAGTATAATGATGAATCAGGCATTGCTTTTATGCCATTGTCTAAAAATAATGATCCGGCCCAGAATTGGCGTTGGTAAGAACAATGGATTCCGCATGCATCATGGTTTATGCTGGCTGTTGCAACAATGAAATAAGTTAGTTATTCCTTCTTTTTAAATGTAGGTATTCAAATCAAGTAATGGGTATCTTACTTACTTAAAATGATACAGGAAAATAATGTCTGTTTCAAGAGCTGGCTTTGCATTGTCCTTAATTTCTATAACAATGTTCAGTGTTGCTTTTGTTACTCCTCTTAGATTTTTTAAGTCTACCAATGTGGCTTTCATTCTAATTTCGCTGTCGACCAATACGGCCTGATTAAACTTTAGTTTTTCTATACCATAATTAACTTGCATCTTAACATTTTCAAAATCAGCTATTTGCTCCCATAAGTATGGCATTACAGAAACAGTGAGGTAACCATGAGCAATAGTACTTTCAAATGGACTCTCTGTTTTTGCTCTTTCCGGGTCAGTATGGATCCATTGATGATCCAATGTAGCATCAGCAAATTTATTTATCTGTTCTTGTGTTATTTTCAGGTATTCAGAAACACCTAGTTTTTTGCCAACATATTTTTCAAATTCATCGTAACTTCCAATAACTAGTGGGGTCATAATTACTTGTTTAAGATTATTAATTGAGGCGTGAAAATAGACTTTATTATTGAAACTTACAAAGTCTTAAATTTCGCATTGTTTGTCAGTTGATATGCTTTTTCACCAGAAACTTAAGTTTATAGAAATCAATAGGTTTTGCAGGATAGTCATTGAAACCTGCTTTGCAAGCCATTTCTTCATCCGAATTAAAAGCAAAGGCGGTTACTGCAACAATCGGAGTTGTTTTGTCAAAGGTTCGAATTTGTTTAATCGCCTCATAGTCGTCTGTTTGTGGTTTTTTTATCCATTAAAACAATGTCGAATTTATTGTTTTTGGCTTGAATAACAGCCTCATAACCATTGTTTGTTCGTGTGATATTATGTTGTCTTCTTCAAGAAGTTCTCTTAAAACAGCAAAACTATTTTCATCATCTTCGGCAATATGGATCTTTTTTCCAATGCATGGTTGTTCTTTAGCATCAACATGCTCAGTTTTTAATAAAGGCTTTTCATTAATCTTTGCAAAGCTGTTAGGTATCTCAACTGTAAAAGAGCTCCCTTTTTCAATTTCTGACTCTATAGTGATATCACCGTTCATTGCTTTTGCTAGTGATGCAAACATTGATAAACCCAGACCAACTCCACTATGCATGGCATCTCCCTGGTAAAATCGCTGAAATACTTTTTCCTGATTTTCTTTGGAAATACTTATCCCGGTATTAGTTATGTTAAAATTAGCATGTCTTTATTCTTCGGTAACAGCATCTTTAACTCAACTAACCCTTCACGAGTATATTTAAATAAATTAGTGACTAAATTCGTTATAATTTTAGAGACCTTGTGTACATCAATACCCAGCTCTTTCTTTAAATTCTTTTTGTTTAGTAATCGCCTAAACTACAAGTACTTACAATAAAATTATTTCCCCAACGTGATGATGTATAAAACAATCATTGAATAAAACCTAGAACAGAGGTATCTCCAATTGCAACTACTGGTAAATCAGCAATAACCGACATTGTTAGGCTAGTATTAAGCCAAATATCAATTGACGGATAGACTTGTCAGGCTTACATTTATTAAAGTGCTAATAATTAAATATCTATTAAATTTGCAAGAAAAACCTGACAAGTCTTGGTGGACATATCACCAGTGTCAAGTCAAGTATGATATTACTGGTAATTGGGACTGTATCAAAAGTCTAATTCAATGCAATTTTACTTTCATTTCAACAACAAAAGAGCGTATTTCAACAAGATTGAAAGCAGATTGATTGGATTGATGCAAGATTGAAAGAAAAATTTATAGCAAAACTAGTTTTGATACAGCCCCGGTGCACTTGCCAGGTGTTGTTACCTGACAAATTAGCCTTGACATGACACTAGCTTTTTTACGAATAACAGAAAAATTCTTGTTTCAACCCTAAAAACAATCTCAAATCAAATATTTCGTGTCATTTTACAACTTTTTTAAACATTTTATCGTTATTTTAAAAGTTTTTATTTAAAATTGCAATGAATTTAAAACAGTTATTTTATGTGTAGTATAGTCGGTGTGTTTGACATCAAGTCAGACCTTCAGGAGTTACGCTCGCAAGCATTGGAAATGAGTAAATTAGTAAGACATAGAGGGCCGGATTGGTCAGGTATTTTTTGCTCTGATAATGCAATTCTGGCTCATGAGCGACTTTCCATTGTTGACCCCCAATCAGGGAAGCAGCCGTTATTTAGTAAAGACAAAAAGCATATTCTTGCCGTTAATGGCGAAATATATAATTACAAAGAACTTCGTGCACAAACCGAAGATATTTATGAATACCAGACCAATTCTGATTGTGAAGTCATTCTGGCACTGTATAAGAAAAAAGGAGTTGATTTCATCGAAGATTTAAACGGTATTTTCGCATTTGCACTTTATGACTTAGAAAAAGATGTTTTCTTTATCGCCCGGGATCATATGGGAATAATTCCCCTATATCAAGGCAGAGATGAACATGGAAACTTCTTTGTTGCTTCTGAAATGAAAGCACTTGAAAAATTCTGTAACCATGTTGAGGAATTTTTACCTGGACATTCCTATTACAGTCCAGAAGGAGAAATGAAAAAATGGTACGTTCGTGATTGGATGGACTATGATAATGTAAAAGATAACCCTACCAGCATTGAAGAGGTTCGAAAAGCACTGGAGGATGCCGTGCATCGCCAGTTAATGTCTGATGTTCCTTACGGTGTGCTTTTATCTGGAGGACTGGACTCTTCCATCACCTCTGCATTGGCAAAAAAATATGCTGCACGACGTGTTGAATCCGGCGATAGAGAAGAGGCATGGTGGCCAACCCTACATTCATTTGCAGTTGGATTGGAAGGTGCTCCTGATTTGATTGCTGCAAAAAAAGTGGCCGAACATATTGGCTCTGTACATCACGAGATACATTATACTGTACAAGAAGGCCTAGATGCCATCAGAGATGTGATTTATCATATAGAAACTTATGACACCACCACAATCCGTGCAAGTACACCTATGTATCTACTGGCAAGAGTAATTAAATCAATGGGGATCAAGATGGTGCTTTCAGGCGAAGGTGCCGATGAACTATTTGGAGGTTATTTATACTTTCATAAAGCGCCGAATGCCAAAGAGTTCCATGAGGAAACTGTGAGAAAATTAAGCAAACTACACATGTATGATTGTCTGCGTGCTAACAAAACACTGGCAGCATGGGGAGTTGAAGGCAGGGTACCATTTCTTGACAAAGAGTTTATTGATGTGGCCATGCGTATTAACCCACAAGATAAAATGATTACTCCTGAAAGAATGGAAAAATGGGTAGTTCGCAAAGCATTTGAAGATTACCTTCCTGAAAGTGTTACATGGAGGCAAAAAGAACAATTCTCTGATGGTGTAGGTTACTCCTGGATTGACTCATTAAAGATTCTAAGCAAGGAAGCGGTTACTGATAAGCAAATGGAAAATGCAAAATACCGCTTTCCGTATAACACACCAAGAACGAAAGAAGAGTATTTATACCGAAATATTTTTCACGAACATTTCCCATCGCAATCAGCTGCCAAGTGCGTACCTTATGAATCGTCAATAGCATGCAGCACAGCAACAGCACTTGAATGGGATGAAAGTTTTAAAAATAATGCCGACCCTTCTGGCCGGGCAATGAGCAAAGTGCATGTAAGCGGTTACATGTAATTTAGTAATTTGGTTAAAATGTTTGAGGTCGCAGTAGCGACCTTTTTTATTAAATAGGGCCGATATAAAAAATATTAATAAATTAGCAACCATGAACCTAAAAAACTAATTATGCCTACATTTGAAGGGAACATACTAAAAATGAGAACAGAGCTGGCAGAAAAAGTGCAATACAAGCTGCCAGTTGGAGATGAGTTAGTATTGATGAATGAGCTTTTAGGGAAATCAATTCGTCTGGATTTCCTTAACGAAATAAATTGTCTCGGGTGTGGAGCGTCTACTCAAAAATCATTTGGTCAGGGCTATTGCTACAAATGTTTTATTTCTGTTCCCGAAACCTCTGAATGCATATTAAGACCCGAACTTTGCGAAGCGCATTTGGGAAAATCAAGAGACATGGCTTGGTCTGAAACTCACTGTTTGACTGATCATTATGTCTACTTAGCTGCTTCAAGCGGATTAAAAGTTGGGGTTACCCGTGCCACTCAAATACCTACCCGATGGATTGATCAGGGAGCATGGAAAGCTATAAAACTGGCAATGACCCCGAACAGAAATTTGGCTGGACAAATTGAGGTAGAACTTAAAAACTATTTTAGTGATAAAACCAGCTGGCAAAAAATGCTTAAAAACGAGCTGGATGAAAGCATTGTTCTTGAAGAAGCTAAACAAAACGCTTGGGAATATTTAGATCCCGAGCTACAAGAATACATTATTGACGACGATGAAATTACTGAAATTGAATACCCGGTATTATCCTATCCGTCAAAAGTAAAAAGTCTTGGTTTCGATAAGGTTGAAACTATTGAAGGACAATTGACAGGCATTAAAGGCCAGTACCTGATATTTGACAACCTGAATGTGATTAACATCAGGAAACACAACGGATACAAAATCAAACTATCATTTTAAAAACACTTAGCCCTGCCCCACTAACTTTATTAGCGTGAAAAAGATTGCAATTATTGCCAATGGAAAACATAAGAAAGCACTAAAACTTAAAGAAAAATTAGGACTGCTTCTTCCTGGAAACTATACAATTATAGAAAAACGCACAGAACGAAAAGGGCATGCAACAGAACTCGCATTTAATGCAGTTAACGAAACTGCAGACATTATCATAGCTGCTGGCGGTGATGGTACTATGAATGAGGTCATTAACGGAGTAATGCAAGCTCAGCCAGAGCAAAGAAATAATGTTATGATTGGGTTGTTTCCACTAGGCACAGGAAATGATTTTGCAAGAACCGCCAAATTAGCAAAGTCTGTTACTGAACTGGCTGAATCAATAAAAAAGGGAGAGTCAAAGCAAATTGATATTGGCTGCGTTGAATTTGATAATGAAAAAAGTGAGAGAAAAAGAAGATATTTCAACAATATTGCAGAAGTAGGCGTAGGTGCTAAAGCTGTTGAAATAGTAAATAAAAGTAAAAAAAAACTGGGCAGTAATCTCACATTTTTAATGGGTGTTTTAAGAGCTTTTATTGGTTATAAACAACAAAGTATCTCCATTAAAGCAACTGATTTTAACTGGGAAGGAAAAATTGTTGATGTTTGCATAGCAAATGGTCAGTATTTTGGCAGTGGCCTGGGAATTGCACCAGGTGCTAGTCTTGATGATGGTAAGTTATCTCTGGTAATTGTCGGGAACATTAGAATCATCCACTTTTTATGGTATTTACCAAGTCTTCGAAAACTAAAAAAAATAAATCATTCCGAAGTTCATTATGTTAAAATAAATAATTGCAAAATTACAGGCACAGAAAAATATCCTGTTGAAATGGATGGAGAAAGTGTTGGATTTACTCCATTTTCAGCAAAAGTTATCCCGGCAGCAATTAAACTGCTTAAACCATAATTAACTATTGCCTTTAAATAACAACTTAATTTTATCGGTAAAACTAACCCTTCCTGATTTAGGTTTAATCAAGCCTGCTGCAAATGAAGATTTTCTTGAATAATCGATATTTACCTCAACAAGGACAGTTCTGTTCTCTTTTTCTTCTTCCAAAGCCTTAGTTAAAACACCACTTATATCGATATCATTCTTTATGCTTAAATAAGTTGCCCTTACTCCTTTTGCAAATCCCTCTAAATCAATTGCGCCGGCAAATTGAAGTGAAACACCAGGATTATTGACTTTTTCCTCCTCAATGATATGCTTAGATTTTACATCCCTAAACACAAAAACAATTAGACCAATCTTATGCCTGTAAGTCGTAATTAGTTCATTACCACACATTAACAAGCCACCATCACTCACAATCGAAACAACTGTTTTGTGCCGGTTAAGCAGTTTTGCTCCAATTGCAGCTGGAATCCCGTATCCCATAGCACTATAGTCCGTAGGACATATAAATTCACCTTTTTCATATATTGGGAAAAGTTCAGCTGTCAGCAACATGTGATTGCCATCATCAGTAACAGTAATTACATCATTTGGAAGATTGTTTCTAAGTGCATTGTAGAAAAAACCAGGTGTTACCATTGATTCACCAGGTTTTGCAAACCACGTTTTTTTATATTTTTCCTTGTCTTTTTTTATTGATGCAGATAATTCATCCACTTTTTTTGCCGGAGCTAACTCAATATTTTGAAGTCTTTTTAGCATTTCTATCAAAATTAGCTTGGCATCGCCTTCTAAAGTAACTTTTGCAGGATAGTTTTTATTAAAAACATTTGGGTTAATATCAATATGAATTAATGATTTAGGAACATCCAATTGGTAATTCCCTGTTGCCAGTTCCGAAAACTTAACCCCAATTGCCAACAAACAATCACAATTTTTAAATGCATTTTGGGCAGCAGGCGATGAATTTGCACCAAACCCAATTCCTGCATGCAACGATTTATCAGCAGGAAATGTACTAATACCCTGAATGGTTGTACAAACAGGTGCCACTAACATATTTGAAAGCTGTTCGATTTCAGTTGTACAACCTTTTGCTCCCCAGCCAACATAGATTCCAGGATTACTTGCCCCCGAAAGAATATCAATAGCTAAATTTAGCTTTGCAGAATTGTCAGGCCTTTCTGCAACTATAATCATTCCATTAGAACTTCCATTTTCTTCTTTACTAAAAGGATCTTCAGGCAGAGGTTTTTCGTAGGGCAAAAGATTCACATTCTCTTGCATTAACTGAGTCTTCATCGGTATTTCAACAAATACAGGTCCTGGCTCTCCACTTATTGCCAAATTGTAAGCTTCATAAATTGTGTGGACAACTTTGCCAGGTTCGTCTAGCAAAAAGTAACCTTTAACCAGCCCATTTGTAACTCTCTCCATATCAAGCTGGTGCATTTGAAAGCTTTTACCGGCACCACGATTAATTCCGCCTGAAATTACCAAAAGCGGGATTCCATCAACATAAGCCTCCCCAATTGCACTCATTGCATGAGTCAACCCTGCACCTGGCACAATGACCATAGTTCCTACACTATCAGTTGTACGAGATGCCGCATCAGCCATGTAACCAGCTGATAATTCATGGGTTGAAATAATCGGCTCAATAAACCTCGATTCACTCAGTTCATTATAAATTCCGGTATTATGAAGACCTGGTATACCAAAAGTTTTGGTGACACCAATTTGTTCAAGGGCATATATCAACAAGGATGCTCCGCTTTTTCTCATGTTGTAAAGTTTATTCCAATAAAATTAGTAAAAATAATATTGATTTTAGGAGGTTTTTATTAGCTAATCTTTGAATTTCTAAATAAAAAAGCCCCATAAAAATTATGAGGCTATAAAAAAAATGTATTATAAATCTAATTATAGTTGAAACGGCATTCCCTGGTAGAAATTTAAAATGTTAATTCTGAAAAGAAATTCAAACTTAGCCTGAACCATATCAGATTGTGATTTAGTAAGCTGGTTTTTTGCAGTGTTATAATCAACCGAGTTTACCAATCCCAAATCGAACTTTTGCTGAGTATACGAGAATGATTCTTCTTGAGCTGTAACAGCCTTTTTACTGGCATTATATTTAGCAAGTGATGCCTCAGCTGAATTTCGAGCCGTTTGAATATCCTTATACAGCTGATTTTTAGCCAATTCAAGTTCGTATTTTGAGTTTTCAACCTGCAATTTTGATTGGGTAATATTGTTTTTAGTTGTAAAGTTATTAAAAAGAGGAATCCTTACTCCTAAAGTTATTTGAAGTTGTTTATTATTTGGAAACTGCTCACTTAAAGGATATATTCCACCAGGGTTAAGTTGACTAGAATAATATGAACCATATGAAGCAGATAAATATACCTCCGGACTTAACAATCCTTTCGAAACGGAAAGACTACTTTCAGAACTTTTTAGTTTAAGTTCTTGTTTCTTTATCATAGGCAGATCTTGCGATTCATTAAAAATTTTACCAACCGGATCGATCATCATTGTATTTGATGGATCGTCCAACTCTGGAATCAAAACCTCAAATCCATCAACTGTGTCAAGTTCAAGTAATTGCGTCAAGTTTAAATAAGATGTTTTTAGATTGTTTTCAGCATTAATCCTATTTAAATCTTCTTGTGCTAACTGAGCCTGTATTTCTAAAAGGTTTCCCTTTGCTAAACTTCCGGCCTCAACCAAAATCTTTGTTCTTTGCTCTTGCCCTCTAGTGATTTCAATTTGATTGTTGGCAACTTCCAATAATTCTTTATCAAACAATATTTGCAAATAAGCCGTAGCTACCTGCAGTGTGATATTATACTTCATATCCTCTAATTCTTCCAGATCAGCTTGCAAACTGTAACTATTCCTCTTTATGGTGTTATATTGTTGCAAACCATTAAATAAGGTAAGCGAACCACTAATGGAAGCACTTATATATCTGAAATCTTCATCAGTAACCTCGTAGCTACTATAGTCAACAGAACGGCCATAGTTAAGATTATAAGCTCCATTCGCGTTTACACTTGGTAATAATCCGGCCTTTGACTGCTGCAAAGTAGATTTACTGGATTTAGTTTGCAACATCATTTGTTTTACCTGAATATTATTTTCGATAGCATAATTAATACATTTTTCAAGACTCCATCTGGAGGTGTCTTCATTTAGCACCATTGTAGTATCTTGCGAAAATGCTCTTATTTGTATAAAAAACAGGAATGCAAAAGCAAAAAGTAGGTTTAATGTTTTCATAAATAAACTATTATAATTACACGTTAATTTATTATTTGTTGTTTATTACAACAAAAATCATGAGAGTTGATGAAAGAATCCTAATCTAACAATGTAATTTATTAAAGGTAATCTAATCTGAAATGGTTAAATATTTTTCAAATATATAAATAAGTGCCAAAATTAGTTCTGTTTTCAAATATTTATTTGTCAAGTAACGTCCGTTTAAATAATTGAAATATACGATTGTACTCATCTGTCCAGCTACCGGGTTCTACAAAACCATGGCGCTCAACCGGGTAAATAGCTACATCCCAATTCTTTTTGCCCAATTCAATCAATCTTTGCGAAAGTCTCACAACATCTTGAAAATGAACATTATCATCAATCATTCCATGCAGCATTAGCAAATGCCCTTTTAAACCTTCGGCATAATAAATTGGTGAACTTCTTCGATAAGCCAAACTATCAGTTAGCGGTGTGTTCAATATGTTTGAGGTGTAGCCATGATTGTAATGTGCCCAATCAGTAACAGACCGAATGGCTGCTCCCGCCTTAAAAGTATTGGCAGCTTTAAACATTGCCATAATAGTGATGAAACCGCCATATGAGCCTCCATAAATTCCAATCTTGTTTGAATCGACACCATAATTTTCAACAAGATATTTTGCTCCATCCACTTGATCTGACAAGTCTTTTCCTCCCATGTGTCGGTATATGCCTGTTCGCCAATCTCTACCGTATCCGGCACTGCCACGGTAATCAATATCCAACACAGTAAAGCCATTATCCGCCAGGATATTATGGAACATGTATTCTCTAAAATAGCCGCTCCACCATTTATGTGCATTTTGCAGGTAGCCTGCACCGTGTACGAAAATTATTGCGGCTTCATTACTCTTGTCTGAGGCAGGTTTATAAAGCCTTGCATGGACCGTTTCGCCATCCTCTGCCTTAAAGGTAATGTTTTCAGGCACTCGCCATTTATACTTTTTGAATTCATCAGTAAGCGAATTAGTTATTTGCACAGCCTTTTCTTCTTTCCCAGTAATTGCGGGGTTATCCATTATGTAGACTTCCCATGGTTTATTCGAAAATGAATATCGTATAGCAATCTTTGATTCATCTGGTGATAAAAATACATGATTGGCACCTGTCATTTCTGTTAATTTTTGAGCGTTACCACCTTTTAAAGGCATTCTATAGAAATGAACTTCACCAGGATGTATTTCGTTTGATGAAAAATACCAGTGCTTTCCGTCATTAGAGATTTGTGGATTAAAAATTTCATATTCACCTTTTGTCAAAGCTTTCTTTTTACCTGTTTTTGTATTTAAAACATATAAATGTGAATAGCCAGTCTCTTCTGACTGAAACCAGATGCTCTCATTATCAGGCATCCAGCCCATTGCAGTTCTGTATCTTGAAAAATAGCCAATACCAGGTCCATCTATCCATGCATCATCATGCTGACGTTCAAGATCCTGCAGCTCTGCTTCTTCAACATTCAACAATGCAATCCAGCGATCTTTATTGTCATTTGCACGCATTTCAACAAAGGCTTTTGTGCCCTCAGCATTCCAAATTGGCCCATTAATGTAACCAACCCTGTCATTGTTTTCATATTTCTTATCAGGATAATCTTTTGTATATTCAGGAATATTATCGATACCCTCTAGGGATGAAAAATCAACCTTATTGGTTTTTCTTTTCTTTATATCATAAACATACATTTCATATTTTGTTGGTGAAGTCCCAACTTTTGGTCGTGCATTAATATCTTCGGTATAGCCAGATTTAGTCACAAAATTAGGAACATTGGTTCCTTTTGATCGCTGCCTTTTATATAAAATGTAGGTCACAAAACTACCATCCGGACTAATTTGTGCTTCCATCAAATTCATCCCATTCAAAGGAATTAGTAATGGTCTTTTCAATTTATCTTTCTCTTCATTAGCTTGTGAGAATTTCATTTTCTCCTTTTTTTGTTTTACCACATCAAAAAGAGCTAGTTGATCGTTTTGCAACCATTCCTCTTCGTTGCTTAGATGTTCTTTCCTTTCACTCTTATCTGTAAAGTTGGTGATTTGTTCGATGTGTCCATTAGAGATATCCCAGGTATAAAGGTTATTTTCCTCTCTAAAAGCAATCCTTGTTTCATTATTTGTAAAATGAGGTGCTGATTCTCTTTCAATTGTATTTGTAATTTGTTGAACATTACCACTAAGCATATTGAGCATATAAATATCACCATGCTTTTGAAAAATTGCTAATTTTTTATCCGAAGAATAATTCAGATTGCCAGAAGGTAAACTCCACTCCGAATCATAATCTACTTTAGAAATTTGCTTTTCTGATAATGTATATTGATACAACGATTCACTAATAGCATTTTCAGGGTTCCAATCAAAATACATTTTTTTGCTATCAAGAGACCAAAACAAGTTATCAGGAAGATTTCCTACAAATTTATCTCCTTGCATAATCTCACTAATTTTAAGGGTTGATTTGTTGCCAGATTGCGCTAGCAAGTAGCTATATTTAATTGTTAAACAAAATATTAAAAGAATTACGTAAAGATTTTTTTTATACATATTCGTGTGATTTTTTCTGTAGATTATTATGAGTTTGTGCTAAGTTAAAATAATATGACTATTATTGCAAAGCCATAAAAATTTTAAGAAGACCATGCATGATGTACATTTTATTATGAATAATTCCATTAATGGTATAAATATTGACATGAAGCATTAGGGCTGAGAGCTTTCTTAGAACAAAAAAAGGAGTAAACCAAAACAAGCATAAACCAAACTTAATGAAAAAAAGCTCATTGATTTTTTTTAGTTTCATTATTGTACTTTGTGCCTATTTTTTTGCAATGCTATCCCCTGCGCTATATTCAGGTAACTCTAAGAGAAACAGTCCCTTGATTGATAAAATTTCACTTACTGGTCATAGAGGGGCTGCAGGATTTGCCCCAGAAAACACTTTATCATCAATAAAAAAAGCATTGGAGTTTAATACTGACAGGATTGAAGTGGATGTCAGACAAACCAAAGACAACGTAGTAGTATGTATACATGACAAAACAATTAACAGAACAACAAATGGAAATGGTGCTGTAAATGAATTAAGCTTTAATGACTTACGAAAATTTGATGCAGGCTCAAAATTTTCGAAGAAGTTTAAAAATGAAAAGGTTCCAACTCTTGAAGAAGCCATACAACTTATAAATGGAAAATCAAAACTGGTAGTTGAAATAAAGGACGGAAACGAACTATATCCAGAAATTGAAAAGAGGGTGGTCAACATCATTAATAAGCACAATGCAAAAGACTGGGTATTGGTTCATTCATTTAATGATAGCGTTTTATTAAGAATAAATAAATTAGATAGCGAAATTATTCTTCACAAACTTTTAATCGCCGACTTTCCAATTTTTTATCTCATTTATGATGGGAAATTCAGAGTCACAAACCTGGATTTTTACAATTTTGTTGATGAATTTAGTTGCTATTATCCATTTACAACCAGAAGATTAATTAAAAAAGTACATAGTTTAGGAAAAAAAATAAATGTGTGGACTGTAGATGACAGTATTTCTATTAACCGTCTTATAAATTTGGGTGTTGATGGAATAATAACAGATTATCCTAATTTTGTGAACTAAATTTGCACTATGAATTCAAGTTTTAAAATGGTTAAGTTTGCATTGATTATAGCCCTTTTACTGGCCGTTTTCAATATACTTGCTCATGAGAAACTTGACAGTCTGCAAAACCGACTGAATAATGTGACCAATGATAGTGCAAGATTGGTTATCCTAAATGAAATTGCCTGGGAATTAAGAGTTTCAGATCCAGCAAAATCGGTTCAGTTAATCGATTCTATAATCAGGTTAGCCAAAGAGAAAAAAGTTCCTACATGCCTGGCAAACGCATACAATCATCTGGGAATTATTTATGCTAATGCAGGCGATTATGAAGGTGCATTTGATTGGATATTAAAAGGCCATAACGTTTCGCATGAAATTGATGATAGTATTGGAATTGCTAAAGCACTGAACAATATTGGTGTAGTTTACTGGCACAGGGACCTTTTAGATAAATCGCTAGAATACATGCAATTATCAATGGAAATTCATCAAAGAGCAAACAGGCTTGAATATGTTGGAATTGCATACAATAATATTGGCACTATTTTAAAACAAAAAAGTGATTTTGAGAAAGCTATAGACTACCTGATTAAATCGGTTTCGATAGAAGATAGTATCTCTGACAACATTATGAAGGTGAAAGCAAGGTTAAATCTTGCCGACACATATTTAAGCATAAACAACTCAAATAAGGCGCTTAAATTGCTAAATGAATCTGAAACTTTGTGCAGACAAAGCAATAATCTTTTTGATTTGTGTGAGTTTTATTTGATTAAAGGCAGATATTATGAACAAATTAATAGTGTTGATCAGGCCGAAGCTCACTACCTGAAGTGTATAAAACTTTCTGAAAGTGTTACTAATATAGGGATAAAGAAAGATGCGCTACACAATTTAGGGAAGCTTTATTACGCAAAAAAAGAATTTGAAAAAGCATACAAATTCCTTGATAAATACCATCAACTAACCGATAGTTTAACGAAAGCCCAGGATTATGTGATGCTTTCAAAGATTGATGCCAAAGATAAATTTGATGAGGAGTTAAACAGACAAAATAAAATTAGTGCTTTTAAAGAGCGTAAGCAGTTGGCCGAAATAAACTACCAGAAAAAAGTACGTAATTTTTTAATCATTGGCTTATTTTTTCTTTCCGTTTTAGGCGTATTAGCAATATTTGTTTACCAACAAAAGCTTAGAAATGCAAAAATATTAGCCAGTCAGCGGCAAGAGATTGTGCTGAAAAACGAAATTCTACGTGAACAGATGAAACAAGATAAGGTTAAATCTGAGCTGATAGAATTAATGAATGAGGAAAACGAAATTTTGTCATTGGTTGCTAAAGAAACAGACAACACTGTTTTTATTCTTCAGCCCGACGGAAAAATTGAATGGATAAATGAAGCATTTCAGCGATTATCCGGATTTTCTCCTGAAGAATTTAAACGAAAAAGAGGAATAAACATTTTCGATGCAAGTTCAAGTGAATCGATAGTTGAGAACTTTAAAAAGTGCCTTGAAAGCAAAAAGCCTGTTACTTACGTTTCCAAAAGTGAGACAAAACAGAAACAACCAGTTTGGATACATACTACTTTAACTCCTGTTATAAACGAAGCTGGAGAAGTGGCTCGCCTAATTGCAATTGATGCAGACATTACTAAAATTAAAGAAGCCGAGGAGCAAATTGCGCTTAAAAATAAGGAAATTACATGGAGTCTTCAGTATGCCCGGAAAATTCAGAAAGCTCTTTTGCCATTAAACTCATACATGGAGAGTATTTTTCCACAGCATTTTGTTATCAATCTTCCGCAGAATATAGTAAGCGGGGATTTTTTCTGGGCAGCACATAAAAATAATAGAAGAATGGCGGTTGTTGCTGACAGCACAGGTCATGGAGTTCCTGCAGCGTTTATGAGTGTATTAGGTATTAGTGCAATACAGGAAATTGTGGCGAATATAGATATTCTTGAACCAGCCAGAATCCTTGAAAAACTGAGAGACAAAATTGTCTTTCTGCTTAATTATCAAGGAGATGAGGCCAGCACACTGGAAAGTCTTGACATAGCCATTTGTGTAATTGATGATGAGAACCTTATGCTCAACTATGCAGGCTCGAACAATCCTGCATTTGTTTTACGGGATGATGTTCTAATAGAAATGAAACCCGATAAATACTTTATTTGGGATGCCAGAACGAACAAGAAAAAATATACCTTAAAAACCTTTCAACTGGTTCCCGAAGACCGAATTTATATGTTTACAGATGGTTTCAGTGATCAGTTTGGAGGAGAGCTGGACAAAAAATATTCAAGACGAAGGCTAAAAAAACTACTTATTGATATTTATTCTTTGCCACTTGAAACTCAAAAGGATTTGCTAAGGATGGAACTTAAGAATTGGCAGGGCACAAACGAGCAAATTGATGACATCATGGTTCTTGCCTTCGAAGTTTAGCACACCACTCCCTT
The DNA here is from genome assembly GCA_050296515.1 of Bacteroidales bacterium. Lineage (GTDB taxonomy): Bacteria > Bacteroidota > Bacteroidia > Bacteroidales > NBLH01 > NBLH01. The sequence continues at coordinate 81,829 of JBNKRJ010000052.1, read as the reverse complement.
TTTTGGCCATGTCTGTCTAAATTATTTTTTAATTGAACATTAATGATTTAGTCTCTCTATTTATTAATTTCTAAGAGAATTCTAAAATAGCTAAAAACGATAATTCAGCAATTCTATACTTTTCGTTTATGACAAGCATAAGAATAAGACCAAGATTCAAATTATCAACAAGTTACAATCCTGAAGACATCGTAAATAAAGTAAAAAAGCAGTTAGAAGAAACAAAAAGCAACTGCTATGCTGAATCGATGCTGAAGAATTTTATTGTTTTAAAAATTAATAAGGAAGAACAACACTTTTGGTCCCCTCAACTTACTCTTTCAATTGATAAACAAGAAGAAGGTAGCTTCATCAGAGGATTATACACTCCAAAACCAACAATCTGGTCGATGTTCGTGTTTTTCTATACCGGAATTGGCGTTTGTATCCTTTTCGGAGGGCTTTATGGGCTATCGCGCCTGAATTTAAACCTTGATGCTCCAATTTTGTGGGCAATTCCAGCATTATTGGGCTTAGCTTTATTGCTATACATTATTGCCCAGGTTGGACAAAAACTTGGTGCCCAACAAATGTTTGATTTACACCACTTTGTTGAAGAAGCAATTGATGAAAAGGTACGGATATTCTGATTTGAGACTTTTGTCTATCACTAAAAAAGAGCCATTAGTTTTGCAATTTATTTACAAATATCTTTTCCAGCCGGTCATTTTTATAATTTGCGTCATATATTAGCTGCCCCATTTTATTGAATGTTTTCATGCGGCCATGTCTCATATCATTCTTATAATTAATTTCAGTTTCAGGCTTGCCATTCATATGCCACGATAACCATTTCCCCTCTTTCTTTCCATTTTTATAAATTTCTTCTCTTACTTTTAATCCTCCTTCGGCATAAAATGTCCATCTTCCATTTCTCTCTCCATCAACAAAGTAACCATTAATATTAACAGTCCCATCGGCAAAATAAGTTGTATATTGTCCATTCAATATCCCATTTTTGTAGCTTTCTGCTAATTTATTCCGTCCTTGCTCATTCCAATATTTGCACACTCCATTTTTGAGGTTTTCTTTATAAGAAATTTCATACTCTTTTACACCATTCTCATACCAGGCTTCCCATCGACCATTCATTTGCCGGTGTAAAAACTCACCTATCATATGTTCTTTCCCATTCTCGTACCATGAGTACCATAAACCTTCTTCTTTTCCATCAACAAAATCACCTTCATAAAATTTCTGCCCGTTTTCGTAATAAATAACCCAATGTCCGTCTTTCCTGTCATCTTTATAATCACCTTCTTTCCAAACTTGTTCGTTCGCATACCAATAAGTCCAATGCCCATTCATTTTACCATTTTTATAAATACCCTCATTGCCCTTCTTGCCATCTGTACGCCAATAGGTCCATTTCCCTTCCTGAACACCATTTACAAAATTTCCTTCTATATCTAATTTCCCATCTTCGAGCCACCATTTGGCTGCTCCATCCTTCTTACCATCCTTAAATTCTATTTCGCTGATTTTGTGTCCGTTTTTCCCCCAGAAAGTATGAACACCCTGTTTAAGGCCCTCTTCAAATCTACCGTAAAATTTCTTTTCTCCGGTTTCCCACCAAAATGTCCAAATACTATCTCTTTTACCGTTTAACATTTTTCCCTGCATCTCCATTTGGCCATTTTCGTACCAGCTGGTACTTATGCCTGTTCCGTGATTCATCTCTGAACTTCTACTTCCATCCCGATGCCAGGTGAGCCATAATCCAACCTGTGTCCCATTTTTATATTCTCCCTTTTTAAAAGTATTCCCGTTTTTGTAGAAACTTTCCCAGGTAAGATGTCGATAACCATTTAAGTAAAACCCTTTTTCTTTAGGTTTCCCATTATCAAACCAGGTTTTATAGTTACCATTTCCATTTTTAACCAACGTATCTCCGGTTGGTGAATATAAATTGATGAGTTTCATTGCTTCTTTAGGAGAATACAGCTCTTCCTTAATTTTTCGGCCATTATCACTGTAATAAGTCCAAATACTATCCTGCAAATTATGTTTAAACTGCCCTTCAAGAGTTAAAACACCATTTTTATTCCATTCTTTATAATAACCATTTTTAATTCCATGCTTAAAAATGCCTTCATTTTCTTTCTTGCCATTTTTGTAGTAATAGGTTACCCTGCCACTTACCACTCCATAATAAAATTCGACTTCCTGGGTTAATACTCCTGTAGAATCCCAATATTTCCAAAGCCCGATTTCCTTACCACTGTCTGAAATCTTGCCTTCAGCACTTTTTTGCTTGTTTTTCCAATATTCAGTAAGCGTTTTTTGTGCAAAAGTGTAATTGAAAAGAGTAATTATTAATGTGAATGTTAGTAAATACTTCATGGCAACTTTATTTGAATTCTTGTATGCTAATAACCCTAAAAACAAAAAAAATATTGTTCAAAACGTTTTCTAAATTTCAAAGATAATTAAAAGATAGCGAGAAAGGTAGCTTTGTAATCTAAACTTAACTACACACAGTACTCCTAATGCTATATTTAGCTGAATATTAAACAAGTATCAAGTAGTTGTAATTTACGAAGTCATAATCCCATAAGAAATATGTTCTATAATATGAGATCTACCTGCTGAAAAACATATATAATATTCGTTTTGAATACGCTAAAAGCCGTACTTTTGCAAAAAATTTCACAAAATAGTTATGGACAATAATAAAAAGAATGCTTTGTTTACCGAATTCCCGCCTGTGACTACAGAGCAATGGGAAGAAGTGATCAAAAAGGACTTGAAGGGTGCTGACTACGAAAAAAAGTTAGTAAAAACCACTTTAGACGGGATTAAAGTAAAGCCCTATTACAGAAGTGAAAACCTAAAAGGACTTGAGCACATTTTGAATGTTAAACCTGGTGAATTCCCTTATGTCAGGGGTGAAAAAGCCGATAATGACTGGCTGATTCGTCAGGATATAGTTGTGGAAGACTTTGCGGAAGCAAACAAAACAGCTTTGAATGCAATTGAAAGAGGAGCAGAATCTATTGCTTTTGTTATTTGTACAGAGAATGCTGTTACAAAAGATGATATTGCAAAACTATTAAATGGTTTTCCGCTTGAAACAGTTGAACTGAATTTCTCTATTGGAAAATCAACTAAAGCTTTTGTTAACGAACTAATTAGCTACCTAGGTGCTAATGCTTCAAAAGTAAAAGGTTCTATTGCTCTTGATCCACTTGCATGCCTAACTGTGACAGGCTCTGGATGCAATGACGAAGCTTGTGATTTTAATGCTTTTCCAAAAGAAATTTTTGAAACAGTTTCAAAATCACTTCCTGGATTTGGTGTTATCAGTGTTAAAGCTTATAATTTCAAGAATTCAGGTTCTAGTATTGTGCAGGAATTAGCATTTGGATTGTCGATGGCAAATGATTATTTATCCAAAGCAACCGATGCTGGGATTTCTATAGACAATATTGCACCTCGCATCCGTTTTAATTTTGCAGCTGGCTCTGATTATTTTATGGAAATTGCCAAACTAAGAGCCGCACGATATCTTTGGGCAAAAGTAGTTGAGGCATACAAACCTACTAATACTGAGGCTGGTATCATGAAAATACATTCAGTAACTGCTGAATACAACCTGACGGTTTATGATCCTTATGTAAACATGTTAAGAACTACCACCGAAGCCATGTCTGCTGTTTTAGGCGGTACAGATTCTTTAACTGTTTTACCATTTAATATCAAGTTTGATAAATCGAATCCTTTCTCTGAAAGAATTGCACGAAATCAGCAAATATTACTAAAAAAAGAATCTTACTTTGATAAAGTGGCTGATCCATCAGCGGGCTCCTATTTCATTGAGAATCTGACAGATTCAATTATCAATGAAGCATGGAAACTGTTCCTTGAAGTAGAAGACAAAGGAGGATATCTTGAAGCATTCAAACAAGGTTTTGTTCAGGAGCTAGTGAAAGCAACTGCTCAAAAACGAGATATGAACATTGCCACCCGAAAAGAAATACTCTTGGGAACGAATCAATATCCTAACTTTAATGAAAAAGTGAAGGATGCTATAAAAATTAAAACTTCTCATCATTCATGTGGATGTGGTGATGATAACAAAATTGCGGAACCTTTAAAACGCTACAGAGGAGCTAAAGCTTTTGAGAAACTTCGTCTAAAAACTGAAAATTCAGGAAAAACACCAAAAGCATTCATGTTTACTTATGGTAATTTAGCCATGCGTAAAGCAAGAGCTCAGTTTGCATGTAATTTCTTTGCCTGTGCTGGATTTGAGGTAGTTGACAACAACGGTTTTTCATCTGCACAAGAAGGAATTACTGCTGCGAAAGATGCAAATGCTGATATTGTAGTACTTTGTAGCTCTGATGATGAATATCCAGTTATTTCGAAAGAAATCGTAGAAGGTCTTTCTGATAAAATTGTAGTAATTGCCGGCTATCCAAAAGAAAGCTTAGAACAACTACAAAGCTTTGGAATTAAGCATTTTATACATGTGAAATCGAATGTGTTAGAAACGCTAAAAGAATTTCAATCAGAATTAGGTATTAACTAGTTGTAAGTTATTAGTAATAAGTTGTAAGAATTTTACTTTCAACTATTCACTTTTTACTTTCTACCAAAATTTAGATTATGAGACCAGATTTTAAAAATATAGATATAAAAAAGAACAACACTTCTAAAGCCAAAGAGCTTGAGAAGAAAGAGTTGTGGAAAACACCCGAGTTGATTGAGGTTAAATCAATCTACACAAGTGAAGATTTAGAAAACTTTGAACATTTGAATTATGCAGCGGGTATTGCACCAAACTTACGTGGTCCTTATTCAACCATGTATGTGATGCGTCCCTGGACGATTCGTCAGTACGCAGGTTTCTCTACTGCTGAAGAATCAAATGCATTTTACAGAAGAAACTTAGCTGCAGGACAAAAAGGTCTTTCAGTTGCTTTTGACCTTGCCACTCACCGAGGATATGACTCTGATCATGAGCGTGTTGAAGGTGATGTAGGTAAGGCTGGTGTGGCTATCGATTCTATTTTAGACATGGAAATTTTATTCGATCAAATTCCATTGGATAAAATGTCGGTTTCGATGACCATGAACGGTGCTGTACTGCCGGTGATGGCATTTTACATTGTTGCCGGATTAGAACAGGGAGCTACTTTAGAGCAACTTTCTGGAACCATCCAGAATGATATTTTGAAAGAATTCATGGTTCGTAACACATACATTTACCCACCTGAGTTCTCAATGAAAGTGATTGCTGATATTTTTGAGTTTACTTCGCAAAACATGCCTAAGTTTAACTCAATTTCTATCTCTGGTTATCACATGCAGGAAGCTGGTGCTACTGCAGATATTGAATTGGCATACACCCTGGCTGACGGATTGGAATATCTTCGTGCCGGAGTAAAAGCAGGTATTGATATTGATGCTTTTGCACCTCGTTTATCGTTCTTCTGGGCAATTGGGATGAACCATTTTATGGAAATTGCCAAGATGCGTGCAGCTAGGATGTTATGGGCGAAGATTGTAAAACAATTCAATCCGAAAAACCCAAAATCATTGGCATTACGTACACACTCGCAAACTTCGGGTTGGAGTTTAACTGAGCAAGATCCATTCAACAATGTGGCTCGTACTTGTATTGAAGCCATGGGAGCTGCTTTGGGCCACACCCAGTCGTTACACACCAATGCATTGGATGAAGCAATTGCTTTACCAACCGATTTCTCAGCACGAATTGCACGAAACACCCAGATTTACATCCAAGAAGAAACCAGGGTTTGTGATTCTGTTGATCCTTGGGCCGGTTCTTACTACATTGAGGCTTTAACTCATGAACTTGCACACAAGGCATGGGAATTGATCCAGGAAGTTGAAGAGCTTGGAGGAATGGCAAAAGCTATTGAAACCGGCGTGCCAAAAATGCGTATCGAGGAAGCTGCTGCAAGAAAGCAGGCAAGAATTGATGCTGGTTTGGATACCATTGTTGGTGTGAACAAATACAGATTGGAAAAAGAAGATCCAATTGATATTTTAGAGGTAGATAATACTTCTGTACGTTTGGCACAAATTGAAAGATTGAAAAAGCTAAGAGCAAATCGTAACGAAGCAGAAGTTCAAGCTGCATTGGAAGCGATTACTGAAGCTGTTAAAACAGGAAAAGGCAACTTATTGGCACTTTCGATCGATGCTGCTAAAAAACGTGCCAGCTTAGGTGAAATTTCATATGCTATGGAAAAAGAAGTAGGAAGATACAAGGCCGAAATACGCTCAATATCAGGAGTTTATTCTTCGGAATCGAAAAACGATGATGATTTCAAAAAAGCACAGGAATTAGCAAATAAATTCTTTGACCTTGAAGGTCGTCGTCCAAGAATTATGGTAGCTAAAATGGGGCAGGATGGTCATGACCGTGGAGCTAAAGTAGTTTCTACAGGATATGCAGATATTGGATTTGATGTAGACGTTGGACCATTGTTCCAAACCCCTGCCGAAGCTGCAAAACAAGCTGTTGAAAACGATGTACACGTACTTGGTGTTTCTAGCCTGGCTGCAGGGCACAAAACTTTAATTCCCCAGGTAATTGAAGAGTTGAAAAAGCTTGGCCGTGAAGACATTATGGTGATTGCTGGTGGTGTTATCCCGGCACAGGATTATAAATTCCTTTACGATGCCGGTGTTGTAGGTATTTTTGGCCCAGGGACATCAGTTTCAGTTGCAGCAATTAAGATACTTGAGATTTTAATTGAATCGGTGAGCTAGAAATTCGTTTATTAGAAATTAGAACTTTGATTTGAAATATTAGAGGGCGCCTGGGAGGGCGCTTTTTTTATTTATTATTTTCAGTCTTATTTTTCAATATAGTTTCCATTAAATCTCCGATATATTTTATTCCGTATTCTTCAGCCACTTGGTCTTTATTTAACTCTTCAGGTTCTCCATTTTTCCCAGTTCGATAAAAGATCATAAAATCAAACCATTCTTTATTTCTTACTATGTTTGCAAGTTCTAAATCAGTTAATCCTGTATAGGAAAATTTAAAATCATTTAGTCCTTCAATCTTTGGTCGAGGATAATTTCGTTCAATTCGATTGGGGTTAGAATACATAGCTGCAAATGCTACTTTTTCATCGTAACCATCAAGTGAAAATGCAATGGTTCTTTTTTTTATAGCATCTCCCTTTAACTCTAAATCAGGCATACGGCGAATAGTCTCAACTGCTTGTAATACACTCAGCCTGCTATCAGATGATTTTACGCCAGGCTCAATATAGCCCCGCGCTGACCATACATGATCACTTATAAATTCAACTTCTCCTTTGTATCTTTCGTTTAGTTTATCTTGTAAATGTTTATAAACTCGATTCTGTCGCCCAAGAAAGAGTACAACTTGATTGTTTTCAATGCTTTTTTGCAGTTTTTGAAGACGCTTATTAGTCCTTTCTTCAAGTTTCGTATCGACCGCCCTGTATGCAAATGCATTGCTTCTTTCCAATTTATGAAGTCGTTCTGTATAATTTTCATCATGAGCATTTGAGAGTATTTTGTGCAAATATCCTTTGCTTGGACGCATCCATAACTCATCAAGTTTCTCATAATCAATCTTTAATATTCTTTGATTAATCCATTCATCTGGAATAGTTTGCAAACCATGTTTTCTTATTTCGAATGTTCTGAGAAACTCTTCATTTGTCAGCAAATTAACAATTTTTTCAGGTTTTAATTCCTGATGGAATTTTAGTTCTTCAATTACTGGTACTAACTGATTACTTAGCTCATTATCGCTATCAATATGCCACTGCAGAACCTCATCTCTTTGTTCAACAGGCAACACTAGTTCATTAATTTTACTTTTTCTAGGAGATATAAGAGGAACATGAACAATAATTTCAATTCTTGTTTTCCCTGTTTCTTTTACTTTGGTATGATACAGAATCTTATTCTGTGATTCTCTTCTTATTTCTAATACATCTAATAATGCAAGTGGATTTGTTCGAACCGAAAATGGAGATGAACTCAACAAATCTTTCATCAGGGACTTTTGTTCACCCTCATCTAAATTATTGACTCTTTCAATTTGATTAATATAATGATTGATATTTTTGAAATCATCGACTCTTCTAAAGTAGATATAAAATAGATCCTTGTAAAAAGCCATCTTAAACAAGACTTTTGGTGGTATTCTTTTTTCCACTGACTCCCTTAGCTTTAACGCTTCTTGAAACAAGTTTACTATAACATTACTGGCACATCTTCTTGGCCACCCTGATTCACCAGAGATATTACCTACAATTTCATCAGTTTTATCATAAATCTTTTTAGCATTTGGATGTGTGAGAGTACCTTTAAAATAAAACAGATTATTTTCATTAATAATTTCCTTCTTTTTCTGAAAATTTTGCATTTACAACAAGCTTACTTAAAACAACGTAATCAACTATTTGTCAACATACTAGCACGCAAAACCCAAATTTCCTTGTGTCTATTTTAGATAGATGGAGAATACAAAACAACCGAATAAGATAGGTGCTATTGATATTCCCCAAAATACATAATTAAGCTTTATTTTTCAAAACCCAACGCATTTAAGTAAGCCACCACAAAAATCAATGAAGCATTGCCATAAATGGTATTTTCATTGGATGAATAGCTTTCAACATTATCTACGTATGTTTTTGCGGGTGGAGTTTTTTTAGTATAAAGGTTTTGTAAAGCCTCATCTTCCAAATACCTGTTTGGGCCTTCAGCCATAATACCTGGCACTGGTTCTGCAATCACATCTGCAACTGATGGAGCATGGTGCAAATGAAGAATCCTGTTGGTGCCTATCCCTGTCACATAGCACATTTTCATAGCATTTGTACCTAACACATTGTCGAGGTGTGTCAGTGCCAAATCGCGATACTTAGTATCCTTTGTGAGTTCATAGGCAATTAAAAGGTTTATTGCTTTATTTAACAGTAGTCCATTTGAGCCCCAAATATAATCTTGCGCTTGCATGGCTATTCTAAAGCCATCTTTGTTTGCCATTTCAACAAGTTTGTCTGCATAATTAACCAGGTTTCTTTTTATTCTCTCTTTTACTTCAGTGTTAATTTTGTCGCTTTTGCTCAATAAATAAACATAATGGGCAAAAGGTGTCGGGTCGTCCCAACCCGCTTCGGCAAATTCATTCTCAAAAAGTTTGTTCAGTTTTAAAAAGTCTATGTGATAATTTTCTTTTCCTGTTGTGACAAACAGCTCAGCAGCAGCCCAAAGTCGTTCTCCTTTGTCATCATCATCAGAATAACCACCTGCTTCTGTGTCGGGTGGATTTTTAAACCCTCCGGGAGGAAAAATATTCGGATGTTTTTCAAGATAAGTATACGCCTTTATGGCTGCTTTCAGGCATTTATCAGCATAGCTTTTGTTGTATTTTGCAAACACTCTTGAAGAAAATGCCATTACCGCAGCAAAATCGGCCGTAGCAGTAGATGAAACCTCGTAAATATACTGTGGCACATTACCATAGGATGGCATTACAAATTGCACATAATCTTTAGTGTGTATTTTTTCATGCACAGCGCCATCTTCGCGTTGCATTTTAAACATCCAGTCCAGTTCGTATTTTACCTCATCCAACAAATCAGGAATACTGTTACCACTTTCGGGAATGTTCCATGCATCGCTTTGAAATTGCTCGGGTTTTAGATCGTAGGCCAGAAGTAGTGTAGCAACTGTAACTGAACCAGGTGCAATGTACTTTCCGTAATCACCGGCATCATGCCACCCACCAGTCATGTCTTTTTCTCCTTCTATGTTATTGGTTGGATGATAATGCGCTTTTTCAGTATGGCAAATGTCTCTGTAATATTTCCCAACGTATTTTTCTTCCATTGCCATACCGCACCTTTGCATAAAAATGGAACGATTAGCCAATAACAGAAGTTCTGAAAACACATCATCCGAAACTTTAAATGGGTAAGAAACAATGCCAGAGTTTAAAGGAGAGAATACTTTAATAACATATTCACCATTAGCGTTGAGTTGTGAGAAAGCCCCTGTGTAGATATCAAATCCAGCTAAAGGATCTTTTTTCTTTCTTAGTTGCATTTCCCCACTAAAAACTGCCTGCCTGGTTTTTGTGTTGATAACTGCAAAGCTGTCAGCTTCATAATCGGTATAAAAATATTTGGGTGCATTAGTCAGGTACCCAACCTGGTTAACATAGATGTTTTGTTGTGCCCGTGCATGCAACATGCTAACAAGTGCAATGGATAAAATCCATACCATTTTTGTCTTCATTTTGTAAAGATTAAATTAATAACTGACATTTCCCATGTTTTGTTGCTTTCAGAACATCAGTTACTTATATTATCACCATCAAAAATGAAGCCTGATAATCAGTAGTTTGTAATTACTATTTGACATTTCCCATGTTTTATAGATTCCCGAATAACAGGTACTTGTATTAGCATTATCAAAAATAAACTATGATAATCAGCAACTTATAATTACTATTGTATGAAATTCAACTTTGTTTTTCAATTTATGAATAAAATCGGTCTTCATTTTTGGGTTATTTTGTTCCGGTTAACCCAAAAATGAAGCAACTTAGGCAAAGCCGATCTTATGAAGTTCTGAAAGAACGAGTAAAATAGTCAAGGCTGCATTGAAAACCTCCTCCATCTCTTATCAAACCTAAGTTCGTCCGGGTGATCTTCGAACAAGTTCTCAGCTTCCCGGTTTTACTAAGGCTTGATTGCAAGCTGTAAAAGGTTTTCTATGAGACCGCATGAGAAAATACTCAATTTCATTTTTCTTCATTCCAAAAACTGGAACAAAGAATTTGGGCGATCTCCGACTGCTGACCGCACAACGGACATAACTGGCAAGTAAATGCAGCAAACAGTGCTTCAACGGTACTCGTCCCTGGCTTCGTGAGGGCTTCGCCGTTCTAGATTTTTGGTTACTTTTATTCCCATTGGTCATGAGGCTCCACTTCGTTCCGGTTCATCAATTGAAAAGTAACATTATCTAAAGCCACTATAAAGTTAAATCGCCAAAATGCCAATTGGTTCTCAATAATCGTTTGCTTTCTTTTTTGAAAATATTTTTCAATGCAATCTTAAACTAAAGTCAAAATGGCAACTAATTAAATAGTTGAGGAGCAAACATGGATAAATAAACCCGCCAGTTTCTCCAAATGTGTCCCCCTTCACTCTCGTGGTATACATATTTAAAGCCCATATCATCAAGCTTTTTTCGGAACTCAACACCAGGTTTGTATAAGAAATCCGTTTTTCCCATTCCTATCCAGTAAAGTTTGTACCCATTTTCCATTTGTTTTTTTAGAGTACCATCAATATCATTATAAACTTTGTGAGAAACGTTTTGATTTGGCAGAATAGCAGCAGAAAACAAGCCGACATAATCAAATGTATTCGGATAATATCTTGATATATGAAGTGAATGAAAACCTCCCATAGAAAGCCCTGCTATTGCACGGTTTGCTTTGTTAGCTTTCACTCTGTAATTGCTTTCCACAAACTTGATGATGTCTTGAAAACTTTCTTCATAAGTTCCATCCATAGTTTTAGGAATCATAAACCGGGGCTTGTAAAACCCTTTGCTTCCTTCACCTGGTGCAGCATCTTGTATTACATTTCCGTTTGGCATTACCACAATCATAGGTTTTGCTTTTCCCAGTGCTATCAGGTTATCCATAATTTGAGCAGTACATCCCAATGAAATCCAGGCTTCTTCGTCACCACCCGCACCATGCAATAGATATAAAACCGGATATTTCTTAGTATCAGCCTGATAGCCAGGAGGTGTATATATGGTGATGCGACGATCCATTCCGAGACCCGGAGAATCATACCATCTCCGTGTTACTGTTCCGTGAGGAATATCGTTTACTTTGTATAAATCTGCCTGTCCACCACCAATAATGAATACATTTGTAACAGAAGCAACATCCCTGATTAAAAATGGATTGTTGGGGTCGGTTGCTGATAAGTCATCTACAATAAACGAATAGCTGTATAATTCTGGCTCAAGTTTTCCGGAAGTAAAACTCCAGATTCCTTTTTCATCTTTAGTTAAAAATGCTACTCCCGGAACATCAAATTCACCCCACTGTGTTTTTCTTTTCTCTGTCGGTAAAAAGTCTCCTGTTATTTTTACAGTATCTGCATTTGGTGCTAAAAATCGAAAGGTGACTGAATTATCATTGTTTATTTCCGGAGAGGTAATGTTTGGTCCTCCCCACAGTGCCTGCTGCGAGAATAATTTGATTGGAAGTATTAAACCTAATACGAGCAATATTAATAATTGTTTTTTCATGATTACTTGATTTTGATGAAAAATATGATCATATCTGCTCATTGGAATGATATTCATTTCAATTAGAGAAAATTAACTTCAAAAAACTTGTTTGGGGATGATTACTTTGACAATTTTAAAACAAATTGAGCGAAACCCACTTGACAATTGTCAATTAATTAATTTGGGCACGAATTCGGCTTAAAGTTTCAGCACTAACGCCAAGGTAAGAAGCAATATAATTTAGCGGAACACGCTGGAGGAAATTTTTATGCTGCTCTAAAAGAGTTTTGTAGCGTGTAAAAGCTGTTTCAAACTGAATACTAGCCATTCTTTCCTGCGATATGATTAAGGATCCTGATATGAGTTGATAAACAAAGTTCGCTATATCAAAGTTTTTGTTTCTAAGAGTATCAAGTCCTTCCTTTGACATAAATATGATCTCGGAATCCTCAAGGCACTCTATAATTAAATTACTCGGTAATTTTTTAAAATAGCTTACTATTGAAAAGCAGAATGTATTTTCAAAAGCAAACCACTCTGACACTTCTTTTTCTTCTTTGCAATAATAAATTCTCAACAACCCTTTCGACACAAAATAAATGTGGTTGCAGACAGCGCGTTCTTTTAAAACAAACTCATCTTTTTCAAAGGGTGTACTTGTGCAATACTTCAAAAGTTCAGTTAAACTCTTATCTGATAGCGGGGCAATTTGCTTTAATGCATGAAGAAAGTTTTCATTCATTCTCCAGAACTTTCCATTTAACTAGGGTAAGCTTTCACAGGCAACGCCATCATCATCCCTATCAAGGTTTTTATAGCAATCGGGGTCAGAATCGTAAGTCTCCTGAGCTTCTTTTTGAGTTTTAAAATCTTTGCAGGTTTTCTTTTCGCAGGGTGTAGAGTTGCAAATACAGCCACCAAACAATAGTATGGAAAACAGGATAACAGCTAGTTTTTTCATTTTAATCATATTCTATAGGTTAATGAAATCAAAGTTAGGAATTAGTTTATTGCATACAAAGCAAGTTGAAAAAAATCGCTAAACAAGCAAATAGATTTATTCAATATCTTTGTTTTCTTTGTGCTCTTTGTGTGAAATATTTTAATTGAAAAATTTGCTTTTAAAATTCATTAATATATTCAAACTGACTTTCAGTTATTTCATCTCTATTTTATCAGGTAGACCAATCCATTTTGGGATGCCTTTGGGAATATCCGTTGAACCAACCAATCTCTGCAACCTTAAATGCAAAGAATGTCCCACAGGAATGGAAATCTTAAAACGTCCAAAAGGACACATAGACAATGATTTGGCAAAAAAACTGCTCAGCGAATTGTCGCCTAAATTGACTACTGTCATCTTTTACTTTCAAGGTGAACCATTTATCAATAAAGATGTTTATGAGTTAATAAACTTTGCTTCAGAAAAAAAGGTGTACAGTATCACTTCATCAAACGGACATTATTTTACAAGAGAAAATGTACAAAAAATAATAAATAGCGGCCTTGACAAGTTAATTATCTCGATGGACGGAACTACCCAGGAAATCTATGAAAAGTACCGGGTTACTGGTTCTTTAGAAAAAGTTATTGATGGAATAAAACTTCTTGTTTCAGAAAAACAAATTGAGAAATCAAAGTTGCCTAAACTAGTCTTACAATTTTTGGTAACTGCTAAAAATGAGCACCAAGTAAATGATGCAAAAAAAATAGCAAAAGAGCTAAATGTTGATCAAATTAGTTTTAAGACTGCTCAAATTTATGATTTTAAGAACGGAAATCCATTAATTCCTAAAAATGACAAGTATTCTCGTTATAAAGAACAAAAAGATGGCAGCTATCAAATAAAATCCAAACTTAAAAACAGGTGTTGGCGAATGTGGAGCCAGCCCGTAGTAACTTCAACCGGAGATGTGGTGCCATGCTGCTTCGATAAAGATGCTAACTACAAAATAGGAAATCTGAATGACAATAATTTCAAAGAAATCTGGCAATCAGAAAAATATCAGAATTTCAGAAAAATGGTTTTTAAGGATAGAAAAAGCATTGACATTTGCAGAAATTGCACTGAAGGATTGTTTCATGTTCGTTTTAGATCATAAAAAGCATTTAAAGAATGGAAATACCAACTAAATTGACACTGTATTTAGCAGTAAGTTCACAATCCTTCCAATTAACAAAATAGACTGATTAAGCATCATTTGCCCTTACTATCTGCAGAAACTCAACGTTACTAAGATTGCACCATTCTACAAGAAACTCATTTAACAACTTGGATTTCACTGTCTTTTTTTGTAACTTAATATTATGATTAGAATTGGTTACAAAAAGGAACACAAAACTATTTTTCCAAGCTTTCAAGATTCTCTTCTTCTTTATAAAGATGCAATTATCAATTCTATTAATAAAGAAGATTTAAAAACAGCTGATATTAATTTGCAGCGACTTATTTCCATTCTTGAAATTCATAGCAAAAAAGAAAATAGACTAAACCAAGAGTTGGAAGAAGTTAAAAAGCGGTATGCTGTTTTTCAAAGTCTTAATGGATTTGGGAAAATATTTTAAGAAAGCACCCTTACATGTTTTGAATTATGTCTCTTCATTTTTCTACAGTGCATCGTATTTTTGACTGCAGACAATTCATAACAATTTGATTTATTTCAATATAGGGGTTGATTAGATATAATCGATCAACCTCTTTAAGTTTTTCTTTATTTTGATCTAACACCAACTTAGTGTTAATTTAATGCCGGCAAAATATACTCCTGAATTAATTGCCCTGGCAGTTCAGAATAAGGAGGATTGATATAATAACCACAGTAAAACTGAACAATCAAATTTTCTTCTGGTAAAATAGTCATTGTTTGCTCACCCTAACCCAAGGCCAAAAATGAGTTGAAACTTTTTCCGTTCACATTGTAGGTTTTTCTCCACCATTGATATCCATATGAATCGAAATGTGTGATATACCTAGGCAAATTGACATGATTTTTTCGTGCTTCAGCAATCCAATCAGTGGAAACGATCTGCTTGTCCTTCCATTTACCTTCATTTACATACAAGGAACCACTCTTCCATGTCCTGGAAAAAATAACTCACAGCCAGTATTCAGCAATTTCGCCCAACTCATAACCATTTCTTTAGAATCATCAGCATAGGGAGGGGGAAAAACAGAATTTCGAAAAATGCCAAAAATGGCATCACCAACAATAGCAATTTCATTGTCAACAATAATGCTCATTGAATCAATTGAATGCCCAGGTGTTGAGATTAGTTTTATTGCTAAATACTCATTATCAAATCGATAATTTGAATTGATTAAAACATCAGGAACAAATGATGGATAGCCATATTTCCTTTTACCAATCAGTCTGCCAAGATTTGAAATTAACCTGGGCACCAGAATAGTTCCTTTTGGTAAAGGAGTGTATCCGTTTTTAATTTCTTTAAGCACCTTCTCAGATACAAGTGTCTGACAATCACACTCTTGTCTGATTTGTCTGGCATTTTGACAATGATCAAAATGAGTGTGTGTAAGTATAAGAAATGAAATTTTCTTTTCTGTTAAATCTAATAGATCTATGTTCTGCTTTAATCTTTGATATGCCGAACTTTTTCCTGTATCAATAAGTATGTTATAACTTCCTTTCGAAACTAAGTAGGAATTACTTCTTCCTGAAAGAACCTGATAAATTTTATAGCCATTTGTAGTTTCCCAGCTTTTCATATAAATATGATTATTTTCACCACCTGGTGTCACAAAGAAAACAACTTAGTGCAATATTTCGAAATAACTTAGGGGTGCTTTGTACTTCAACTCACTCATTTTGTTTTGAAAATATTTAGTACCTTACAGTTACAAACAGTTGTAAAATTCATTTCAATTATCATTATTATGAAAAAGCTTCTTCCATTCTTATTACTTCTGATTTCACCGCAAATTAATGCCCAGCTAACCTACGAATTGAGGGTAGTTGATAACCAACAACGAGCAATCAGTAATTTGCCCATATTACTTAAAGAAACTTCGACAAAAGAAAAGCTAAAACTAAGAACTGATGGAGGTGGAAATGTTTTAATTGAACTGAAATCAGGCAACAGATGGATGGTTAGTATTGGACAAATGTATAATTACAAAATACTAGAAGTTCCTCAATCCGGATACCGGAAATCAAAAGAATTAATGACTTATGATTTAAAACGCTGGGAAAGAGAGAATCGTCCAATGCCAGATCGTTCAAAAATCAACTTTAAAACTGTAAAAAAAACAGTTTATAATTCAACCCGGCCAACAAAAACCGAATCGATTGTTAAATTGGATATTAATCGAGCAAACCGTAAATCTCTGGTTGATTACCCTGTTAACATGACAAGTTTAAAAACCAAAACAATTTACACAGGAAAGACTGACGATCAGGGAATTGCAAGATTTCTGTTGCCTATTGGCGATGAATACGAAATTGACATTGACGGCATTGAAAGCTTTAAGTATTTAGAGGTTCTTAATCGACCAATGACTCAAAATTATGGCTTCACTTATGAACCTACTGATGTTGCAGAAACGAATACTGGCGACACCATTACGCAAATGTTGCCTGATAATCCTACAGGAACTTCAGCAAGATTTCTTTACACAGTAAATGTTAAAAACAAAGCTGGCGATTTACTTGAAGGAGAGCAAGTTTACGTCAGAATGTTAAAGTCAAAGAAAGTATATATAGCAACAACAAATAAGTTCGGGCAGGTTAGTTTTTTGTTACCCAAAAAGAAAAAGTACCTTGTCGATCTGGATTTTCAGAAAGACATCAATGTAATTGATTTAACGCAAACGTGGACTGGTGGAATAGGTTCCGGATACATGAACATTACTTATCGCCCCAACCCTAAATTGCAATATCCTGAGCAATACATTCCTACAGTTGAGGATTTGCTGATTAACGAGTTCAACAATTTTGTAAAAAAACAGATTCCACCTCCTGAAAAAGGCAAAGGGTTAAGAATGGTATTAAAATGGGGAAATGAGTTAATCAATGGAAAATCAAAAGAAGCAGTGCTTGAAATTGGTTTTTCGGCAGATAAGGATGAATCAAATGCCTACGGACCACCAATTAATGTTTCGTTTGTAGTGGATAAAAGTGGTTCTATGGCCGGTTACGATCGAATTGAAGAACTTCAGAAATCGCTTATCAACTTTGTAGGCTCGTTAAGACCAAATGACATTGCCAGCTTAATAATTTTTGATACCGAACCCGAATTATTATTGGAAGCTGGAAAGCTGCAAGGCAGAAAAGACGAATTTATCTCATTAATTAACAGCATTGTAGCTGATGGAGGCACGAATATTTACAAAGGAATGGTATTGGGATACGAACAGGTTCTGAAAAACATGCAGACAAAAGGCACAAACCGACTCGTTTTACTCACCGATGGATATGGTGAAACCGAAGTGAAAGTAATTGTTGATAAATCGAAAGAATACAATGCTAAAGGTATTGAGCTTTCGGCCATTGGAGTGGGCGAAGGGTATAACCAACCTTTGTTAAAATTGCTTTCAACCCATGGAGGTGGTCTTTTTCAGCATGTTGGTAATGCAGGTAACCTGCAGGAAACATTTAGAAAAGAACTTTCAGGAATGCTTTATCCGGTTGCCAAAGATGTAAAAGTCGAGATTCTATATAATAACAAAATCGTATTTAAACAGCTTTACGGATTTTCTTTTGAACAAGGAAAAGGGCAAACGGTAAAAATGGAATTAAACAATGTTTATCCAGGCCTAAATAAGCTTGCGTTGGTGAAATTTGATTTGAACAAACCAGATAAAAGCATTGAAAATCAACCAGTGGTTGTAAAGATGAGCTATTTTGATTATCGTTTAAATAAAACAGTAATTACTGAAGAAAAAGCTTACTTAAAATGGCAGGAAGCAACCGGCGAACTGGAACTGATTATGGAACAGGAACAAAAAATGCTTTATGCAATTGCTATTATGAACCAAAGCCTAAAAGTAATGGCTGATGCATTTTCGGCAGATGATTTTGAGAAAGCAGAAACCGCTGTAAAAAGAGCTATTGAGCAAATAGAAGAACTTTACCCCGATGCAAAACAAGCAGATGTTGAAGACCTTTATCGTACCTTAAAAGAATATGCAGATATTTTAAAGCAGTATAAATTAAATAAATACAAAAAAAGATTTAATTAGGATACAAGAAACTTAGTTCCCCTTTTTGAAATAACTTCGTGAGACTTTGTGCTACAGAAAGTATATTTATTTGACAGATCGACTAAGTATCATAATCAGTAACACAACAACCATATTAGACCAAAAAGCCCATTCAATGCCAAAAATAAATGCTAATCCTGTAATAAGGGGACCAATGGTTTGTCCAAATCTTAAAACCATGCCATTTAACGACATAAACATGCCTCTTTCTTCAAGCGATGCTTTTCCTGCAAGGGTGGTTTGCAATGCTGGCAGCAACATACCATTTGCAAAACCATAAAGCAATAAAGGCAGTAGCAAAAGATAAATGGTTGGTAATATTGGAATCAGCATTAAAACAACTAAATACATGCAACTTACTAAAAATACTATCATTGCAGGTTTAAATCGGGTTGAGATTCTTCCAGTTTGAGTTGCGGCAATGCCCATTGCAATCGACATGGCTGAAAGTAAAATCCCAATTTGGTGCGAAGGACTGCCAAATTTATTCTTTAATAGTATCGGCGTGTAAGTTAAAATACTTCCATACAATATGATAAAAAACAAAAAAGTTATTGCATAAATCGATAATACATCTTTTTTTAAGATACTCCTCAATGCATTTCTAAAGTATATTTTGAAATTACTATTTTTCTGAGGTTCAATATTTTCAAGTCCAAATAAAACTGCAAGTCCAACTGGCAGAGCTAAAATTGAAAGAAAAAAAGGATAATTCCAGCTAATGCTTGCCAGTAAACCGCCAACAGCCGGATAGGATGCTGTGCCAATACTAATAGCACTGGCATTATATCCCATTGCCAGGCCTCTTTCTCTACCTGAAAAAATATCACCAATAATTGTTACATTCAGTGAACCTAGAGATGCTGCTCCAATTCCCTGAAAAAAACGCACAACAAGTAACAAATTAAAATCATCGATAAATGCACATGTTGTCCCCGCTATTGCAAAAAGCAAAAGCGAAGGAATAAGTACTTTTTTCCGACCAATTCGATCCGATAAAATACCCAGTAATGGAGTCAAAATAATACCCGGCAAGGTAAAAGCAGCAATCAACCAGCCTACTTTTCTTGTACTGATATCAAAATGCTCTATGATTTTTGGAAAGGCAGGTGCTAAACTTGCAACACCCATCACAGCAATCAGCGAAATTGAATAAATAATCAGCAGATTTTGGTTTTTGTATAGTGATTTCTGATTTTGCATTAAAGGCGTTTTTAAATAATCCAGCCAAAAGTAAAACTTAAATTTGAAATTTGTAATCCAACAGTCGTCACTTTTCAAATCTTTGCATTTGTTCTTTTTAATTGTAAATTTGAACAATTTCAAAAATCGGTCGAATTTTTCAGAGTAACATTATTATTTTAAACCTGTTCTGTGCAAAATTTTGGAAGAAAGAGTTTATGCCATGTACAAACACTTATAAAATGACAAAGCGTAGCCATTTTAAACAAAAAATTATTGCCACATCAGGAAAAATATTCAACTCCCTGGGGTTTAAAAAAACGACCATGGATGATATTGCAGAAGCAATTAAAAAGCGAAAAAGCTCAATTTACTATTACTTCAAAAGTAAAGAAGAAATCTTTCAATCTGTTGTTCTACTGGAGGCCAAGGTTTTTCGACGTACTATTATTACTGCTGTTGAGAAAGAGAACAACCCCAAGGATAAGTTAAAGGCTTTCATTATCACCCGAATGAACATTATTGATACACTGGGTAATTTTAATAAAGCATTACAAGATCAAAGATTAATGCATCTTGACTTTGTGGTTAGGTTGAAAAGGCTTTATGACAAAGAAGAAATCCGTTTGTTTAAGAATATTTTAATTGAGGGTGTAGAATCTTCTTATTTTAAAATTCAGGATATTGATTTAGCAGCAATTGCATTTGTCACAGCAATGCGCGGCATGGAGAGCACATTTCTATTGGAAAAAGACGATCCATTATTGTCGAAAAAAATTGATGGTGTTATTCATACGATATTTTACGGCATTGTCCGCAGATAAATACGGTTTGGACTTCTAAAATCTTAATTAAGGGATTTTATAAAAGAAAAAATTACTCTATATTAACAAACTGAGCTTTTTTTAATACTTATCTAAAAACTAAACTTATGAAATATCTTGTCTTAACAATTGTTGCAGTATTATTTATGTTAAATTCTACAGCCCAAGAGAACAAGGGGGATACTGCATTGTTAATTATTGACATTCAATATTTTTATTACCCAGGTGGGAAAGCTGAACTAGTTAATCCTAAACCCGCTGGCAAAAATGCGGGAAAATTACTTGCTGCTTTTCGTAAAAAAGGGAAAACGGTGATTCATGTTAGACACAACTATGAGCCTGGTGGTAAAATCCACGATGATGTAAAACCTATTGAAGGAGAAAAGGTTATTTCTAAAAACTATGCGAATAGTTTTAGAGAAACTGATTTACAGGAATATCTTAAAGAAAAGAACATCAGCACTTTGATTATTTGTGGCATGCAGACCCATATGTGCGTTGAAGCGGCAACAAGAGCAGCCAGCGATTTAAATTACAACTGTATTGTTGTTCAGGATGCTTGTGCAACCAGAAATCTTAAATTTGGCGATAAAGAAATAAAAGCAGAAGATGTTCATTACTCTACATTAAGCAGCTTAACGGGATATGCAAAAATCACAAACACTTCTAATTTTCTTAAAAGTTTTAATTAGTTACAATTAAGCGACTTGTATACTGATTCCCATTCATCACTTTCACTAACACAATTGGACTAATATTGTTTATACTGAATGAGTTTCGTTGATCTAAGTGTTTTTTTGAACGAAGTAATTTACCGTCTAATGTATAAATAGCTAATTCACTATTTTTATCAGGTAAATTTTCAAAATCTATGTTAAGTAAATGTTCTCGATAGTTTATTAAACAAACATTTTCATTTTCCAGTTCGGAGATGCCTGTAACACCTGTATAGGTTATCGAATTATCTGTATTTATAGAAGCAAAATTATAATTCCCTGCTAAATCAGCAACTCCTCCTTCGGGCAAACTTATTTTGATTGTTTCATTATGAGTAACACCAAATACTGAAACATCATATGAAGTTCCCATACCATTCAATTCCAAGTATACACCAGCAGATCCTCCAAATGAAATTTTCGAGACATTAAAAGTTTTAACCTCTTCACTAAACTCCAGGTGGAACTTTAATGGCAAAGTCATTGCAGGATCAGCCTGTCCTGCCGCCTGAGTTATTTCTACACTGGGTCTGGTAACATCATAACTAATTTGATTTTCAATATTTTGCGATGCAGAATTCGAATTACCGGCTAAGTCAGTGCATTTATTCGATGGAACAGATACAATTACACTACCATCGTTGTTCATACCAGATACATTAATATAATATTTATTTCCAGAGCCTGTAATATTAACAGAATTGGCTCCTGCAGTGCCCGATAGTTGAACATCATCTGAACTAAAATCAACAACATCCTCTGTAAAAGTGGCTTCAAACACAAGTAAAGAACTATTTGAACGGTTGCTTTGCCCAATAGGTAGAGAAATTTCAAGCGCTGGTCCTGACTTGTCGATAGTTACCTCATTATCAACAATTTCCGGAGCTTCATTTACATGTCCGAATGAATCATGAATGCTATTGCCATCGATATCAATAGCCACTGTACCATCTTTCTTAAAACCAGATAAACTTAGTTGGTAATTAATACCGGAACCACTCAATTCAACAGTGCCTGCTGAAGTATTACCAGTAATTAAAATATCATTAACATCAAAATCGGAAGGCGCCCTGTTAAATTCGATATCAAAAATTGCAACATCTCCATTTGTAGGATCCGCCTGAGAAGTATGTTGCTTGATAACCTCTGTAAACAAAAGATTTCCGTAAACTATCTCATTTTCAGTATTTATGGTAGTAGTATTACCATTCCCGGCTAAATCATTTACTTCATTTTCATTAATTGTAATAATAACTGTTCCTTCTTGTGTCATTCCACTAACCGAAACTTTATAATCATTTCCATTTTTGACTATCTGAACATCTGTCGCACCTGCAGTTCCACTCAGTTGAATATCAGCAGGTTCAAGTGCATCTATTTCTTCAGAAAATGAGACCAGGAATCTTAGAATAGAGGCAGGACTTGGATTGGCTTGTCCATTAGCAAGCAATATTTCTGCATAAGGAGGAGTATAATCACAAGTAATTGTATTCTGAGTATTTACTGAGGCTGTATTCCCCCCTCCTGAGCCATTATGCGCACTATTGGCTGGGATATTTATAGTTACATCTCCATCACCTGTCATTCCTGACACGCCCACATCATAGGTTGTTCCTGACCCTGTAACATTAACAACACTGGCGTTAGCCGTTCCGGTCAAAACAACATCACTATTTGAAAAATCGGTAACCGCTTCTGAAAACTCTACTAAAAAATGAACTTCAAATAAATTGCTCGCAGCAGTTTGACCATTAGCTAAATTAATTTCAACTGTCAAACCAAACCCATTGTAAGTCACAGAGTTATCAGTGCTGGTTGAGGTAAGGTTTGGGTTCCCTACCAAATTGTGAACTCCACCTGATGGAATTTGGACGATGATATTGCCATTTGCTAAAACATCGCTTAACTCAACGGTGTAAGTTGTTCCACTACCACTTACATTAATGGTCTGGGGATTGGCTGAACCTGAAACATTTACATCAGAGGCATCAAAATCAGTTACAGCTTCAGAAAAAACAACTGTGAATAAAATTGGTTGCTGGTCAGTTGGATCCGCCTGACCACCTGCTTGATTTACTGTTACAGAAAGGTTATTACCTTCAAATCCTACTTCTGACAAATTAAATACTCCGCTTTCCGAAAGTCCAAAACCATCACCTTCACCACCATGAAAAGCTTCATTTTGAGCCATTAAATTATTAACAAACAGAGAAGTTATGATAAAAACGATATTTCTTAATTTACTGCCAAACATAAGCTACTTTTAGAGTTATTTATTCTGCTGTTCTTACACATCTGAATCCTGAACCAATATTTGGACCAAATGGGTCAATGGAAGCCCTGCCCCTCCATGAAACTTTCAAGCCTTCTAACCCATCGTTCCAGTCACCACCTCGGTAGCCAGATCCGTTCCAGATATAATTTGCCCCCTTAGATTCTTCATTCAAATCAATTCCTGGCCAATCAGAATTGGTAGCATTACCGGCTTCATCATCAGGAGAACTTACAAGTAGTCCATCACCATGAGTTCCCATAAACTTTCGCCCCATTCCATAGCCAAGTGTAACACATCTTTCAATTGCATTTCCACTTAGCTCCATAATACCATAATATGAGGCCCCGGAGGTCACTCTGTTTGAAGTAGATGTTGCAAAAACACCTACTCGAACTGGTGCATCAATTCTATCGGGATTAGCCTCCTTATGCCCTGTTGTAAACTCATAGGCTGCATTTCCTAAAGTAGTAGAAGCATTTGATGGGTACTCAGTTGACATGCCAAAATCAACAAATGCATAGGGAGCTGCACTAAACAAATCAGTTGTGTGCCATGCGTATTCTCCAGCGACAGGTGTTTCTGGCCCCCGACAAGCCTTTTCGAATTCAAGCTCTGTCATTGGGCGCAGTCCGGCCCAGTCGGCATATGAAGTTCCTTGCAGCCATCCCAGAATATTGCATGCAACATTTAGCCCATCAGTATTCTGGTTGTATAAATTTATGTTATTACCTGTAGTATCTAGGTTGCAATAAAAAGTGACTGGACTAACCTCATCATTTTCAGTATTTACAGCATAAATACCATTACGATAATACACTCCTAAATGAGCAGCCATAGCAAATGGATCGTAATCGATTACTGCACTTGTCAGCGCCCTGTCTCTTGAAGTGCAGCGATCTTGCTGTGTACGGGTCAGTGTATTTAAAAAATCAACATATTGCTGTTGCGTAATTTCATATTTCATGCAATAAAAAGCATGATACCCTGTAGGAAATCCAGTGTTGTTGATTTGAGTTCCTCCACCAATTGTGTCAATACCATTGTCTCCATCAACATAAATTCCATCATTGATAATCGCATCATCATCAGGAACAATTCCAGAGAACCTAGAAGTATTTACTTTTATAGTTACCGGATTAGCAGTAATATGGGCAGACTGAAGCATGTTCGCATCACTGGCATCATAAAAATGTCCGATGGAATATCCATCACCTACATAAAACGATCCTTCGTTTACATACACCATTTCAATCCCAAACACTTTGATTTCGATATTGGTTGCATTATCAGCAACACCATCGTCACCGTACAACCATTTGAATTGCACTGCTGGCCAATTATTGCTTCCGGATCCTGCAGATGAGCGATATAAAAAGACACCTCTGCCATCACTTGTTGCATCAGCGATTACACCTGATGGAACAACATGATTATTATCAATATTACTTAAGCTTGCATGTTGCCACTCGCCACCATTAACTCTGAATTTAATAAACACCCAGGCTGCATCCCAGTTATGAAGTAACTCCGGGTGATCAGGATCAAAATTTAGTCTCCATGAGTTATCCCAGCTAATATTAAACTGTACATACAAGTAATCATCAACTGTATTTTTGTTGAGAAGAGAAACACTTGTAATTTGTAAGTTATTTGCTTTTAGTAGATTTAGAGAAGCAAGGAAAAATATTAACAGTAAGATTTTTAACTTTTTAGAACTCTTCATTTCTTAATATTTTAAGCCTGCTAAATTAAATTATTGTTACTTATAAATTAATTAATTTGGCCAACTAATTATTAATTTTGATTAAATGACCATAGGCATTTATCTCATTGTCCTTATTAGAGAATCAACTAATAAGTCCCGTTTTATTCAACCTGTCTTGTGTATAGAATTAAAAAGATTTGATTGACTTATTTCCATACAATAAAAAGTATTCCTATTGTTTTATTTAAAAAAAGTGCTGACCTTTGATAATCTGACCAATTGTAATTGGGGCATTATTAACCTAAATCCAGTATTATGGACATAAAAGTTAACGATTTTCTTATCTCTGATAACAAGGCTCATTTATCTATTCCAACAATTCATAAATATTTGTCGGAAGATTCATACTGGGCCAAAGGAAGACCATATAATATTGTTGCCCGTTCGATAGAAAACTCAATGTGTGTTGGAGTATTTACAAGAGTTAGAAACCAGGCAGGTTTCGCAAGAATTGTAACTGATCTTTCAACAACTTATTATATTTGCGACTTGTTTGTACTCCCTGAATATCAAGGCAATGGACTAGGTAAAGCAATGGTTGAGTTTATTATTAAGCATCCGTCGCTTAAAAGTCTTTATGGTCTGCTTTTGACAGCAGATGCACATGGTCTTTATGAAAAATACGGTTTTGAAAATTCGGAAGAAATTCAGCGTAAATTTATGATGAAACCAAGAGCATCAAACTTAGTCGATTACTAAAGATTTCACTTGTTTGAATTTTAGTTAAGTAATTGATATTTATTCACTTTTCTTAAACTATTTATATGGAGTTCATGAGCTTGCTTCGCAAGGTTAAACATATTCTTTTGTAGAGCGATTATTCGCTTCGCTCATGAGATCACTTGGTTAAGTTAAGTTTCTTTATAAACCCCGAAGGGCTCAGCGTAAGCTAATCCCCCTGCGCCTCCGCTAAAGCTTCAGCGGCACGCGGAATGAGGGTTTCATCTGGCCTTATTTTATAGATCAAGTTGCATTACAATTTATAAATTTAAAGCAAAAAAATGACTTGTCAATTTGAATCATTTTTATGCTTTAGAAATTTTTCTTGAATTATTCAAGCTTCATATTCCAAATACTTAAATCAAATTATATTGAGCGAAAGAGAAAACCACAAAAAAAGGGCTTCATAAGAAAACCCTTAAAAAATCTTGTTTTAATAACA
This sequence comes from Bacteroidales bacterium, assembly GCA_050296515.1. Lineage (GTDB taxonomy): Bacteria > Bacteroidota > Bacteroidia > Bacteroidales > NBLH01 > NBLH01. The sequence goes on along the minus strand of JBNKRJ010000052.1, from coordinate 55,352 downwards.
GCTTTAATGTTTATCAAATTCAAAAAATTCATTTGCTGCCTTAATCGTACTTTCCGACATATTGTATGAACAAAAGTGAGGTTCCTGCCCTTCAATGATAAACAAATATCCGGAATTTACATCATTAAGTTTACTAATTGCTTTGGTTAAATCAAGTTCCACATTAAAATCTTTCTCATTAATTTTTAAGATTTTTCCCTGCTCTTTTATATTCATATCAACCACATGAACTCCTTTTTTCTCAAATTCTCTCACCAAATCGCTAAAAAACCAATTCCAATCTTCGGTAACATCATTTGTATAGTTAAATGCCACAATGATTTTGTAAGGTTCAGGCTTGTCAATATTTGTTGCAATTTCAACAAACTTCTGGTTACTCCATTCAGCAGTAGCCTTTAGTTTACGGCTCGTCTCCTCACCTTTTACCGGATCAAACTCAATGTCATACAATTCAAACCTGTCTGCATCTGGTTTTAATTCTACAACATATCTATCACTTTTCCAAGCGTCAGGCAACTGATCTGAATAATCAAACCACTCACCATCAATGTATTCAAGCAAATAAAAACTACTTACAAATGCATAATAGCCTTGTGGGTTTTTATAGGTATGATAGGAGATTTTGCTAAAAATTGTTCTTCCTTCGTTAAGTTGCTTAAAGAGGAGGCGTTCATGCATACCATCCCCATCAACCTTTTCGTACTTAATGAAATGGTTCTGATTATCAATAATTTCAAAGTCTTTTTCAGAAGTAAACGAGACCATGCCATATGACTTTGCAGGAATCAATTTTAGGTAATCAAAAACTGATTTGTCATTCTTTGCATAATCCTTATCCAATTCAGTCATTACCCTGGAAATCGCGTCATTTAAACTATCCGTTTCTTCATCGTTTTCATTCTTCCCATTTCCACAAGAATAAATAAAGACAAAAGGAATAAATAGCATTATAACAAATCTGTTGCTTCTGTTCATATTAATCATTTTTTCAGTTCGAATTACAACTAGTGTCGTGTCAAGGCTAATTTGTCAGGTGACAACACCTGACAAGTGCACCAAGGGTAAATTAGCCAGGTGTTGTCACCTGGCTGGTGCACAATTTGTATCCTATTAAATTGACGAACTTAATAATATAATTTCCAGATTAAACGAGTACCAGAAATATTGGTAAATCATGGGTGAATTCATAGAATAGTTTACATAAATTGTTCTTCTACCCTAAACAATCATTCACCTATGATTTGAAAGGTCTTATTTATTCCATCTTGGCAAAATTTGATTTTGGACAACCATAGTTTGTTTCAAAAAAATCATCCATTTCATCTGCCTTATTCAGCATATTTCCAATGTTCTTTTTCACTTCTTCTCCATAATCTGAAAAAACATCAGAAAGATGTGCTCTGTAAGATATGAATATCTGATTTTTATAAATACCAAGCATGTAAGGCTTTATTGGATCGCTTAATAAATACTTGTACAAATTCTCAATGTTGCTCGATGGCAGATTATTTATTGGAGAAGTCGCAAAAATATAGTTTTTGTCGAATACAAATACTCTAACCATGGCACTGCCCCTGTAAAATTCCCAGAATTCATAACCGGTGCGGGCCATCACTGGATTCATTCCTATTTTTTGCAATGCATCCTCAACAAAAGCCTCTATCTTGGTTTGGCTTATCTTTTCAAAGAGCTTCTGATCAATTGAGTTTCCACAGTTCGGACAGTATTCTACTTCGTCCTTAATCAAAGATTTACAGGAGTTACACTTAATTGAGTAGTTTAGCTCTGTATTTTGTTCAAAAGTGACTAATTCTTCTTTTAAAATATCAACAGGAATTGCAAAGCCCATATTATCGGCCTGTGTAAATTTGCTAGTAGTTATCCCTACTACTTTACCTGATTCATTTATCACAGGTCCCCCGCTATTTCCTGGATTAACAGCAGCATCTGTCTGTATAAAATAACTTCCTTCCATTAACTGACGAGGCGCAGACACAATCCCTTGCGTCTCAGTATACGGCATACCAAAAGGAAACCCTAAAACAAAAACCCTGTCCCTGCTTTTAAGCTGCGAAATATCAGCCAGTTCAATATCTGGTGTTTCAAAGGGAGCATCAGGTTTTAAAAATGCCACATCAGCTTCTCTGTTTACAAAAACCACCTTTGCAGGGAAACGATTTTTTTCCTGATCTTCGAGTGCTACATTTCGATGTCCTAAAATTACATGGCAGTTTGTAACTACAATTCCTTCGCCACGCAGATAAAAGCCGGTTCCGCTTCCTGACGAAGTATTTATTTTAAATATGGATTTTGATATATCATTAGTTTCATTCATGGCTTGTATTTTTATTTAAGAAATAAATTTGGTTTATAAACAATTACACAAAATTGCAATGGGATCAATCTTAATTTCCCCAGGTTGAAGAACTGGATGCTGATGAGCTTGTAGATCCCCATGATGAACTTGCCCCACCTGATTGCGTGCTTTGTCCACTCATTATCTGCTCCATTGCTGACCAGAGTATATTAGCTGCATCGTACCATGGCTGCCCAGAAGATTTTTCAAGAGCCGTTGTAATGGTTTCAACAACATCATCTGGTGCATATGAATAATAAAACTCATATAAAAATACATACCTGATTGATAATGCTGCGCCCATGTAATCATTATGAGCCATTTCTTTTTTAGCTGTTTCGTACTGGTTGGTAAACGTTTCTTTCACATTTTCATGCGATGCTGTGTTTTTAACCGGAATAAACAGATCTGAAATATAAAGGTTTGAAGAGAACTCTTCTTTGGATATGTTCTGTAATTCCTTATACAGACTTTTTCCTTTTTCGATTTTCTCCTGAAGGCTGTAATTATTATTTTGCATATAACTCACCACATTTTCAAGCTTTGTGCGTAAGGCTCCCTGTGGTGCAATTAAGTAATCGATATTAAAAAACAACTGAAGGAGTACATCCCAAACAAAGCCAGGAATTCGCTTATTATCAAAGAACTCACCATACTGGGCTGCTTCGGATAACATTCCCTGGTAGGCATTCCAAATTTCATTCTGTTTATCATCAGAAAAATACTCAACATTTGGTTCACTAAGTCTTATTGCTCCAAACTTTTCGATAAACTCATCGTCGTAGTTATCGGCATTAATACATATTTCCCTGAATACATAATACATTTTCCAGGGTTCGCACAACTTAAGTTCTGTTGAATATCTAAACTGAAGCTCATCACCTTCTAAAATAATAGTAGCCAGATTGAGCGGTGAAAAATTAATTTCAGCAATCCTTCTTAAAAGGGGAATGGAATTCTTATCCGGCATTTTAAGAAAAGGAACCGTCACATTTAAATGTTCATTTTCAATTTTCACATTAACCACTACCGAACCATGAGGAATATTGAATTCAGTCTTGTCCTGATTTCCGCTTTTTGCAATAAGGTCTTTGTCAACGTAATCAAATAATCTCATTAAGGACTCGTGATATTTACCTTCTTCAAAACTTTTGGTAGCATCCTGCCATACATGTCTTTGTAGCTTGCTTTTTGAAGGAATCTGTGTCCTCTTAAACGTTAAAAGTCTATCCATTTTAGTGAGTTTGTTTAGTTAATACTTTTTAATGAATAAAGAAAGTATGCTGATTTATTTCAATATAATATTTGTTTATTCCTAAGTAAAAGCCTGATTATTAAATCAATAGTTTTTCATATCTAAAGTAAACAGGAAAGTTATAAATTTTTTCCAAGAAAAAGGGTTGATGATTTAAAAGAATTGATGTTTTTCAAATTTACAATTACAGTTTTCAATAGTTTTTATCACCATCGTCGTTCCGATATAAGTTATTTTAGAAATTGGTATCTCCATCCTCATTTATTTCCTAAGAAAATAAGAAACAATAAATCTATTTTTGAATGTCGAGTTTATATCCTGCTTCCTCTAAAGAATTTATTTCTTCCTTTGTTGCAGAAATAATTATACATTTTTCTGCAGGCGGGTCAATTTGAAGAAACTTTCCAATAATTTCCAAAACAGTTCTGGTTTCTCCCCTACTTAACATTGATGGCATTTTAACAAGTTTTGCATCTAAAACTTCATCCTGAAAAAACATTGGACATTTTATTTTCATAATAATTATATTTTTATTTGTTAACTGATTGGTAAAGTAATTATAAATTCAGTACCAACATTCAGCTCTGAATAAACGTCAATGCTTCCATTATGTTCATCAATAATGTTTTTACTAATGGCTAGTCCTAATCCAGTTCCTTCGCCGGCAGGTTTTGTGGTATAAAAAGAGTCGAAAATTTCACTTAGCTTATCTTCAGGAATACCTAATCCACTATCCTTAATTGATATCTTCAAAAAATTATTATCCTTATAAGTTTTTATCCAGATGGTACCTCTATCTTCAATTGCCTGAATGGCGTTGGTAATTAAATTTACAAACACCTGGTTTAACTTGCCAGGGAAACACTTAATATCAGGTAAATCTCCCAGCTCTTTCACAATTTCGATATTGTATTTGTATTGGTTTTTTAACAGCACTAATGTTGACTCTATTCCTTCGTTAATATCAGCAAAAGACATTTCATCACCAGCAACATGAGAAAATGAATCCACACTCTTTACAATTTCGCTTATTCTTTCAACACAATCTTTCAAATGCTCAAATATAACTCCCATCTCCTGTACATAATAGTCATACTCCTTTTCTTTTTTAAGCTTCTCTATTTCTTTAATGTCAGGCATTGCTTTTTCCAGACTATATTGCTCGTACTTTTTAATTAATTGTGAATAAAGCTCATGGGCTTCCCCTAATTTTTCAAGGCCATATGGGATAAAATTCAACGGGTTTTTAATTTCATGAGCAATCCCTGCAGTTAGAAGCCCTACAGAGGCCATTTTCTCAGTTTGTACTAAATGAAGTTGGGTATTCTTCAATTTTTTAAATGCTTCATCCAATTCTTTCTGCGCCATTTTCCGCTTTTTTACTTCAACTGCCAGTCTTCTGTTCCAATAAACAGTAAATAACAGGATAACTAACAAAGGAATAAATATTTTCCAGATAACTGAATAATCAAATTCTTTGGTTTTAGGCGAAATCCAATTGTGATAAATACTACTCTGGGCTGTCTCTGTCATAGACGCAAGAACCTCCTCCAGGATATCCCTTAGTATTGGCCAATCATTTCTAACCCCCATACTTATTTTGTATTTAAATGGTGCCTCCCCAACAATTCTAATCGATTTGTATCCTTTTTTATAAATGTAATAACTACCTGTTGGCATACTTTCAACGAAAAGATAGAACTCCTTATTTAGTAATTTCTTTAATCCGTCTTCAATGGTTTTTACAGGTACAACTTCAATTTCAGGATATTTTTTGATTAAATGGTTTTCGACAAAATACCCCCTTACAAAACCAATTTTTTTCCCGGGTAATTCCGAAAGATCGCGAACAATTGGTGTACCATCAATGGCAAAATAAGTTACAGGATAAGTATGGTAAGGCTCAGTAAAAATAAGGTCGTTCATCCTCTCCGATGTTTTTACTACGCCCGTTAACATATCAATTTCTTTCCGAGTTGCCATTTTATAAAGTTCATCCCATGATTCCGCATCAACAATCTCGAATTTTAAGCCCACTTTTTCTTCTATATAGTCTAAATAATCAGTTGACATGCCATGATAAACACCTTTCTCATCCCTAAACTCAAAAGGTGCCCAATATGGATCCATACCAACTGTTATTACCGGATGTTCCTTTATCCATTCTTTTTCAGTCTCTGATAAATAAATTTGCCTTGATTCAATTGTAAGTGTGTTATCTTGAGAGAGGATTTGAACTGAAATAGGAAGGAATAATATCAGGCAAATTAGTTTCATACTTAAATTTACTGAAAAATCATTTATTTTAAAAATGATTATGTACAATAAATGTTCCGTAAATAACTATAAACCAAAGTCATGAAAAATAAACCAATAAGAAATAGAATTTGAGATTAGTACAAGTGCGATGTATAATTCTATCCTGACAACAAGATCATACAAATGCAATTCCACCTATTTCAAAGATGCTCTAGTGGATTATTATTATCCTTTAATCGATCTGGATCAGTTTTCGAGAAAGAGAAAAAAGCCAGGACTGATTAGTTTTCAATAATTAGTATATCTGACTCGGCTTTCTTAATAACAAATTCTTTGGCTACAATTCCCTCCGAATCAGTAAGTTGAATAGTATTTGTTTTTTCATCAAATACCCAGGTTCCTTCTTTCATTTTATGACCATCATTATAAGCCAAATCAAGCCAAAGGCATTTACCATCCTTCTTTAGTTCCATATTGAAACGAAATCTTGAAGGAGGAAATTCTTTGAAATCACAATGACGGTAAATTGATTCACCTGACCTTGCTACATTTTCTTCTCGTGAATCAGTCCAACAACCTGTTAATTTTGCTTTTGATATTTCACTGGTTTGCCCATAAATATTGAACGAAAGAGTTAAAATAATAAGAACAGCTAAGTTTTTCATAAGGTATTTAGGTTTTAAAACTCAAAGTTACATTTTTATAATTAATCAAGCTGCAATTGAGTAAGTTTCTATTAATTTCTTCACTGATTCAGCGGTAGTTTACCATAAGACTTGCATTAATTCTGCAATACAACCTGGTGTCAGACCATGGCTCGAAGCACGAAGACAGAAGTCCGAAGCAATGAAGATTTAAAACCAAAAGGTATTCTTTCTTCTGGTTTCAGTCTTTGGTCCCCTGGCATAAAGTGTTAAAAAACAGATATTATAAATTTAGTGGTAAATGATCAACTAATCAAATTTCCTTTGAGAATTTGTATGATTATGAAAGTTGGTGGTTAAGAATCACAAATTATTTTTCAACACCCATTTTCAATAACTCCGAGTTCACCTTTAACCCATTCTTTTCAAGGTTGGTTTTTCTAACTTCAAACTTTTGCTTGCCTCCATCTACTATAAAATTGATAGCCGCACCTGCATCAATTGCTCCAGGACTATCAGCAACTACCACCACTGCTTGTTGCTTATACTTTGAGATTACACTCCCTAAGCTTCCATTTTGACTTCCAGGCACATAAACCAGGTGACAGCTTTGCAAGCCTCCTGCCGAAGCAAAATCTACCACTTTGATACTTCTGGTACCTACTTTCCTGCTTGCCACATATCCTGCCAACTCACTACTCATAGCAGAGCTTCCAAGCACACCAATAACAAAATCGCCTTGATCTTGTCCTGCCGGCCAGGAAATATACTTTGTAAAATTATAAATAAATACCACCTTCAGTTTCTCGTTTTGAGAGAGAACCAAAAGTGGCAGAATTAAGAATAAAATTACAAAGTATAATCTTTTCACAATATCAATCTAACTTGTAGAACACCAGTAGGTTTTCTAGAAAGTTTCAAAATTATCATCTTCTTCAATATCCAAATCAAGATCAAATCCCTTATCAACAGGTTTTGCTTGTGGCACAACAGGTTTGTCTTTTGTAGTTGTTTCAACTACTTTAGTTTCAGCAACAACGTCTTCTTTAACCAACTCTTCTTTATCAGGTTTATCTGTTTCGCCCATTTTTGTATCAGGTAACTCGTCATCACTTATTTTAAAGAACGAAACGCTTTGCATCAGCTTCTCCACTTTCGATTCCAGTTCTTTTGAGTTCTTTGACATATCGCCTGAGAAATTAGAATTCTGCAAGGCAATTCCATTCAAGTTCACAGCAGTTTTATGAATCACGTTTACATCAGAGCTTAAATCGTTAATTGCCCCTGTAATGCTGCCAATAAGTTTTTGTGTTTTATTAATTTGTGGAATCAATCCGTTTGAAACTTCGTCTGTTGTCCTTGCTATTTTAATACTTAAACCCGATAGTGTTTCAATTTCATTTGCGTGCGATTTACTGCGTTCGGCTAATTTACCTACCTCCTGCGCTACAATTCCAAATCCTTTTCCCTGCTCGCCAGCTCTTGCAGCTTCAATAGCAGCGTTTAGCGAAAGTATATTAGTTTGAAAAGCAATATCATTTACATCGTTTACCTTCTCTGATATTTTATTTAAGGCGTCAAATGTTTTGGTTACGTTGGCACTGTTGTTTTGTATACTGCTAGCAAAATTAAGCACAAGATCTTCGGCTAATCTAGAGTTTTCAGCATTCATACCAAGACTGGAAACTATTTTTTCTATTGATTGGTTGATTTCCTGCACATAGCTGGCTTGTTCACCGGCTCCATTTGATATTATTTTAGACTGTTTTGTAAGTGTTTTACTGTACTTGGAAAGGAACATTGCACTGTCTTTAATCTCGGCCACAATGTTCCTTAGTGCATTCACTACATTATTTAGCGACATTGACATTTGACCAATCTCATCACCTGTATCAACCAACTCTGTTTGAGGCACTTCCCCTCTACTCATCCGGTTAAGGATACTATTTAACCTGTTAACAGGAATAAGAATACTGCGGGAAGTAAAAAATGCAGTAATCAACGAGGATATTATCAGTATAATAAACAAAACTACCGTAAAGGTTTGAAAGGATTTATTTGATGATTTCAACTGCTCATTAGCCAGGGCAGACTGGTTATTGATCCGACCCTGTAAAGTAGATAATTTATCGAGTATTCGCTGAGTCATTCCAATAACAACTCCCCCTTCAATAACCATGTCCTGGGCAGGAAACAGCAGGCTTAAATCATCATAAGATTCGAACGAGCTTAAATCTGTTGTAATTTTTTTATGTTCGACAAACAGACTATCTTTTACAATTTTGGTTATTTCATCTAATAACTTTATATCCTCATCTAACCATTCTGTTTTAACCTGCGCTAATTCAACAACTAAAGAAGGAAATACAGAATCCTGCAACTCCAGCAATCGTTTTTTATCGTCTGTCATGTGCTTATCGATAAACACCCAACTTTTAATCAACATTTTGGAGTTGTCGATAATGTTGTAGTATTTATTCAATAAAGTTCTCGAAGGCGTGTAGGTATTAATTATCTTTTCTGAGATTGTATTATTTTTTCTTGTCTTGACAATGATTATCAGTCCAAAGATTAAAACAATTCCCAGTAAAATACCAAATCCAAGTTGTAACCTTTTACCAATTGATAGTCTCATAATATATTATTTATAGCCAAAAGGGTTTTCATATTATACTTAGCTAACCCACTACCATTGGCGAACTAATCACCTGGACGAATAGGGGGTTATTTACATTTTTACACATTATCCTGAAAATGTGTAAAGATAAAATTACATATAAATTGTGGATTAAAAAAAATTAATCGGTTTAGAAGTTAAATAGTTAGAGAGCATAACACAGTTTTGAGTTACTTTTATAAGTATTTGAAAGCTAAGTTGAATCGTTTTTTAAAGGTATCCTTATATTGCATTCTCCTGCATGCTTTTACTATCAAAATCCCATTAATTCCCACACCTTATCCGCATTATCTTTGGATGTTAATACCTCAAGCAATAATAACGCAACATCCACCGCTGTTGATGGGTTCCATGAGGTAATTATATTATCGTCAACAACAATTGGCTGCTCTATCACATTAACACCAAATTCACGTAATTCTCCTCGTCGAATAGCACTATTGAAAGTTGTTCCTTTTTTATCTTTTAGTATCCCGCTTTTTCCTAATGGTAAAGCTCCAACACAAATAGATACAATGATTTTATTGTTTGCCTTAAAACTCCTAATTAAATTCAGAAACTTATTATCATATGCATCTTTGTAAAAACCATACACTTCAAACCCACCAGGTATGGCCAATGCATCAAATGAATGAATATCTATTTCATTAACCAAATAGTCAACTATAAACCTTTGATTAAATGTACTTTTTATTTCTTTCTGTAAGCCACAAGTATACAATTCTGTAGTGCGATCTCCATAAACAAGGTTCCAGCCAATTATATCAATAAATACACTTGCTTCAAATGTCTCAAAACCACCTGCTAATAACAATAGTACTTTTTTCATATAAAATTAATTGATTCTGCGGTAGTTTATACAAACCGCAAATTGCTTTTCAGAACGGTCAGTTCACCAAGGTGTAAACTAACGCGTAATCGTTTTAAATTATGTTTTATTTAAAAGCCAACTTAAGGATTTGGCAGTGTTTATAAATGCTTTGATCTTTCAATCTTACTGATAGTCAGCATAATGTTTTAGCTTTAGCGGTATACTTTTTTAATAATCCGAAAACCATTCATAGCTTTCAATTTTTAGATATTCTTTAGGCACAGTTTTTAGAACAATTCCATCTTTTTCAGTTGGATAATATTTTTTATACTTAGTTTTTATAAACTGTCCTTTTGTCTTTGCATCAGGATAAATAAACTCAATTGTGTCAACTTTTAACACATTCCATTTGTATTTATACAATTCTACTTCTCCTGGGTAACCGTACCCAACACCGCGAATAATTTTTTCTGACGATGAAAATGTTGGATTGATGAACTCATAGTCATTTGAAAAACAATCTTTAATTGGCTGGTTCAGATAAACATTATAAACATTTCGTCTGCAACAACCAGAAGAAGGGTACCAATGAACGATAAAATCATCATTTCCATCACCGTTCACATCAAATATAGTATCACGTATATAGGTCATATCCTCTTGTTCTCTTTCAATCATTTTTTTTGATTCACCATCTTTTATTTTGTATAAATCAAGATAAGTTACCCATGGACCATGTCTTCGTAAAAGAAAATATTTTTGCTTACTGTTAAAAATCTCACCTAATAATATCTCGATGTGGATTACATAGGAACTGTCGTCTGGATAAAACTCATATTTCTTTGTGAAACTGTCTTTATCAAATTTCATTTTTGCTATCCTGAAAGCATCTCTAATTGCCTTGTCAAATCGAATACTATCTATTCTATTCCGCTCTTTAATTTGTTTTCGACTCTCTTCCTTAGTCAATTTAATTCCAGTCTCAGTTATTTGAGTATCCTCTGATGTATTTTGTTTGGCAGATACTTGAATACTATCTGTTTTCAAAGACAACTCCTTTTCATTTTGTTTTTCGGTCTCTACACAACTTAAAAACAGAGCAAAAATGAGTAAAGTCAATATGTTTTTATTGATCTTCATTTGGTTACCGCTAATGCCTGGCTAGACAGCATGCGCCTTTGAACCGACACACTTCGAGGCTGTAAATAGTCAAACTTTTAATTTTGTTTTTAATTTCACTTGTTTAAAAGCCAACCTTCAGCCTCATGAGCGCCAAAAGACAATTCCACTTTTTATTGTATCAACAGTTATATTGTCATTTTTCAAGGTTCCTATTCTTGTTTTCTAAGCCCAAAAACCATTAATTATCAGTCGGAAATATTATCTAACCGATTTTTTTATTTCGAAATATTCATCTTTGATTTCCCCTTTAACTATTTTTTTCTTCTTAATGCCTACCCTTTCTTGTAAAACAATTCTTAAATGATTTTTATCGATGAATTCAAGGTTGAGAACAACCACATAGCCAAATTTACGTTTGATACAAACGTAAACTTTTAAATACAACCGTCAAATCGTAAATTTGGCGGAGCTAATTAAACGAAAGTATGTTTCATAAACCTCTGTAGCCCTTATGTTTTATATGCATTGTTATTTGCTGAGCCTTATTTTCATTAATTATGAGTTTTCTACAATCTCAAATTTGCTCAATGGAAACTCTTCAGTTCTACTTGTTCCTTCGTATCGAATCTCAACTTCAGTATTGATCTCCATAATTTGATAGTAATATTGCATTGCAATATCATATTTTATGTAACAATATCAGAAAGATTAATTTCTGCTTTAATTGACTGTAAGAATGACAGATTAAATAAACTGTTCTAATTCAGTTAACTGCTCATTGCTTAATCCCACAGGATCAAAACCTGCGGACCAGGCTGTTAGTAATAATTTTGCCCCTTTATTTGCTACATCAAGATAATCAAAAGCCTTTTCAGCATCTTCTCCTGTAGCTGTTGCTCCATGTTTCTCCCAAAGCGAAACATTGTAATTTCTTAGTGCTTCGATTGTTTTGTCTGCTAAATCTTCAGTACTTGATAAAGCATATGGCGTACAGTGTACACCTTTAGGTACAAATACACGTATTTCAGGACACATTTTCCACAAAGAATGATTAAATTTCTCCAGATCATTAAAAAGTGGATGATGACTCAGAACTATTAATTCAATGGGATGAGTATGAATAATCGTTTTATGTGTTGGATTATTCTCTGTATTAAATTGATGAATTTTAACGTGTGAAATCAGTTCACAGGTTGGACCAAAATTTTCCTTTTTGCCTCCCCAAACTATGGAATAACCAGAGGCATCATCGTTAATTTTCAGAATACAAGCAGCTTCTTCAATACGGTTAATTAAATGCCTTAAATGACAACCTGTTCCGGTTATAAAAATAACTAATCCTGCTACGTTCTTAGGAAAATCAAATTCGAAGAATCGGTTAGAGTTACTTAAAGTTTCACCCTTAAAATATTCTGTTAGGTTTATTGATATATTACCTGCATTTCTCTCAGCCCATTCACGTTCCCATAAATAGCCGGCAATTTCTGAAACTTTATCAATTTCTTTTTGAACTTCTATTGGTAAATTATTCATTTTTTTATATTTGTTTTTTTTGATATTTAATTGATCGGTAACCATATAGTGCAATAACTATAAAGCTTATAAAAGGCAGTATAAACGAAAAGTTAACAGCAGGTAAGAAACCTACTTTTCCCAAATCAATAATTGCTGCCTGTATAGGTGGCATTAAAGCTCCACCTACTATAGCCATAACTAAACCCGCTGAACCAATTGTTACATCATCGCCCACATCGCGTAAAGCAATACCATAAATGGTAGGAAACATGAGCGACATAAATGCTGAAGTGGCCATTAAGGAATATAAACCAACTTCACCCACTATTAAAATAGTTCCGGCAGTGGTTATTAAACCTCCAATTGCAAAAATCATGAGTAGCTTACGAGCATTTATAAAGCGCATAAGAAAAACACTTATAAACCTACTTGATAAGAATATGCCCATAGCCACAATATTATACAGCTGAGCAGTTGCTTTATCAATGCCCAAATAACCCGCATATTGAATAATAAATGTCCAACACATTATTTGTGCTGCCACATAAAACACCTGTGCAATAACTCCTTCGCGGTATATTTTATTGGCAAATAAGCGCTTTGCGGATTCCAATAGTTTTACATTAGTGTTTTTACCCAATTGAGGCATCTTTACAAGAGCAATAACAACAATCATAACAACAACAATTATACCTAATAGCACATATGGATTTCTTATAATCATTAAATCGTGAGTGCGGTCAATTACCTTGGTAGCATCATCTAAGACTGAAAAGTCTATTAAATTACCTGCAGAATCGAAATGTTTATCTGAATCTAGTTTTTTAAGAATTAATCGTGATGCCACAAACATCCCTGTTAGTGAACCAATTGGATTAAAGGCCTGCGCTACATTTAAACGTTGGGTGGCCGTTTCCTTTGCTCCTAAAGATAAAATAAAAGGATTAGCTGTGGTTTCTAAAAAAGCTAAACCAAAAGTTAATATATACAGTGAGATTAAAAAGAAACCAAAAACCTGGTACTGAGCAGCTGGCCAAAACAAGAGTGCACCAATAGCATATAAAGCCAGTCCTAATAAAACACCTTTTTTATACGAGTATTTTTGAATAAACAAAGCTGCCGGAATAGCCATGGTTGCATAGCCGCCATAAAAAGCAAACTGAACCAAAGATGCTTTGAAATTAGAAATCTCCATAATGGTTTTAAAAGCAGCAACCATTGGGTTGGTAATATCGTTGGCAAATCCCCATAAAGCAAAAAGACTGGTTATTAGAATAAATGGGATTAGAACTTTTTTTTCAACTACTTTAGTATTGTTTGTCATAGTTTATGTTTTTACACAATTGGTGTTACTCCTTTTTTCAAAATAATATTCCCATATTTAGCTGTCTCTCCTGTCATAAGCACAGCAAAAGCATTTTTAGCACGTTCATAAAATTCAAAACGAGCAATTCGTAATATTGGGGCAACATTAGGGTATAATTTATGTATGCTTTTCAGATATGCTTGTTCAACCTTAGGTTCCAGCTGATCTCCTTCAACTGCGGCCATCATAATAAGGGGTTTTGCTACATATTGATCCAGCTCGAAAAGTGGTAATATAGCCGTTAATAAATCGGGTATTTTAATTCCGTCAGCTCTTAGTACTCTATTATTAAAGCTTTCTGCCGGAAAATGAGCATCCGCCAGAATAATCTCATCGCCGTGTCCCATTCTATATAACACAGACAACAATTCAGGGCTTATTAAAGGTGATATTCCTTTTAACATGATTGATTCTTTTTATTTTTTTTAAAATAACAAAACCTATGATAAAATGCATCATACAATTCTCTATTTTCTGATGGATAGATTACCTGTGGGTTATAAGCAATTTTTTTACTGGCCTCCTTAGCAGATTCATATAGTCCGACTCCCACGAAAACAAGCATGGATGCACCTAGAACAGTAGTTTCTTTCTGATCAATAAGCTGTATGGGTTTATTACATACATCTGCTCTTATCTGATTCCATAATCTGTTTTTAGAACCACCACCAACACAAATTATACGTTCAGATTTAAATTTACCAGCTTTTTCCAATGCTTCAAGACCTTCACGTAGTCTGCAAGCTAAGCTTTCTAAAAAGGCCCTGTATAATTGGCTTCGGCGCGTCCCTATAGTTAATCCGCTTATTGTTCCGGCATTTGTACTAGAACCATCATCATAAAAAGCGGGATCTATTATAATGTTATGTGACCCGGGCATTTCTTGTTCGGCTTCTTTAATCATGGTTTCATACAAAACATCTCCTTTTAGTTCCCCATAAAAGTTATTTGAAAACCATTCTAATACTCCCGAACTTAACCAATTTTGCCCAATATTGTATGTGCCTTTTTCTATATCAAGTTCGGTGGTGATATTGTTCTCAAGTTCCAATGCTGATGCAGTAAATGATTTACTTCGGCTCATTAATATTTCCCAGGTACCAGAACTTAGTACTGGTTGATTTAACTGGGCTCCTGAACCAAAAATTGCGAATTGCGTATCATGACCGGTTAAAAATACAGGAGTTTCTTCTGGTAAGCCAGTGGCTAGTGAAGCTTTATTATTAACATGACCTGCTTTATCGCCAGGTTCTCCAATAGAGCCAAATATTTCTTTATTTACCCCTATGGAGTTTAAAATTTCATCTGAAAAATTACGCCTACTAATATCGCCCATCATGGTGGTTCCTAACATTGTAGCATCGTTTTGAAATACACCAGAAAGCTTATTTATTAATATAGATGGAATGAAAATAAAACGATTTGCTTGATCAATAATTTCTGGTTTATTTTCTTTGAACCAAATTAATTTATTAATAGTGTTAAAGGCATAGGGATAAACACCACTAATAGCATAGAGTTTTTTTAGAGGAATGTACTTTTCTATATTATTCATTATTGCAGATGTGCGTTCACATTGCCATGAAATAACCGGGTATAGTAAATTTCCTTTTTCATCTAAAAAAGTACCATCAACACCAAAAGTAGTAACTGTTACACCAGCAATACGTTTTATGTCTATTTTTGAAGTTACATTTTTAGAAGCTATGCATAATTTATTCCATAGTTTTTCTATGTCCCAAATCCTTCCACCTAAAAAGTTTGGATCCTCATCTGTTTCATTGGGTAGCGAATGAGAAGCCAGTATTTGCCCTGATTTGTCCATAGCAATTACTCTCACGTTTGTGGCACCACAATCAAAAACTATAGCTATATCTTTCTCGTTCATATTTTAATTAAAAAAGACAAGTGTACTTAATGTATTTTACAAAAAGCACACAATGTCAAATAAACTGAAACTATCAATTCAATTATTTTTTACCATAAAGAGGACCATAATTAGCACAAGCTCTGTAATCAGAGCCTTCTTTTTCCACTCCGAAGGAGGCCCATGCGCTTGGGCGGAATATTTTATCATCAGCTACATTGTGCATATTTACAGGAATGCGCAACATAGAGGCTAGTGTAATTAAGTCGGCACCAATATGCCCATAACTTATTGCACCATGGTTTGCTCCCCAATTTGCCATTACAGAATATACATCTTTAAAAGCACCTGTACCATTTGTTCGTGGCACAAACCACGTTGTAGGCCATGTAGGATTAGTTCTTTCATCTAATACCGAATGTATATTTTCAGGTAATTCAACAGTCCATCCTTCAGCAATTTGTAATACAGGTCCTATTCCTTTAACCATATTTAAACGACACATAGTAACGGGCATTTCGCCTGCGGTTTTAAATTGTGAAGAATAACCTCCACCACGAAAGTAACCTCTATCAGCCTGCGGCCATAAGGTGTTATCTAAACATTTTTGTGCTTCATCGGCTGAAATTTCCCAATAAGGTTTCATTGCCGGGTTACCTTTAGCATCTTTTTGTTGTGCAGTTGCATCTAAAGTTGTTGATCCGGAGTTAATTAAATGAATAACCCCGTCTTTTGCTTTGCCTTTTAAATCTTCGCCAGTAACACGTTTTACGGCATCAGAACTCCAATAGGTTCTTACATCTGAAAAAATTTGCGATGTATTTGTAAGCAAATGTCCAAATAACATTGATACACCATTGAGACTATCGTTTTCAGTTGCGAAAATAAAAGCTTGACGAATACCATTCCAATCAAAAGAAGAGTTAAGTATCGCCTCTGTAAAATCGGCATTTGGCATATAATCGGTCCATTGACGTTGACCTTGGAAACCTCCCAAAATAGCATTTCTGCCTAAGCCTTCTTCGTAATACCCTTTATCAATTACCTTTTGGTTACCCACCATCATATCGCGACAAATGAGTGTCATTTTAACAACGGTCTCCCATTCCAACTCTTTGCGAGCTGAATCAACCTGAACTTCAGGTTTATTTCTGTCTTCTCCTTCTTTGCAATTTTCCTTAGTCCAGGCCAATGCTTTTTCATACTCATCCTTGTCAAATATTTCTTCATCAATTCTGCGAAGAATTTCAACAGACTCCACAAATTCAGTTCGAATTCCTAAATAATCCTGAAAGAAATTATGGTCTACCATTGATCCTGCAATGCCCATTGAACTATAGCCAATTGACAAGTATGACTTTCCATTCATTTGTCCTACCGCAAGTGCTGATTTCACAAAAGCTAATAGTTTTTCCTGAACATCTTCAGGAATATTAGTATCACCTGCGTCTTGAACATTGCGCCCATAAATACCAAAAGCAGGTAGTCCTTTTTGCGTATATCCGGCCAAAGCAGCGGCTAAATAAACAGCCCCCGGACGTTCCGTTCCATTAAATCCCCAAACAGCTTTTGGTATTAAAGGATCTGTATCCATTACCTCAGTTCCGTAGCACCAACATGGCGTTACTGTTAAGGAAACAGCAACACCCTCTTTCTTAAATTTATTAGAACACATAGCAGCTTCAGCAACTCCGCCAATACATGTATCAGCTATAACACACTCAACTTTTTCGCCACTTGGAAACCTTAAGTTGGTTTCAATAAATTTGGCTGCCGCTTCTGCAAGCTTCATTACCTGAGACTCTAACGATTCTCTCACACCGTTTTCTCTACCATCAATTACAGGTCTGATACCAACCTTTGGTAGGTCTCCAATTAATCTATTTGCCATTTTTATTATTTTATATGTTCTACCTTTAATTTTAAACAAATTTGCACTTCTTTAACGGAGTAGAAAATGCTCAATATTATTAGATTTGTATCTGTTTTAAACATTGTGGCGTATGAACATCTATCAAAAAATACCCGACAAAGGAGATCCATCTGACGTATTGCAACTTTTTCCGAGTTTTAATATGCAATTGCATTGTTGTAGGTATTGGTGGCTTCAGCAATGGGAATTTAAGGAGCTGTCTTTTCCGTATTGGCGTGTTTACCATAATAGTTATAGCGGTGCAGTAATACTGTACAATGGCAAGGAGTATGCTTTAACACCCAACAAAATAATAATGATTGCTCCAAACACATCTTATGCCACGCGTTTATATAATCACACAATTCCAGATACCGGTTATTCAATAAAAGGAGGGCGAATTAATTCTGATTTTCCGGAAAGTAAAGCGATAGAGCAGCAAAGTATTCTTCATTTATTTATCCATTTTAATCTTGGAATGCCATATGATAGAGTTTCTCCAGATATTTTTGTTTATGAGTTAACAGATCATTTAAAAGA
Source organism: Bacteroidales bacterium (assembly GCA_050296515.1). Classification (GTDB taxonomy): domain Bacteria; phylum Bacteroidota; class Bacteroidia; order Bacteroidales; family NBLH01; genus NBLH01. The sequence continues at coordinate 37,028 of JBNKRJ010000052.1, read as the reverse complement.
CAAATTGATGATTATAAAAAGGCATCTTAATTACGAACACTCTAGATTTAGCTTTTACACTAGTTTAACTATACAATCGCTAATTAATGATTTATTAGTGGATTTGCCTCAAAAGAGTTGGGAATTAGTATCCAAAGATTCTAGAATATTGGATGTTTTAAATTATATTGAAAATAATGTGAATGGGAACCTTAATAATACAGTTTTGGCTCAAGTAACTAATATGGCAACCAATTCATTTTCAAGATTATTTAATGAAGAGCTAGGTGTTTATCCTCAAAAATATGTTAAGAAAAAACGAATAGATAAAGCTTGTATATTATTGCATCACTCTAATTTATCTATAGATGAAATAGCTATTAGAACAGGCTTTGCTGATCGTTATCATTTTTCAAGAATTTTTAAGCAGATAGCCAACATTTCACCAGCCATATACAAAAAAGAATTTGCAATGAAGTAGATGTCATTCAAAATGATTAGACTTTAATATACACAAATCCCGTTAAGGCTTTCTTTGTGCTCATAATTTTATTATGTTTGGAGTTAATGATTAAAAAAGAAAGCAGCAGTTCCAACTTCCTTAAAGTAAAATCATTCTATCTATAATGATCATATGAGTTCATGTAAGTATCACGTAAACAAAACTTTACAGAGAGCTAAATCTCCTTACTCACTCACCACTTCAAAGCTCCTTGAAACTGAATTGGCATCATCATCAACTATTACAACCGTGTGTTTCCCATAGTTTGGGCTCACTGCCATTTGATGCACATCGGTGGTGGTACCGATAAATATACCGTCTAAATGCCAGTAGATTGTTGCATTTTTATTACGATGGGCAGCTTCCAGCACCACTTCCCCTTTTTGATTGTTCAATTCTGTCGGTATATAAACTCTTGAATTGTATTTGGGAAAAATAAAGTCCATCACACTGCTTCTCTTTGCTTCAATACAATCGCTCCTGTAAGGTGGCAGGGTTTTATAAAACGGATTCTTTCGCTTATAGTACCATTCCTGTACCGGAGGAAGCACAAACCATGGTATATGCACCATTTCAGATGCTGACTCACATTTTGAAGACACCTGCCAGGTTTGTGTTTTATCCAAATGAACTAATTTATGATATGGACAGGCTGACACCCGCAATCCATTTTGATGCACCCAAATAGAATCAGTTTCTGTACAATACTGACCCTTTCTGTGACCACTTTGTCTGCAAACTGCTATCTCTCTCATTTCATCATAGGGAGGATCAAACCATGCTGATTTTGGTAAAAGATTAAAAATATCGAACATAATTGGTGCTGCCGCCTTCACTCCTACTAATCCTGGTCTGCCTTCGCCATCAGCATTACCACACCATACACCTACTACATATTTTGAAGTAGTCCCCACTGCCCAAGCATCCCTGTAACCAAAACTTGTACCGGTTTTCCATGCAATGCGCTGCGAAGAGCTAAATGCCTCCCAATTGCCATCCTCTTCGGGACGGTTTACTTCAAGCAAGGCCTGGTAGGTAAGCCATACTCCGGCAGCAGATACCACCGAACCTGAAGATAAACTGACTTCTTTTTCTTTAATATTAGCAATTAAGTTGGGAGCATGAATATCTTCTGCATTGTACTTACCATTATACAAAGTATAATGATTCAGAACTCTTGAACAGGAAGCATACATTCCTGCAATGTCCCACAAGCTTCCTTCTGCCCCGCCTAAAATCAGTGCCAGGCCATAATGTCCGGCATCGTGATTTAAAGTGGTCATTCCCAAATCAGTCAATTGTTGCTTAAAACGAACATAACCATACTTTTTAAGCATTTGCACTGCCGGAATATTTAACGAACGCGCCAGTGCCCTTTTAGCCGGAACAGCACCATCAAAGTTTTTGTCATAATTTTCAGGCGAAAAGCCTTGCAGTTGAGTTGGGATGTCTGCTACCAGCATCGTTGGCAGAATTTCACCGGCATCGTTCATGCATGCATATAAAAAGGGCTTCAGAATACTTCCGGTACTTCGTGGTGATGTTAAAATATCCACATGATCACCAAAACCTTTTGTTCCTACATTGCCAACATAAGCCAGTACATTACCTGTTTCTATCTCAATAACTATAGCTGCAGCATTCCGTACTTCATTAGTTTTTAAGGTTTGATGATGTCGTTTGACTATTCGAAGCACCTTCTTTTGTAATTCATTATCAATGGTTGTTTTGTGAATTGTATTGTTCATGTGTTTGCGATCCATCCTCATCAGCAAATGATAAGCACTTTGAGGCAATGAGTGGGGTTTGTCAGGAATTGGTTCCAGCAAAGCCAGTTGAAGTGTTTCCTCGTCTATTTTTTCATCTTCAAAAAGTGACTTTAGCAAACGATTTCTCTTTTCTAACAACTTCTCCCTGTTTTTCCCGGGATGTATTAACGATGGCGCATTAGGTAATACAGCTAAAGTAGCTGCCTCGGCCCATGATAGCTGAAAGGGTGATCGACCATAATAACGCCATGCTGCTGCTTCCAGCCCTACAATGTTTCCTCCAAATGGAGCATGCGAAGCATACATGTTTAATATTTCCTCTTTTGAGTAGGAAAGTTCCAACCTCACAGCCAGTATCATTTCAACAAGTTTCTCCCTGTAAGTTCTTGATTTTCCTTTTCTTGAAAGGCGAATACATTGCATGGTAATGGTACTTCCTCCCTGCACCACCTCTCCTGCTTTTATATTTTCTTTTAGGGACCTAATTATTGAAAACAGATTGACTCCTGGGTGATGATAAAAATGCCTGTCTTCAAACTCAATAATGCAGGTTTTAAATTTTTTGGGAACACTATCTAGTTGAGGAAACCTCCACTGTTTATCATCAGCAATTTTTGCCCCGAGTAGAGCACTGTTTTTGTCAACAATAACAGTGGAATAAGGATCATTAAACAAGGTAGACGGAAGGCACAACCAAAACCAAACGATTAAGCTTGTAGCAATGCCTAAGTATATTTTGTATTTTAATGATAGCTTTTGTAAAAGATTTATTAAAGCTTTTTTTAAAGATTGCAATGAAAAAACTGACATTTAGAAATGTATCAACAAGCTATTTTAAATAGTCATTAGTCACCTGTCATTGGTCATTAAAACCACGACTTTAATGACCAATGACTTAATGACTAATAGCCAATAACTTTTTTATAGTTTATTATCTAACTACTCTTACCCACTTACCAGCAACGCTTGCTGAAATTCGTTTGTCATACATCGCCTCGCAATAAATGGTTGGTAAATAGTAGTCTCCAAGGAAAGAGATGTTACACAGAATGTTAAATTCCTTGGTAGCTTCCTGGGCCAGGTCGAAATACAAATGAGCCCTGTCATCTCTAATATCAATATAATCAGGTACATCGCCACTATAAGAAGCCTGCATATCAAATAATCGGGCATTCTCTATTTCCCAACCTGATGGCACTGGTATTGTTAATGCCAGATTTTCGTATTTACCAGTTACTCCGATATTTTTGACTTTCACCTTAATCAATACCTGTTCACCCTGCTGCGCCTTTGATTCATTAATCGTCTTACCTTTTAAATCAGTATAGCTTACATTTACATTCAGGTTACTTGATGACGAAGTTTCTTTGCCCATTTCGGGTATCCCTGTTAATATTACCCGAACATACAGCATGTCTTTACCAGTATTGTTAACGCTGAGAGCTCCTTTGGTTTTGCCTTCAACATTAATTTCTTTCTGCGAAACAGGTGTATTTGTTTCCACCTTTTCTTTTTTAGAACCCGCTGTGTAACTGTACTTTAGGCTTTCGTTTTGTTTGCCTGCATATTTCGATGCAGCTATCAAACAGTAAGAAATCGTTTGGGTACTCATCCAGTTTTCTTCAGCCAAGGCGGAGGAGATTTGTTGAAGCAACTTCACTCCCTCCGTTTTCTTGTCAAGCAATACCATTGCTTCTAATATCATGGCCTTATCCCTCAGGTCATTACCAAAAGTATTGCCCAACTCCTTGTATTCTTTTACCTCAGTACCTGCATCAGCTATTAATTCTTTTGCAATTTCAGGTTGCCCGGCAATGGCATAAGTAGCTGCAAGCCTCCATTTAGTTTGTACCGATAAGTTTTTGAGTTCTTTTAACCGGTTCATGGCACTTATTTCAGCTTTGCCTGCAACAGCAAGTGTGTACAATCGGTATACCTGCTGATATTGCGCATTGTAATTATTATCAGTCCAGTTTTGTGCCCTTTTTCGCTGGTATTTAATCCAATTTGCTTTAAACCCTGATGGAAGATCATATCCCTGTTTCTCAGCTTCGAACATAAAATGACCTGCATAGCTGGTTCCCCAGTCATCGGAATATTGAGCTCCCGGCCAATAACCCAAACCACCATCAGACAACTGAAAAGAAGATAAACGATCAATTCCTGCCTTTACATTCTTTTCAATCACTTTTCGCTGTTCCTTATTTAAATCAGTCAGTTTATCAAGGAATAATTGTGGAAATACAGATGAAGTAGTCTGCTCAACACATCCATGAGGGTACATTATCAGGTAATTCAACCGCTTGCCTAAATCGATTGGAGGCACGTTTGAAACTTCCAGAACAGCCTTGTTGGAACCAATAATTCCTGGCAATTCAAATGCAGTTTGCCAGTTTGCTCCCGCTTCAAGAACGGTATCAATTACCGTAGTGACAGGTTCGTTTGGATTAATAATATCAATGTTTATTTCGTAATCCGCTTCGTAGGAACCAGCCTTTGCAAATACTCTTACCTTTCCTTTTCCCAATCGCCTGGCGACTTCGATATCAAAAGTAATGTCTTTATCACCTGGTTTACTGAAACTTACTGTTTTACTGGTTGATGAAAGCTTAAATATGTCTGTCGCTTCTACTTTTACCTGTACATTCTTTAGATTTTTATCCATTGAAAATACAGTTACAGGAAGATTTAACTTTTCACCCGGAGACAATTTTCGAGGCAAAGTAGCCAGTATCATTAATGGTTTCTTTACAGGTGTAGCTTTATCAGTGATTCCGTAGGCACCATCTTTACCGGCAACCACCATTGTTCGGACCGAACCTACGTACTTAGGCAATTTTACGGTATGTTTTCTTGACTTTCCACCTTTCAATTCAAACGGTCCTAAATACATTACCACAGGCTCAAAGCGATTCGATGATTTTTTTCCATTCTTTCCCAAACCTTCGTCTCCACCAATAGCAAATACCTGTTCAAGTTTTCCGCCGTAAGCACCAATTACATCATCAAAAACATCCCAGGTCTTAATACCCAAAGCTTCTTTTGCATAGAAAGTTCCCCAAGGATTTGGTGTCTGGAATCTTGTCAAATCAAGTAAACCTTCATCAACAATAGCAACGGAATAAACCATTGGTTTGTCGTTTTCTTCCTCCACTTCAATGGTAAAAGTTCCTTCAGACTCCAGCTCGTCCGGCATTTTTATTTTTGGTTTCAAAACGGTCTTTGGGTTTTCTACCAAAATTGGGGTGTATCCGTATAAGCGAATTGGCAAGTCATTCTCAGAATGCTTATGAGGTTGCAACAGCATTACATTCAAGAATACATTTGGTGCCATTTCCTCAGTAATGTCTACATCTACAACCTGTTCATTTTTAGATAATTCGACCCAGAATTGCTTCAATACTTTTGAACCTTTTTCAATTGAAACCAAAGCTCGACCTTCAGCAGTTGCAGGAATAGTTAATTTTGCCGTTTCACCGGTTGTATAATTGTTTTTATCAGTAGTTACTGAAAGTACTGATGCACCACCTGCACCATCTTTTTGAGCCCTTCCTGCCCAGCCAGGCCAGTCGACATAAACAATTTTTCCTGTGCTGTGCCCTGAATTGTCGGTAGCACGAATCAGGTACCTTCCCCATGCAGGATACTTTATCTCAAATTCAAACGTGCCGTGGCCATTAGTGGTTGAAATATCTTCCTCCTGAATGGCATTGTTGTAACTCTGGCCAATATAATAAGCAAGGTTTTCCTCAGAAGTCTGCCACCACCATTTCCAATCCAGTTTATAAACTTTCACATCCACACCACTCCGTGAAACCGGGTTGCCTTTGTAATCAACTGTAGCAATATCAATCTTGTGTTTTGTATCGGTCAAAAGCATTCCTCGCGCCTTGTCCCCTTTCGGAGTTTTTATCCCGACAAAGGTTTTATAAGGGGCAAATGGCATAGTATAATGATCAATACTAAAGTCACCACCTTCTTCGTACGCTTTTGTAATAAAATGTGCCTGCAACATTCCAGGTGCTTCGTTTTCCAGATCGACCGAAGCACTAAAGTCTGCATTTCCTTCTGCATCTACCCGTCCATCGAATATCATCTGGCTTTCGGGACTGAAACCAGAAGCAGGATCATCAAAAATATAATCGCGGTATTTATCAAACACCGTTTTCATTGGGTTAAAAGTCAACTGAATTTTTGATTCAAGGTTTCGTGCAATGGCTCCGTGCAACCATCTTACGTTTAAATTACCTTTAATAGGTTCAGCTACTGATAGTTGCTTGGTTGTTCCAAAATCAAGATTAATCTTTAACCGGTTTGGCTTAATTGTTTCAACTTTCAGGCTTTTGGTAAATTCAGCACCACCAACAGTTACTTTTGCCAGCCAGTTCCCTGTATTAACATCTTCGGATGTAGGTACTTTAAAATAATAAAACCCTCCTACTCCACTCGTTTTCACCATTCTCTTTTCAAGATTTCCCTGGGCATCAGTAACTTCCAATACCACAGGATGTGCAGCTGGCAATACATTGTCCTTATCTTCCAGTATAAAAGTTAAATGCAGAGTATCACCCGGGCGCCAAACACCACGTTCACCATAAATAAAACCTTTAATGCCTTTTTTGTTTTCTGTACCGCTTACATCAAACATGCTCAATGATAACGCTGAGCCACCGTTTAATCTCAGGTATCCCCTGTCTTTATTCTTTTTAGCCAGTACAATATAAGGCTTCTGACTGGCTTCGATACTTACATGGCCATCGCCATCAGTTTTGCCTTTTCCAATTACCTGCTGCTGGTAATTTAACACCTCTACTTCAATTCCTGAGATTGGCTCAGTTGTTCTTATATCCGAAACAAAAACATTTACCCGGTTATTTTTGTCTGTTTTGGCAATGATGCCGAAATTAGAAGCTATAATATTTCTTTCAGGAAACCTATTATCTCTGTAATAGTCTTTATGACAAGGGTTTTCACGATTACTGTAGTCATAATCATAATCGTAGTAATAATCGTTGTCCCAGCTGCTTTCGTCTGCTTCTTCTTCATCCCAGTTATCGTCCAAATCGGCAATGCTTTGGGTATCATCTTCTTCATCTGTATCTTTGTCGCATCCATAAGTTGAATAAGATTTTCTGAAAGAAAGTTTAACCCTGTACAAAGCACCAGGATCTGCATTAATCATTTTGCCCAAATCAATATAAAAGGTATTCCATTGTGAATAATCAATAAATTTATCTGACTGAAGGTTCACCTTTTCTTTGTGAATTTTTCTTCCTACACGTTTTAATTCACGCATTCCGTCCAAATCATTTACCTGAAGGAACTGTGGGATATTGTCTTCAAAAATCTTGATAATGGTCACATCAATCGCATTCAAACTCACTGATTTAAACGGAACAATTAAACCATCGGAACTCGGCAGAATACTTCCCTTTCCAATAAACTCAACAGCCGGTTTTTCTGCAGTAAAAGAAATATCTTCTTCAAATTCATTCTTTAGTTTATAACCAAAAACACTTTTGATGCCTTTTGAGACAGCAAGTGTCTGTTTTCCTTCTAATTGTTCTGATGGATAGGCCTTTATTGAGTTGGCATGTACCAGGTATTTGAGTTTTGCATAGGTACCTGCTTTTATTAAACCTCGTAAATCCTGATTAGGCTCAATAGGATCGGAAAATTCAATTTTAACATATTGTTCGGGTAACTGAACCACTGATACTTTTGTGACTTTAAAATCACCTAGTGCTACAATCTCTTCGGTGAACTCCCCTTCCGTATCTACTCCTATTTCCTTTCCGTTCCAGTTTATTTCAAGTTCCTGAGCCTTGTCTTTTCGTTCAATGTTTTCAATTTTAAAAGCATGCTCCTTGCTATTTTCTCCATGAACCCATTGAATCTTAAGATCTTTTCCACTCAATTCAGCTTTGACAATTTTTTCAACTTCTTCATTGGTAATATTGTCAACCGCAATAAAGGATCCCTGAAACGAATACATTTTGTTATTACTCTCAACAGTTGATAAGCCTTCGGAACGAATGCTAAACACCTGCTTTATTACCTGAAAATCAAACGTTAAGGTTTCAAACTTACCAGGAACCGAAATCAGGTCGCCCAATTCAAAGTTTACGGTATACAATTGTCCCGATTCCAGTTTTTCATTAGGGAAAAACTCTATGGTAGTCGGATTAATAAATCTAGCGGAACCTGAAACACCTGGAGAAAAAGAAAACATATCAGTCAGCTTGTCCTGCGAAAAGCTCTCGTAATTCTCAAAAGGTTCAACCAGAATAATTTTTATGGAATTGCTTGCAGATAAAAACCCCGAAGGAATAGCAGCCACAAATTCGCTAAATCCCGGGTCAACTGTTTTGAACTTTGCTTTTTCCTCGCCCTTTAGAAAGTAGACACCAAGTACTATTACAGCAACAGCTATTAATCCAATACCTGTCCAGCGGATTAGTTTTTTATCCATTATGTTTGATTTTAAAGTGAACAACAAAAAGGTTTATTGGCTCAAAGATAATATGTTTTTACTAATTATGAATGTGGACAGTCTCATTTGTTTCAAATTAGGTCTTAGCCACTAAATGTTATGTCAAATGTCAAATTTTTGGAAGACATTGGATGTTTAACCGTGAAAACTATTACTATAACCCCAAATAAATATGTTTTAGCTAAAAACATCCGAGGTCTTTTATCATTTTACCCAAAATATCATACTTGACCTGACACCAGTTAATTAGTATTATTAACTTAAAATCAATAAATTAAAGATTTGAAAACAATTTAATTATAAAAAACGTGTGAGTCCATTCAGCAACATAATTTAGAAAATTATTGAAACTGAGATTGAATTTGCTTTTGTGCTTTGCTGTACAAAATACTTGAAAATTATGTTTTGCAATCTACTAGTGTCAAGTCAAGTATGATATTTCAGGTATTATTTTAATATACAGCATATTTTCAACAATCATAAGTCATTGGTCACTAGTCATTTGTCATTAATAACCAGTGACTAATGTCTAATGACTTTACCAGAAATCTGACATTTGACATGACACTAGTGTTAAGTCAAGTATGATATTTCTGGTAATTAGCCAGGTGACAACACCTGGCTGGTGCACTTGGGGCTGTATCAAAACTAGTTTTGCTATAAATTTTTCTTTCAATCTTGCCTTGCATCAATCCAATCAATCTGCTTTCAATCTTGTTGAAATACGCTCTTTTGTTGTTGAAATGAAAGTGAAATTGCATTGAATTAGACTTTTGATACAGCCCCAAATTAGCCTTGACATAACACTAGAGATTATTAACACTGACAGTTTACAAACATGCCTCATAGGAGTTTGAAAGCCAGAAAAGTCTGGAGAATATCAACAAATTCACTCAACAACTACAACCGGACAATTAACAAAAGCCGCTCCATTTGCTAAAATATTGGCACTTGAAGCGCTTGCCCAATCACTTACTGAATCAAAATCAGCATTATCATACACACTCACACTCCAGAAAGGGGAATAACCATCATCCTCTGGCAAAGTTTCTACAACATTATGAGTCTGAACTGTACCTGTTTCGGTCACAAAGCCAGATGGTGGTCCACCACCATTTATATCTGGATTAATATTGAAAGTTACCAAAATACCTGACAGAGGTACATTTAAGTATCCATTAGGAGGTAACGTTGCTGTAAGTGCTTTCTCTGAAAAGTCAAAATAATAAACAATCTTATCTTTGTACCATCCTCTAATTAAACCATTTCCGTTTTCAGGTTTATATCTCTTAGTTGCTGTTGAACCGTCAGGAACAATAGGGCAATTGACTATTAAGTTAGTTCGCTTAATTGGATATCCGCCATCTAACAACTTTTGCAGACTGGTTATAGCATTTGCATCGTAACCAGAAGGAACAGTGACTTTATGAACATGCCAAAAATCGCAGTATGCACCGTCACCTGGCTTCACATCAACAACATTTAATTGTCCGGCAACAGGTGTTTCCTCTCCTTCCCTAAAAAACACATAAATGGGTGCCGACCTTATTGGCATTACATCGAAATTATAATATTGTACTTTTTCACCATTGGGCCCTAATCCTTTGGTAATAAATGGTTCCTGGTCAAAATCAATAGGTTCATTAGCCGAAGGTAATCCATTGTTTTCATCTCTTACAAACAAAGTGCCTGCATCAGCACTAAACCTATCTACCAAAGCCTTTTCTGCCAGGTCAGGATCAAGAGGATCGGGTTCTAAATGATCATACCTGCATGATGAAAACATGATGGCTACAATTAGTAAAATAACAAATAACTTCTCTTTCATAGTCTGGTTTTTAATTTCATTATCTCTCTTTCGTCCAAAGTTCGTAAATAATTCTCAAAGGACTGTCACAAAAACAACATTTATCAATTAAATCACTAATAATGTTTAAGTTAAAAATATTGAACATACAGGTCTGGAAACCCATTATTCCCTCACTTTATTCTTACCTTGCAAAGAATTTTCAAAAAAAATTGAAAAAGTTTAAAATATTCGTTGCTTCCATTCGTCTACCCCAATAGAGACCAATTGAAAGCAGTAATGGAAATATCTGTGGCACAAAACCGAAATATATCTGAAATAGTTAAACAATACAGTAAAAGGCTCATTGGATTCATTCGAAACCGGGTGGTTCGAACTGAAGATGCTGAGGATATTCTCCAGGAAGTGTTTTATCAGTTGGCCGAAGCGGATCATTTATTAAAACCAATTGATCAATTAACATCGTGGTTATTTACGGTTGCCCGAAACAGGATTACAGATTTGTACCGAAAAAAGAAGCCTTACTTTTTAGGTGACTTGTTTCTCGAAGAAGATGAAGATCCTGAAATTGAAGCCATTGGTGAACTTTTTGAAGACGATAACGATTCTCCTGAAACCATGTATCTGCGTTCTCTGGTGATGGAAGAGCTTGAAAATACGTTGAAACTAATACCTGATGAACAACGAGAGGTTTTTGAAATGACAGAATTCCAGGGATTATCGTTTAATGAAATTTCTGAAATGACAGGTTTACCTGTTAATACACTTATTTCAAGAAAACGATATGCTGTGCTACTCCTGAGAGAAAGACTCAGAATTTTATATGATGAATTAATAAACTTTTAAACAGTTAATAATGAAAACTTTATCTTACAAACGAAGAAGATACTTTATTGGTCCGGTAATTTTAATTGCCGTGGCCGCATTTAGTGCACTTGTGATGCTATTGTGGAATGTATTGATGCCTGTAATCTTTAGTCTACCAACTATCACATTTTGGCAGGCACTCGGATTGCTTGTTTTATCCAAACTACTTTTTGGTATGAATCGTCATAACAGTCATTGGCGATACAATCCATGGAAATCAAGTTTCCATGAGAAAATATCGAAAATGTCACCTGAACAAAGAAAAGAGTTTTTGAAAAAGATGAGAGACATGCGTTATTCATGGCATCACCATTGCGATGAAAAAGAAACTGAGCAAAAAGAACAGTGTGAATAAATGAATTGGTTTAAAACCATTTTGTGAATGTATCAATCAACAAAACATCTTAATTTATGGGACTTAAACAAAACATTTTTAAGCAGTTTCGGAAACCCTCAGGAGTTTTAGGACATCTAGTTGGCTGGATATTGTCAATAAAAAATAAGGAAAGAACAAACTGGACTTTTGATAATTTGCGGTTAAAACCACAAGATAAGTTACTTGAAATTGGATATGGTCCTGGGGTAACTTTAAACAAAATTGCCAATCACTTGACTTCAGGGTCTATTGCCGGTATCGACCATTCCGAAATAATGCTAAAACAGGCCACCAAAAGAAATAAAAAACACATTGAGAATAAAAAGGTAAAGCTGGAACAGGGAACTATCTGGGATCTAGAATATCCTGATAATCACTTTGATACCATATATGGCAGCAATGTTCACTTCTTTTGGAAAAATCCTGTTGAAGAGTTTAGCGAACTTGTAAAGCTTCTTAAACCCGAAGGACAATTATTAATGGTTTTTCAACCACGATGGACCAAAACTGAAGACGAAGTGAAGGAAGTGGCAAAAAAAACAAGAATGCAATACGCAGAGGCTGGTTTAAAGAATATTAAAACAAATTTTAAAAAGATGAGTCCGGTAACATGCATTTCTATAAGTGGACAGAAGCAATCTCATATTCAAGCAATTAATAACTGACATTTCCCATGTTTTGTAGATTTCAGAACAACAGTTACTTATATTATCACCATCAAAAATAAAGTCTGATAATCAGCAGTTTATAATTACTATTATGTAACGTTTAACTTTGTTTTCAACTTCAGAGTTGAATCAGGTCTTCATTTTTTGGTTATTCACTTCGTTCATGAGCTCCACTTTGTTCCGGTTGCCCCAAAAACGAAGTAACTTAGGCGAAACCGTTCTTACATAGCTCTGAAAGAGCGAGTAAAAAGGTCAAGGCTGCATGGAAACCCTTCTCCATCTCTTATCAAGCCTGAGTGCGGCCGGGTGATCTTCGAACAAGTTCTCAGCTTCCCGGTCTTACTAAGGCTTGATTGCAAGCTGAAAAAGGTTTTCCATGAGGCCAATCGCTCTACCTGCAATAACGCATAATCTTTTATTCATAAATCTGACTTGGGAAACATCAGTTAATAATTATTGACTCCATGAAAACGAGCCAATCTTAAATTAAACCAAAACAAACACATTAAATGATTCTATCTGGTTAAACTATTGACAAAATTCTAACTTATCTACAAATAATACTTTCGGGTAAAGCAGTAAGAAAAGAAGCTGAGCCATAGTTTTACCAGATTAGATACACCAATTTCACACAAAAACTGATGTTTTATCGATAATTTCATGCATAATTAACAGGATTGTGCTTCCTTAGCATGTTCAAGTTTAACAGAAAAATGAATAAAAAAACAAACAACACCAAAGTAAAAAAGGACAAGCCTAACCTATTTGCACTGCTAAAACCTTATAGAGGAATGGTAGTGGTTCTGGTCATTTTTACTTTAATCGGAAACGGGGTTAACCTGGTCATTCCCAAAATCATATCTCATGGTATTGATTCGTTTACAGATGGTCGTTACATTCTAAAAACAATAATTATTGAATTTCTGATTGCCAGCGTGGTGATATTTATCTTTAGCTATTTGCAGCAGATCATGCAGACATATGCCTCGGAAAGGGTCGCATTTGATTTGCGCAAGAAACTTTCAGATAAGATTTCGATGCAGAGCTTTTCATTTATCCAAAAAGCGAATCCTTCGAAGCTTCTGACCAATTTAACATCCGATATGGATTCGGTCAAGATGTTTGTTTCTATGGCAGTAACCACAATTATTTCTTCAGCTTTTGTAATTATTGGTACCTGCATCTTATTACTGACCATCAATGTAAAACTGGCCGTACCGGTAATCGGAATGATACCTATAATGATGCTGACCTTCTACTTTGTTCTAAAAAAGGTGAGAGTGCTGTTTAAAAGAGCAAGAGAAGTGGTAGATTGGCTCAACCGCATCATTAATGAAAGTATTCTGGGTGCTGCTATCATCCGTGTTATCAATTCGCAGCAACAGGAATACCGTAAATTTCTAGAGGCAAATACTGAAGCTAAAGACCTGGGAATCTCCATCTTAACTTTGTTTGCTACGTTAATCCCAATTATCACCTTTGTTGCCAATCTGGCTACTTTAACCATTCTGGCTCTCGGAGGACATTTTGTGATTGAAGGAACCATGTCGCTGGGTGATTTTGCGGCCTTTAACAGTTATGTTACCATCCTGATTTTCCCCATTATCATGATTGGGTTTATGAGTAATGTAATTGCACAGGCATCAGCATCTTACGAACGTATTGACAAGGTATTAAAAGCTCCTGAAACAGATGAAAAAGGAACACATGATCAACCACTGAAAGGCACAGTTGAATTAAAAAATGTTTCGGTTTATTATGATGAAAAGCCAGCTCTTAAAGCGGTTTCAATTTCCATAAGAAAAGGCTCACAAACAGCTATAATTGGTCCGACAGCAGCAGGTAAGAGTCAACTCCTTTATTTACTGACAGGACTTATTAAACCAGCATCAGGAGAAGTTTTGTTTGATGGTATCCCACTTGATGACTATAAAAAGGAACTCTTCCACAACCAGATAGGTTTTGTATTTCAGGATAGTGTACTGTTTAACCTGAGTTTACGCGAAAATATTGCTTTTAGTGATACGGTTACTGACGAATCGCTTGCAAAAGCCCTACAAACAGCTGAATTAACAGAGTTTGTAAATACTTTGCCCAAAAAGTTGGATACAGTTGTGTCGGAGCGTGGTACAAGCCTTTCTGGAGGACAAAAACAACGGATTATGCTTGCCAGGGCACTTGCTTTAAATCCAAAAATACTATTGCTGGATGATTTTACCGCCCGGGTAGATCGGCAAACTGAAAAACGAATTCTAAACAATGTAATGAACAATTATCCGGATTTGACACTTATATCAGTCACTCAGAAAATAGGTCCGGTTAAGGATTTTGGGCAGATTGTGTTACTCATGGAAGGAGAAGTGGTAGCAACAGGCAAGCACAATGAGCTACTTGAAAACAGCCCCGAATATGTTCAGATTTACAATTCTCAATTAAGCACAAGTCACTATGAATTACAATCTTAATACCATCACTGAAGATACAGGCAAAAAGAAATCCACCTTCAAATCGCTTAAAGCGCTTGTTTTTCATATGGTGGAACAGAAAAAAGTGCTTCTTACGGCCTTTATTGCCATGTCAATTACTGCACTGCTTAGTCTTTTGGGCCCTATTATCATTGGTCATACTATCGACAATTATGTGCAGACCAAGCAATATCATGGATTGCTGATATTCAGCGGATTGTTGCTTGTGATGTACCTAATTTCGCTGGTAGCCGGATACATCCAAACCAAATTGATGGGCACAGTAGGGCAACGTATGTTATTTACCCTAAGGAACTCTGTATTTAACAAGATTCAGGAGCTGCCTCTTGATTTTTTTAATCAAAACAAAGCAGGCGACCTAATTTCACGCATTAATAACGACTCGGATAAGATTAACCAGTTTTTCTCACAATCGCTAATGCAATTTGTAAGGGCCATTTTGGTGATGATCGGTGCTGCTATATTTCTACTCTCTATCAATTTACCATTGGGCGCAGCTGCCCTGTCGCCTGCTTTAGTTTTATGGATATTTACACGTTTTATTTCGCCCTGGGTAAAAGCACGAAACGGTGCCAATTTGAAAAGCGTAGGAAATTTAAGCGCTGAAGTACAAGAAAGTTTGGCGAACTTTAAAGTAGTGGTGGCTTTTAACCGTAGGGACTATTTCAGAAAACGATTTGGTAAGGCCAACCAGGAAAACTATAATACTGCTGTTAAAGCAGGCATTGCCAACAACTTGTTTATGCCAGTATACACCCTCTTTTCAAACATCGGGCAAATGGTGGTACTTACCTTTGGTATTTACCTGATTGCAACTGGTCAGTTCACCATCGGTTTGTTAATCAGCTTTATAGCATATGTAACCAGCTTTTATAATCCATTACGACAGCTGGCATCCCTGTGGGCAAACTTTCAACTTGCACTGGCTGCCTGGGATCGTATCCGAAAGATTTTGGAGCTGGAAGACAATATGGCTGTAATTGAAAATAAGAGTCATTCAAAAGAAGATTCATCCTTGCTTACTTTTAATGATATTTCGTTTTCATATCCAAACGGTACTAAAGTGCTGCACAACATCAGTTTCAAACTTGAGAAAGGTAAAACTTATGCTTTTGTTGGTCCTACAGGAGGGGGAAAAACCACAACAGCTTCGCTGATTGCTCGTTTGTATGATCCTACTCAAGGTACTGTTTTGCTAAATGGAAAGGATATTCGCTCCTATCCTCCCCAAGAAAGGGTAAAAAGAATTGGTTTTATTTTACAGGAACCCTATTTGTTCAGCGGAACCATATGGGATAATATATTATATGGCAACGAAACCTACCAGGGATTAAAAAATGGAGAACTGGCGCAAATCTTTCGTGAAGCAGGACTGGAAACACTTTTGCAGCATTTTGATAAAGGACTGGAAACAAGAGTTGACAGTTCAAGTGACGGCATTAGCCTGGGACAGAGACAGTTAATTGCATTCATGCGAGCCGTTTTACGAAAACCAGATCTACTGATTCTTGATGAAGCTACAGCCAATATTGACACTGTAACTGAAAAACTACTGGATGAAATCCTGGAGAAACTACCAATTTCTACAACCAAAGTAATCATTGCGCACCGGTTAAATACAATTGCCAATGCCGATGAAATTTACTTTGTAAATACAGGTAATGTTACCCGTGCCGGTTCGCTCAATGAGGCAGTAGAAATGTTGAAGCATGACAGGATGGCAAGTTGATATTCATAATCTCCTCTGTTATGTGTTTTCGTGTTCTCTTATAAATCTAAAATTATTCTAATTTACTGAACGACATATAACTTACGAAACAAATTGAAAGTCTGATTTATTATACTAAGCCAGTATGAAATATAAAATTACTGTAGTATTTAAATTAATACAGTAACTTTCTGCTCCATGAGACAACCCTTAATCAAAGATAATGAATATTAAAGACTTATGCATTATCAAACTTGATTTTCTTTTCTAGTGTCATGTCAAGGCTCATTTGTCAGGTGACAACACCTGACAAGTGCAGCAGACAGATGTTGTCACCTGTCTAATCACCAGAAATATCATAGTTGACTTGACACTAGCAATGATGATGCAAATAATGTGATGAGAAAAGAAAAATATTAGTTTTCTTTCCTAATATATTCGTTTTGATAGCAGTCAAAACATTCATCAGATAAAATCAACTTATTATTCTTTAATTCAATGGATTGCTTCCAATCATCTTCATATATGATAATATCTGTTTTTTCTTCTTTCCAGATGGAATTTCCTGTTTCAACTTTGTATGGCATTTCTGTATCCAAATTTCCATTGATATACTTTTTATAAACACTTTCTGTAAATTCAATCGTAATTTGATTTCCTGTAGTTTCGGGCGTACTTGTATCACCCCCAATTCCTCCTGACGATTGTACCCAGTTCCATTTGCCGATTATTTCTGTTTTAATTGGTGTTGCCTCGTCCTTTGAACATGATGATAATATACCAATAAATGCAAATACCAAGAATAGCCTTCTCATGTTTCTAAATTTTCGTTTTATTACCTGTACGAAGCTTTCAAGTAAAACGTTGCATTTACCCTATGCCTCAGCAAAGAGTTTTCGCCATACAATAAAGTTTTAGCAGGGTTTAATTTCACCACCTGACTGGCAAAAGATAAGTATTGTTTATCCTAAACCTAAATTGAAAAATGTTTACCTTCAAGAACTAAATGATCAATCTTTTTCTTCTTCCCGAATGTATTCATTTTGAAAGCAGTCGAAACATTCATCGTACAAAATCAGCTTATTTTCCTTTAATTCAATGGATTGCTTCTTATTGTTTTGATAAATAATTAAATCTGCTTCGCCTTTTTTCCGAATAGAATTGCCTGTTTCGATTAGATAAGTCATTTCCATATCCAGCTTTCCGTTGATGTATTTTTTATAGGTGCTTTTAGTAAATTCAATCGTAATTTGGTTGCCTGTGGTTTCAGGAGTAGTAATACCACCTGCAAAGCCACCCGATGTTTCTCTCCATGCCCATCTGCCAATTATCTCCTCTTCGAGCTGTGACTTCACCTCCATTGAACACGACATGAATATGCCAATAAACGTAAATACCAAAAATAGGTTTTTCATTTTTTAAAGTTTTAGTAGTTGCTAATAATAAGCAATTTTAATGTATGATTGCATTTGATTTAGATAAATAGACGCAAGATAGTGGTCACTGGTCATTAAACAATGAGTAAAAAATCGATAAGTACAAACAATTAGCTTTCCTGGTTAATATCTGCCTACTTAATACAATTGCCTCAATACCTTGCCGACTATAATCACATAGCCTTTGAGATTACCATTATGTAAACACGATGATTAGCGACCCAATAACATTGGGCAACTAATCACTTAACCTATGCCAGTACTTATTCAAAGGCTTAACCGAAGATAATCAACAGGTTACAAGAATTAAAATTGAATTTGCATTAGTCTTAATTTCTAAGTTCAGGCTCCATAAATATGCCTTCAGGTTTTATAATTCTATTCATAAATTGTACAATCACACTCAGTTGGATTAATTTCTATAGCATCTCCAGGAGTAAGATCCAGGCTTTTACACCTTCATAGTCAGAAGAATAGCGTATTATTTTGAAAACCTGGTTAGAAACGCTTCCAGATCCAACTTCTCCAATAAACACATCCCCCCCTGCTCTTGCTGCTAAGCTCTAATCAAACTATTTACAGGCTCACTATCATTCTCATTATTTGATAATTACAATCTTTTTGAATGCTTTTGGCAAATGGGTAAAGTAAAATAATATACAAAATTTGAAAAAAAATATTAGGGTAAAACCAAGTTTTGTGTATCAATAATAAGGATGCATATTATTAAAACATTATATAATTAAAATCAAACCCATGGAAATACTCAGAATTACTTCTATTCTCGGCATTTTTCAACTAACGCTGTTGATAGTTATATTATTTTTAAAAGGCGGCAAAGTGTTGTTTCAGAACAAAATGTTTGCAGCTTTTTTAATGTCCAATAGTCTAATAATGATTTCGTGGTTATTTTATGATGTAAGTCAACTTGAAAGCTTTGCAGGAAGCGCCATTGCACATGCCACGCTTGCCATGTTTTTCCTCCTTGGCCCGCTGGTTTATCAATTTTTTCGTTTCACTTTCAACCCGAGTGAAAGGTTTGCTAAAAAGTCATTACTGCATTTGCTCCCTGTAACTATTTATGTAATATATATCGCAATTGTTAAACCGTCTATTTATTTGCATGTTAAAGATTTTCAGGCTAATAACGGATTTCCTCTGAGCCATATAGAATTTATAGTTTATTGCTATGCCGTGTATTTTCAATTAGCAATTTATATTCTTCTTTCATACAATGCATTAAGAAAATATAAATCAAAACTACGTAATCAGGCTTCAAATATTAACAGCAATAGCATTTCATGGTTGAGTTCATTGATAATATTGTATTCATTTCATTGGCTATTTGAAGTACTGAGTCTCGTTTTTGGTTACATAAAAATTACCCAATACGATATAAGTACGAGCTTTTCAATTATTGCAACCGGATGTTTGCTTGTGTTTGCAACGCTTACGGTAGTTAGGGGAGCAAATGGATTTGCGTTAATCACCTTTGAGGAAAACAAAACTAAATATGCAAATTCGCCATTGACAGAGGATAAAAAAGAACTTATTAAATCCAGGATACTTGAAATTCTTGAAACAGAAAAGGTTTATCTGGAGCCGGAAATTAACATTTCTATATTTTCAGAAAAGCTTGAAGTTCCTGTTAAATCAATATCCCAGGTAATTAACGAAAGCTTCAATTGCAATTTCTTTGATTTTATTAATGGATACAGAATAAAAGAGTCGAAACTAAAGATGTTAAACAACAAAAATGGTCGTAAATCTAAAACCATTTCTGAAATTATGTACGATTCAGGATTTAATTCAAAGTCGGCATTCAACAGAGCTTTTAAAAAGCATACAGGGCAGACACCTACTGAATTTAAAAATGAATATCAAGAACTTTAATTCCCAATATTGATATCCATTTTTGACCCAGGTTGAACAATTTCGCTCAATCGATCCATCAGCCGATGGATAAGTAAAGCACTTGTTCTCCTTGCTCCAACCTCTCAACTTAGGTTTGAATAAAATGAATGGACATGTCTTCTGCCATTGAATTTTAGCATATAAGACAGATCTGAAAATATAATCCCAAAATTGGCATTAGAATTTTTCTAAATGACAATACAACCAGGAAAATCTAATCATTTCAATAAATTGAAAAGGAAGATTTTCTAAGCAGGGATTAACCCGGTACGCCATACGGCTGTTGTCATTTGTACTATCGGGATATTTCAAATGACAAATCCGGGTTAATTATTTCCAGGTTTAAAAAAAAATGGTGCCACTTCCTGAATGTGGACGAAATGCAAAGTTTTGAAATTTACATTTGTTCATGAGGTTATAATCCTTGTTTAATATTAATTCATTTAAATTTTAACTTATGAAAAACAAAAAAGAATTCAAACAATTAAAACAAGAAAAGTTCATTGAACTAACAAAAGAAGATTTGGATAAAGTTAAAGGAGGTACTGATACTCTTGTAGAAGAGGATTCCAGATTTGGGCTGGTCGGAAATGCATATCTTTTGGGCTACGCCTGGACTGGTTAATCTGGTTGGCAAACAGGCAGAGGCTCTTTTAAGAGTTAATATGACATTAATGTCATTAATTTATTTATTCACTAAAAATAAAAAATATGAAAAACAAAAAAAGCGCAAAGCGTGCGAAAACCCCAAAATTAGTCGTATTAACAAAGGAAAACCTGAATCAGATTAAAGGCGGGGGCGATACTGAAGAGGCCAAACAGAATGTCTATCTTTCAGGTAATATTATTTGGTCGGGCTAATAAAACGTTGATTGGTTATACTTGTTTTATAACAATCAACTATCTAATATAAAAAGATATCCTAATCCCAGAGCAGGATATCTTTTTTAAGAGAATATTTTCTCAATGAGTTTGCAATTTCAGAAATCCTGCTAAGCATTAATTAATTATTAAAATAAACTGGTCATTATCTTTTCAAAAAAATAAAAACTTCAATATAATACTATGAAAAAAAACGCATTATTAATAACAGTGCTGGTACTATTTTTTAGTGTTTGTGCCGTAAATACAAGTGCACAATTTGAAAAACTTAAAAAAAAGGTACAGAAAGGGGTTAAAACATTAGAGGAGAAAACCGATATTTCCGGTGGAGTTTCAAAAGTTTGTATTAATCATGCTAAAAATATTGATAATCAGTGTACTACAATTGAAAAATACTTAAATGAGGATAATTTAAATGCTGCTAAAAACTATCTTCAGAACTTCCAAAATTATATCGAAAAGGCCAAAAAAGATAATTGCCCGCAGGCCTCTAAGTGGGAAGGAAAATACAAAGCGTTAAAAGACCAGTGCCAGGAGAAGTTTGCAGGTTCAAACCCGCTGGTTTATTTAATACTTGGGGTTAACAAAAGCGATAAGGCCCAGATTGATAAGGCACTTGAAAAAGGGGCGGATATTAACGGGTTTGACGATTGGGAGAACCCGCTTCTTAATGCCGTTAAGGACGAAAACCTGAATATGGTTCAATACCTGGTTGAAAAAGGTGCCGATGTAAATGTTAACAGGAAGGTGCACGAGGGAATTGAAACCCCGCTTTATTGTAGTGTTAAACAAAACAATACTGAAATTACAAAATACCTGCTAAGCAAAGGGCAGCGAGTTTCCCATAACAATTATTGCGGCCCAAAACAATAATCTTGTTATGTTTAAAGAATTTGAAAAATACCCCCGGATAGACATACTTGCTGTTGGAGAAAAAGGAAATTTCTGGATTTCGGCCCTATCTGAGGCACCAAAAGGCAGCGAATTAAAAAAATACCTGACTGAAAAAGTCCTTGAAGCAAAATTGGCTAAAGTAACTGATCCAACCAATAAAAAATATGCCAACCGGATTGCATTTTCAACAGAAAAGATTCCATCTGAAGCTGCAAATATCTCAAAATTTTTGACAAAACTACAGGTAGGTAAAAATATCTATGCCCGATTATATCTTGGCAGCCTGTACAGTGACCATTTTTATGGAGCCGGGGATGAGGTGCCAATCCGTTTTTTAGGCGATATAAATATAATAGCGAAAATTGAAGGAGATGAGCAACAATTTGGAATTCATCTAATTAAAATTAAAGATTTAGGCGATGCAAGCACTTACGAAATAAGCGTAAATACTGATGATTCGCGCCAGAGTTTCCACAGATTGTTTATGCGCTTAAAAACAGGTGAAACCCTCATAGAGGGATTTATATAGAATTTAACTTAACAAAGTGATCTCATGAGCGAAGCGAATAATCGCTTTACAAAAGAATATGTTTAACCTTGCGAAGCAAGCTCATGAACTCCATGTAAATAGTTTAAGAAAAGTGAATAAATATCAACAACTTAACTAAAATTTAAACAAGTGAAATAATAAAACCAAAACCAATTAACTTAAACAATATGAAAACAAAAACTATTCTTATTTCTGTAATTATCGGAACATTAATCCTTTTCATCTGGAATGCAATTTCGTGGATGGTGCTACCTTTTCATTCCAATACATTAAAAAACATTCCGGAACAGGCTTTAAATACAGATTTGTTAAAACAAAACCTGCAGCAGGATGGTGTATACCATTATCCGGGTTTACCTGAAAATAATTCACCCGAAAAGTGGGAAATGATTAAAGAAAAAGTAAAAAGGGGCCCAAGAATCACATTAATGGTCTATAAATCTGGCGAAACAAGTTTATTTAGCCCACAATCGTTTTTGGCCAATTTATTTTTCAATCTGCTAACTGTGCTAATGCTTCTGTTTATACTCACTAAAATTGAAAACAAAAGTTCTAAAAACATTATTATCATATCTTTAGCTATTGGCATATTAATTAGTTTTGCACGCGACTTTCCACAAATGGTGTGGTATATGTTTCCACTACAATATATTCTGACAGAGGTTTTTGATACGCTTATTTCTTTTGCGATTTTAGGCATATTTCTGGGATTATATTCTTTTAAACCAAATACATTAAACCATGAAAAAACAAACTGAAGAAAAAATATTAACCCTCCATCCGCTAGGTAAAAAAGGGGTAAACATTTCAAAAACAAAATACGAACTAATAAAGTCGTTTATAATAGATACTATTACAAAGCATAAAGTAATAACATTTAATAAGCTTGTTGAAACAGCAGCAAATGAGCTGACCAATAAATTCGATGGTAAAGTTACCTGGTACATTGTAACTGTTAAACTTGATCTTGAAGCCAGGGAAATTATAGAAAGAGTAACTAAAACCAGTCCACAACAATTAAAACTTAAATGATGAGAAAAATATTAATCAATTGTATCACTGTATATTTGACGTTAACAGCGTGTGTTAACAGCCAACAAACTGAAGGAGAAAAGGTAAAAGCCGAAATCTCGAAATACAGGCAATTTGTTAGTCTGATAGAGAATAATAGAAATGATTCACTCAACCTGGTAAAAGGTATGGAGAATTTTAATTTTTCTCCCGATAGCAGTCTCCCATTGTTGCACATTGCCATAAAAAGCCAAAATGCCGAGGCTGTTAGGTTTTTATTAAAGAATGGGGCAAACCCTGATATTCAGGCCAATGATGAATATATGAGCACTCCTTTGATGGAAAGCACCAACAAAAACCAGCTTGCTGTTGCAAAATTGCTTTTGGAGAATCATGCCGATGTCAATATTGTTGATAAAAACGGCGATCCTGCCATCAATTGGTCTGCCTATTGGGGGCAGGAAGAAATGACGGCACTTTTTCTAAAATATGGTGCCAAAACTAATTTAAAAAGTATACACTCACCCAACACCATGTTTGTTGCGCTTAAAGAATGGAACTATAATATTGTAGATTTGTTGATTGACAGCGAAATCATAATTAATAAAACAGATACACTGGCAAAACAAATTGTCAAAGCCGTCAAAGATTCAAATTTTCAGCAAACCAGGGTAATTATTTCATCTAATAAACAGTTGGTAAATCAGCGCGATGAATCAGGTACGCCAATTATTTCAATTACTGCTAAAAATGGTAATTTTGAAATAGTAAAGTATTTAGTTGACAATGGCGCAAAAATTAATGTCGCAAATCCTGTAGGTCAAACCCCTTTAGCCTTTGCAGCGCGTTTTGGTTATGAAAATATCGTAAAATATTTGTTGGCAAAAGATGCCAATACCAACTTAAGCGATTCAGTTTATAAATTAACCCCATTAATTGCCTGCTCAATAGGCGGAAATGCTGAAATTGGTAAAATGCTTATTGAAAAGGGCGCTTTAATCAACCAATGTGATGGTATAAATAATCATAGCCCATTAATATGGGCAAGCATTTATGGCAACTTGGCTTTTGTTAAAATGTTACTTGATTATTCGCCCGATTTAGAAATAAAATCAGCATATGGATTCACCGCTATTGATGTTGCAAACGATTCAATTAAAGCATCCATTAATGGATATTTAGAAAAGAAGATGTAAAAAATACCTGTTATTGAAATCTTTATCCCCAAAAAGTCATTAGGCATTAATTTCTAATGGCGGTCATTAAGAACTAATGTTTGTCACCAGAACTGTTAATATTGCATTTTTGGCGGAAACCTGGTGTGGAGCGGGTTGTTTCGAGCTTTTGAAAGTTACACGCCAGGATGAAGTTATAAAGGAGCTTTTTGGTTGGCGGCAGATGGCTGGAAGCAAATCATTTCAACGTTATATTACTTCCTTCTTTTTACCTCTGCCCTTTCAGTAAGATTGAAAGCTAAAAACATTGCTAAACACCGCCAAATCCTGATTGAAAAGGTTAAAAGAAAAAATATTAGAAAAAAGATAAATCCTCATTATTAGCTAAAAATTCATGCTTTTCCTGCATATTGTTTTAATTTTTACTTAAATTGTATCTGTGTTCATAATTGCCAACTTTTATTTGTTATTAATTTATTTAAGATGAAATTTAAAATTACGTTTCTTTTAATAATACTGCAGCTCATATTTTGTTTCAACAATTTTCTTTTTTCACAAAAAAACAGGTCAGATGGAGAAAAATCAGGCAAAAAGCTGATGGTTGGTATCAAGGTTTCACCCCCATTTATTATCGAAAATCTTGATGGTAAATACAGTGGGGTTAGTGTGGATTTATGGTCTATGATTAGCCAAAAACTGGGAGTTGGTTATGAATACAAGGTTTATAAACAAAATGAAATAAAAAATATGCTGGCCGATGTTGAGTCTGGTAAATTGGATATTAGCATCAACCCACTGACAGTTACAAGTGAACGTATTCAACGGCTTGATTTCACACAACCATTTTACACTTCAAACCTTGCCATTGCTGCACAGATTGTTCCTGATGATTCAATTGCCGCTTATCTGGGTAAATTCCTGACAAAAAGGAATATAATTATATTAGTTATTATCATTTTGGTAATTGTAATTGTTGGGGTAATAATATGGTTGCTTGAAAGGAAGAATAACTCTGATGAGTTTAGACAAGATATAAATGGTATTGGCGATGGAATCTGGTGGGCTTCTACCATTTTGTCAACTATTGGCCCGGCAACCCATTCTCCCCGTTCGGTCGGTGGGCGAATTTTGGGTGTATTCTGGATGTTTGCAGCAATTATCACAATTTCTTTATTAATTGGAAATACTGCATCTGATTTAACAACAAGAAAAATCAATCTCAACATTAATTCAATTAATTCCCTGCAAAGAATAAAAGTTGGAACAATTGAGGGAACCAGTTGCGAGACGTTTTTGAACAAAAATCATATCCCAATTGCAAGGAACGATTATAAAACACTTTCAGAAGGTCTTATTTCTGTACAAAACAATGAAATTAAAGCATTTGTAATGGATGAACCCATTTTAACGTACATGATCTTTACCGAACAAATGAATGATAAGCTATGTATCTTGCCATATAAGCTGGCTACTGATTATTATAGTTTTGCTTTACCTAAAAACTCTGATTTAACAGACACAATTAATACACTAATGATGAGAGAATTGGAAGGGATAGCATGGAAGGCTGTATTGAATACATATGATTTAAATTAGCACCTGGTTGAAAGATACTGACAATTTAGTTGGCCGTTTGATAAAATGAGAACAACTTAATAAAACATGAACTTAAACCAAATAACTGTTCCCTCATTGGATTTATACTAAGCCAGTTTGAAAAATTGTAAATTGAAATTTTAAAATGGCTTTGTATATGCCGATCGACTGGTAGTTCTGGGTTGCAAGCTTGCGAAGCAAACCAAATACAAACAGCGGTTCGGTATAACAAAATCAATTCCTTTTTATGAAAAATTAGGACTTAAACTGATTGTGGAATTGTTACCACATTACGCAAGATTTGAATGTTTGGATGGTAATTCGACTTTTTCACTCCATCAAAAGAAGGAATTACCAAAAGAAGAAGGAATATATGCTTACTTTGAATGTAAAAACCTTAACAAGCAAGTTGAAAAAATAAAGGAAAAAGGAATTGAATTCGAACAAGAACCTTATTCAATCAATTAAAAAAGATGGGGATCATATAATTATTTTCGGCTCTGGTTTAATTTTGTAATGATTTATTAGGATAAAATCCCTGAAATGAGATATAAGTCATTAGGCAATGGTCAATAGTCATGTTTTCGACAGACAATTAATGTCAAATGACAAATAACCTTAGTATTAAGCTGTTAGAATCTATATAAATAAATCATTACTATTTTGAACCATAGCATTATTTTCTTATCATTTCGCTATTAAATCTTCCAGTTACTCTTTAGTTGGAATAAAACCAGATTTTGTATAATTTTCAGCAAAAACAAACCTAATGGATTTATTAAACAAAGCCTATGATCCTGAATCATTTCGCAAATCAGGACATGAATTAGTTGATTTGATTGCAGACTACCTGAATGATGCCCTGATAAATGAAACGGGCAAAGTCATTAACTGGAATCATCCAGATGAAGAATATAAATACTGGGAAAATTACCTTGAAAAGAATACAAGTACTAATGATTTTTTTAAAGATATTATTCAACATTCCATACATCTTCACCATCCAAAATACTTAGGACACCAGGTATCGGCTCCTGTTCCCATCAGTACCCTTGCAGGATTATTAAGCTCTGTTTTAAATAACGGGATGGCTGTTTATGAAATGGGTCCAGCTGCAAATGCCCTTGAAAGGTGGATTGTGAAACAATTTGCTCAAAATTCAGGATTTGATGAGAAGGCTTACGGCTTACTTACTTCAGGCGGAACACTTGCCACACTCACTGCCCTGCTCACTGCGCGACAGATTAAGTCTGAAAATAATGTATGGCAAAACGGACATCAGGAAAAGCTGGCTATTATTATTACTGATGAAGCCCACTATGCCGTTGACAGAGCAGCAAGAATAATGGGACTGGGAGATAAAGGCATACTAAAAGTGCCAGTTGATAAAAGCTTTAAAATGAAAACAAGCGTGCTTGAAAACTATTATGAACAGGCGCAAAGAGATGGTTTAAAAGTATTTGCAGTTGTTGGAAATGCATGTTCAACAGCCACCGGAACTTACGATAATTTAAATGAAATTGCTGACTTTTGTGAAAAGCACAACCTCTGGTTTCATGTTGACGCAGCCCATGGTGGAGGCGCAATTTTCTCATCCAAATACAAGTACTTGCTTGATGGAATTAACAGGGCTGATTCCATTGTTATCGATTTACATAAAATGCTGATGAATCCCGCTCTTTCAACACTTGTGATGTACAGGAAGGGACAGGATTCTTACCAAACCTTTAGCCAAAAAGCACAGTATTTATGGGAAAAAGCTGAAGATCAGGAATGGTACAACTCCGGCAAAAGAACCTTTGAATGCACCAAGTTAATGATGAGTTTAAAGTTTTACACTATTGTAAATGCTTATGGATTTGAACTTTTCGACCAAAACGTAACTTACTTATATGATTTAGCCCAAGAATTTGCAGAACTAATTAATAAACGAGACAATTTAGAGCTTGCTATAGAACCAGGTGCCAACATACTATGCTTTAGATATTTAAGAAATTCAGAAAAGATCAGTTTAAATAAACTAAACCATAAAATTAGAAAAGTTCTACTTGAAAAGGGAAACTTTTATATTGTTCAAACCACTATAAATAATAAGGTTTATTTAAGAACCACAATCATGAACCCCAAAACAACAAAACGGCACCTGATTGAACTACTGGATGAAATTGAGGATATAGGCTCCACGCTTGCAAATTAGTAATTGCGTTTGCTAAAATCTAAATTTTGAAACATCAGCTTTTGGAAAAAGTAGTTCCAAATCATCCAGAAATTTCCTGGCATGTTCCTTTTCCATCTTAAAGTTGTTATCAGTTATAAAAAACTCCTGCCAGGGAAATAAGCCAGCTGTTTCTTTTGCAAGGTGAAGATATTCCGACACATTTAACGACATTCGATAAGATTTGTCTGTATCTCCTGAATAATAATACAGCTCAGGTTCAGAAACGTTTTCGGCAAACTTTAAATAGACCTGATGATTTTCGCCCAACCAATCAAACAACCTGTATTTTTGATAAATTAAGCGGAAAGGTTGACCTAATTCTTCATCAGGATCGTAAATTTGATATATTGAAGCAATGCGCACAACACCACAGGTAATTCTTTGTTTATCATTATGTCCAACGTATTGCCAGCTTAAATGAGGCCGTTGGCTGGAAAAATAAAACTGCCTTAAAGATTCAGCTTTCCTAAAGTTTTCCATGCCTTGCTCTGCCTTAATTTCGTCTTCCAGTTCCTGAATATCATCTTCATAAGGTTTTGGGTATATTTTGAAAACAACATCAAAGTTACCGGAGTTTTCAAAGTTGTTATTTAAATGTTTAAAGTGCTCGGCATAATCATTAAAATTCAACATTCCCTATGCTATAATTAAAACAAAAAAAGAAACAAAAGCAACAACCGCAACAGCTGTCATAATTTGATCATGGTACATGACCAATGCTTCAGGTTTTTGCATTTGAAAAACCTTTGTCCCTGATCGGCTTAAAAACCTTGACATCAGATTGTCAGACTTTTCACCAATGGAATCAGTAATTCCCAAAAGGCCAAAAACAGTCGTTACAGTTTCTATAATAACAGCAGTTAAAAGTAGTTTAAATGACTGACTAATATTTTCAGGTTGCAAATACTCAGCAGTGAAATACAGCATCTATAAAATGCCAGCAGAAATTCCTGCAAGAACCAATGCACCAGGCAGAACTGCGACATTTTTAAACCCTAATAGCAATAATGGAATGGAAGTGGCCAGTGTTAAAGCTCCCAGTATCATACTTGAACCAATTAATTCCTTATATAATTGACATTTCCCATGTTTTATAGATTCCCGAATAACAGGTACTTGTATTATCATTATCAAAAATAAACTATGATAATCAGCAACTTATAATTACTATTGTGTGAAATTTAACTTTGTTTTTCAATTTCTGAATAAAGTCGACCTTCATTTTTGGGTTATTCACTTCGTTCATGAGTTCCACATCGTTCCGGTTGACCCAAAAACGAAGCAACTTAGGCAAAGCCGATCTCATGAAGTTCTGAAAGAACGAGTAAAAAAGTCAAGGCTGCATTGAAAACCTCCTCCATCTCTCATCAAGCCTAAGTGCGGCCGGGTGATCTTCGAACAAGTTCTCAGCTTCCCGGTCTTACTAAGGCTTGATTGCAAGCTGAAGAAGTTTTTCAATGAGGCCGATCGGGCTATTTATCCGTATTGATAATTATGCTATTTTATTCATAAAATTAACTTGGGAAACATCAGTTATATAATAAGATAACTCTAATTTCTATGCTTAAAAAATGAACAAACACTACAATTAAATTGTTGTGAGTAAAATTGATGAAATACAATCAAACTAAAAATAAAGCCACAGATAAAAGCACGAAAATATGCATGAAAGTAAAAAAAGGTGCCGTAGCACCTTTTTTTATTTGGGATATCTTTGATGTTCAGGAATATCAAACAATTCACAAATTTGTCTGTAAGACATCTTTCTTAAATCTTGCACACTATACCCTGCTGCAGATGCAGATTTTGCAGCTGTTTTAGTTCCCGGAATAGCAATAAACCTAAAGCTATTCCCCTCAGTAGCAGGCAGATCAACCATATCGCAAGTAAATTCAATAGAGCCGTATTCTGAAATCAGAAAACTCCAGTTTGCTCCAACAGCGTATGCAGGAAGAGGTCTCACTGCATTGCTATCATAAACATCTCCATCAAGCCACGCATAAGCCAAAATCACCCCCCGTTCAACAATATCTTCTGTTAAATCAGGTGCATTAGCAGTAAAATACCAGTCGCCTGATTCGCCAGACCATTCGGATGGATAAAACCATTCCGAATAATATACTGTAGCATCCTTACCAGCAGGTCCTTCTTTTGTACATCCGGTAAGTAATAAAAATGAAAATGCAGCTAATAAAAAAGTTAATTTAATTTTTGTAATCATATTCTTATTTTTTTGATTAACATAATTCAAAATTAGTTAATTCAGCTAATATCTTGCATCAATTAAACCTATCTTATTTGTTTCTTTTTCTATTGCCTTAATTAAATGCTTATATTCAAAATTGGTATTGGCTGTATAATTTTATCAATTAAAAAATACATCCAATAAAGTAATTGTTTACAGAACCTTAATATGAAGTATATCTATTGCCAATAAAAAAACTTTTAGTAAATTGCTTAAACGGCATTAATATATACTAAATTAGATAGTTAGTCTCAGAATAACCTATTTTGAATAATTGAGAAAGCAAAACTAAATGAAAACAAAGTTTCTATTTACCCTATTCTTTGCAACCTTTTTTGTAATTCATTCCATAGCTCAAACAAAAATTGACAGCCTTGAACAACTTTTAGAACTAAAATCCGGAGTTGATAAACTTGATGTATTGCTGAAGTTAAGCAAAGCAAACTGGAGTATTTCTCCGAAAAAAGGAATGCAATACGCTGATTTAGCCTCTCAATTATCAGACAGCCTTAATGATATGCAAAAAAAATCAAAGGCCTTAATGTATGGAGGAGTAAATGCATGGTTTGAAGGTTCCTATGAATTATCAATTAGTTATCTCCAAAAGTCATTAAAAATAGCAGATACAATTGATGACAGAACCCTTAAAGCTTATAACCTAAATAACCTGGGGATGGTAAACTCTGACCTTAAGAATTATGATAAAGCAATTGATTATTATTCAAAAGCCTCGGAATTAATGTTACAGCTGGGAGATGAACTAGAATATGCCAAAATTATCCACAATATTGGTGACCTAAGCATGAAGAAAGGAAAACCCAAAGACGCCTTAAAAAACTATTTGAGCATACTTGAAATAGCTAAAAATTCAAAAGAACAAGTTTTTCATCTTTGGCTTTTACTTGATATTGGTTCCATTTACCAAGATATTGAGAATAAAAAGCAGGCAGAATTTTTTTTCATAAAGGCATTAGAAGTTAGCAATAGTATTAATGATAAAGTAGGGAAAGCAATTGCTTTAGGCAATCTGGGAAAACTGTTTTTGCAAAACAATGAATACCCTAAAGCACGAAAATATTTAAATGAAAGCTTAGAGTTAGCTCTTAAAACAGGCGCTAAAGAAGAAATAAAAAATGGATATAAGAACCTATCTAATTACTATTCTGCCGTTTCAGATTCCAAAACTTCGCTCGAAAATTACAAACTATTCAAAAAATATAGTGATAGTATTATTGATGAAAAAAAGCAAGATAAAATCGTTGAAATGGAAACTCGGTTTGAAACAGAAAGTAAAGAAAAAGAAAACGACCTGTTAAGAAGCGAAAATGAGATTAAGAAATTGGATG
The DNA here is from genome assembly GCA_050296515.1 of Bacteroidales bacterium. Lineage (GTDB taxonomy): Bacteria > Bacteroidota > Bacteroidia > Bacteroidales > NBLH01 > NBLH01. Next base: position 5,106 of record JBNKRJ010000052.1, on the reverse strand, counting down.
TTGAGAAACAAACCTATTTTAGAAATTTCTTTATTGCATTATCTATCATTGCATTTCTAGTAATACTGTTTGTATATTACAGATTCTGGCAAAAAAAGAAATTAAACAATGAGCTTAATCTAAAAAACGAACTTATTACTAAGCAAAAAGAAGAAATAAAAGCCCAAACAGAAGAATTGCTTACTACCAACGAAAAATTATTGGAACTTGACAAATTCAAGCAGGAGATGACAAGTATGATTGTCCATGATTTGAAAACCCCCTTAAACGGAATCATTAACATTTCAGAAAAACAACCTGTACTCGGATTAAAATTAGCAAAGCAATCAGGAAAACAGATGCTAAATTTGGTCCTAAATATACTTGATGTTCAGAAATATGAAGAAACTCAATTAATCATTGAACCAGCAAAACACTCACTACCGAAACTTGTTCAAAGAGCTATTGATGAGGTTGTGTTTCTGGCTGATTATAAGAATATTAACATAGTAAACCAAGCTACTTACATAGAGGTAGAATCAGACAAAGAATTAACTTTAAGAATATTAATAAACCTTCTTACAAATGCAATAAAATACACCCCTTATAATGGAAAAATAAAAATTAACTCAACACTTGAAGATTTTGGTAAATGCAAAATCTCAATAACAGACTCCGGAATTGGCATCCCTAAAGAGCAATTATCATCGATATTTGAAAAGTTTTCTCAGGTAAAGGCTAAAAAATCAGGAATTGTCAGATCGACAGGACTGGGATTAACTTTTTGTAAAATAGCTGTTGAGGCTCATGATGGAGATATAGGCGTGGAAAGTAAAGAAGGAGAAGGTTCTTCATTTTGGTTTACTTTAAAAACACTGAAGGGAACTATTCAGGAAACACAAAAAATCACCCATAAAGCAAGTCCACAAAATATACAATTTGTTTTTTCCAATTCCGATAAAGTGCTATTAAAACCTTATCTGGAAACACTGCAAAAGCTTGAGGTGTTTGAAACTACGGATATTGAAAAGGTTATTGAGACTATTGATTCAAATAGTGAAGCAATAGTACTGTGGAAAGAAACAATGATGAAATGTTTGTTTTCGATGGATGAGAAAACTTACTCTCGTTTAGTGAATATTTAACATTTAAAAGCTGCATGATTAAATTAAATGATCAGTTTTAGCTAATTTCGAAGGATCTAAAAACACAAAGATGATTGAATTAACCAAAAAAGAGGTCTTAATAGTTGATGATCAGCCTGAAAACTTGCAAATAATTATTGATTACTTCTCAGAATCTGATTTGAACCTAAAAATAGTAAGGGCTCCAGATGCTAAAACAGCTCTAAGACTTGTTGAAAAAAGATGTCCATCTCTTATTATATCTGACTGGGATATGCCAGAAATTGATGGTATTGAATTCATAAAAGAGTTCAGAAAAAGAGAAAGCAGCAGATATACACCTATTATAATGTGCACAGGTGTAATGACCACATCAGAAAACCTGAAAATGGCACTTAATGCAGGGGCAACAGATTACATTCGTAAACCTGTTGATAAAATTGAGTTAATTGCCAGAACTAGCTCTGCCCTACTCCTTGCAGAAAGTCGCAAAGAAGTACTAAAACAAAATCAATTACTTGCTGAACTTAATGCCACAAAAGACAAACTTTTTTCGATAATTGGTCATGATTTAAGATCGCCAATATCATCGGTCATGGGCATGATTCAAATACTAAGGGAAAAATACAAAGTTTTAGGTCCTGATAAAATTGAAGAATTTCTCAACATGATGTTTGAAGGCATCGAAAATGGATTTAAACTCCTGGAAAATTTACTGGAATGGTCCAGGTTTCAAATAGGAATGACACAGTTTAATCCCAGGGATTTTGAGCTCAAATCATTAATTGATACCAACCTGCAACTATTAAAATCTGCAGCAGAAAGTAAAAATATTGAACTTTCAACAAATCTTAACAACAAAATAGGTGTTCATGGTGATGAAAACATGATCAATACTGTGTTAAGGAACCTTTTATCAAATGCCATTAAGTTTACTCATACTGGTGGAAAAGTGAAAGTTAATGCAAATCAAAATAATGAAGACATTTGCATTACAGTTGAAGACACTGGAATAGGAATGGAAAATGACGACATTAAAAAACTGTTTAAACCAGGCGAAAACTTTTCTACATACGGAACCAAAAACGAAAAAGGAACTGGCCTCGGTTTATGTTTGTGTAATGAGTTTATTGAAAAACACAATACTTCAATTATTGTGGAAAGTGTGCCAGGGAAGGGAAGCAAGTTTAGCTTCAAACTGCCAGCCAGCATTAACAACTAATACAAAGTCATTATTTGAAAAAACTGAAAATATCACCTGCATTCAGACACAACCCAAATGACCAATATCCTACAACCATCAGGAATTTTAAAAAATTACATACAAAACTACTTTATTGTTGAAACAAACAATGAAGCTGACTTCATACCAAGACAACGGGTTTTTCCATATGGAAATGTTACAATTGTTTTTCATTATGGCTCTCCATCAAAGTTCAAAAAGCGTAATTCTGTTGAACACATTGAGTCAAACCTGGTTATTTGTGGGCAACAAACCAGTTACTACGATTTGTCTCTATCAGGGAAAACAGGCATGATACTAATTGTGTTTAAACCGCATGGCATAAAACCTTTTTTTGATATACCCATAAGTGAGTTTTCTAACGAAAATCTTTCGCTACACGAGATAATAAATCATGAAGCGGTTGAACTAGAAGATAAACTGCACAATTCATACAACAATAAACAGCGAATTATCATTATTGAAAACTTTCTGATGAAGAAATTAATGCATGATAAAGATTTTGAGAGAGTTGAACATGCAGTAAAGAAGATTAAAATGTTTAAAGGCCAACTTAAATCAAATGAAATTGCCCAAGAAGTTTGTTTGGGAATAAAACAATTCGAAAGAATCTTTTCCAAACATGTCGGCTTAAACCCTAAAAAATATAGCAGTATTATCAGGTTCCAAAACATACTGAATGCAAAAAGAATAAATAAGGAATTAACCATGCAACAGTTGGCTTTTGACAATGGATATTTTGACCATTCCCATTTCATCCATGATTTCAAAAGTTTAACAGGCCTCTCACCTCGAAATTTTTTTACTGAAAATGAAAAATGACCATTTTTTACAATTTTTGAATTTTAATACCCTCTATTTTTGCATCTAAAAACAGTGATAATGAATAAAATTGAATCAAAACATAAGGCTGTGGTTGAATTTTACACAAAAAACGCAGACGAAAAAGTAGTGCAAAAGCTTTCAAGGTACTTCAAAGAAGGTTTGGATGCCTATGGTAGCGACAAAGATAAAACCGAATTCCAACAAAAAAAATGGTTGAAAGAATGGGAAAAAGATATGTCCCTTGAGGATTACCTTGATTTGGGAGATCTACTTGTTTCAACAGGAAAATACGAGGAAGCACATTGCGCTAATTCCTTTATTATTTCAAAAAAGGATGAATTTACAATTGAAACATTTGAAAGAATAGGAAAATGGCTTGAAAATGGAATTCAAAACTGGGCAAATACAGATGTTTTGTGTATGCTGATCCTGGCGGAATTTATTTACATGGATATTACCCAACCCAAAGACTTCATTAGTTGGACAACGTCTCCCTCAAAATGGAAAAGAAGAGCTGTTCCTGTGACCTTTGTCGAAGCCATTAAAAAAGGATATGATTCTAAACCAATCTTATCTGTAATAGAGAGATTGATGGAAGATAATGAAGAAGATGTACAAAAGGGATTAGGCACCCTTCTAAGAGAAATCTGGAAAAAACAACCTGAACTAGCAGAAACCTTTCTGCTAAAATGGAAAGATGCTTGTGGAAGAAAAATCGTTCAGTATGCCACCGAAAAAATGGACAAAGAATATCGAAAAAAATTCAAAAGAAGCTAAACGTAAACACAATGGAACAAATAGACACCAACCTGATTTCTTATTGTGGGTTTTACTGTGGAGCCTGTCCAACATTAAAAAAAGGAAAATGTTTAGGTTGCAAAGGAGACCCACCTAAATGTGCTGTTGGATACAAAGCATGCAAAGTGAGGCCATGTTGCATAGAAAATAATTACAGCACTTGTGCCGATTGTATTAAACATAACTCGGTAAAAGATTGTAAAAGATACAACCCAATGTTAATTAAGTTTGGACAACTTATAACCCGCACAAACCGTAGAAAAGGTATTGAAATGATTAAGATAAAAGGCAAATTTGAATTCGTAAAATATATGATGGATAAGAACTGGGTAACGATGAAATTAGGAAAACAATGATAGGTTGCCAGTCCTAACTTATTACATTATAAAAGCAAAACATTTTTCATTGATTGATAAAATAATTACTTCATTATTCAAAAAAATTACGGATTTTTCCTTCTTGGTTTGAATATGGATAGCTACTTTTACTAAAATATTTAACAAAATATGAAAAAAGCGTTACCCACTATTTTTATTTTAGCATTTCTGCTTTCATGTCAAACCGAACCACAAACTGATTATGTTGAATTAATTATTCCGGCAGAATTGCAAAACAATGAGGAGGCAGTTGAAAAATTAAAATCAGATGCAGAACAACTTAACCGTGTTTTCAACTCGGTAGAAGAGATAATGTTGAACATTACCCGATTAAAAGAAGATTTTCAAACTTTTGATGAACAAACTGATACAACAGCCTTTAAATCCCAGTTACGGAAAAGAATAAAAAAGATTGAATGGAGTGCCGCTAAGTTCACTTTCAACCTGTTTTGGTTAGGCTTAAAGGACTACAATACGGATAAAGGACACCGGGAGATACTGGAAAAACTATCAAAAGGAGAAACCATTCAATATAAAAAATGCTTGAACCATCTACAAGTAAAAAAAGACATAGTTCTAGAAAAATATAACCATTTTACAAAAGAACTGGATGAACTGCTTGAAGTAATGAAAGAAAAAACCGAAATATATGAAAAGAGAAGAAATGGATAGAATAACTAGGGCCTGATGAAAAAGTCAGAGGTACATTAGCTACAACTTAGCGAAGCGAAGATGTATAAGAATACTTCGAGCTGAAGCT
>JBNKRJ010000051.1:0-192200 GCA_050296515.1 Bacteroidales bacterium | reverse complement strand
TATCAAAACTAGTTTTGCCATAAATTTTTCTTTCAATCTTGCATCAATCCAATCAATCTGCTTTCAATCTTGTTGAAATACGCTCTTTTGTTGTTGAAATGAAAGTAAAATTGCATTGAATTAGACTTTTGATACAGCCCCGTGCACCAGACAGGTGATACCAGGTCTTTATTTTATTCTTAAATTTGATAAAACCGAACACGGAAATCCTCGTCCCATAATTTAAGCAACGATATATTCAACTGCATACGCCTCCCATTGCTGAGGAACCTCCCATTTTGAAACCATTTTGTCAAGCACCTTTTGTGGAATTGGATATTCCCTGTTTCGATTTTGCTCAACTAGTTTATTGTAAGGTACTTCCAAATAGACAATTTTTACTCTTGCTCCATAATCAGTAAACAAATCAATCAACGATTTTCGGTTACTACTGTTTAAATTAGTAGCATTCCAAACAAAGGATTGCTTTGTTCTTAAATATTTTCTGGCCCTTTCTTTTGCTTGCTGAACAATCCTGCCGTTCATTTTTTGATCGGTAGGCGAAGCCTTATATTTCCGCCTCAAATCATCCAATGAAATAACAGGCCAATTAGTATAGTTTTTACTGATAAAATAATCTTTTCCACTTCCTGGAAGAGCAGAAAACAGTACAACATCAAAACCATCCCTATCAAAAGGAACATAACTTAGATGTGAATTACTACTAAAATAATGATATTTAGCCAACTGACCTTCAAACTTTCGGGATTTGCCCCAACACTCAAGTTCCATACAATATTCCTTAAAAAGTTCAATTGCTGCAAGTTTTTCTTCTATTTCAGCACCAATTCTGCCCAATACATCGGCCGTGGCTAAAATGACAAGCAACTGTGTATCCACTTCGAAAGAAATCTTCAACAATTCTTTTTCAGGATTTTTTGCAAGTGGCAGCCAAAGTGGTTTCCCATGATACCGAACCAGTTTAGCTATCTGTTCCCTTATTGCAAAAGGTGTTTCAATATCTTTATAAAGAATTTCACGAACTGTATTTTCACCGTTTTTTGCATGAAAAGCAGAGGTAATTCTGCCATCTGCCTCTGTAACTGTTGTTGATCGCTTTTCAATGTCGTGCATTAAAGCTGCTGCAAGCAAAATTTGTTGCTTTTGATTATCAAGTTCCTTAAATTCAGTTAATTGCTGTAATTTATCTAATACCAAAGCAGTATGTATAGCTACATTTCCTTCGGCATGATAAATAGGATCCTGAGGTACATGTTGCATGTCTCCTACCCAATCGAATTGATTTTCAAGATCTTTCCAGTTATATGTTTTGTGTAATTTCCACATGTCTTATAGTTTAAAGTTTGTAAAGTTGAAAGTAATTTGTAATCAATAAATTCTCATACTTTTCACTATCTACTTGTCTCCCAACCAAGCTTTGCTCTTTTCCAGTTCCTGCTCCAGTGTTCATCTGTTTTTACGTGTCCTTTTCTTACATATTTAAATACATTATGACTAAATTCATCTACCTTAAAGCCTTCCATATTTCTACAAACAACTCCTTCCATTGTACAGTTTACATTACTTACAGTGTCAACAGAGCCAAATTTGCTTTCGTGCTGTACAATCTCTAAAATTTCAGACTTCAATATTTTTTCTTCATAAGGTTGCGTAAATACCACTATTTCAGGCACTACCAAAAAATCTAAAAGTCCTGCGTAGAATTTGACTTCTTCCCACGAGAGCCATCTATCTTTTTCGCGAACAGCAAAAACATAAAAATGTTGTTCAATTTTTGGGTACACAATAGAGTGAATAGCATACAAATTTTCGCCAAAAATCTCCAGTTCACCCAAATCATTTTTAATCAGTTCCCATCTTTCTTTTAAATAACCTGCCCATGAATGCAAAGTAGGTGCTGCATGTGACCGCGCAAACACCCCAAATTGATTCAAACAGGTATTTTCTCCGTCCAGTTTTTCAGTAATAATTAACTTATTAATTTTCTGAATATCAGACCAGTAATCATGATTTATCCGATCATCGCTGGTTGTACCTGGTGAGAATGGAAAATGATATGTTCGGTTATATTTCTGTGATAAACTCATTGTTTCGTAATTCTAAATGTTAAATTATAGATTTTAAATTAAACCTACTTTCATTAAGAGTGTCATTAAGTCATTGGTAATAAAATTACTAATGACAAATTACTTCAAAAACAATCACTTCTTCCTTTTAAATAAGGAAGACAGTGAGCCAGAAACCTTCATCAACCAGGATTTACCAGTATTACTCTTTTTTGAGGATTTCTTTTTATTCTTCATCTTTTTCTTCTTCCCTTTGTCAGAATTCTTTTTCTCTTTTGTCCGTTTAATTTTTTCCTTTACTCTTGTAATTTCGGACTTTAAGAAATTGGTTTCTGAAACACTAAAAGCTTCATTTAAAGCACTTTTTAGTATTTTCTTTGCCTCATCATAATTCTTTTGGTGTTCGGCCAATAAAGCTTCAAAATGCATAAGCATTGCTTTGTTGATTCCTTTAATTTTATATCCGTAATCAACCATTTTTTCAGCTTTTTTGTACTCATTTTGTCTGATTAACAGGCTGATATAACATCGAGTTGTTTCAATATTTGTTAAATCGCTAGATAAAGCCTGCTCAAAATATCTGGCCGCTAAATCTGGATTGTATATTTGTTCGCTGTATACCCTTCCCATCAAACAATTAGCATCGGCATGATCCCGATTGTAGCTTAACGCATAATTCAAATTCTCAATTACTTCTGCTATATTGTAGTTATAGTTATCCAATGCTTTTAAGTAATATTGATCTGCTAAAGATACTCCCATGACTTTTGGAATTAAAAATGTTAAATTATAAATTAAAAATTGAGACAGTTCACCTAAAACTGTTGATTAAAACAGCTTATGCCTAACTCTGATTTTATTTCTTCACACTTTTAAGTTTAAAACCTGCTCCTTCATAAACCCTTACCGGATTTCCACGTTCCAGTTGACAATGCTCTAACCATTTTTCTTGCTTACTATCCTTAAAATCAATTAATTGATAGTTTTCAATAATTGCTTTAAGGCGCTCCATGGCCAACTTTTTGTTTTGATGTTGTGATCTGGAATCCCTTGCCACAACAGCCTTTCCCGTTGGCACATGAATGCCCCTGACAGCACTCTCAACTTTATTCACATGCTGGCCTCCGGCACCGCTTGAACGAAAAGTTTCAAAACGGATATCTTTTTCATTCCATTCAATTCTATTGATTGCGTTAAATTCAGCCATAGCCACAAACCAGTTTTTTCGTTTATGGAACTTCCTGAACGTACTCTGCCCAATCCATTGAATTGTCCCCAGCCAGGGTTCAAGGAACTTTTCCAATTCCTCTCCAATAATTTCAAGTATCACTGAAGTAAGAGTTGTATTTTGAACACCCTGCACTTTCTGTATAATAACATACTCAATGCCTTCCATCACCAACTCTTTAATAAATACCTTCAATACCTGGGCAACTACCCATTGGCATTCAGCAGGACCACGACCAGCAGTTATTTGTATTACTTTCCTTTTCATTTTTCTTCTTTTAATACTTGTAACTTTTCACTTTCTACTTACAACTATTAAGGCTTATCCATTCTCACAATTTTAGGCTGAAACACCCCTTCAATTTTCACCATATCACTCTGATATTTAATCACTTCATCGATATTTTTGTAAGCAATCGGGGCTTCGTCCAATCCACCTCCAATCAAAGTAACGCCTTCCGCTTTTAGCATTTTTTTTAGGTCACTTCCGGTAATTGATTCTTTGGTCTTTTTACGCGAAAGCCTCCTCCCTGCCCCATGCGAAGCTGAATTCAGACTGTCTGCATTACCCAAACCACTCACAAGATACCCGGGTGCAGTCATTGAACCTGGTATAATTCCCAGTTCACCAAATTTAGCTGGTGTTGCACCTTTCCGGTGAACAATCAACTCCCTGCCATCTGCCTGCACCTCTTTCCATGCAAAATTATGATGGTTTTCGATAGTCATAACTGGCTTCAACTTTAAAGCTTTAGCTAACTTATTGTGAATCACATCATGACAAGCCTTTGCGTAATCCCCTGCCAAATTCATCGCTCGCCAATATTCCAGACCCTCAGCACTATCCAGGCTCAACCATGCCAGGTTTTGTGTACCCTTTGGCAACCTGCATAAATCCATTGCAAGCTTTGTATAATACTGTGCCACAGTGGCTCCAAAACCTCTTGAACCTGAATGAGACAAAATTCCCATATATTTACCCGGCTGAATTTGTAAAGTATTATTGTCTTGCAAAATAAGCTCTCCAAATTCAACAAAATGATTACCTGAACCGGAAGTACCAATCTGCTTCGCAGCTTTACCTTGTAGCTGTCTGAGCAATTCGATTTCTTTAAATTCAGCTCTGTCTAAAACTTCGTGTTCACTAACACCATTCTGTAGTGTTGTTATACCAAAATGTGTATGCTCTTTCAATGCCATTTTTAGCTGATAAGCATTTTTCTTCAGGTAATAATCAGGAACCTCGTAAATACTCAGGCACATCCGACAACCAATGTCTAAACCAACACCATAAGGAATCAGTTCATTCTCAGTAGCTAGCACGCCTCCAATTGGCAAACCATAACCCACATGAGCATCGGGCATTAAAGCACCGTTTTCAGCTATCGGAAGCCGCATAGCCATTTCCATTTGATGAATGGTATTCTGGTCAATAAACTTTTTACCAAATACCTTAAATGGCTTTGGTTCCTCAGCCAGTTTATACAAAGTATATTCTTTACTCCTGACCACTTCCATAAACTGATGCGCCAGTTTAGCCAGTATTTCATGCGTTGCATAGTCTTCGGGTTGCTCTTTTATTTTTTGTAAAATTTCCAGTTTTTCATCTTTATTTAAATGTTTATAATGTTTTGAAAATAAATCAATTGCAATACTCTTGGCGGTATCCGACTGATACCCTATTTTTCTTAAATCTTTACCTTTTAATTTCGATTTTCCCATTTTTCGTTGATTCGATTTTGCTTTACTCATTGGATACGGAACATTTGAACTGTTTCGCTCTGGCAAATACTTTTTTGTTATTAGTCATTGAGTCATTAGTAACAAAAAAATGACTAATGACAAGTGACTGATGACCAAAAGCACCAGCATGGATGAGAATTATTGCACAACAGAAAAAGAATCTGTGACAATTAGTAAGACAATAAGATCGACGTGCTTTTCAATTGGAAATAAAAAATCCCAACCGATTGGATTGGGACACCTTCTGTTTCTTTAAGCTTTAACTGAGTTTTTAAGCTTTCCCAATCGTTGATTTGATATGTAAGTTATAATCCAGCATAGTTTTACTCTAATTAAGGGGTTAACACTAAATTGTTCAAGAGTAAAGTGCTGCAAATATAAAACAACTTTTTTGAAAGATCCAAATTTGATTTTTTAGTTGATTAATTTTTCTGATAGAAAGATGGATTTTTAGTATGAAAATGAAATTAACTAATTAATCTTGATATATGTTTAATCGTTATATTTGCAACAAATTTGAAATAACTATCTTACGATGACTACAAGAAATAAAATAATATTAGTATTAATTCCATTAACCATAATTGGAATCATTCTATTGATAAAAGTCCGTGAATTTAAGAGTTATACTCTGAATAGTGCGAACATGGAAAATACAATTATGACTGGGGATAAAGTAAGAGTAAAAGTACAAGAATTTAGCCCAAAAAGATTTGATATTATCTCTTATATCGATCCGGAATATGATACCATTATAGTTCCATTAACCTTTCCAAGTTATTATGCACACGTGAGATTAATGGGGCGAGATCAGGTGAAGGCAAACTTTGAGATTAAACATGTTCCACTTGAAGAAAACAAAGAGCGATGGATTGGTAGATGTGTAGGATTACCAGGAGACACGATCTACATACAACACTCTGATTTATATATAAATAGTAAACTTTATGATCATGAAAAGATAAAAAAAACTTATGTTATAAATACAGAAGAATATACTCCCATTAATCCAAAGCAGATTGAAAAAATTGGAATTTCGAAAGATGAACTGTATGTGTATGAAAATAAAATTATAATTACAGCAACAATCAGTCAATTAATGAACTTATTCATTACTTTAAATATGGATAATGATACTGCCTGGTGCCAACAGAAAGAGAGTGAATTTGATCCCCATATTTTTCCTTTTAGTGCCAATTACAGGTGGAATCAGAATTATTTTGGCCCTCTAACAATTCCTAAAAAGGACTCACCAATAAGTTTGACGATTTCGAATTTACCCATTTATCAAAGGCTGATCTTTGGATTAGAAATGAATGAACTAAAAGTTATAGATAGCACAATATACATTAATGGCAAAGTAAGTAATGCATATACTCCTAAAATGGACTATTATTTTATCATAAATGATAATCGCGATAATTCTGTCGATTCAAGAATGTGGGGCTTCTTACCAAAGACTCATATTGTTGGGAAAGTAATTGACTTCTAAGATGATAATTTAATTAATTCAAGATTAAACCTTTATGTCAATCAGAAAAGTGTTTGAATTTTATCTTTAAGTAAACATCGCACTTTGTCTATCAGCTTAAGGGGCTGTCAAATAATCCGTTGCAACAGATGGAAATTCAAAAACAATCATCTAACTCCATTTTTTTTAAAAAAGGTCAATTATTACACCAGAATTTTATGATGTCAACATTCTTTAAATTTTTGTTTTATTAGTTAACCCCAAAATTCCTTAGCAAATACCAATATTTTAAGATATTGAGAAATATGTTATTCAAATATAAATTTGCATTTTGTAAAGTTTAGATTAATAAATCATTAAGGTAACACAAGCAAAACGCAGCTAATCAAACACTTACAATTTTGAAACTTTTTCAACTTTAACAAAAACATTTAAAAATACAGTTAAGATCTGCTCAAAGTCTGAAGAAATTCCTGATAGTATTTTTTCCCCGTTTGTATACACTTGCAACCCCATTTCGATAGTTTACCGAATATTTGTTGCCACTAACAATATTTTTTTTGACTTTTTAGCGCTAACCGCTTACTTTTATACCAATGAAAGGCGGAACCGAAAAGCCCAACGAGTAGGATTAATCAATTAAAGTTTTTAAATGGACGCACAAAAAGTTGACATGTTTATCATGACCAATGGTAAATTCTTCGAAAGCCACATGGTAATGCAAATCAGGGAAAGATTATTGGAAATGGACGAATCAAAATGGACTATGCTTCAATCCACACAGTTTAAAGATCCAACCATCAGTTTAATTGTTTCATTATTGGGTGGAGGCCTTGGAATTGATCGTTTTATCATTGGGGATACAGGCCTTGGAGTTGCCAAGCTTTTAACCTGCGGAGGCATGGGTATCTGGACCATCATTGACTGGTTTTTGATTATGGGCATTACCCGCGAAAAGAATCTTGAATTGCTTCAAAGAGTACTTTATTACTAGTAGATTATTGTACTGTGCAATGATTGATAATAGATTGAATAGAGATTACCTTCGGTGAAACGCTTTGCTAAGTTCATAAAAGTTAGAAGTTGTAACTTCAATTTCTCATCAATCTTATTCAATCTATATGGCTGGTCTGGGTTAGACTTTTCAGAAAATTTGCGCAGTTTCAATAGAACTAATACAGCAATTTCAAACATGCAATCTGATTGACCCGAAACAAACTCTATATTTTCTTATTTTCAGCATGTATTGCTGCCTATGTTTGGCTTTTTATTGATTTTGCTTATTTGCAACCATACGATAAAGATTCAACAAGTCCGTGCATTATTAAAAATGTAACAGGGATTCCTTGTCCATCTTGCGGTTCAACAAGGGCAATTATTACATTATTGGATGGCGACTTGGTAGGAAGTTTATATTGGAACCCAATTGGCTTAATACTATCGGTAATATTGACAATTACTCCTTTTTGGATAATATACGATGTGCTGCTAAAGAAAGATAGTTTGCTTAGTTTTTATCGAAAGTCTGAAAAATTTATTAGGAAATGGTATATTGCTATTCCGGCTATTGCATTGATTATAGCTAATTGGATTTGGAATATTTGTAAAAATTTATGATTAGAATTGGTGAATTTAAATATCATCCTACCTTAAACGAATTGGAAAAAGCTTCAGGTAGCTATGTGATGTCATTAGTAGCAATTATTGCGGGTTTACCCATTCCAATAGTAAACCTTTTGGCAACGCTTTTTTTTTATGTAAGCAACCGACGAGGAACTTATTATGTGCGATGGCATTGCACCCAGGCTCTGCTTTCGCAACTATCACTATTGCCGGTAAACAGTATTGGCTTTTGGTGGACCATTCACATTATATTTGGCTCAACATCAATTAGTAACAGCTATATTGCCTACATTATCACCTTAATTATTTTCAACCTGGCTGAGTTTATTGCCACCATTTATACTGCCGCAAACACCCGAAAAGGCATTCATGTTGAATGGTGGTTATATGGGACAATTACAAATGTTATTTGCAAAGAAAATGGCTCGAAAAATACTATATGAAACACTTTTTACTGTTGCTGCTTTTTGCATAACCTACTTTGTGTTGCTCCAGGTAGACTGGATGACACTGCTTAATGTTGAGAAAGTAAGCAAAAGTACCGAAAAGAAGCTCGGAGAGCTTTACTGGGAGTTTTTTAAGCAAACAGAAACCGAGATTATTGACGATGAAGTTACATTATCTATTGATAGCCTTCTGACTAAAATTTGTACTTCAAACAATATTGATAAAAGCAAAGTGAAACTTCACATTTTAAATGTTAATGATATCAATGCCTTTGCCCTACCCGATAACCACCTGATAGTATTTAGCGGTTTGATTGAAACCTGTGAAAATGAATCTGAGCTGTCAGCAGTTTTAGCACATGAAATTGCTCATATGGAACTAAAACACATTATGAAAAAACTGATTACAGAATTTGGTATATCTATTTTATTATCAAGCAGTAATGATAGAATAGCAAATGCAGAGCTGACCAAAGAAATAGCAAAAATGCTTTCGACAAGTGCTTACAGCCGAAACATGGAAAAAGAAGCAGATCTAAAAGGAGTTGATTACCTGGTTAATGCAGAAATCAACCCGGAGGGAATGGCAAATTTCTTCTTTATGCTTAGTTATTTTGAACCCAAAGTAACCAAACAACTTGCCTGGGTCAGTTCTCATGCTGAATCTGGCGAAAGAGCAAAATACATTTTGGAATATACAAAGACCAAAGAAGTTTCAGTAAAATCTGTTTTAGCAGAACAAACATGGAATACAATGAAAGAACATATTCCTGTTGCTAAATAGCTGTAATACAGGTTATTAATAAATTTCGTAACAAGGTAACATTCTATTTAAAGCAAAACTTCAAGCTAATCCATAATACATGATTGCTTCTAACAAATAGATAATCAATCAATTAGCATAGTGAAGAAATCAAAAGTAAAGTTTAATTTACTCAGTTTTCATTCTTAATTTCCGAACTTTTTTGAATTTTACAGTCCGAATTGAAAAGTTCTAAATTCAAAATAAGTGATATCCCTAAAATAAGGAAGCTTTCAAAGCACTCAATGAGGCAGGTTAGAAAATCAACAAAGTTCCATCAATTAATAAAATTCAAAGCATCCTTTACTTTTTGTTTAAGTAATAACTCAAAGCTCCTGAAGGACATTGTTTTACCTGTTCGGCAAGTTCTTTAGTTGTGGCAGCTTCAATCTTAATCCAGGGTTTTTCTCCTGGCTTAAAAACAGCTGGCAGGCCTTTTACGCACTCAGCAGAATGTATACATAATTTAGGTTGCCAAACAATAGTCAATTCTCCATTGGTGTATTCTTTTTTTACTTCCATGAATATATATTTTTGTTTGCTCTAATTTACCAATAAAATAAGCTGATAATTAGTAATTATTTATACAAACTCTGACATTTTATTGCCGGATATAAAAAGAATAAGGTGATTGGAGCCAGCCACGCTTCAGGTGATTAATTAGTCATTTTGGGCGATTAAATTATCACCTCACACCCTTTTTCTACACACCATAACAGTATTATTGTACCTTTCTAAAAAAAAAAATAGGGGTAAAACCCATATTCATTGTCAATAAAATAATGGTACATGAAACCATTGAAAATTAGACAAACCATAAAACAAAAACATGCGCACTAATAAACTTAGCTGGCTAAAGCTTGTGCTTAGCCTATCAGTCACTTTTATGTCTTTGCAATTGATAATTGCTCAAAAACCAACCATTGTAAAAGGCATTGTAAAAGACAACTCAACTGATGAAATTCTTCCGCTATCCAATATCTTTTTCCAGGGAACATTAATTGGAGGCTATTCAGATTTAGATGGTACCTTCCACCTTGAAACTATTGAAGATGTTGATACACTTGTTATTAAACAAATTGGCTATCAAGACTTTAAGTATGCTGTTAAAAAAGGTGAGGTTAATGAAATTAACGCATTGATGGAAGAAGACGAAGTCCTTTTGGGTGAAATTATTGTATTGCCAGGTGAAAATCCAGCTCATCCAATTATCAGAAATATCATAAAAAACAAAAAAAAGAATAATCCGGAAAACTTTCCTGTCTATTCTTGTGAAACATACACCCGTTTATCTGCAGGAATTAGCAATATAAAAGATAAAAACGAGCGAAAAACCATTTTAAGCCGAATAGGTAAGAATCTGCCAAGCATTACCGATAGTGCTGGGAACAAATACATTCCACTTTTTGTAACAGAACAACTTTCTGAAACAACTCATGAAGAAGGTAATGATGATAATGAAGTAAAAATCTTATCGGAAAATACAAATGGCATTAGTGTATCGCAAGATCTTCAAATTGATGGATATACAGACGCCCTAAGTACAGCAACCAACTTTTATAACAACAAAATGGTGTTGTTGGATAAGTCGTTTATAAGTCCAATTTCTACATCAGGGTTTATGTACTACAAATACTACCTTGAAGACAGTGTTAAAGTTGATGATAAGTGGGAATACCGGATACGTTTTAAACCGAAAAGAAAGAAAGATTATGCATTTACAGGTGAGTTAAAAGTGTTGGAGGACAGCTGGGCACTTACAAAAATAGATGTTAAAATGCCAAAAAATACCAACGTTAACTTCTTAAATGATTTCGAGGTCGGTTATGATTTTAAAAGAGTTAATGATTCGGTTTACTTCTTCAAAAAGAACACGATAAAAGCCAACTTTGAGTATAGTAAATCAGAAAGCAAAAACAAGCCGGTAATTGGCCTGGAGAAAACCACCTTTTACAATAAAATAAAAATTGGAGTAGTAAAAAATACAGACAGTATTGAAGTGAAAGAAGCAGATATTCCACGCGAAACTCTTGCCCTTGTTCTGGAAAAGTACCGGTTGGAAAGCTCTGATGTAAAAAGTTCTGAAATGGACCAGGTAATTGACTCCATCAATAACATTTGGTGGGTTAAACAGCTGGATAAGATAACCAGCATGTTCCTGACAGGTTATTACAACTTAGGTAAAATTGAAATTGGCCCTTACCTGGACATGATGAAAAAAAACAAGGTAGAAGATACTCGTTTAATACTGACAGGTAGAACAGCTGAATCGTTTAGCGAAAACTTTTTCATTGCAGCTAAAGTTGGCTATGGAACCAGAGACAAAGAATTTAAATATGGTGGAGATGTCCATTACAAATTCAACTCACAATACAGACGGGTTGTGGGCATGGGATACGAACACAACATGGCGGGTGTTGCTGATAATCAGCGAATTAAGCTGATTAAGGAAAATATGCTGGCCACAGGACAGGACAACTGGATTGCTCATGTAATAAACCGAAAAGAAAATGACAAGGTTGCCATGCGTAACCAGGCATTTTTCTACACAGAAAACGAGTTGCGCAAAGGACTGGTCAGTAAAGTAAGAGTTGATTATGAACGCTTTTTTACCGGCGAATTTGTCCCTTTTCTTGCGAATGATACTGAGATAAAATATTTCGACAATTATTCTGCCACATTAGGCTTTAGAATCTCGTTTAAAGAGAACACCGCTGATAAATTCTTTAGGCGATACTATCTGGGTAGCAAATTCCCTATCATTAATTTTGAAGCTACTGCTGGCTGGCACACCATTGACAGTGTGAATAGGGAATATCTAAAACTGCACATGACCCTGAAACACAAGTTCAACCTGGGAACTACACATTTTAATTATGTAATTGAAGCAGGGCAGATATTTGGTGATGTACCTTTTCCAATGCTCGAAAACCATCGTGGAAACGAATCTTATGGCTATTCACGATTTAAGTTTAACATGCTTGATAACTTAACCTTGGCAAGTGATCAATATGTGAGCATAATGAGCGAATGGCATCTTAATGGATTGATTTTTAACAGATTGCCATTAGTTCGAAGAACAAACCTACGTGAAGTGTTATCAGCAAAGGCATTGTATGGAAGTCTTCGCCAGGAGCACAATAATATTCTTACCTTACCGGAGGGCCTGGGTAGCCTTAATGAGCCTTATGTTGAATTAGGGGCAGGAATTGAAAACATCTTTAAGTTTTTTAGAGTAGAGGCAATCTGGAGGGTTCAACCGGTAGAAATGGAAAATGCTTTGGATTTTGGTGTTCGTTTAGGAATGCATATAACATTCTAATAATAAGCAGTTTAACAAACAATTTTTCAGAGATTAAGTTTTACTTTAACTAAGTGATGCAAATCGTTTTTCTGTAAATTACAGAATAGCAATACTTTACACGTGCGATAAATCAGAAGTAAAGTATAATTGTCATTTATATTTAAGGAAAATACCCCCAAAGTGAGCATAAAAGAGAATCTTGTGAAAAAAGAAATGAATGAATTTTGTAAACTACCTGTAATTTGGTATTTAGTATTTTTAAAGCTGTAATTTGATAAACGATATTTAAATTACCCTGAAAGTTGTATTCAAACAATACTTTACATAACTCTTTAAGTAAAACATCTATACTGTTATCTAACAACTAATTAGACTGGCAAGCAGAAATTTTTCAGAAACAAAATAATGGAGGCCTCTGGTTTTCGGCAGTTTTTATATGCCCAAAGAAAAGAGAACAAAGCAATTTATTAAAGTATACCCAATCCCTTAATCTCTGATTTACAAAACATAAAAGGGCTGGTCAAGTAAAAATGATAATTATATGTAGAAGTTTTGTTCATCTGTCAAACAAACAATTAGGCAAAGAACTATTGTCGTATTTTGGTACTTTATTTAACTAAAAAATTTAATACTATGAGAATTGTTTTACCTTTACTGTTTATTGCAGCGGTACTATTCAGCTGTAATACAGACAGTTTTCAGGATGTTAAAGTTAAAAAGGATTTTAACGGGGAAACATCCACACTTAAAACCGGAGGTACTCCTGAAATTCCTGTTCCAGGTGAATTCTGCAAACCTGATGTTGTATACAACCTTGTTGGTGAAACCGACATGAACAGAGGAACAGTTTCTGTTAACAACGACGAAACTTACCTCTACGTAACAATTGAAACTTCTGCAGATTGGTATCTATACAGAACAGGTCTTTATGTTGGATCTATTGAAGCTATTCCGGTTTTAAATGGTGAGCCAAATCCTTATGGTTTTAATGTTGTAACACAAGGTTATTCAACCACTTCTGTTCAAACTTATGCAGTGCCACTTGCAGAACTTGATGAATGTTTTATTATCTCTGTAATTGCCAAAGTTATTCAGGTTGATGCAACTGGCGCAATGACTAACTGGGAAATTGCATGGACAAAAGACGTTCTATTCAG
Organism: Bacteroidales bacterium; assembly: GCA_050296515.1. GTDB lineage: Bacteria > Bacteroidota > Bacteroidia > Bacteroidales > NBLH01 > NBLH01. Next base: position 178,361 of record JBNKRJ010000051.1, on the reverse strand, counting down.
CACTATTTTTGATGTTGATACCTGGAGCGGTGGATTTGCAGAATATTGCAAGCAAAGCTGCGAAAACGACTGTTACAATGAAGAAACTGCATGGTCATTTGGTACTAGCTTTGAGTCATTGACAGGAACTACAAGATGGGGATGGTACAGTGTTTACACTTTAGGCCAGGCTAATTCTTACACAATTTATGCAGGTCAGACTCATGACATTGGCGACTTAAACGTTTCTGATGACGGAATTAATTTAACTGTTCAGTATCACACTGAGGGTGGCGTTGTAATGGGGCTTGCTCACTTATACGTTGGTACAGAGGCTGATTTCTTGAACTATGTTAACAAGAAAGGAACTCCGGTTCCAGGTCATTTTCCATACACAATGGATAGCGATCCTTACACTAACAACTTTACTTTTACAATTCCTCTATCTGAAGTTTTAACCGACAATGGAACTGTAATTATTGCAGCACATGCTGAATCTTATCTTCCTTGTGAAGATTAAAATTAGGGAAAACAGGACAACAAAGGGGCAGATGGTAATTTGCCCTTTTTTTATGCCCCAAATTTTCGAAAAATAATTTTCCACTTTGTTTATTTCGGTTTATTGACATATTTACCTCCACGCATATATCTTGTTGCTCATTATTAGATAAATTCCATCTAGAAATTAGTGTGACTCGTCAAAAATGAAATTGCGCATTAAACAAATTGTCGTAATTTCTTTGGATTAATAACTAAAACTTAAAACTATGAGAATTATTTTGCCACTATTCTTGATTGCAGCTTTATTATTCAGCTGTAGTCAGGAAAACTTTCAAGAAACCAAAACCAGAAATGACTTCGGTAAGGAGTTGAGTAACCTAAAAACAGGCGATACTCCGGAAACTCCTGTCCCAGGTGAATTCTGTAAGCCAACTGTTGTTTATGATTTTGTAGGCGACTATGGAATGAACAGAGGAACAGTTTCTGTTAATAACGATGACACTTACCTTTTTGTAACAATTGAAACAGATGCAGATTGGTATCTTTACAGAACAGGTCTTTATGCAGGTACAATCGAAGGAATTCCAGTTGCAAATGGAGAGCCTGATCCTTATGGATTTGATGTTGTAACACAAGGTAATACAGGCACAACCTCTTATACTTATGCTGTTCCATTAGCAGAGCTTGATGAATGTTTCATTATTTCAGTGGTTGCAAAGGTTTTTCAGCTTGATGCAACAGGTGGAGTTGGATATTGGGAAACTGCCTGGACAAAAGACATTTTATTCAGTACTATTTTTGATGTTGATACCTGGGGCGGTGGATTTGCAGAGTATTGCAAACAGGATTGCGAAGATGACTGCTATGGTGAAGAAACTGCATGGTCATTTGGTACAACCTTTGAATCATTAACAGGAACCACAAGATGGGGATGGTACAGTGTTTACACATTAGGCCAACCTAATTCTTACACAATTTATGCTGGTCAGACTCATGACATTGGTGACTTAAATGTTTCTGATGATGGTGTTAATTTAACTGTTGAATACCAAACTGAGGGTGGCGTTTTAATGGGGCTTGCTCACTTATATGTTGGTACAGAGGCTGATTTCTTGAATTATGTAAACTCAAAAGGGACTCCGGTTCCGGGTCATTTTCCATACACCATGGATAGCGATCCTTACACTGACAACTTTACGTTTACAATTCCTTTATCAGAAGTTTTAACTGAAAATGGAACTGTAATTATTGCAGCACATGCTGAATCTTATCTTCCTTGTGAAGATTAAAATTAAGGAAAACAGGACAACAAAAGGGCAGATGAATATTTGCCCTTTCTTTTTTTATTATGCCGGGTAAAATGAGCTTATTTATGCACCAGTATGGCCAGCAATGTTTTTACTTCTTTCAATAGATTGTAATGCTAAATAATTATCTCCAAACTTTTTAAGGTTTTCTATCTCAATGTCATATTGATCAAAATGGTGCTCTTCATCCTCCACTAGGGTTTCAAAAAGCTTCTTCGTTACAGAATCGATATTTTTAGCTGATTCATTGGCCCACAAGTTATAATCCTTTGCGCTTGCTTCTTCCATATCGGCAGCCATCTGCAACATGTCTTTTACATTCCGAACCTTTTTTACCGGTTCTTTGGCATTCATATCCACATCGCCTTTTAAAAACAAGATTCTTTCCGAAAGCATTTCAACATGTTTCATCTCATCAATGGCAGTTCTTTTAAACAAGTTAGCAAACAATTCATATCCCTGGTCATCACAATGAATATGAAAATACATCTATTGATGTACAGCATACAATTCATCAGCAACTGCTTTGTTCAATAATTCGATACTTTTTTCTTTCATTTTTCAAAAATGGTTTACGTGAATTTTTACCAAATTTCAAAAGAATATGAGTTGTAATCAAGGAAATACGATGATTAATTTAACAATTTATAACACAATTGATTCTATTTATCTGCCAAAATTTGAACAAATTATTAGTATGTTTGTGTAAACCTTAAATAATTGTTGCATTGGATAAATTGGGCTATTATCTTGTTGTATTTTTATTGCTAATAAGTACAAAATCAATACTTTCTCAAACAACTAAGGATACCTCAAAAGTTTATTACTATAGAGGCAAAGTTGTAAATGAACAAGATAAGCCTTTGGTTTTTGCACATGTAATAAATGCTCGACGAGGATATGCTACCATAACTGATTCAACAGGATATTTTAAGCTTCCGGCAGTAATGAACGATTCATTGAGGTTTTCATCTATCGGATTCCATACCAGGTACTTAAGAATAACTCCGCACACGAAAGATACTGCTTTCCATATAATTGTTTTAACAAAAAGAGAATACGATTTACCTACGGTAAATATTTATGAGTTAAGATGGCAGGTTTTTAAATCGGAATTTATGGAAGAGGAAGTGCAAGAAGATAAAGTTGCAAAAAACATTTCGAACTGGATGGCCAATTTAATTTCTGAGGAAGAATTAAAAATGATCTACCAGTCAACCATGGCCCCAGGGTTTGCCATAAACTATAAAGGCAAGGCTGAAAAGCAAAGAAGGAAAGTGGCCAAACTTGAAAAAAAATACAAGCTAATTGCCCCAAAGTTTAACGATAAGATGATCAATGCTCTTACAGGGTTGGAGGGTGATGCTATTTATGACTTTTTGCGTTTCTGTAATTTCGAGGAAGATTTTTTGATCAATGCTACCGAATACGAAATTATGGAAAGAGTACTTAGATTTTGGGAAGATTACAAGAAAAAAGGTCTTGACAAGTAACACAGCTCTCAGAGCTGTGCTACCACTACCAATCAATATTTCTTTCAATAAAACGAATTAATTTATTTGCAAGATCTTGTTGTTCTTTTATACCAGGATGTCCGCCACAATTCTTATAACGGACAAAGAAAGTGTATATCTTAGAATCATTAATTGATTGAACCGCTTTAGCAACATACCCAGGCCATGGCGAACCTTCTTTTGTTATACTCATATTGCCAAGCATGCAAATGATATTGGCCGCAGGATATTTATCCCTTAGTGCTACTATAAACCGGGCATAGGAAGCGATGATATAATCTTCATCAATAACTTCTTCATGACTGAACCTCTTTTTATACTCTGGTCGGTGTGGTAATTTTACCAACCATGAATCATTTTGAAGAAGATTAACCACCACTATATCAGGCTGGTATAAATTGAAATTCCATAAAGTATTACCATCCAGAGGATTAATTCTGTCATATATTTCAGGCATAATCTGGGGGACAAAACTTGCCATCACTCCTATCCCACTCCTGGCAATGTAATGGCATTCAGCATCAAAATATCGAGCTGTAATTGCAGCATAAGTTTTGTAATTATTTGTAAAAGTGCCTCTTGACCTGTCTTTTCCTGTGGTGTCCTCAACAGCATAGCCAGCCGTAATTGAATTGCCATAAAACTCCATTTTTCTGTTTTTCCTGGCCGGAGTATTCAGAAGTTCATCTCCTTTATCCAGTTTAAATCCATAAAATAAAGTAGTTCCTCTGTTCCACTCTGTCCGTTTATAGATTTTCAGGTTATGCATTTTGTCTTCAAGACTATCGGCAAGTGTATATTCTGCAAAAACGGTATCAGGCTGCAAAATCCAGAAGCTATCATTGTCTAAAATAACGTTGTAATAGTTTTTTCCTTTTGTATCCTGAAAAATTGCTCTTAAGCGGTCTCCTTTAAAGTTCACTTCAATCTGCGAACCTGGCCAATAAATTTCGGCTACTGTGTCTTTCACTTTTACACGGCCTTCATAACGAATTTTTTGACTATCGGGATAAATAAAAGTAGGAAACTGTTTTTGCTCCTGACAAGATAAATTACATAATATCAGTAAGTTAATAAGGATGATGAAATTTGGCCTCATAAAGTTGTTGGTCTGAAATCAACAGTAAGAATAAAAAATATTAAACTTTCAACCAAATGGTTTTCATCCGCCACCTTCTTCTTCCTCCTCTTCTTCATATTGTATTTCTTCCTCCTGCTGTTCTTCTTTCTTCTTAATTTCTTTTTTCTTCTTTTCTTCTTCTTTTTTTAGTTCTTCTGGTGTTTTCTTCTTTCCGTTGGTTTTCTTTACATCAATTGTTTTTTTGGTCTCTTCTTTTTTCCCCTCTTCCGTTACAGTTTTAGTTTCTGTATTTACATTCTCCTTCTGTCCTTCTTCCTTTATTTCTTCAACTTCAAGAGGAACTTCCTCCGACTGTTCTTCCTCTTCAACAAAGAAAGATTCCTCTTCCTCCGTTTCTTGCTCAGTTTCTTCAGACTTAACGTCTTTTCGAATAGTGTAATTATCAAGGTTAATATCACTTTTGGTATCTCCTTCCTGCCTTTTTTTCATTTCATTTACAAAATTATCCTTAGCTCTTTCTGTAGCTGGGAAAAACATGAAAGGTGTATCAGCATCTTTATTGGGCGATTTACGATCTTTATCTTTTAAATCAGCAATATAATTATTGTATTGATCTACAGATGAGATAGTTTTTAGTGTACCTCGTGTATAAGTAAAAAAGAACCATGTTTTTGGATCAATTTCAAGGTATATATTTAAAATGTCACCACCCCTTGATTTTTTAACTTCAATAAAACCATCTACAAACTTAATTACCTGGTTATTTTTAATATTACCTACGCCAATTTTGCCCTCAGAAACCCAGGACTTGCGATAATGATTCCATTTGAAGGTAACCTGAGAGAAAAAAATCGTTTTATTCATTTCTTCAGGCAAAGAACTAAATCCTCCAAGCAGTCCGAAATCTTTATTATATTGTTCAGCCCTCTTTGATCCAACTAGCTCTTTAAATGAGAGTTGATACTCTTTAGATGAAAGATCAATTGGAGGCAATGAATAAACTTCATTTATGGCCGCAGCCATCTCCGTTAATGCCTGATCATTAAAGAAGAAATCCACACCAAGCATCACATTTAACCTTGTTTGCCATGAATCAAGATTTTGTCTTACAGCTCCAACTGGTGTAACCTTAACTTGCCCTAAATCGACACCTAAATCCATTTTCCCCTCGCCCATAACCAAACATAATTTCTTATGAAAACTTAGATAATTTCCATCCAATTTCCTGTTTACAAACTTGGCTGAGTCAGTTATTTCAAAATATCCGGTAGTATCATTGTAATACAAATATCCTTTTGAAGTTAAAACTGGCATATCAGAAAATCGTTGCTTTGTTGTTAAAAAGCTGGTATATACACCCAATGAGTCATTGGTTACATAGATGCTACTCTGAAGTTTACGCAACTCATTATCACGAGGTTGCTCTTCTATTGGAATAATAATGCTATCAGGATTAATTGTAGCTTTAAACTTTAACCAGTAGGATGGCATCCTTGCATCGCAAAGGTGTTGAATCTCTGTATAGCCCTCAAAATCAATATCTTTTTGGTCTGCTAAAATTTTTGTTTGCCCAAAATAAGCAAATTCAGGCCCTAGTTTGAAATAATCCTTTTCGGCAATTCTTCCTTCTGCAATTGTTTTTGATTTATTTTCAACTTTAATATCATCGAAATGAATAATTTGCATACTGTCTAAGCGATCAATATACTCATAATCAGCGGATGCTGTATATTCTTTTGCTCCCAAAACATTTACAGTTGCATCAAAGAAAGTATGATAGCGTGTGGTTCGGTTTGCTACAATTCGGGCACCATTCAATGGTTGTATTTTTGCATTGGGCTCAATAATCATTGTACTGGCAGGGAAAATATGTGCATCGGCAATAGTAATAAACTTCACACCTTTTGCTTTTATCACAAAATTGTTAATATCATAGCTTGATGAAACGGCATAGAAAGTAAGCGAGTCCTGGTTTGGATGAGTAGATAAGAACCTGGATCTGCCTGCAATTTCTTCTGCAGTATAGCTGGTATCAGTAAGTTCAACATCATAAAGATCGCTGTCATTTATGTTTTGTTCAGCTACTAACGTGTCTTTAGATGCAATATCGTTTAATGAATCAGATTGAGCGTCTGCCAGCACACCAATATCAATCTGGTTGATTCCCATTTGCCACGAAAAATAGTTCATGAAACACCGGTATTGGTTCACAGGAAAATCAATGTATGAACTATCACCATTAGATTTAAAAACACCTTTCTTTTGAGTGAAATCTACATCAGCATTCACGTTGTAAGTCAGGAACGGCGACTCCTGCCCTGGTTCAGGCTGCAGTTTAAAGTCCGCCGTATCGGCAGTAAAAGATTCATCAAAGAATGTGTAAGTATCTGATTTTAAGTTCGCATCCAAGAAAGTAAGAGTTCCTCTTCCACCTAAATCTTCAGGCTGAAGTTTAAGAGTTCCCTGAAATTCAGCCTTATCCTCAAATAACTTGTAGGGTTCGTTCAATGATGTCAGGAACATTTGGTCGTGTTGAGGTTCCCAATGGACATAGACAGAATCATTATACACTTCCGGATATTTTGTTTTGGCACTATCTCCTGTCTGTTTTTGCATTTCAATTCTTCTTGCATAAGAATTCATGGAGTCCGGATAAAAGTCAAACTGCTGTGAATACAGCTCTGTATTAAGGAAGCGAACTTTACCATCACCACGCAGGCCTTTACCATCAAGGGTAATTGTATTATTATACAATCCTAAACCGCCATAAACCTCCATTCCATTGCCACCAAGACTATGAACAAAACCAAGAGAAGAGTCTGGTTGAACAATAAGAGTCTGTTCAAAGTCAGGGAAAACCCCTCCTGATTTAAAAATTCCGGCTATTTGTACATTATCTTTTGTTATAGTATTTAAACTATCAATTTCAAAAGGAAAGTTTTCAAAATGGAAATTCTGCTTTTTATAAACTGTATCCGTGCTACTTTTTTGATCATAAAATACATACGATTTTTCATGACTTTCAAAAACGGGATAAGTAGGATATGTTTCAACTCCGGATTTATTAAGGGGCTGATCTATTCTCAATAAGCCCACCACACTATCAACTGTTGAACTTACCTGGGCATATTCGTATACACTGTCCTGGTTTTTTTCGTTACTCCTGTAGTAAAGTCGAACAGAATCAACTTTAGGAAGGTCAATATAAAAACTATCGTAATTAAAATTAAGTTTCTCTCCATAAATCCTGGCTAATCCAGCCTGCAGCTTTCCATCAAAATTAATTTCCAAATCTTCCTTTACTGTAATTTTCGAATCTTTCGGAATAATTCCAACCTTTCTATTATTACTTAGAGGGAATGGTTTTACTCCGTATACTGCTAATTCATAGTTGTTTAGATTTAAAATCGCATTGCTTCCGGTATCCGGTTCCGAAACAATTAGTATCTCATCATAATCCTTCTTTTTGTAATTCGATTTTATGTAATCAAACAACTTTTGCTTGGGATAACCAACCCTGGTCTCAGGATCGAAATGAACAAAACCTTCATCCGATAATTGCAGCAACAGAGTAACACAGGAAGACTCAGATTTTTCTAAATAATGAGCCAAATCTTTAGCCTCGAATGTTTCACCAACAGCAGGCGAAACATATCTTACAGCTTCTAATGGATGAACATTGTCCATCATTTTTATCCTGTCGTAATCATCTTTGGTAAAATAATTAATCGACTTGAATATTGCTTTTCTATAGGTAGTTGCTGGTGGGGATTTAAAATAGATTAAGGTATCTTCAAGCTCAAAGGAAATTTCATTAATTTCAACCTCAAGATTGTGATAAGTATCGTAAAAATCACTTCGATAAAGTCCGCCTCCTGCACGGGTCAAAGCCAGACGTTTGTTTTTTATCAGATAGTTAAAACTTAACCCAGGATGCCACAGTGTATCTTCCTCCAAAATGATTTGAACAGCAACATTAGTGGCCCTGATGCTATTAACATCAAAAACAAAAGTAGTTGATTGTGCACGTGTAAAAACATCATCTCCTTTATAGAGGAATAATTCAGCTTTGTTTTCAGCATCTCCATATCCAAAAAATTTACTTCCCCGCATAGCAAAACCTCCTGAATAGTCTACATTCGGAACCACCTGTTTAATATCTACCTGCTTATCATAAGAAGTAAACCTAGGATAACTTGCTTTTTCGCCACGTGCATTGGCAAGTATCTTTTCCTCAAAGCGCCCTGTTAGTTTCTGGTTCAGGTATCTTTTATTTGTAAATTCAGCTGAATCAGCAATAAACTCAGGCCGGGTCAAATTTATTCGATAGTTATTCAGTTTAGCAAAAACGCTATCTTTCGAAAAACCGGCTCTTTCCCAGTTGACAGTTCCTTGTTCACCAATCCATAAGTCTTTTAAAGGATAATAATATCCGCTTGTACCAATAAGTAGTGAGCTGTCTCTTTTTGATGAACATAGTAAATCAGTATTGGTGAAATAAATTCGAACTTCATCTTTTAGATCATATTCCAGTCGGTAATTATTATTTGTGTATTTCCATAAAACTGCCCGTGATTCAAACAATGCGCCGGAATCATTCAGCAACATCAGTTTTTCAAAAAGCTTATTTAATTCACTGGTATTAAACGATTTATCCTGGGTGTATTTTTCAAAAACTCCATGCCAGGTGTTAAATTGCGAAGCTATTCTTTCAGAGTTTAAAACCGACAGAATATACTTCATATAATTATAAAAGTGAGGGAATATTCGAGCTCTTTTTTTTATTAAATTATTCGAAACCGTGATAATTGATGACTTTTGACTAAGCGTTAATGGCCCGGTATTCCATTTGTTGGTAAACCGGGTGAATAGTTCCATCACTTCTTTTTTATTCGACTTTTGGAGAAATTCACCTAACTCCTTAATATAAGATGTATCTGCAGTAAATTTAACACTCTGAGCCTTAGTAAAATATGAGGCGCAAAAAATAAAGGCAAATAGTATTATGTACCGAATTTTCATCAATATTGTTCCTTTTTCACTCGTTCTTTAGACTATTAATAAACGTATATTGCCAGAATATTAGTACTTGCAATAACAGAATAAACAAAAGTAATATAAAGTTAATTTAATTGTTTGGGATTTTCAACTGGTTGGGTTGAATTAAAAATGATTCATGAAAGAGTCTCTGTTAAAAAATTACAGTGCAAGAAAACTAGTCCAATTTGGAAGAATTATTTGTTATCTAATAATAAGTATCCTAACAAACTATAATCAAACTCAATAAAATGAAGATATTCAACATAATAGCTAAAATTTCAATAGCCTCACTATAGTTTTTCTGTACTATGATAGTTAACATTGGTAGCCTTTTAGTAAAAGTTACAGTATCCAATTACATCATTGAAAGGAATAAGCACTTACAAACACTGCATAGTTTCACTCGATCTATCTTGGAGTTTATATTAAGGGTGGAAGCAATAGTATTATCATTAAAATAGATTAAGATAATACTATTACTTCTTATTTAACTAGTAATAGAATGTATATGTGGGAGTTTGATTTTTGTAATGCTTATACAATAAAGTGATTCCTGGTTGCCCTTCCTGAACATTAGTTGTAGCCTCATCACCAGGATGTTTTAGATGATGGTAAGCATAAGCATCCGTAGTATTGTATTTACAAACATAGTATTTAATATTGTTACAAGTTTTTTTAGTTCTATTAAATGTCATTTTAACTTTTGTTGCACCCCAGGCATCTACATCATAGTATTGGTAATCTCGGGGAAACCAACGACATAAACCAGCTTTCATTTCTGCTTCGTCTTCATCAATCACAGAAGAGCCAAGTGAAACCAGTGAGTAGTTATTTACTTTATCTTTAAAATTAATAGCAATAACATCAATATGAATCACTGGTTTTATTAGTTCAATGCCCTGTATTTCAAAGAGGTCTTCATCATCCTCTTCTTCATATTTTAATGCATCAACAGAAGACTCTTCGGGAATTACAGAATTAATCAGTAATTCATAATTTTCAGCAACATAACCAGCAAGTAAAGTTTCATCATCAGAACTAACCCTTAGGGTAATTGAATTATTTCCAGATGCATCATATATTACAAGTTGCTTTTCAAAAACCTGTGGTTCAGGCGCAGAGATTGATTCATTTACAGAATTTTTAACTACATCTTTTGTACAGCTATATGTTATCATCATAGCTATAAAAACAAAAACAAAAATAATTTTTAAACTTTTCATTTTATAACAGTTTTAGTTTTGCAGGATACATAATGAGGCTATCCTGCTTGCCTCGTTGTTTTCTAAATTATCAGAAAATTTGGTCAGAATTCCCCTTTTTTGTTGGTGTAAAAATAATATTTAAAAGGTTTTAGTATAAAGTAAATCTACATTTTTTTATGTGGCAAGACTAATTTCTAATCGAAAAAATTACTCTTCCCCTTTCTGAAAATTAATTTTTCGCTCCGTTTTTTCTCTAATAATTAATTGATTAGGTCTGTTTTCAATTTTACTTTCCAGCCACGAAATAATATCAAAATAAAGGAATGCTCTCTTTTCATAAGTATTATTTGTAAGTGGCATCAGCTTCTCTTTTAAATCAATAAAGGCATCCCTTAATTGTTCAGGCAGCATACCTGATAACTTGCGGAGAAACTTAAAAATGTAATTCTGGTATAAATGAAAATCAGCCTTTTTAATCAAATAACGATAGGTAGAACGAATGTAATAGTCAACCAGATCCATATTGCCTAGTTCCCAATGACTTATAAGATTTAAAATACGGGCAAAACCATGAATATCTGAGCGGATATTTACATCTTTTGAATTAATAATTTTATTCAGCCAAAACACTGCTTTAGTGTAATCTTCATCACCAAAATACATGCAGGCAAACTTGTAATGGAAAATGGTAACGGTGTGAGTATCCAAAAAGTCTTCAAACTCGTCAAGCCCGGATGCTATTTCAGGAATAATTTCTTTTCCTTCGGTAAACCTCCCTGTCATAAAAAACTTATTAATTTCATGCACCGAAGAATATTTAAACAGCATTAATTTAATATTATTCGTCAGGCTAAGTCCTTCCAAATCGCTTATTGATTCAAATTTTTTTGAATATTCATCAAACTCGTGATATTTAAACAATTTGGACTGGGCTACCAGCAAGTTGTGTATTGCCCTAATGTAGTTTTCAACTTTAGGTAATATCATTTCGGGATTTTGCTCAAATAAAACCACCCATTTTTTGGCATATTCATAGCCCCGCTCGATGTCTTGAATAAACAGGTAATATCCTACTAATGAATTGTATAAATAATTTTTTTCATCAAAAGTAAGATTCTCTTCCTTAAAAGCAGGTAACGAAGAATAAAGGAAGCGGTTGACTATTTCAAAATCATCAGAGTTGCGAATAAAGCCCAATTGCAAATAAAATGAATACAATCGGATAGAAAGATTCTGAAAAATATTGATGTTTTGTAGCTTCTTTTGCTGACTCTCAGACTCTTTTACCAAATCAAGCACCTGCTCTTTAATATCTGTCCTTATTAGCTTGGTTAATAATTTCTTTTCAAATTCAATAATGGCAAAAAGTTGTCGTTGTTTATCATTAGCTTCGGCAAGTTGCCTGCCTTTTTCCAGCATTTTCCAGCATTGCTCGTACAGGGCTTTGTTATATAAAATATTTGTATGATTAAGAATTTCCCGGATTTTTATTTCAATATCATTATCAGGATTATAGTTATTCAGGCTTTGCAAAATCTGACGGTACAAATGCGCCTTCATATTCGAAAGCTGACTTGGTTTTATGCTTTTTTCCTGTTCTAAAATTTTAGACTCATCATAATCGGTTTGCTTGTCAATCAGGTTAAAAAGCTTGATGAATTTGGCATCACTTGCTAAACTACCCTTTGTAACAAATATTTTAAAATATCTTTTTTCAGCAGGAGTTAATGCCTTAATTAACCTGAACAATTGGTCTGAATTAGTTTTAGCCATTGTAAAAATTTCACATTAGAATTTAGATTAAGGAACTGAATTTAAAACACTTAGTTGGGCAGAACAATAAAAATTGAGTGTTTTAGCGGTTGTAAAAATGCAATTTTTTTGATTTATATCAAGCATCTTCTTTCGTAATCTTGTCATGGAAAATAAAATTCCCGAAATACAAATTAAAAACAATTTTTATGGACGACAAAGTTTATATTTTCGATACCACCCTTAGGGATGGTGAACAAGTGCCTGGTTGCCAGCTTAATACAATTGAAAAAATTGAAGTGGCAAAGGCCCTTGAATCACTTGGGGTTGATATTATCGAAGCAGGTTTTCCAATTTCAAGCCCGGGTGATTTTAATTCAGTTGTTGAAATAGCAAAAGCGGTTTCAGAACCAGTTATCTGTGGCTTAACCAGGGCAGTACAAAAAGACATTGATGTTGCTGCCGAGGCACTCCGTTTTGCAAAAAGGCCTAGAATTCATACAGGAATCGGAACTTCGGATTACCATATTTACAATAAACTTCGTTCGAATCCGGATGATATTTTGGAACGTGCTGTGGCTGCAGTTAAGTATGCTAAGAAATTTGTGGAGGATGTTGAGTTTTATGCAGAAGATGCCGGTAGAACAAACAACGAATTCCTTGCAAAAGTAGTTGAGGCTGTTGTTGCTGCTGGTGCAACAGTGATAAACATTCCTGACACAACAGGTTATACCATTCCCGAAGAGTTTGGTGCAAAAATAAAATACCTTGTCGATAATGTAAGAGGAATTGAAAATGCAATTATCTCAACACATTGCCATAACGATTTAGGAATGGCTACTGCAAACACAATTGCAGGTTTAATGAATGGTGCACGGCAGGCCGAAGTAACTATCAATGGTATTGGCGAACGCGCCGGTAACACTTCACTTGAAGAGGTGGCAATGATTCTTCAAAGCCGAAAAGATATTCCTTTAAGAACAGAAATTCAATCGAAAAAAATATTTTCTACAAGTCGTTTAGTATCTACTTTGATGCGAATGCCGGTTCAGCCAAACAAAGCCATTGTTGGAAGAAATGCATTTGCGCATTCATCTGGAATTCACCAGGATGGTGTATTAAAAGACCGCGAAAATTACGAGATTATCGATCCTGTAGATGTGGGAATTAATCAATCATCAATAGTTTTAACTGCCCGAAGTGGTCGTGCAGCATTGAAACACAGATTAGAAATTAATGGAATAAAATTGACTCAGGAGGAATTGGATGTTGCTTACGAAAAGTTCCTGAATCTTGCTGACAAGAAAAAAGATGTTAACGATGAAGATTTATTGTTAATACTGGATATGGGGAAAATCCATAGGCATAAAATTAAACTTGATCATCTTCAGGTTATTTCAGGGAAGACACCATTACCTACAGCTATTATCAGGTTGAATGTAAACGGTGAATTAATCTCAGGAACTGCTACCGGAAATGGTCCTATAAATGCTTCGTTCACAGCTGTTCAGAACATTCTGAAGAAAAGAGTGAAGCTGGAAGAGTTTCTTATTCAGGCAATTACGCGTGGCAGCGATGACATGGGGAAAGTTCATGTTCAAATTGAAAGCAATGGAGTTTCTTATTATGGCTTTTCGGCAAACACTGATATCATTACTGCTTCGGTTGAAGCTTTCCTTGATGCCATAGAAAAAGCAAATGGTTTAGGCTTTAAAAAGAATGGAGACGAAACGGAAGTTAGAGAGCCTGAAGTAATAAACGCATAAAAAATAAAACTAACTAAGATTAACGTTTGTTGAAATAAGGAGCAGTATTCGACTATTAATGAACAAGCTTCTTATGTTCTTCATTCGTTAACTTAGGCGAAGCTGCTCTATACGTAGCAAATCAAATATCAATCAATGTTGTTTAGTTCAAACTATAATATTAGAAGAACCAAGTCATTGGTAGCGAAAGCAAAGCAATCTTTGAGAGATTACTTCGTTATTCCTCCTTGTAATGACGGAAAAATGTTAACTATACGGCATTATTTAATTATCAATTCTAAATAGATTAAATGAAGACCTTATTCGATAAAATATGGGACGCACATGTTGTAAAAAAAATTAACAATGGTCCTGATGTATTATACATTGATAAACATTTTATTCATGAAGTAACCAGCCCTCAGGCGTTTGATGGTTTGAGGGCTCGAAATATCCCTGTTTTTAGGCCAAATCAGGTCGTTGCAACACCTGATCACAATGTACCGACTATCAATCAACATCTTCCTATCAAAGAAGAACAATCGAGAAAGCAGGTTGAAAAATTAGAAGAAAACTGTAAAGAGTTTGGTATCGAACTTTACGGCTTAGGTCACGAAAAGCATGGAATTGTCCACATTATTGGCCCTGAACTGGGAATTACCCAGCCAGGCATGACAATTGTGTGTGGCGACAGTCACACAGCTACTCATGGTGCATTCGGGACTATCGCTTTTGGAATAGGTACCTCGGAAGTAGAAATGGTTTTGGCAACGCAATGCCTGTTACAATACCGACCAAAAAAAATGCGAATTATTGTAAATGGTCAATTAAAGAATGGCGTAACTTCTAAAGACATTATTCTGTACATTATTTCAAAACTCACTGCCAGTGGAGGCACCGGCTATTTTATAGAATATGCAGGAAGCGCAATAGAAAAGCTTACGATGGAGGAACGTATGACCATTTGCAATATGAGCATTGAAATGGGTGCACGAGGAGGTTTAATTGCACCTGATGAAACCACAATTGAATACGTAAAAGGAAAGGAATTTGCTCCTAAGGGGGAAGATTTTGACAAGATGGTTGCCTACTGGAAAACATTGCACAGTGATGAAGGAGCAGAATTTGACAAGGAATATATATATGATGCTGAGGATATTACACCAATGATAACCTATGGCACCAACCCGGGGATGGGAATAAAAATTGAGCAACAAATTCCGAATGGTGACAATAAATCAGAAAGCGAAAAATCTAATGATAAAAAATCGCTTGAATACATGGGGTTCAATTCCAATGAATCAATGGTTGGAAAAGCAGTTGACTACGTTTTTATTGGTAGTTGCACAAACGGAAGAATTGAAGATTTCAGGGCTGCAGCAAGCATTATTAAAGGAAGAAAAAAAGCAGATAATGTTACTGTGTGGTTAGTTCCTGGCTCAAAACAAGTTGAGAAACAAGCCATTGAAGAAGGATTAAAGGATATTTTCGAAGCAGCAGGAATGGAACTTCGTCAACCAGGTTGTTCAGCATGTTTGGCAATGAATGATGACAAGATTCCTGCCGGAAAATATGCAGTATCAACATCGAATAGAAATTTTGAAGGAAGACAAGGACCTGGTGCAAGAACACTTCTTGCCGGACCACTGGTTGCAGCAGCGGCTGCAGTAACCGGGGTCGTCACAAATCCTTTGGATTTATTGAATTAAAGGCAATCTAGGTAAATAAACTAAATAATTTAGTAAGTTGGTTATTGTCGTAGCGAAGCAGGTTCATATAGTATAGTAATTAGGTTTATATCAAAATCAACATAGCGTAATTTCTGCTTCGCTACATTTTTTTAACAAAAAAAAATTCCTAAATGGAAAAATTAGTACGAATAGAATCAAGGTGCGTTCCTGTTAACATAGCAAATATTGATACAGATCAGATTATTCCTGCGCGATTTTTAAAAGCAACAAGTAAAGCAGGTTTTGGCAACAATCTTTTCAGAGACTGGAGATACAATAGTGATAATACTTTTAAAGAAGATTTTCCTTTAAATGATGAAAAATATGAAGGAGTAATTCTTGTTGCTGGTAAAAATTTCGGATGTGGCTCAAGTAGAGAGCATGCAGCCTGGGCAATTGCAGATTACGGTTTCAGAGTAGTTGTCTCAAGCTTTTTTGCTGATATTTTTAAGAACAATGCCTTGAACAATGGAATTTTACCTGTACAGGTATCTGAGGAGTTTTTAGAAAAACTTTTCACCAAAATTGATGCTAATCCTAAAACTATTGTGATTGCTGATCTGGAAAGACAGGTGATAAAAACAGCAGATAGTGAACTGGAAGAGAGTTTTGAGATAAATGCCTATAAAAGAACCTGTTTGATGAATGGATACGATGATATCGATTATCTTTTGAATATCAAGCCTGAAATTGAAAAGTATGAGATTACAATTGGAAATTAGACCCTGAAACTTAGAAATTTGAAATTGGCGTATTGGTATATTTTAGAGGGATATAGATCAATATTTCAGATTCAATATACTGATACACAAATAAACTAATACACCAGGGGCTAATAAACTAAGTTCAAATGTCTAATATCTAAGTTCTGAGAAAGTGAAAATTGAAATAATGGATACAACCCTCCGCGATGGCGAACAAACCCGCGGAGTTTCTTTTAATGCAAGGGAGAAATTAAGCATTGCCAAACTATTGCTTAATGAGTTAAAAGTTGATCGAATTGAGGTGGGTTCTGCACGCGTTTCAGATGGTGAATTTGAAGCACTAAAAAAAATAACCAGCTGGGCAAATGAAACTGGCATTATAAAAAAAATTGAAGCCCTTGGTTTTATTGATGGAAAACTTTCGATTGACTGGTTAAAAGACGCAGGTATCTGTACTGTAAATTTATTAAGCAAAGGCTCTTTAAATCACGTTCAGGGTCAACTTGGAAAAACACCACATGAGCATATTGCCGATATTAAAGAGGTAATTAATTATGCTCATAGTCAGGGATTTGATGTGAATTTATATCTCGAAGACTGGTCTAACGGAATGATTCATTCACAGGAATATGTCTTTTTTCTTGTAGAAGAATTGAAGTATGAGAAAATAAAACGTTTCATGCTGCCAGATACTTTGGGAATATTAAATCATGAGCAAACATTCAGCTTTTGCAAGCAAATGATTGACAAATACCCAGATTTGCATTTTGATTTTCATGCACATAATGATTATGACCTCTCCACAGCAAATGCTTATTCTGCAATAAAAGCCGGAATTAAAGGAGTTCATACCACTGTAAATGGATTGGGTGAAAGAGCAGGAAATGTTCCGCTTTCAAGCATCATTGGAATAATTAAAGATCACCTTGATGCTGAAGCAAATGTACAGGAATCAAAATTAACTAAAGTTAGCAAGCTGGTAGAAACATTTTCGGGCATAAGAATTCCTGAAAATAAGCCACTTGTAGGGGAAAATGTATTTACTCAAACCTGCGGTGTTCATGCCGATGGAGATGCAAAAGATAATCTTTACTTTAATAACCTGATGCCAGAAAGATTTGGGAGAGTAAGGAGTTATGCATTAGGAAAGACCTCTGGAAAAGCAAATATCAAGAAAAATCTTGAAGAACTTGGGCTTGAACTTGATGCTAAATCACTAAAAAAGCTTACAGACAAAATCATTGAACTTGGTGATAAAAAAGAAACAGTAACAACTGAGGATTTACCATACATTATTTCGGATGTATTTGAAAATGGAAATAAGAAGAAATCAATCAAGTTTAAACACTATGTTCTTTCACTGGCAAGTGGGTTGAGACCACAAGCAAATGTGAATGTTGAAATAAACGGAAAATCATACGAAGAAAGTGCTGTTGGCGACGGACAGTACGATGCTTTCATGAAGGCTGTCTGGAAAATATACAGCTCACTGAACAAGGAACATCCAGTATTACAAGACTACATTGTAACTATTCCACCTGGGGGTAAAACAGATGCCTTAGTGGAGACCATGATTAGTTGGACTTACAGAGATAAACAATTCAGAACCAGAGGCCTGGATCCAGATCAAACACAGGCAGCCATTAAAGCGACTGAAAAAATGTTGAATTTAATTGAAGATACAATATAAAATGTGTTTTGGAAAAATGAATTGCTGTTTTGTTACACTTTTAAAATAATCAAACAAAGTCGTTAGACATTAAATGACGAATATAACCAAGTAATAATGTCTTAACAAAACATCATTAATATACAAAAACACAAATAAAAAGAATTAAAACAAAAGAAAGATGAAGTACAAAATCGCAGTTTTACCTGGCGACGGGATTGGCCCTGAAGTTGTTGACCAGGCATTAAAAGTGTTAGGGGCTGTTGCTGAGAAATTTGATTTCGAATTTGAAACAATTTTTGGGCAAATTGGTGCATCTGCGATTGATGCAACAGGAAATCCGCTTCCTGATGAAACCATCGAAGCATGTAAAACAGCTGATGCTGTGCTGTTAGGAGCAGTTGGACATCCTAAGTTTGATAATGACCCAACAGCAAAAGTGCGCCCTGAGCAAGGTTTGTTAAAACTTAGAAAATCGCTCAGTCTATTTGCAAATATTCGTCCGGTATCAACCTACCCAATACTTTATGATAAATCACCAATCAAAACCGAGCGAATAAAAGGTGTTGATATTGTGGTGTTTAGAGAATTAACAGGTGGTATTTACTTTGGCGATAAAGGTAGAGAGAATGAAGGTACATTTGCCTACGATCATTGTACTTACAGCGTTGAAGAGATAGATAGAATTACAAGACTGGCCTTTAAAACTGCACAAAACAGAAAGAAGAAAGTCTGCCTGGTAGATAAAGCAAATGTTTTGGAAACATCACGCTTATGGAGGGAAACTGTTACCAAAATTGCCAAGGAGCCTGAATTTTCAGATATTGAACTGGATACCATGTTTGTGGATAATGCTGCCATGCAATTAATTCAATGGCCATCACAGTTTGATGTTATCCTTACTGAAAATATGTTTGGTGATATAATTACCGATGAAGCCTCGGTGATACCTGGTTCAATGGGACTTTTACCTTCAGCATCAGTCGGCACAGAACTAGCTCTTTTTGAGCCCATTCATGGTTCTTATCCGCAAGCGGCCGGAAAAAACATAGCCAATCCGTTTGCAACCATTTTATCTGTTGCTATGATGCTTGAACATTTAAATCAAAATGAAGCAGCTGAGGCAATTAGAGCTGCAGTTAACACAGCCCTGGAAGAAGGAATAGTTACGGAAGATATCTCAAAAGAAAATGCAAAAAAAACCAACGAAGTTGGAACCTGGGTGGCAGAATTTATAGCTAAGTAAAACAAATATTTGTAGAGAGGCTCCCACTCGATTCCTTAACGGCAATCAGGTGGGAGTTTATGTATATTTATACATTGTGCGAATAAAACAAATTTCTAACTTTCTTGATTAGTTTTCTGCTAAAATAGTCTTCCTAAGAATATTTTTACAATAAAACAATTAAAATAGTTAATATTTAACAAAAAATTAATTTCAGGCATATATTTGTAAGTTACTGAAAATCTAATGCTTAAAAACTCAATCATGACAAAAGTCATCAAAAAATGAATTTTTATGCAAAAGCAAAAAGAAAAAATAATATATTTGTACACATTTTTGTTTCAAATTAGTTTCTACACTGCCACTTTTGTGTTGAAATAGCATAAAAAAGAAACTCTTTGTTGCAAATTCGGCAATTCAACTTGCACTAATCAATTAAAATTCATTATATATGAGCTTACCACAGAAAATAGGAATGTACAACCCTGAAAATGAGCATGATGCATGCGGTATTGGATTTGTCGCCCATATTAAAGGCGAAAAATCACATAAAATACTAAAGCGCGGATTAAGTGTTCTTGAGAACATGGCTCACAGGGGAGCAGAAAGTGCGGATAATAAGTCGGGAGATGGAGCTGGTATAACCTTGCAAATTCCTCATGAATTTTTACTTGAGCAGGAAATATTATTACCTGAGCCTGGCTTTTATGGAACAGGACTGGTTTTTCTACCTAAAAAAGAAGAAGAAGCTAAATGGTGCAAAGATCATTTTATCAAGATAATCAAAGAAGAAGGCGCTAAATTTATTCAATTCAGAGAAGTTCCGGTCAACCCCTCTATATTGGGTGAGATTGCATTATCTGCAGAGCCTGCAATTGAACAGATATTTATAGCAGACAACCTGGAACAAGATGAACTTGAGAGAAAACTATACCTGATAAGAAAAAGAATTGAGAGAGAAGTTTACGAATCCAACTTATCTCAAAAAACGATGTTTCATCTACCAAGTTTATCTTCTAAAGTAATTGTATACAAGGGAATGTTTACTCCCGAGCAATTAGGCAGGTACTACAGGGACTTTAAAGATGAATCATTTAAAAGTGCCATTGCCCTTGTTCACTCGCGCTTTAGCACCAATACTTTTCCAACCTGGGATTTAGCACAGCCATTCCGCTATATTGCTCATAATGGGGAAATTAACACAATAAAAGGCAACCGCTTATGGATGCATGCCCGTGAATCGCTGCTGGATTCAGAGAGATTTGGTGAAAACCTTCAAAAACTGTTTCCAATTATTGAACCAGGCAAAAGTGATTCTGCTTCGTTTGATAATGCACTTGAGTTTTTGGTTCAAACAGGCCGAACCATCCCTCATGCATTAAGTATGATGGTACCTGAAGCCTGGAACGATAGAAACCCAATTCCCAGGAGCTTAAAAGCCTTTTATGAATATCATTCTACTTTCATGGAACCCTGGGATGGACCAGCCTCTATCCTATTCACCGATGGCCGATACATTGGCGGAACTCTTGATAGAAGCGGCTTACGCCCCTCCCGCTATCTAATTACAAAAAATGATTTAATTGTAATGGGTTCGGAAACAGGCGTTCAATCCTTTAGAGGTGAGGAAATTAAAGAAAAAGGAAGGTTACGTCCCGGGAAAATACTTTTGGTTGATACCAAGCTAGGCATCATCATCCCTAATGAGGAGGTAAAGGCCAATTTAGCACGTAGGAACCCTTATTCAGCCTGGCTTAAAGAAAACAGGTTAAACCTTGAAGATATTGAAGTAAAGCAACGTGTAAGCTCAAGTTTAGGAGACAAACACAGCACCTACTTAAAAGCTTTTGGCTATTCTAAAGAAGATATTGATTTCATTATCAAGCCAATGGCTCAGTCTGGCAAAGAGCCTATCAGCTCAATGGGAAATGATACACCTATAGCTGTATTGGCAAAAAAACCACAAAATCTTTCGAACTATTTTAAACAGATCTTTGCACAGGTTACTAATCCGCCAATTGATCCGTTAAGGGAAGGGTTGGTAATGTCTTTGACAAATTACATTGGTTCTGTACAAAAAAACCTATTGGATGAAACTCCAATGCATTGCCATTTGATTAAGTTCAAATCGCCAATTATTACCAATACCGATTTGGGGAAAATCAGGGATTTAAAGCATGCTTCGTTTTCAAATATCACATTGCCAATGGTTTATCCTGTGAAAGAAAATGGCAAAGGTTTGGAAGAAGGGCTTCAAAAGTTGTGCAAGGACGCTGAAAAAGCAGTAGATAACGAGATAAATTTTATCATTTTATCTGATAAAGGAATTGCAAAGGATAAAGCTAACATTCCTGCTGTTTTAGCTGTTGCTGCAGTTCATCACCATTTGATTCAGCAAAAGAAAAGAATGCAGGTAGGATTAATTATTGAAACCGCTGAAGTTCGTGAAGTTCATCAGTTTTCATTGCTTTTGGGATATGGAGCAAGTGTAATAAATCCTTACTTAAGCTTTGCAGTAATTGAAGATTTGGCTAAAAAGGGAAAACTGGGAGGATTAAAATACACTGATGCAAGACAAAATTATACTAAGGCGGTTGATAAAGGATTATTAAAAATCATGTCAAAAATGGGTATCTGTACGCTAAGAAGCTACCATGGTGCCCAGATATTTGAAGCAATCGGATTAGATAAGAACGTGGTTGACAAGTACTTTACAGGTACTGCATCAAGAATTGGAGGTATTGGATTAGAAGAAATTGCCAAAGAAGTGTCGCTAATTCATAAAACCGCTTTTGAGGAAAATGAATTAAATGGGCTCCTTGAAAGCACTGGTAATTATGCCTTTAGAAAAAATGGTGAATTCCATAACTGGAATCCCGAAGCAATTGGCCTGTTGCAATGGGCAACAAAAAACAATGATTTCAAAAAATTCAAAGAGTTTTCTTCACTCGTTGATAACCACACTATGAGTCCGGTGTTTTTAAGAGGAATGCTCGATTACAGGAAGCAACCTATTGACATTAAGGAAGTTGAGCCGGCGACAGAAATCATGAAACGTTTTGTAACGGGTGCCATGTCATTTGGTTCAATAAGCAAAGAAGCACACGAAGCTTTGGCTATTGCCATGAACGAAATTGGTGGCAGAAGCAATACGGGTGAAGGTGGTGAAGATAAAAAAAGGTTTAAACCCGATGAAAATGGCATTAGCAGACGTAGTTCAATTAAACAAGTTGCATCAGGCCGTTTTGGGGTAGATGCCCATTACCTGGTAAATGCCGATGAAATTCAAATTAAAGTGGCACAAGGTGCTAAGCCTGGTGAAGGTGGACAGTTGCCCGGCCACAAAGTAGATGGAATTGTGGCTAAAATACGTAATTCCTTACCAGGCATCACGCTGATTTCTCCTCCTCCTCATCATGATATTTATTCAATTGAGGATTTGGCGCAGTTAATATTCGATTTAAAATCGGTTAACCCTGAAGCCCAGGTTAGTGTTAAACTGGTTTCTGAATCTGGTGTTGGTACTATTGCAGCAGGTGTAGCTAAAGCTTATGCTGATTTAATAGTAATTAGTGGCTCAGAAGGCGGAACAGGAGCCAGTCCTGTGAGTTCTATAAAACATGCAGGAATTCCTATGGAGATGGGATTAGCAGAAGCTCACCAAACACTGGTAATTAATAACTTACGTGGAAGAGTGAAATTACAAACTGACGGGCAGATAAAAACAGGGAGAGACATCATTATTGCAGGTTTATTAGGTGCTGAAGAATTTGGAGTTTCTACAGCAGCATTAATTACTCTTGGTTGCATTATGATGCGCAAGTGTCATTTAAATACATGTCCTGCAGGAGTTGCCACCCAGGATGAGAATTTAAGAAAACGATTTATTGGTCACGCACAATATGCGATAAACTATTTTAAATTCCTCGCCGAAGAGGTCAGAACTTATATGGCAGAAATAGGTGTTCGTAAGTTTGAAGAATTAGTCGGACGTCGTGACTGGTTATCTGTACGACAAAATATTGATCATTGGAAAGCCAAAAAACTGGATATTTCACCATTAATTGACTATCCAAGAGAGTCTAATTTTAATGCACTTTACAATACAGAAAGTCAAAAGCATAAGCTCGAAGATATTCTTGATAATGAATTACTTACATTGTCAAAAAAAGCATTGATGAACAAAGAAAAAGTATGGGTTTCGAAGAAAATCGGAAATACCGATCGTTCTGTGGGAGCTATGCTATCGGGTGCAGTGGCAAAACAATTTGGAGCTAAAGGGCTTCCAAAACACACCATTAATGGAAGCTTTTACGGTTCTGCCGGTCAAAGTTTCGGTGCCTTTTTAGCGTCAGGAATCAATTTCAGGCTGGAAGGGGATTCGAATGATTACCTTGGAAAAGGATTATCTGGTGGAAGAATTGTTGTGGTTCCGCCGGCACAAGCGACCTTAAAAGCAGAAGAAAACATCATTGTTGGCAATACAGTTCTTTATGGAGCTACTTCAGGAAGTGTATTTATTAGCGGTATCGCCGGCGAGCGTTTCTGTGTGCGAAACTCAGGGGCTTATGCAGTTGTTGAAGGAGTTGGAGATCATGGCTGCGAATACATGACAGGTGGTCGTGTAGTAGTATTGGGATCAACAGGCAGGAACTTTGCTGCAGGAATGAGTGGTGGAATTGCTTATGTACTGGATATGAATGATGATTTTGAATTCCATTGTAATACAGACATGGTTGAACTATCAAGAGTTTCTGAATATGATGATGTTATCGAACTTCAATGGTTGATTGAAAAGCACTTGTTGCATACAAAAAGCAAAGTAGCTGAACGTGTATTGGTAGATTGGGAACAATACAAAAGTCGCTTTGTGAAAGTATTGCCACTTGAATATAAAAAAGCAATTAATGAGTTGAAACTGAAAGAAGCCAAGACGAAGATCGAAGAGGCGGAGTATGATCCTTTTTAATAAGTCATTAGTCATTTGACATTGGTCATTAGATCTTGAGTGGATTACCCTCCAACTAATAACAAATGACCAGTGACTGACTTACTGAAACTATAAGAATAACAATTCAAGTAATTAAAGATCAAAAAGAGCTATTTGTTCTAAAAAATACAAATACCATGGGAAACCCAAGAGGATTTATCGAAATAAAAAGAAAAGATGCAGGCAACCGGCCTATAAAAGAACGAATTACTGATTTTGGTGAGGTTGAACAGACACTTAATACTGAAGACAGAATATTACAGGCATCGAGGTGCATGGATTGCGGGGTGCCATTTTGCCACTGGGCCTGTCCGGTAAACAGTAAAATACCGGAATGGCAGGATGCTGTTTACCAAAAAGACTGGGAAGAAGCCTCGAAAATATTACACAGCACCAACGATTTTCCGGAATTTACCGGAAGGGTCTGCCCTGCCCCATGCGAAAAGTCATGCGTATTAGCTATTCATGATGAAGCAGTTACGATTCGCGAAAACGAAGCAGCAACCATTGAACGTGCCTTCGAAAAAGGTTTTATTAAACCCGTTATACCTAAGAAAAAAACAGGAAAAAAGATTGCTGTTGTTGGTTCAGGACCTGCAGGGATGAGCGTTGCTACGCGGCTGAATCGCTTAGGACACACTGTTACTTTATTCGAAAAAGATGAAGCTATTGGTGGATTACTACGATTCGGGATACCTGATTTTAAACTAAACAAGGGCATTATTGACCGTAGGGAAAAAGTTTTAGAAGAAGAAGGTTTAATTATAAAAACCAATACTTTTATTGGAAAAGACATTACTGCAGAAAAACTCCTGAAAGATTTTGATGCAGTTTGCCTTGCAGTTGGTGCAATGAAACCAAGAGATTTAGAAGTAACAGGTCGTGAATTGAAAGGGGTACATTATGCAATGGAATACCTGACACAGCAAAACAGGAAAGTAGCCGGTAAAGAATTTTCGCCTGAAGAAAGAATTAATGCCGAAGGCAAAAATGTAATAGTTATTGGCGGTGGCGATACGGGCTCTGATTGTGTTGGTACAGCAATCAGGCAGAGAGCGAAAAGTGTAAAACAAATTGAAATTATGCCAAAACCTTCTTTAAAAAGGAGCAATGGGAACCCATGGCCATATTGGCCACAAACATTAAAAACTTCAAGCTCGCATGAAGAAGGTTGTGAACGGTTTTGGAGTCTTGAAACTAAAAAACTTTCAGGCAAAGATGGGATTGTGAATCTTATTGAGCTTCAAGAGGTTAAATGGGAAAGTGTAAATGGAAGCGGGCAATTAAAAAAGTCAGTAACCTCGAAAAAATGTGTCACTTTTGATGCTGATTTGGTTTTACTTGCCATGGGATTTACACAACCCATTCACGAAGGTTTGCTAAACGATTTAAAACTTGATTATGACAACAGGGGAAATGTGGTCATCAATGAAAAATTTCAAACCAGTAACCCAAAAGTTTTTGCCGTGGGCGATACTGTATTGGGAGCCAGTCTGGTCGTAAGGGCCCTGGCTTCGGGAAGAGATGCGGCAAGCCATGTACATGAATTTTTATTACAAGAAAAATAATCTTAAACTGTGAAAATTCTTTGGGATTTTTTCAGACTTTAGCTTTCAATTTTCTTTTAAGTAAGCCCCTGGTTTAAAATACCGGGGGTATTTTAATTAAAAATGTTAAATTCAAAATTATAAATTGTGGAAATTATTCATTATCAAATTTTGAAATTTAGTATTTAAAATATTTATGTTTTAGATGTCAGAATTAATTTTTAATCATTAATTCATAATTTTTAATTCTTTATGAACGTAAAAATTGCAATAATAGGAACCGGAAACCTTGGTTCATCAATAGCCAAAGGCTTGGTTAAGAATAATTTTCCTGCTGACAACATTACTGCCACACGCAGAAAAGTCGAACAATTAATTAGCCTTTCCAGAATAGGTGTTCACACAACCGATGATAACTGTGAAGCTGTTAAAAGTGCTGATATTGTCATACTTGCTGTTAAACCTTTTAAGATGAAAACCATCTTGGATGAAATAGCACCCTGTTTAAGAAATGAGCATATTCTGGTTTCAGCAGTAAGTGGTATTTCTATTGGAACGATAAAAAAACACATCCAAAACCAGGAAATCAGTGTTTGCCGAATAATGCCAAATACTGCCATTGCCATTAATGAGTCTATGACCTGCATTGCGGCACCAAAAACTTCGGAAGAACAAAAAGAAATTCTGACAAATTTATTCTCCGGACTGGGCGAATCCATTTTTATCAATGAAGAAATGATGGATGCCTCAACGGTTCTTGCAGCCTGTGGAATTGCGTTTGTAATGCGCTTTATCCGAGCCATGGTTCAAGGCGGTATTGAAATAGGTTTTGATTCAAAAACAGCAAGTTTAATTGCCAACCAGACTGTTAAAGGTGCTGCTGAATTACTGATTCAAAACAACTTACACCCCGAAGAAGAGATTGACAAAGTCACCACACCAAAAGGTTATACCATTTCAGGT
The DNA here is from genome assembly GCA_050296515.1 of Bacteroidales bacterium. Lineage (GTDB taxonomy): Bacteria > Bacteroidota > Bacteroidia > Bacteroidales > NBLH01 > NBLH01. The sequence goes on along the minus strand of JBNKRJ010000051.1, from coordinate 151,409 downwards.
TTAAATGAAATGGAACACAATGGGTTTAGTTCATCGCTGATTAAGGGGATATTGACGTCGTTTAATAAGATTGAGAAGTAAAAGTGATATTGTATGGAAACTTTATCATCTTCTCGCACAAATTTATATAAAGTACTATTTCTTTTGATATTTACAGCTAGTTCTGTCTGTTTAGCAATAATGTTTTATGTTATTTGGTTTAATTATGATTTCGGACATACGCTTATTGGAAGAATCTTTTTTACTATAATAGCATTTTCCTTTATTATAATTCCTATATACACATTCAAAATATTTAAACAACTAGTTGATGTTCAGTACGAAGAAGGATATTTACACCTGAAAACATGGGGATTAAAGAGAAAGATTAAGCTGGAAGATTTACAATGTGAAGGGTATTTCCGACTTGTAATAATTGATAAATACAGAAGATGGACATTTTCTAAATTAAAATCAAAAAAGGATAAAAAGGAATAGTTTGTAGCTTGTAGCTCCCATTCCTCATCAGGGCTGAAGGGATTTATTTTTACAAACAAATCTTTATCTTTAAAAAAGTACAGACAACTATCAAAATGTAGCTCTGAAAAATACTCAAATTCAGATGTAAATATTTTTTTTCCAGTTTTGTTATCTACACAATACAGGCGATCAATATACGAAACAATAATTACACTGGTATCGGCATATTCAACTTTAGGAGGTAATCCATCCCCTTTTAAACTTATTGTCCAGATAGGGTCTTTCACATGGTTACATCCAAAAACTATTGGTACTATAAAGAAAGTTAAATAGCTTAATTCTAGGTTTTTCATTTGATTTTTTTTCAATACCCTAACTGAATGCCTCAATGTACTTGAGATGAGCAATGTTAACAAAAATATAGCTTATTCCATAAAACTAAGGAATAAAAGCTAAACGATTGGATACAAAAACAACCGGAATTTTGAAATCATATAACTGACTACGAAATAAAATTCTTCAGGAAAAGTAGGACACTATCCAGTAACCTGATAAATAAAAAGTGCTAATCTTTTTAGGAGGACACAAACGGCCAAAGGCTGATTTATAAAGTCGAAGCTGGATGCTTGCCTCAGCTCACAAATAAGACCCACGATAGTAAGCGGGGATTAATAAAAATATTTTAAAATATTTCGATTCTTTTGAAAGTTAGTCTATTTATATTTTTTAAATTTTTGTCACGCTTGGCATTAGTAAATATTTTATTTAGTATTAGCTTATCGAAACTCTTTTAATAGATGACTAAATACCTGTGAAAATTTTACTCGAATAACTGAATAATAAAAAATGGCCTATAAAGTTTTTTTGTAGAAGAGATAATGCATAAGAATTTATTAATTAAATAATCTCAATATCTCTTGTTATCTGAATAAAAAAGAAGATATATCCCCCTAGCAGAAATATGAGTTTCCCATAAAACAAAAACCATCCTAAAATATTTCCTTTCACAGGTTCATCAACTTCAGGTTCTTCAATTTTATCCTTTTCTTTTATTCGTTTCTTTAGCTTTATAGACTCTTTTTTATAATGATTATTAGCTAAAACAGAATAGTAAATAATTGAAATTGTCAAACTAATTATAAATGAAGCCAGGGCTAAAATATGTAGTAACGGAAATTGAATTTTTCCATTTGTTGTTACCTTAAACAACCAAATCAGAGCAATACCAGCAATAGATAATTGTTGATTTAATTCACTTGCTTTTTGAGAAAAATAATATACTTCCTCTCTTACTTTTTCTAATTTCATAGCAGGTGGGGTCCAGGGCAATTAGCCTTATATTTAACAACTCTTTTAGGGGCTATTTTAATTTCAGCCCCAGTCATCGGATGCCTTCCAGTTTTGGCTACTCTCTCAACTACAGAAAAAACACCAATATTTTGCAAACTTATACTTTCACCTCTGCTTAAAGTCTTTATAGCAATTGAAATCATTGCATCCAATACTCTTTTAGTTTCAGATATTGAAAGACCAGATGTAGAGGACATCTCTTTAATTAATTCTTGTTTATTCATGGTTTATTTATTTGTTCAAACTTAAATATCCATTTATTTTTAATTATTAATTTCTGCATCTTCATAATTATCAAACAAAGCAGTACTAACAATCATTTAAACTTATTTTTAGAAATTATTGATCTGCATTTTATTCTATCAAAATCTTACTAACTCCATTAACACGTCCTTCATTTGTTTCTATATATCCATTAATATATACTATCCCGTGATAACTTGTATCTTGAATTGAATAGGTAGTTGTAGCCTCTCCGATATTATTACTTAAAATAGTGTTGAGAAAAGTCCCAACTGAAGTATTAATTTCAGTAGAATCATAGAAATTTACAAGAAATCCACTAGAAACAACTCCATTTGTACGAATTAGCTTAGCAATGATATTTGTATTAGAGGAAAAACTTGAAGGCATTGAACTAACAGCCGGCAGCATCAACACCTGCTCAGGAAAAGAGGTGGTAAAATTTACAGATATACTTTTTGTACAATAATTTGTTTGGGCTTGGATTAATGCTGTTCCCTGGTCTGGTGAACTTATATATGCATAAGCTTCTCCATTGGAATCAATTGTTACAGATATTGTATCATTATTGTTATGGAATTTCCCAATAGGCGAAACAAGAAATGTAACATTTTCAACTTGACTTATGAAAGTAGGATCTGCTTTAAATAAAACAGCTCCTTTTGTTGCACCATCTGCAACAACACTTTCTGATGCTATCGATAAGACATAATTTTCCTCACAAGTAGATTCAAAATTTACATTAGTACTTATTGATCCCAGACCAACTATTTCAGCATTTATAGTGGCAATTCCAGGCTCAATAGATTTAACAAGAACTTTCGCTTCACCATTTAAATCAATTTTTGCATTGATTAATTGAGAATCATCAGCAAATTTACCGACAGGAAAAATAGTGAAAATAACATTACTATATCTTGCAAGAGCGGATGAATCATTAACTGAAAGTATTAGTTCTGCCAGAGATTTTCCATCTGCAGGGATATTCTCCTTGACTAGAGTTAGTGTTATATTATCCAAATTTACTTGTTGGAAATTAAGACCTTTTAATTCAGTAGGCTCCTCACAGCTTATAAATGAAAAAATAGTTATTGCAAGAAATAATATAGTTTTAATTGTGTAATTCATATATTATATATTTTAGATACTTGATTAATATTGCTATTTAGTTTTCTTAATATTAAATGGAGTATAAGCAACTGAAACAAATCCACCGAATTTCAACTCCTTATAATATTCAATACTAGGCTTATAATCATAGACTATTTTATTTTCTGAAATTGTTTGAAAACTATTTGTTAACTTATTAACTTGCATGGCTGCAATACCTCCGGTAATGGCAAATTGGTGTAAGTCACCAAAAAACAAAGAAGCTCCAGCTAAATATGCCAATCTTGGACTTTTTTCTATTGTAAGACCTACGCCTACAGAAGCTCCAATACCAAATGATCGACTTACTTTCCACTCAATATTTCCAAAAGCGCAAAACCCTATTGGAGGTAATGTATAACCACTCTCAACAAGAGCGTATCTTGAGGAATCAACAATATTATTATTTATAATTATTGGCTGCCAGGAATAAGTTTTATTTTGAAGATATTTGCCAAGAGCGAAAAACGAACCTGAACTGAAGCTTGCAAATGGCTTCCATATAATAGGAATTTGAATAAGTATTGGTTTGATCTTATATTCGGGAATAGAAAAATATTTAAAAATACTGTCCTTAGGAGTAATACTAATTTTAAGATCTAAAATGTTTCCGTTTAATGGAATATAATCTGCAGTATGAACTTGATTTTGAGCAACCATATTTCTAAGAAAGACAATTATTTTTTTCAATTCTTGATCTGAAGGAAGATTCTCAATTAACACGTTAATTTCTGATTGATCTATATTTTCTTTTATCAATTGAGCTTTTAGCTCAATTGCTTTACCTTTAATCCGTGCTAGCTTATTTGCCAGTTCAGTATATTCTATTTTATAGCAACAAGGAAAGCTAAAACAGGGATCATATGCTTCTAATGCTTTATTGTTTAACCAATTATAATCCTTCACAAAACAATTAACTTCTTCCCTTATTGCTTCAATACCTTTATAATTACTCTCTGCTATAGTTTTCTCAGAAAAAGTACTAATTAAACTTCCTAATAAAGCATCATTACCTATAAATAACTTATTAAACAACTCGGATGGTTCACTAGAAAAATTAATTACAGTATCAGCTACAGCTACATTATACATAAACTTATTAATATTTACAATTTTGATTTTTACATTTTTCTTTGGAGTAAGGGTTTCCCTATTAAAATTTGCAATTGACTTCTTGAGTTTTAATTTATCTGAATCTGAATCTGAATCTGAATCTGCTTCGGCTTCAATCTTATAAAATCCTCTTTTTGAAGAATCCTTATTAAAATCATAGATATAAACTATTGTCCTTTTATCATAAAATTTGACATGTTCTCCAAAATTATGCTCATAATCCATAAGAACTTCACAATTATTAGTAGGTTCCTTTAGATCGCAAGGCGAAGAATTATCAATAATTCCAGTTGGCGTATCATTATCTGTGATAATTAGAGTAATCGTTCTATGTTCCTGGCCTTTAGTTATTCTTATATGAACTGTTTTATTATTTTCTGTTTCAGGTTCTTTTACATCATAAATTTTACTATTTGTGGTAGATTTAGGATTCTTAATGTTGGTAAACTTATTTATCGAATTTTTTTGTTGAACATTTTCAATATTAGAATAATTCAATATTTGTATGGTAAATCCATCTTTAATATCTTTTCTGGTAATTTCATTAGATACTCCATTTACAAGGTCGAATTTATCTATGGTATCATTTTCAAATTTTTCAATTGTAATGGTTTGTGAAAAAGAACTGATCCAAATGAATAAGATTAGTGAAATCGATAGTATGTATTTCATTTTTTCATTTTATATAAGTTGAACATTTAATTTGGCTAAAAGTGTATTGATAGGTAAAATATATGTTGTTCTGTAACTTCCTGCTACAACAAGCCCCAAAACATTGTTATCACTATCAAGGACACATGCTCCTGAATCTCCACCCTGAGAGACAGCTTTCCCATTATTTGAAATTGCGATAGTATTAATTATTGTGAATTCATCATCGCTATATGTAATTTTAACAGAATTATAGATGCTTGTTACCATTCCTTTAGAAATTGCTCCCTTTTCAATACCTGACTTAGCTCCAAATATAAAAGCTTCTACGTTTCCAGCATCACTATTAAAAAGTTGTCGTGGTTTTTGTGGATTTCCCATTTTAGGAACCGAATTGATTATTTGTACCCTATCTTCATCAATTTCAATTAAGGCAGCATCCATTTCATAATCTCTTTCTGCCTTAAACACAGTTCCAATCCTTAACTCAGAGTTATCTTCATAAGTACCTACCTTTATAGCAACTGTATTTTCTGCCGGTATTTTTCTAATAGGTTTCACAACATTATGACAGCATGTGAGGAGGTACTTCTTCGTTGAATTTTCATCTAAAGGTCTTACGAAAACGCCAAGAGTTCCCCAATTTTCAGGTTGACTAACATCAAATATCTTTGCTGAAAGATCAATATTATGTGCTAAAATCCTGTCGTCTTCTGCAAGCACTGCTAATTTAAGTGGGATATTATATGGAGTACCATCATCTAATATGTATTGATAATAATTTTCGATAAAAATATTCTTTTTATTTACTGTAATTTCAAAATAATAACCTGACTCGTTGCTTTTAATACAAATAGCTTTAACATTTTCAATAGCCATGTACTTTGTTTTTGCTTCTAGGTAGGCTGCTTTTATAAAATCAGGCTGATATATGTTAAATAACTTATCAAAATCTATGATATTGTCAATTTTATAAGTTGCTGGATCGCTTAATTTACTTTTAAGGTTCTTTGCATAAAAAAGCATATCTAGTACGTCATGCCAAAACTTGGAGCCTAAACTGATAAACAGACCTCCTAAAATACAACCGGAAAAAGATTTTAAGATACTTAGCTCAATATACTTGACCCCTTCCCATTCATTTGATTTCCAGCCAAGCGCATCAAAGGGAGAAGAATCTTGCAATATTTTAAATAAATTTGCATTGGCTAAAATGGCAATCATAATACTTAAAATTATATTGAGCAATAAAATGCGCCTTTCTCGTTCTTTCTCTAAAACAGGATTATCAGATTTTGTTGAATAGTCTTTGTCCCAATTGAAAAAAATCCAAAACAAAACGTTTCCTTTTTTAAAAAAATATAATTTGAACCATGTAATAAATCGTTCTGAGACCAGGCTAAGAACAAATAGAACAATTATTATTGCAATGGATTTATCAATTAAGCTATAGGTTGGATTCATAAGTATATTTATTTACTATAGTTTATTTTTTTTCGATAATCGATAATGAATGATTACCTAATTTTATTGATTGTATTTCTTAATTCTTTTCTGAATGATGTCTAATAAAATTGTACTTTTCAGATTTTATTAGTTATACCTTTATCTCTTCTAATTCAACGTTCACCTCCCCATCCAAAAACCCCTCAACATTCCCCACTCCTATCCTATCCATCTCCCCACCAAAAACATCTGTAAAATGCTGGTAATACTCCTTAAAATCCTCTCCCCAAATTAGGTTTAGAAAATAGTCGGAGCCGTACATAAAGCGGTCGGGCAGTTGGTTGTATTGGTTATCATGGATATCCTGGAGTAGTTCTTTTTGTGTAATGCAGGATAAATCGGTGTAGAGATTTGGATATTTAGATGCTCCGCTGTCGGTTTCCTGCATTAGTTTATAGATGTATTCGCGGCGTTCGTTGCCGTATTCGTTTGGGTCACCACCAAAGTGGGCAAGGTCAATTTTTAGGGTGGGGAACTTCTGTAGCACTATTTCCCACAATTTAGGGTGGTTGAGCTTGTAGGCTCTTTCTTCAACGGCTTCGCCAAACTTTAATATGTTGGTGTCAAATTTTATTTCGGTAATTTGGCTGTAATGAACGGGTTGGCTGGTAAATTCCATATCGGGCATCACATCGCCGATTACTTCAAGGCGTTTTAGAAAGGTGCAAAAGCCCCCGGAAGAGCAATGGGTGATAATGGGCAACTGGTTATCGATGCAATATTGGTACAAACAATCATTGTTATCAGCTGTTCCATAAAGAAAAGGATCGGTGGGTGAATAGCCCATTGGTGGATACAGTTTGATACCATAAAACGGCTTGTCTTTTCCCACATAAGTTTTAATCAGTTCCATCATGCCAGGCCGGCGTGGGTCAACAGCCAGAAAAGGTACGAAATCGCTACCAAATTGATGTTTTAGCTCCGTAAAGGTGTCTAATTGTCTTTGGTAGGGTTTTATTATTTCTTCGGGCAATTTATCCAGGCCTTTTTCTGCCCTTTTTTTGCTATCGGTTTCTTTTATCACACGGGTCAACAACCCCAATATGTCTTTGTCAACTTCGGCAAGTTTCTTTTCAAGGGCCTCATTTATTTTGCTTTTTAGTTTATCGAACTTTTCCAGCACTTTGGCGTGTTGTTTTTCTTGCTTTTTTTTGTCGTTGGCAGTTTCATCATCAACATTGTATTTTGTTTTAAAAATGTATTCAAAATCGACCATCAAAGGGAGGTATCTTTGTATGCTGGGAGCAATTTCGGCATAGGCACTGCGCAAATCGTTGAAGGTTTCTGCCCCGGTTCTGTTATCCAATAACAATTCCAGCAGTTTCAATATTCTTATTCGGTCTGATTTTTCTTTTTCTGTTTCATCGGCAGGAGCTTTTCTTACCAGCTTTTTAAATTTATAGCCTTTTGAAGCATCGATAAACATGATAAGGATGCGATTAAAAAATACTTCTCGCGAAATGATATGGCAATGGGCATCGTAACGGATTGCTTGCGGATCGGGATTGATTTTTGGCATGAGTTGATTTGTTAAGAGTTAAAATTTATAAGGTGACTATGATTTTAGCCGGAAATGCAATAAAAGCCGGGTAGAGTAACGGCAGTATTTATCTCCTACCGAAAAAGCTTTTGGGTGTTTGGGAATAGAAGTAAATAGCATGTATGGGTGCTTTTGATATAAAAAGAGACAAGCCCCTGGAGAATGGGTGGTAAAGATTGGTACATAACAACAGTTGGTTTATGGGTAATTAGTATTCTAAAATTGCATCCATAAATTCCATTTAACTATTTAAACGAAAAAATAGGGATTCAAAAACGTAGTATAAATGTAGTTTAGTTTTAAATAAAAGTCAAGATGGATACCGTTCTACACCAATTAATTAGGATGGAATGACGAGTTTATTTGATAAACGAACTGTATTTATGGACAAATAGTTTAAGCTAAATTTATTACTTATTGACATTTCCCATGTTTTTATAGATCCCGGAATAACAGGTACTTGTATTATCATTATCAAATATAAAGTATGATAATCAGCAACTTATAATTACTATTGTGAGAAATTTAACTTTCTTTTTCAATTTCTGAATAAAATCGGTCTTCATTTTTGGGTTATTCACTTCGTTCATGAGCTCCACTTTGTTCCGGTTGACCCAAAAACGAAGCAACTTAGGCGAAGCCGATCTCACGAAGTTCTGCAAGAACGAGTAAAATAGTCAAGGCTGCATTGAAAACCTCCTCCATCTCTTATCAACACTGGTTGGGTTTTGCATGCACAAACGCAGGTGTCGCTCAACAGCATTTTTGATTCCTAAAACAGAATCGTTTTCGGTTAATCTAATCATTGTTTTTTAATTTAATTTGAAACAATACTATATAAGTAACGGGCAGTTGTGTTATGTAGTATACAGTCATAAAAAAATGAAGGAAATAAAACTGTTCTTGTTAGTAAATCATGGAAAATAGCTTCAGAACAAATTACCGATTCAAATTCAAGATTGAATTGAGAGCATCAGCATAAATTATAGAAATTCTAACTTGTGTAACAATAATAGAATGGTGAAGTAATTATCAGGTTTACTACTGGTTTCCAAATAAATAAGAATCAGTCAACTATTTTAAATTTTCCTTGTCACTTTCTACCTCGCAATCCTCCATATTTTGCGCCCCACAAACAATACAATCATCCCCATTTTCAGAATTTGGCATATTACTGCAAGATGGGGCCTTTTTTTCATTAAAATATTTTAATGCCATAGCAAGTCCTGCAATGGCTACAAAAAACACTGTCAATAATAAAGTTTTCAAAAACATAAATCTTCAATTTCCAGATTATAATTCCTCTATTTTGGCAGCCATAATAAAATCATTCTCTGTAAGTCCTCCATGTGAATGAGTGCTAAATTCAACTTCAACACTTCTATAATGGATACACATATCAGGATGATGATTTTCCTGCTCGGCTAATGCTGCAACATCCTGGGCAAAAGCCATTACCAGCTGGTAATTCTCAAATGAAAACTTCTTATACAACTTCTTATTTTCAAGAACTTTCCAACCTGATGATAATTCTGCCTTTAAACCTTCAAGCTCACTTCGATTAAGCAACTTCAATTTTCCATCATAAAAGCAATGCCTTTCTCTTAATTCAATCATAATTTCAAATGCAAAATAATTAATTTCAAAGAACAAATTAATTACTGCATAATTAAAAATGCAGTAGAATGAGCAGGGCAACCAAAATCTATTTAGTTGCAAGTTACGACATAAATTCTTTTGTAGTGGTAAATAACTTAGAATAAGTGTAGAAGATAGTACGATATAAAGCTCCTGCAATATTTTTAAGTAATTCACATTGCTAGTTGTTAAGTCAAGTATGATATTTCTGGTAATTAGCCAGGTGACAACCCCTGACTGGCGCACTTGCCTTGACACGATACTAGTGGTTGATATTCATTATTTTATGTGACCAAACACAGGCTGACCCCTTGGGGCTGGACTTTTATTATACGCATTCTATCCTGGATAAATAATTTTTTGTTGTCAAACAAATCCGCATAATTCCCGGTAAGACTATTAAAGCGAACTTGATGTTCAAAGTCCTGTTCTGTTTTATTAATGGCAAAAGAAACTTTCGAAACCCATTCGCAAATCAATATCCCATCATTCACATAAACGAACTTCATTTCAGGGCCATGTGTCTGATTATGAAAATGAATCAACTTCTTGATTTCCGGATTTTTGAACAGTCCTTTCCAGCAATTATCATATTAATTTACAGAATTTTGGCTGTCACCTATATCGGTAAATAACAGCGGACAACCTCCATCGCGACCAAAAATATAAACATATGCAAGCATCTCATCTTCAATCAGTTCATATATGTTGCTCCCATAAAAACACTGTCAGGTGCAAGTACGCTGACGGGTTTTGGCAAAAAATAGTACTGAAAGAAAAAAATAGAAATGTTCGTTAACAAACTAAAACATCATGCTGACTATCAACAAGATTTAAGGCTCAAAGAATTGCGATTATACAAGTTGTTACAATGAAGAAAGATAAAAATAAATACAGACCTGTTTTTTGGTCTGGACGTTAAATTAAAAACCACCCTTTAGAAATTCCTAAAGGTGGCTCAATTGCTAACAACTCTATTTAACTAACTATTAAAACCCTAATTATATTTACTTAAACTCTATAATCACACTCCATTCTTTAAACTTTTGATTATAGGCAAGTAATGCAATGTTTTTCATTTCTCCAGGTTGCAAATCTAAAGGCTTTGTCGGGCCTAACTCAACTGCATTGGATAAATAAATCTCAACTCTGACTTCTGATATGGTCTGGTTTGTTGTGTTTTCAACAACACCTATAAAAGAGCTGGTTGGTGCGTGGTAATTCATAATCACCTGTAGACCGTCAATTTCCTTTTCATAAGTATCATTCATTTTTAGTTCATTTGCTAATTCCTGAATGGGTTTGTCCATTTCATATGACATTATTGGTTTAACTTCTCTAAGCATATCAGTTAATTTTAATCCCTTTTATTTTATGTACACAAGCAGGCTACTTTACCCTTATACTTATTACCTTTTTTTAGAATTATTAACAAAACTGATTTCCATCTCCTAAATTAGACTGCCCATTTAAATATGTTTTGGGCAGTCAATAATTACTAACATTTTATTAGCTAAACCATTGATAATTCAATTAATAAACAAACCAAAATCAATATTTAATAGTTTACCGAAGTGAAATGGATGTACCCTACCTTGAAAGTGTGTGTTTTTTATAAGATGTTTCTCTCATTGCAACACATTTAAAATGAGATGTTTTTGTCATCCAAAATATTATTTTGCATCTTTGTTTCATGTTAATCAAAAGAATAATTGATACCACCGAAATGCCCTGGGTATTTATTCCGGGATTGTAAAGCCCCGCTTTTTAACTTATCACATTTTTTAATTTTAAAACTTATAACATGAGCAATATAATTGTATTGGGTGCTGGCATGGTAGGCAGTGCTATGGCTATTGATTTAGTAAAAAAACACAGTGTAACACTTACCGATGTAAATAAAAGTGTTTTAGACAAAGTAAAACAAAAAGAGAACAACCTAAACATTCAACAACTGGATGTTACCAACAAAGAAGAGTTACAAAGTACTATCAAAAAGTTTGACCTGGTAGTGAATGCGGTACCAGGCTTTTTAGGTTTTGAAACAGTAAAAAACATTATTACAGCAGGAATGAATGTGATTGATATTGCATTTTTTCCTGAGGATTCTCTACAATTGGATGCCTTGGCTAAAGAACACAATGTAACAGCTATTGTTGATTGCGGAGTAGCTCCCGGAATGGATAACATCATTCTTGGTTATCATAATGAAAAAATGAAACTCACTGATTTTGAATGCCTGGTGGGTGGATTACCTAAGGTGAAAAAATGGCCTTTTGCTTACAAAGCTCCGTTTTCACCAATTGATGTTATTGAAGAATATACTCGACCAGCCAGATACGTAGAACATAGCGAGTTAGTTGTACGTGAACCACTTACCGACTGCGAATATGTGGAGTTTGACGGAGTTGGAACCCTCGAAGCATTCAATTCTGATGGCTTGCGTTCCATTATTTATACCATGCCTCATATTCCAAACATGAAAGAAAAAACATTACGCTATCCGGGGCATGTTGAATATGTAAAGGTTCTGAAAGAAAGTGGTTTTTTCAGTGAAGAAAAGATAAAAGTAAATGACACAGAAGTTTCGCCTCTGGATTTCACCTGTAAGGTTCTTTTTAACGAATGGAAATTAGGAGAAACCGAAGAAGAAATGACAGTGTTCAGGGTGACATTAAAAGGTGAAAATGAAAATGGCCAGAAAGAAGAAATCGTTTACGATATGTATGATGAATTCTGCAAAGAAACCAATACTTCTTCAATGGCGAGAACTACAGGCTACACAGCAACTGCAGCCGCAAATATGTTTTTAGAAGACATTTTCACCGAAAAAGGTGTTTTCCCACCCGAATTGGTTGGTAAACACGAAGCGTGTTTTAACTACTTCATGAAATATTTAGAAGAAAGAAACATACGCTATATTAAAAAGTCTCGTTTAATCTAATACCAGATAATCCCAGAGAAAATAGGCTCTGTTTTTTTTCTTAATGCTTTATTTCTTCACCCAAATATCGTCCTAATTTAATAACAATTTAATTTATTTAACCTTCAATTTATCTCGTATTACTAACATTGTGATCTGAATTAAATAATCAAGCTAAAACAAACAAATATGTGCATCGTTCTATTTTCATATAAAACCCACCCAAAATATAAATTAATTATGGCCTCAAACAGGGATGAATTTTATGCTCGCCCTACAGAACAAATTGCACCATGGTCTGATAATGAAAATATTATTGCAGGCAGAGATAAGCAAGACGGAGGTACCTGGATGGGAGTGACAAAAGATGGTAGATTCTCTGCATTAACAAATTATCGTGATTTATCAAGAATTAAGAATAATGCACCTTCAAGAGGTTTTTTAGTGGGCAATTTTCTTCAAAAAAATGAAAGTCCTGAAGAATATCTCAAGGAAATTCAAAAAAAAACATCACAGTACAACAATTTCAACCTTTTAGTTGGCGATACTAGTGATTTATTCTATTTCTCAAATGTGAATAACGAATTAGTTAAAGTTGAGCCAGGAATTCATGGGCTAAGCAATCGTTTCTTAGATACTCCCTGGCCAAAAGTTGAAAAAGGTAAAAAGGAATTGCAGAAACATATTCAAAACGATAATATTGATACAGAACTGATTTTCAATTTATTATCGGATACTTCTACTCCTCCTGATAATGAATTACCTGATACAGGCGTTGGTCTTGAATGGGAAAGGGTACTCTCTCCTATTTTTATTAAAACACAAAAGTACGGAACTCGTGCATCTTCTATACTTACAATTGATTATCGAGGGAACATTAGCTTTATTGAAAAATCTTATATTGAAACTACCAATAATGAATTTTCAATAAAGACAAAGAGAATCAATATCTAAACTGAATTAATTATAAATTATTTTTGCCGTTTATAGACACCTGAAGCCACAGGCTGTTCCATCTTTCCACTTTTTCATTTGGTTTCAATACCTTGGGTGAAATTGGAGCAGGTCTTTGCAAATTAGCAGAATCATTCAGCAAATTTGAATTAACTGCACCTTTTAAGGTCTCTTCAAATTGAAAAAAGGCGCCAATAATATCACCACAACCGTTGCAACTTAAAAAGCTTGCCTGCTCAGAACCTTGTTTCAGAATTTCAAAATTACCAGAAGTAGAAATGGATATTTTACCTTGAGGATGAGATAAATACATAAGTTTGTGCTGAACGCAGAAATCACAATCGCATTGCCTTGGACTATATTGCTCCAGCTTTTCGGGAAGTTCTAAAATAAATTCGGTTTTTCCGCAAGTGCATTTACCTTTATTTTGGTGCATTTTTATCGTTTTTATAAACGTAAGATTATCTTCTGACTTATTTTCCTTTAATTAATTTAGATTGTTAGGATTGAAATGAAATATATTGATATTACAACAACGAATTTTAATCAATCTCCTTTATTTTTATTCAATCTTAAATCAATCTCTTAATGATATGTTGATTTTATCAAATAACAAAAAGTTATTAAACAACTTTGATTTAAACACCGATACCAACAAAAACCATATTCGAAAATTCATCCTTAGAGTTTTTAATTGGAATCATCTTCCAGTTTGCTTGTTGATCGAAAATCTTATCATTAAAGGAAATTATCTTCACCTCATTAATGCCTTGTAATATTTGTCCCTTGTTTTCATCAGCAAATTTATTGATTAAACTTATTTTTTCTTTTTCGTAATCCTGTACAAACCAATTAGCTGCGTGCAAATTATGCCACTCAATGATTCCTTTTGAATCGGTAATATAAACCTGCCTGTCGATGTAATTGAAAATATTTATAATCTTAATTAACTGATCTTTCGTTGAATTCAGCACTTCATTTTGCATCATAATAATTCCACTCACTTTTTTGATTTTTCGACCATAAAAAACAATGGTGAAAATTAATAAGCCCATCATGATAATAAAGCTAATTGCAAAAATATTTCGCATCAGCTTTTGATGTTCAACTTCAGTGTTTACCAAATATTCAGATTGCATATCCAGCATAGAATCAATATTATTGGAAATAGATTGCCTGGTTGAATCATTTTGCTGATAATTAGCATTTTGTGGTGAGGCTGTAGCAATTAATGAAATGCAAAGAAGAAGAACTGTAAACAGTATACGAAAATTCATAGCTAAGATATTTTTTCCGAAAATAGCAATTATTTAGATTTATGGAAAGAAAAGTTTACAACATAGCAGAGGTTCACGGCTGTGTGTCTCTACTATGTTGAAACCATAAACAACGAACTATCACCATAACTTAAAAACCGATAGTCATTCGCCAGGGCATAATTGTAAACCTCTTTCCATTTATTGCCAATTACAGCCGCAATTAGCAACAATAGCGTACTTTGTGGTTGATGGAAATTGGTTACCAATCCCTTAATCACCTTAAAATCATAGCCCGGAACAATAATAATTCTTGTAGAAGCAGGTAACACAGTCAATTTGTTTTGTTCCATGTAGTTTTTAATTGCTCCAAGTGAAGTTTTCAAATCAATATTCTCTGGCATCTCATAGGCTTCCCATTGGTTAATAACAAAAGGTTCTGATTCATTGTTAATTAGCTTCACTCCCATCCAATACAAACTTTCTAAAGTTCTCACCGAAGTAGTTCCAACTGAAATTACTCTACCAGAATGGTTGATGAGCAGCTCCAACACATCAATTTTAATTTCAAAGTGCTCTTCGTGCATTTCATGCCCTTCAATAGTTTCACTTTGCACTGGACGAAAAGTACCTGCACTCACATGCAAAGTAACTTCAGCAGTTATGATTCCCTTTACATTAAGCGTTTCAAATACATTATCTGTAAAATGCAAGCCTGCTGTTGGTGCAGCAACCGAACCTTTTTGTTTCGCATAGACTGTCTGGTACCTGTTTTTGTCCTCTTTTTCAGCTTTTCTGTTCAAGTAAGGAGGTAAAGGAGTTGAACCAATATTTTCCAATATATCACCAAAAGCAAGACTACTACAAAGACATTCGCTATCAACATCATACCACTCAAATTTAATGATAACAGCATTTCCTGATGTTCCAACTTTTTTTGCACCAATCTGGTAGTTTAACCCATTTATTTCAATATTCTTATACAAATAATCCGATTTCCACTTTTTCAGGTTACCAACCAGGCACTTCCATTCACATTGCCCAGTCGCCTGAAAAGCAAGGTTGTAATCAGCAGGTTCATGGGGCTCCAGACAAAAAATTTCAATATTAGCACCCGTTTCTTTCTGAAAAGCAAGACGGGCCTGAATCACCTTTGCATTATTAAAAACCAGTAAATCATCTGATTTCAATAAATCCGGTAAATTTTTAAATATTGATGTGCTAATTTCACCTTCTTCAAAATGCAATAATTTTGATTCATCCCTGTTTTCTTTTGGATATTTTGCAATCCTATTATCAGGCAGTTCATAGGTGTAATCTTCAATTCTTATGCTTCTGTAGTCTTTCATTCTGAGTGCAAAAGTAAAAATATTTATTCGTCAGGCCACTTTTCACTAACTTTGCATTTTATAAACAATCATAAATAAGCTAAAAATGAAATTCAATATAGGCGACAGGGTACGTTTTTTAAATGATGTAGGTGGCGGAAAAGTAGTAAAATACATTGACAATGAAACAGTTGCAGTGCTAAATCAGGACGATTTTGAGATCCCGGTTTTAATGAGCGAGTTAATCCTTGACCAGGCTCCTGATTATGCCAGCTCTGGCAGTTCTGCGGAAACTCAGGGTTCAGTCTCTCAAAGTGGGAATTCAACATCCGTACAACAAGAGCCTGATGATGGTTATGTAAAGGAAGATGATACAATTGCTGTTTTTCTGGCCTTTGTTCCTAAAAACCAGAAAAATAAAACGGATAGTGCTTTGACTTTGCATTTAATAAACGACAGCAATTATCGGGTATTTGCAAATGTATTGCTTCAATATGGGGCTTATCATGTCAGCCATCCAAAATCGATGCCTGCGAATATAAAGGTGGAGCTTAAAACGCTTGAAAAAGAAGAAATTAACGATGTTGATTCAGTTAATGTACAGATACTATTCTATAAAAACGAACCACACGAATTAAAACCAGTAGTTTCGAAAGATATTAAAATCAACCCGCTAAAGTTCTTTAAGGAAAGCACCTATGAAGAAAACGATTTTTTCGATGAAAAAGCTCATTTGATCACCATAATTGATGAAAATGAAGCTGTTGCAGAAAAACTTAGCGATATCTCGGCCGAAGAGTTAAAAAAAGCACTGCAAACAAAGGAGCATGACAATAAAACACTGAACAAAAAACCTGAATCGAAATCATCAAAACCAAGCGAAATTCGTGAAATAGATTTGCATATCCATGAGTTACTAGATCAGCATGAAGGCATGAGTCCACAAGAAATAATTGATTACCAGATGGATTGCTTTAGAAAAGAAATGCAAAATGCAATTACGGACCGAATAAAAAAAATTGTTTTCATTCATGGGAAAGGAAATGGCTCTTTAAAGTCAGAACTTCGACGCGAACTAAAACACAAATACAGAAAGCACCAATTTCAGGATGCATCCTTCCAACAGTATGGTTTTGGAGCAACAATGGTGTATATCCATTAAAATTTGATCTTTATTTTGGCTTAAGTAAATTGACTTCATACGGAAACAATGGAGCTTCAAACCAATATCATAAAATTGGCCTTAGATATTAAAGACAATGAATTATTAGTATACTTAAATTAATTTGCTGCAAAAATATAAATACGAAAATGAAGCTGTTTATAAATGTCTGAAGCCGAAAAATTAATTCTTCAGGAAAGCATTAGTGCATATGAGAATGGGGAAATAATTGAAAACGAAGACATTATTAAACGAAATAAGAAATGGCTCGAAGAATAATCTGAACCAGTGTTGCTGATAGATTATTTACCTCTATATTAGAATTTTACATAGAAAGAAATGGCAATAAAGAATACAGTAAAAAACTTAATAAAAATGTTCAGACAACAATTAATCTCATTGCCATTAACCCATTTTTAGGAAGAAAAAGTGATTTTGAGCAAATAAGAATATTTGTCTAAAAAAACTACAAAGTATTTTATCAAGTTGAAAATGATAGAATGGGATGCAAGGCAAAATCCTGATAAATTAAATTCATTTTTGACATAGAAGTTTCGTTTTTTTATATTAAAAAAGCTCTGTAAATAATTAGTTAATTTTAACTTAGAACCGTTAATTTACGCAATAGATAAAATATGAAAGGATTAATCGTAGGAATTATTTTCATTTTGTTAGGTGCATCTGGAGAATTTGCTCTAAAAGGTACTAATAGCCCGGTGGCCCTTATCTTAGTAGGTGTTGTTTTTTGTGTTCTTGGAATAATAAGAATCGTATCGGATAATATGGAGGATACTAAAGAAGTTCCAGTTCAATTAACAGCAAAACAAAAGATGTATCAGATTTGTAAAACATGCTCAAATTATAAATTTGATATGAAAACTGGAGTAAGTTGCGGTTTGACAGATAGCAAGCCTGATTTTAATGAAAATTGTATTCACTATAAAGGAAGTACTAATTAGTTAATAACATTGCCAACAAAGCCACATACCTTAATTTTACTTTTCACCTTTGAATAGGCTTGTTTTAAGGGCACAATGGTGTATATAAAATAGCTAATTATCAAAATCTTTAAGTGTGTAAAAGGCCTCTGAAAAGTAAGGCCTTTTCTCCTTTTAAGCAATAAAGAGCTGTTTATCCTTAAATAAATTTTATGTTAATAACCTATTGCTTTGATATTTTTGCCCCAGACCATTACTTATGCTGAAATTAGATTCAACTTATTTTTAAATATTTGAAATGAATAAAAACCGAAAAGCTAGTTTTTTTTGGAAGATAGTTTTTGTCTCGTTTATCTCTATTTTTTTGATACAGCACATGACTGCTCAAAACTGTACCGTCAATGCAGGCATTCCAGAAACAATCTGCGATAATGAAACAATGCAATTGCAAGGAAATTTAACAGGCTTAATTTCATCTGCTGCAAGATGGTCACAAGTTGGCGGACTAACTGTCAATATATCCGATCCAAATAATTTAACATCAGAAGTAGCAGGTTTTGCCAGTGGTCAATCATATACCTTTCGTCTTTCAGCTACTTGTCAGGATGGAGTAAGTGTATACGATGAAGTCACAATTGATGTGTCCCATATCACAATAGCTGATGCAGGAATTGATCAGCAAAGTTGTCCTGGTGCAGCTGTTCTTTCTTTAGGTGGAAACATTCCTGGATCGAATGAAACCGGCCAGTGGGCCATCCAATCAAATGATGGAGGAATTGAAGGGTTAACATCATCTGCTTACAACTCTACTGTTAATTTACCCGATAATATTTCAGGTAGTAGCACTTTTAGGTGGTCAATCACCAATTCAAATGGCTGCTCCTCTTTTGACGATGTTGTTATTACAAACCCAGGAGGCATTTCTCCAATTTCTGCCGGACCGGATCAAATTTTAAGCAACTGTTACTCTGATGCTCAAACAACTAACTTATCAGCTTCTTATGCAGGTAGTGGTTCAGGAGGACAACAAGGAACATGGAGCCTGGTTTCCGGCCCCAATTATCCAACTATTGCTGATGAACATGATGAAAATACTGAAATATCAAACCTTGTTGAAGGTGTTTATGTTTTTAGATGGGATGTCACAGGTCCATGTGTAAGTGGCAGTGATGAAATTACCATCACCGTTCCTGGTCCAACACATGGTGTAACTGGAGCAACTGCTCCAAACTTAAGGTTTTGTCACGGAACAACAACTGCAGTTCTTGAAGGTTCCATTCCAGAGTATACTGATGAAGTAGGAAGCTGGACACAATTGTTTGGCCCACCTGCCATAATCACTAACTCAACAAATTCAACAACAACTGTAACTGGCTTAGATGGAAGCAGTTCCTATCGTTTCTCATACACAATTACAAATACAAGTACCGGATGTTCAAGCATCAATAATGACATTTTTGTCAGATTTACTGAAGCTCCTACAATTGATGTCGGCGCAGACCAAATACTTGATTGCGGAACAAATTCTGTTACGATTACTCCAACAGTTACAGGAGGAACAAGTACAAGATATAAAATAATCAGTGGCCCATTTACCCAAACAGCCTGGACTGGATTTAACAGCCCAGTCATAACCATTAATCAACTGAATCAGGAAGGAACCTACACCATTCAGTTTGAAAGATATAGCGTTGGTTCTGGATGTACCTCTGCTTTTGACAATGTAAATGTATCCATTGCCAATGCAGCTTCGCTTGCCAATGCTGGAACTGATCAAAACTTAGCATGCAATGTTGTTGAAACTGATTTGGCAGGAAACTTACCAACTGCAGGTTCTGGCACATGGTCGCAGGTAAGTGGACCAAATACTGCCAATATTCAGGATGTTTATGATCGTTCATCTCATATTGATAATCTTATCGAAGGACAATATGTTTTCAGATGGGTAATTTCTGGCGGAAATCACTGTCCTGTTCAGCAAGATGACGTAATTGTAAATGTGGCAACTTCAATTCCTGCAGTCGCAGCAGGTAATGACAAAACAGTATGTCATTCAACCGAAGTAATTTTGGAAGGAAATACTCCTAAGCCAGGTTCTGTGGGCAAATGGTCGGTTACTCCAAGTACAGGCCTTACCTTCACAAATATAAACGATCCAAGTGCTTCGGTTTTTGGAATGCAAGCCAATACGGCTTATACATTTACCTGGACAATCACCAACCAGTGCCAGATAGAAAGTGCAAATGTGGTTATAACAACAGGAAATGTCGCCGGGCCCAGTCCTGCAATCGCAGGTCCGGATCAATGCGAAGCTACAGGAACCATACTATTGACCATGGATGGAAATACACCAATGGTAGGTGAAGGTCTTTGGACTATTTTAAGTGGGCCTAACACCCCTGCTATTGCAGACAACACTCTACCTACTACAACAGTTAGCGGATTAATTGATGGTCATTATGTAATTGAATGGTCAATTAATGTCCCCGGTTGTATTTCAACACGCGATACGCTAATGGCATCTATTGTTTCAGATGTTACTCAGTCCGATGCAGGTGCTGATGAAAGTGTCTGTGGTAGCCAGATTTCTTTATCTGCTAATGCTCCGGCTGCTAATGAAATAGGATATTGGGAACAGGTTTCAGGTAATTCAGGATATACAGTTTCAAATATATATGATTATAATGCCACTTTCTCAGATCTTTTGCCAGGTCGCTATGAATTTGCATGGATCATTGAAAAAGGCATTTGTCCTGTAAGTTCAGATACACTTGTTCTTACAGTTACCGAGCAACCGGATGTTTCAGTAACAGCTTCGGACTATACTGTTTGTGGTGAAACAACCGCACTTTTGGAAGCCAATAATCCAACTGCCGGAACTGGTGCCTGGTCTGTTATTGGCTCAGCAACCAATCAGCCAAACATAGCTTCAATCAGCAGCCCTACAACAACAGTAACTGGCTTAGCAACTGGCGAATACAACTTTAGGTGGACAATAACTTCAGGTCCTGATTGTGCAGCGGAAATTAGTGAAGTCACCATTCAGGTATCAGCACCAGCTATTGCAGAAGCTAATCAAAACTTGTGCAATGCTACCGAGGCATTTTTAGAAGGGACCCTGGGAACTGATGGAACCTGGTCAATTTCTCCTGCCAATAATGGGCTACCACTGCCATCTATCAGTAATACCAATGCTCATACTGCTGTTGTCACTAACATGGGCCTTGATCAAACTTATACCTTTAGATATACCATACCTTCTATTTACGGATGTCCTTCGAATAATGACGATCTAACAATAAGTACTTCCTCTTTAGGAACCTCTCCTGATGCCGGACCAGACCAGGAAATTTGCCTGACAAGTGGCAATAATGCTGTTATGTCAGCCAATCTGCCATTAACCGGCTCAGGCAATTGGAATCAGTTAAGTGGTCCTAATACTGCCAATATTGTAGATCCTGCCTCAAATGTCACGACAATAGAAAATTTAGCTGCAGGAATTTATCTGTTTGAATGGAATATTGATAATGGAAATTGTGGAAATTACAGGGATATTGTCAGAGTGACTGTAAACGACTCACCATCAGCTGCTAATGCTGGACAAGATCAGGTAAATGCCTGCGAATTGGATGCCCGGTTGTCAGCAAATTTACCAACTGTGGGAATTGGAACCTGGACACTCATAAGTGCTCCAACTGCGAGTGCCTCTACAGCAGTAGTAATAAACAATCCAAATTTGCCAAACACAAGCATTTCAAATATAACCGATTTGGGGGATTACGTTTTCAGATGGACAACAACAAATGGAACTGCATGTTCAACGAGTACAGATGATGTAACTATAACTTTTACAGCAGATTCTCCTAACCAACCAGATGCCGGACCAGATCAAAATTTATGCGATGTTACTGGTACTTCGATGGTCGGGAACCTGCCAGTAATCGGGACGGGAACATGGACACAATTATCTGGCCCTGCAGGTGCTACAATAAGCAGTCCGAATAATAACAACACAAGCATCACTGGTTTAACAACAGGAAATTATGAATTTCAATGGGAGGTGACTAGTGGTGGCTGTAGTTTATCAGATATTGTGGTAATAACGAATGGTACGTCCTCTCCTGCTGCTGATGCTTCAGCGACAGATCCTGATATTTGCAGGTATGAAGTTTTACAACTGGTTGGTAGCAATCCTGGTTCGGGAACTGGAGAATGGTCATTTATTTCAGGGCCAACCACTCCAATAATAAATAGCCCTGAAAATGCAACCACAAATGTAACAAACACTACTTCAGGAATATACATGTTCAGATGGACGGTTTCAAATGGCACATGCGCAAGTACAAGTGATGATATTGAAGTTAGAATTGGAGACAATCCAAACACCAATTTATCAGTTACAGGAAATACAGTTTGCCAAAATATAAATGGTATTGTTAATATCCTTTCATCTCAATTAGGAGTAACCTATAACCTATACAATGCATCCGCTCTTGTGGGAACTGAAATTGGTACTGGTAATGATCTATCCGTTGACATAAATGAAAGCAATTTAGATGTAGGAGTTAATACTATCAGCATCGCAGCAAATAATGCTGGTTGTGTACAAAATTTAACCAACCAGGCAACTATTAATGTAAACGCCAAACCAGATGCTTCGCTTCAAATAAATGGAAGCAACTTATGTGATTTACAGGATGGTACAGTAACCATTTTATCATCGGAACCAGGAGTTAATTACGAAGCATTTATTGGATCAACTTCTGTGGCAACTGGAACAGGTGATGGGAATAACCTGATTATGAATGTATTGGCATCAAATTTAAGTCAGGGGGCAAACACTGTTGCAGTTGCAGCAACTACTTCAAATACAGGCTGTGCAACAAATATGAATTCAACTTCGGTGATTAATGTAAGTTCCCCACCAGATTATCAAGTTACAGCATCAGGAAGTTCTGTATGCGAAACCAATGATGCTTCGCTAATCATTCAATCCTCGGAACCTGGAATTAATTATGAGGCATTTATTGGTTCAAAATCGTTGGGCAAAACGAGTGGAAATGGCAGTGATGTACTTATGAATATTTCATCGGATGATCTAGTTGTTGGAGATAACAAAGTGGATATAATTGCCAGTAATACAAATGGTTGCTATGGTATTCTGAATAATAAAGCAACAGTAGTAGTGAATACAAATCCACTTTCAAATCTTGAAATAGAGGATATTGAAGTTTGTTATGGAGATAGCGCCATTATCACTGTAAAAAATGCTGAAACTGATGTGAATTATGCTTTATTTATTAATGATAACCTGGTGGCCAATGGAACCGGAAATGGGGAAGATCTTGATATCACCGTTCCAGAGGATGATTATGAAATTGGAAACAATTCAATTTCTGTAAAGGCAACTAATTTAAAAAGTACTTGTACTATTGATATGGATGCTGAGCCTGATATACTAGTTAAACATTGTAATATCATTGTTTTCAATGGATTTTCTCCAAACGGGGATGGCTCAAATGAAACTTTTATTATTGAAGGATTAGAAAAATATCCAAATCACAAAGTACTCATTTTCAATAGATGGGGAAATAAGGTTTACGAAGCATCGCCCTATTTGAATGATTGGGATGGCACGAATATGTTTGGGGTAACTGTAGGCGGTAAAAAACTGCCGGTCGGAACCTATTTTTACATAATAGAACCGGGCAATGGTGAGAAACCTGTTAAAGGTTACATTTATTTAAACAGATAGTACCCTCATTAAGGGATTAGCTTACGCTGAGCCCTTCGGGGTTTTTAAAGAAATTTAACTTAACAAAGTGAATAATCGTTCTGCAAAAGAATATATTTGAATATCAATTACTTAACTAAAATTTAAACAAGTGAAACCAACAAACAAAAGATACATCGAATGTAATTCAGTAACAATAGCCACTTCGGTTGAAACCTCAAATTGTAAGGAACATACATTTTATTATCCTAACCACGCACTTCTATTTATTCAGCAAGGAAAATTCAATTTCAGATATAAAAATGAGTTGGTTAGTATTGAAGCAAATAACTTTTGCTTAATCAGAAAACATACTTTATTAAATTGTTTTAAGACCTGGAGTGAGCATGAAGATGGTTTTAAGTTAGTTGGGTTTATGTTAAATGATGAGTTTATTAAAAAAGTTTCTTTAAGACTTCCAACATTTCAGGGAAATTCTAACAATACAAGTAAACCATTTTTGCAAATTACACCTAATTCAATCTTACAGGGCCTTATGAGTTCATTAGAGGTTTATTTAAATGAGGAACAGGAGATTAACCCGGATATTGTTGAGTTAAAAACATTGGAATCTTTAATTGGCCTTGCCCAGCAAAATTCGAGTATCCTTCATTATTTAAGTGGTGCTACTCAACATGTTAAAGCTGACCTGCCAGGCTTTATGGAACATTACTTTAAAGAAAAAATACCGATAAAAGAGTTAGCCGAATTATCAGGTAGAAGTGTTGCAACATTTAACAGGGAATTTAGAAGTATTTACAATACTTCTCCGCACCAATGGATTAAAGAGCGAAGGTTAAAAAAAGCAAAAGAACTTTTACTGAATACTTCTCAAAAACCTTCTGATATTTATTTAGAATTGGGTTTCGAGGATTTATCACATTTTAGTAGATCGTTTAAGCAATATTATGGTAAAAATCCTTCCGAAGTGGCAGCCCTTGTCATTTGATAGAATTAGGCAAGTAGATTGATTTAATTTAGCAAGCTGCTGATTCAAATAGCAATTACCTTTGTTCATATTTTATTAGTACTTTTATTAGTGCACTATGAAAGTATTAGTGTAAATTATTTAAAGTAATTTAAAATTGCACTGATGAAATGCTCATTGAGCGATTTGATAAGAAAACTCATCGCTACAATAACATGATTAACCTTACGAAGCAAGCTCATGAACTCCATAGAAATAGTAATTAAAAAGTGAATAATTTTCAAACACTTAACAATAAATTAAACTTATGAGACAAAAATTATTAGGAAACACAGGACTAAAAGTATCAGAACTTTGCCTTGGCACCATGACCTTTGGAGGCAGAGGAATGTGGACAGCCATTGGAACGCTTCCACAAGAACAGGTAAACGAATTGGTTAAACAATCTATTGATGGCGGCATTAATTTTATTGATACTGCCAATATCTACAGTGAAGGCTTAAGTGAAGAAATGACTGGAAAAGCCATTAGAGATTTAGGGCTAAAACGAGACGATTTGGTGATTGCAACCAAAGTACGTGGAAAAATGGGGGAAGGCCCGAATGAATCAGGATTAAGCCGCAAACACATTCTACAACAGGCAAATGAAAGCCTTCAACGACTTCAGATGGATTACATCGATTTGTATCAAATCCATGGTTTCGATCCGCTTACACCTATTGAAGAAACACTTGAAGCTTTGGATAGTTTGGTAAAAAGTGGAAAAGTATGTTACATTGGATGTAGCAACTTGGCTGCCTGGCAAATTATGAAGGCTCTGGGTATTTCTGCCCAACAGCATCTGAGTAAGTTTGTTTCGCTTCAGGCATATTATACCATTGCCGGTCGTGATTTAGAGCGGGAAATTGTTCCTATGCTGCTTGACCAAAAAGTTGGTTTGATGGTTTGGAGTCCGCTGGCAGGAGGTTTATTAAGTGGAAAATATACTCGACAAGGTGAAACTGATGAAGGAAGAAGAGTGAATTTTGATTTTCCACCTGTAAACAAGGAAAAGGCTTTTGATATTATTGATGTGATGCAAAGCATTGCCAATGACAAAGGTGTAACCGTAGCGCAAATTTCTTTGGCTTGGTTACTGCATCAACCAGTTGTTACCTCTGTAATTATTGGGGCAAACAAACCACATCAGTTGGCTGATAACTTAAATTCTGTGGATGTTCAACTGACTGAAGATGAACTAAATAGGCTTAATGAAGTAAGTGAATTGACACCAGAATATCCTGGCTGGATGATTGAAAGGCAAGGTGCCGATAGACAAGCCTAAATATTACGCTGGTTTTAATATTGAAAGGGGCATTATTGTCCCTTTTTTGTTTGGTAAAAGTGGTTAACTTAAAGTAAAATTAGTATCTTGTATTGAATTTAAACCCAAAATTGTGAATGTAAGACTCTTTATCGACCGTGGCCAATTTGCTTTGGAAATAAGGCATAATAACGAAAGAATAATTAGATACACAAAAATACCTGAAAGCTATAAAGGTGGTGAGTATACTGTTATTGAGCAATCAGAAGATAAATTAGTCTATAAAATATCACCACTTTACGAAAGGCTAAATACCGAGAATGGATACATTCTTAACTACAATATTAAGATGACCAATTGGCTGAACTTTTTTATTTTCAAATCAATTAAGTCGTTAATAAATAAGCAGGAGTTTGAGATAAAGAAAGAACCACGCGACTTTTCGAAAGAGCTGAAAGAGTCTACAGAGATCAAGTTGATTGACAACTAGTGTTATGTCAAGGCTAATTTGTCAGGTGACAACACCTGATAAGTGCAACCGCCAGGTGTTGTCACCTGGCTAATTACCAGTAATATTATACTTGACTTGACACTAGTGAATTTACAAGCGTAATCACTATTAGATAAATAGCAATTTGTTTTCATTTAAACAACCAGATAACTTTAAGGTATCTCTTATATTTGACCTTATGAAAAGAAAGTATGTTAGTTCTATTTTGCTGTGTTTGCAGCTAAGTATAGCTAATCAAACTTTTGGGCAAGAAAGTGTTAAAACAAACCTGTTAAAGGCTCTTTTCCCTAAATACGAGTTAAAGGTTAATAAGAATAAAAAAGTTTTTTCTACCGTTGCAAGGAATAAATTTGCTTCAATTCCACTAGCTGATGATGAATCAAAGATAATTGAACTGAAGGGAGGAGTTTCTGCCTTTTTATTCACTCTTTATTTATCTGATAATGAGGGCGATTTTGAGAGTTGGAAAAACTGTAGCTATGATTATTATATGGATAGAAGTGGCGAGGATGATTCAATTTATCAGTTACATAAAAATCAACGATTAATTCAGCTACTAATAATCGATAGTGAAAAGAATAAACTTATAGGTAAACCTGATAATTTTCCTATTGAGGATCTTTTTTGGTTTTCTTCGGGATATGGCGATACCTATTTTCATGAAAGTATTACCAATTTTAAAACAATTAATGAAAATAGAAGCACTTTTTACCTTGAATTAAGTGGTTGTGGTGAGTGCGAAAGTAGTTACTACTTTTTTCATTTTGAGAATGGTAAAATCACTACCTCTAAAGAAATAAAAGGGTGTTTGGAAAAAATCAAAGTATTGAATAATAAAGTTACGGCAATAGAAATCACAAATTGTTACGATGCGGAGTTTAACGGGGAGGAACCAGTTACAAAAATAATTACTGTTCTTCAGTGGTGATTCATTCATAAATGAAAAATGATATGTTCTACCTTTCAATGTTATTAGTAATCAATAGTTTGCTAATGCAAGACATAAATCAAAAAGACAAAGAACCAATTGCAATATTTGGCTTTACCCAGCATATTGATGACGATGGTTCTCCTTCGAGAGATGACAGAAGATACATCTCAAATAATTTGTATTTATACGAAAAGAACCAATACATGATGACCTCTCAGTTGGGGCGATTAGAAATTATTTATTACGAATCTGAATGGGGGAGTTGGAAAATAGAAGGCGAAAAAATATTGCTTAAAGGGGATAAAAGAGAAATAAAGGGGTTTGGAAGCGGAGAGGTCTCAGAAAAATATTCAGGACTGAGTATTTTTACCAAAAATAATAATTCATTGGAAGCAATTGACGGCAGAATTTGGAGCCATCAACAGGGGATAGGTGCCAGAGAACTATTTGAGAAACATAAATAGCCGTTTTTCAAAATTGCTTCATTTACAAATCAGGTTATCTTCTTTTTCGTCTCCTTTTTCTTACCTTCAACATGCTGACAGAGAGACATATTGCGAAAAAAACAGAAACCCCTCCTAACCATTTCATCAATATCGGTTCATTATTGTTATGCGAGAAATAAGCCAGGCCACCTGTCACCATACAAAACAAACCATATAACACCTGATGGCCAAGTGTATACAATAAATCGGCACTTTCCTGGATATCCTTGACTTTTACGTTAATCTCACCTTTGTTTAATTTCGTCAGAGTCTGATTAAGTTCCTGCGGTAATTTAATTACTGTTGTTGCATAATCTTTTATTATCTCTTTAATAAATTTTATCCAATTTTTGTTTTTTCCAAGAACAAAACCTTCCAAATATGGTTTTATAGTGTTCATCGGGTTTATATCTGGCTTTAAATGAGTACACAAACCCATTAATAGCATAATAGTTCGTTCCAGCAATATCCAGTCTTTTGGAACCTGCACAATGCTCATTAATTCCCGAAGTGAAATATCTAATTTTCTGAAATCACCAAGTACATCCATTGGGTTCTGAAAATTTTCCTGAATACTACTTAAACTCCATGAGTCAAATGACATTTCTTTGAGGAAATTACCGTATATGAAATCAATAAGTTTCTCAACATCGTAACCATTTTCGGCATAAGCAATAAAACCCATAAGTTTCAATGATTCAGTTATTTGACGCTTATTCCTTTTTAATACTCCTTCTAAAAACTGTGGAATTCCTTCTTTCATTGCAGGTGAGAGTTGCGCAACAGCACCAAAATCAACAAATACTACACTACCATCTTGTTGCACCAGGATATTTCCCGGGTGTGGATCAGCGTGGTAAATCCCGTCTACAAAAATCATTTGACAATAGGCTTTAATGATGCGTTGAGCAACTTCCTCGTGGTCAATTTTGCAATCGTCAAGGTAAGGGATGTTTGAAGCTTTTGTC
This sequence comes from Bacteroidales bacterium, assembly GCA_050296515.1. GTDB lineage: Bacteria > Bacteroidota > Bacteroidia > Bacteroidales > NBLH01 > NBLH01. The sequence goes on along the minus strand of JBNKRJ010000051.1, from coordinate 122,300 downwards.
CCTTCCATAAAATGAGTGGTAAGAACCCGGTGTGATGAAAATTCACTAATAACTTTTGGAAATTTAATAAATGGATCTTTTGTGAAATTAGCTGCAATTGCCTCAATATGAGCAGCTTCTTTTTCAAAATCCAATTCATCAAGAATCATTTCCTTTATTTGTACAAAATTAGTGGAGATCCCTTTTACATTAAAAAAGAATTCAACCATTTTTAGGATTCTTCTAAGGGTTGTAAGATCCAATCTGGCCATTTTTTCAATATCCATGTACTGAACCTTTACTGCAACTTTTTGTCCGTTATGCAAGTAAGCTTCATGAACCTGGGCCAAAGATGCACTTGCAATCGGTTCTTTTTTAAAAGACTTAAATAAGACTTCAGGAGCATCTCCTAATTCATTTCGAATTCTTGCAGCTATTTGCTCATAGGGTCTTGGAGGAATTTTGTCCTGCAATCCCTCAAGTTCGTTTCTGAATTCTTCGGGCAAAAAATTACTCATAATGCTAATTAGCTGACCAACTTTAATATATAAACCTCGCAATTTTAATATGGTATTTTTTAATCGCCTGGCATTTTTTAAATAGGCTCGTTCCATTTTTCTGGCACTCCATCTTTTGCCAAAAGCAAGGCCCAATAGCTGAATCCATCCAAAACTTATCAGGATTCTAATTGTTGTGCCATAGGCTTTTATAAATCTAAAACGAGGTTCTTTATTTGGGGTCATTATTGCCTGATAGTTTTATGTTTTGTATTAACTTTTCCATTTTTACATAATGAGTACCTTGCCAATAAATTTGTTGGCAGCTGGTGCATTGCCAAAACTCATTGTGTTCATTTTTAGTTCCTTCTTCAAGTAAATGTACAATTTCATTTTTATCTACTGATGCAATTTTTCCATTGCACTTTATGCATATTGTGAATGGTGTAAAATAAGGTCTTAAAGAGTAACGTTCTGCAATTTCGATAAACTGCTTCATGCTATCTTTTTTCCTAACATAATAACCATAAATTACCGAAGAACGTTTTAGTAGCCCAATATCCCTTGAAAGAACAATTCGGTTTTCTTTTCCACCAGTATCTGCTATGTATTTATCCCCCCAGTCTTCGTTGTTATACAGTGTGTCAAATCCTGCCATTCGTAAATATCTTGCAAGTCCTCCTAAATGTACATCTAATATAAATTTAGGTTTTCCTTCTGGTTTTATTGGTATAATTGGTTGTATATTAGAATGATATAAATACGGGGATACTACAATTTCATCTCCATCTTTTACTTTATAATCAAATCCAACAGTTATGTTATTTGCCTTTATCACTGCAATTTCTGGATGAGGAATACCTAATGCTTCTATTGAGTCCTTTACAACAGGTGTATTATCAAATTGATGTTCTATCCTCTGAAATTTATCTCTTTTTGAAAGAAAATCGTTAAGCTCTGCATTAAAAGATAAAATTGCTGTTTTCCGCATAATTATTTACTCAGTATTGGCAAATATAATGGATATTGTGAAATTCAGGAAGTTTATATGACCTTCTGCTTCTCGAATGATGGTTGTAGTAGGTTGTAAATCAATAGATTAATTTACTTGTTTGGCATTCTTTAACCCATAAAAAGTCCCAAATACTGTTGATTTTTCACCAGGTAAAACATCATTTCTATTGGTTTTATCCCAGGTTTCAAAATTCACTTTTTCTGTGATTCTTTCATTTTCATAACTTAAGTTTAGATAATAGTTTTCAGTTTGTTTTTTGATTCTAAACTTTTTCCTGTCATTAAGTCTTTCATCTTGAGGCCAATATGCTGGCTTTTTAGAGTCTGATGTTTTTAGCATTCCAGCTTCTTTCCACCTAAAAACTGCATATTTGTATTTAGTGCGATAGACAGGCTCTTGCCTGTATTTGGTTTCCTGGTAAGTTTCTTCAACATCCTGATATACAGGTCGCTCTTCATAAACATCTTCAAAGTAACCATTTCCAAGATCTTTCTGACCAACCTTTACCTTTTCAGTTCCAACTTGTTTTTGAACAGTCCGTGTTTTGGTTTCCGTACCATCAGGTATTTGATTATAATGGTGAATTGCCCGGTAAGAATCAAGTTTCTCGGCGTCATTGGGTAATTCCCAATCTTCTTCAATAACCCTTTTGTACTCTTCTAATTCATAAGTTCGATCCCATTTAAAGCCAGTAACGGTAACTTCAACATCACTCGTAAATTGTGCCAGAATAATGAATACTATTACAAATGAGAATAAGGCTATTAAAAATCTTTTCAGGCCCTTTCCTAATTTAAATCCTTTCGATTTTTGCTTTTTCTGCTGATTAAAATAGTGAATCTTTTGTTGCAGACTTTTATCACCATCACTTATTTCCCGGTCGTTACCACAAGATTGGCAATTGGCGTGGTGGACTTTATTGTGTCCTCCGCAAAAGGAGCAAACCCAATCGGCACCTCTTTTGGCTTCATTAATTTGTGTGGTATTGTCTACAACCTGGGCATCTTCAGTCAGGTAAAACTTTACATTTTCTGGTCGGGGTGCTCCGCATTTTTCACAGCGGGTATAGGGGCCTAAATTACCAATGTATCCGCATTGCTTGCAATCCCATTTTCCTATTTTTATTGCCATAGTACAATAAAATTAAAAAATTTTAGCTGACTATCATTGTGGAGATGTGTAAAAAGAAAAAAATAATAGGGATTTTGTACTCCAATTTATCATTACATTAAAACATTCAAATTTTAACATATTATAATTATGACACAAACATTATTTACATTTCTTTTTGTATTGGGTATTGCTTCATTTATTAATGGACAAAACAATGAACATGTTGATATTGAGAAGCTTGCTTTGGATTATATGAAGGCATATAGTGATTGGAATTACGAGAAAATGAGCACATTTTACCATGACTCCATCCATTTTATTGATCCAACTGCCCAGGTGGCTTTTAAACAGAAGTTTGAACATAAGGGAATAGAAAATGTCAAAAACTCCTTTAAAAGGATTTATGGAGAAGCTAAACCCGAATTTGTAGTTTTTAAAGTGAACAGTCATTTTATATCTGATAACTTCGCCATTATTAACTCTACTTTTGAGAGTATATTGCCTGAGGAATGGTTCGGTGATAAAGCGAACGGAAAAGTATTTATCGCTTTACCAGTTGTTACAATTTTGAAATTTGCTGGCGATAAGATTATTAGTCACATAGATTATGCTGATTATAATACCTATAGACAACAGATTAAGTTACAAATGAAAAAGAAATTGAATTAGATTTGGCTCTAGAGTCATGTCAAGGCTAATTTGTCAGGTGACAACACCTGACAAGTGCGCCAGCCAGGTGTTGTCACCTGGCTAATTAGTGTCTCGAAGAAAACACCCTAATTTTGATTTTTTTCATTCCAGGAACAAGGAGCAGAAGAATAAAAATAAGGTTATTTCTTTCTTAAATTAATTTACGTTTAATAAATTCTATTATTTTTTACATTCCTGTGCAAAATTCTAAAATATGGGCTTAATTATCCTTTGTTTTTGATTTTGGCCTTTGAATTTTAAAGAATAACCAGTTTAAGATACAAGTTTGTATTTCAGGTAGTTAGCTTTTTTTTATTACGGTTTTTATCCAGTAAGTATTTGCCAACTTTTTTTCAGGTTTTAGGCATAAACACCCAATGCGATATATCGTTTGTACTTCAAAACCCCTTTGTCCGGACATCTGTCCAAGCCCCTGTTTTCTCGTTCGTTGATATTTGATTCAACTGCACTGTGTGGAGTAGTTAGTTTTTTGAAGATACAACTTCACCAATAGAACCATTTTTTGAAGGTTCAAGGCAATAAATAAACTCAGGTTCAAGGCCTTCTTCTTCTCTATGTGAAACATAAATAATCGAAGTCGTTCCTTCTTTTGCCATTTTGTTGATGAGAGCAGTTAACATGTAGGAACTTAAGTCGTCAAGACCAGTGGCAGGTTCGTCTAATATTAATAAAGGAGGGTGTTTGATCATTGCCCTGGCTATCATTACCATGCGGCGTTCTACTTGCGAAAGCTGAATAAATAGTTTGTCTCTTTTGTCATAAATTCCTATTAATTTAAGCCATTCGTTAGCCAAATCAATCTGAACACTTCCTGCTTTTTTGTACAAGCCAATTGAATCTGTAAGACCTGAAATAATCATTTGTTGGGCAGTGTGCCTGTGCTTGTATAGTTCTGTTATAGAGGGGGTAAAATAGCCAATCAGGTTTTTAATTTGCCAGACCGATTCCCCCGAGCCTTTTCGTTTGCCAAATAATTTGATGTTTTGTCCGTAAGCTTTCGGATTATCTCCGTTTATCATGCTAAGAATGGTTGTTTTGCCGGAACCATTTGGGCCAATTAACTGCCAGAACTCACCCGGCTTTATTGTCCAGTTGATATTTTTCAAAATATTCCTGTCTCCATATGAAACATTTACATCATTGAAACTAATTAGTTCATCGTAATTGTTTTCAAATTTTTTATAAGGAGGTGGAATGGTTCCATTAAGCTCAGCTTTTTTGCCCTGATTATACTTTGCAAGAAATTCATTGATGGGTTCAAAAATGGAGATTCTTTCACCCTCAATTTTTGCAGCATGTGTAATAAATGGAAGGAGATCCTTTTTTCGTTTAAATATTTGAATAATTGATATTTGCTTTGATAATTCAATCAGTTTTGTTTTTAACCATTCTACCGATTCTTTATCCAATGCATCAAAAGGATTGTCGAGTATTAAAAAGTCAGGGTTTTTATTTAGTAAATAGGAGAGGAGTGCCTTTTTTTGTTCCCCTGTAGAAAAGCTCCTAATACTTCTTTTCTTATCGCCTGAAAGTGAAAAGTCGTCATGTAGTGCCTCTTCATCAATGAATTTTTTGAGTGTGAAATTAGAGAATAATTGTCCCGTTTTTCCTGATAGTCCGGGAATAAAATCTGAACAATCACCATTTAATATTTGCTTAATTATTGGTGATGACATTTGGATATTTTTACCTTGTAAGGCGATGTGTTTCATAGTTTTAGTTTTTCCAAACCTTTCGGGTTTTCAAAACCCGAAAGGTTTTTGATGCCTAATTGGTTTATTTAATGTTCAAACAATAAATGCCTTATTTCATTGTAGTTGTATTCTTTTTCATGATAATCAATAAAATTACCAATGTTATTAAATCTGCCGATAATTTTCTCCCTTTGCAACTTTGTTGGTTTAACTGTGACTACAGAGCCGTATGATGACCAGGGATATTCTTGCAACTTACTACAAAAACCATGATGCACAGGATTGTGATGAATATAGTGGACGAGGTTTTTAAAGTAAGCCATATTACCAACTCTTTTTCTGTCAAAAGGTTTTTCAAAAAGGGAGCCTTTGCGTTTATATCTTTTGTTGAATGCTTTTGCATAGGCGTTGAAAAACTTTGAAAATTGGTTGGTGATAAGAAAGTTTTTGTTGTCTTTGTTTTCAAAACCTTTCGGGTCTGACAGACCCGAAAGGTTGGAAGCTTCCCTGCTATTCCAGTGGTTTTGTATTTCTTCAAGGGTTTTTACTCTGACCAGTAAATGAAAATGGTTTCCAAGCAAGCACCAGGCATATGTTTCTGTTACCGGTTCTATATATTTTTCATACAATCTTAAAAAATGAAGGTAGTTTTCATGTTCTTTGAAAACAGTTTCTCCGTTATTTCCCTGGTTGAAAATATGATAGAAGCTGCCAGCACTGATTGGTTCAATTTTCATAAAAGATTAAGTTTATGGCTTTTTGATTGCATTTAAACCATTCGGGTTTTCAAAACCCGAATGGATATCAAAGTTCCTCATCTACAAAAATAAACAATTATAGAAACCTACCATCGGGATTCAATTATATTCATAATTAAAACTATACAAATAGTCGGTTAGTAAAATGGTTAAATGAGTAATTTAATTCAACTTTGAGTCTTCTTGCTCTTTAAATGGAGATTGAGTTAACTCAATTGTAAACGATAAATTAAATATTATGAAAGTCAAGTATGCATTGCACAAGAACCCAATTACTACTACTGATGATTGCAGGGCTATTGTTGTGGGAACTACAGTTTATAACAATGAGGGTTTCATTTGAAATTCAAGGAGTGTTTGTTAATGATAAGGACAAATACGATTCTTTGCGTCATCATATTTATGCAAATATTACCCCAGATAAGGCATGGAAAGAGTTTCTTGAAAAAGTTGTATTGGTAAAGGTAGATGCTGGTAATAGCAAACCTAAACCTGAAACTCTGTTTGATATGAACACAAAAAAAACAATTGGACACTAACATCGGGTTCTATGGCTGAGCTAAAAGGCAGCTATCTAAAAATTGACGAAACTGCTAATGACGAGGGTGTTTGCTTTATTTCAACTAGAGGAGGAGGGGAGGTTAAAGCCAGTTATTTTCACCAAAACTTTCCTAAAAAACTACTGTTTCAAATACCTGATTTAACAGTCGGAACTTACAAAGTTGAAGTGCGTAGTCGGGGGCACAATTGCAAAACACTAAAGGGAGTATTAGGTGTTGATTTGATGGTGGCTTAATCGATTACTGATTAATAATATTGAAGGCTGTCCTTTATAGGGGCGCATTTGGTATTACACAGTGTACGTATGTAGATTGTTGCATCAAAAAACCTTTCGGGTTTTAAAACCCGAAAGGTTTAACAAGTATTGTAAAGCTATATATTAGTAAATTTGTGCGAAGCTGTATTTTACAGCTTCCTTAGCCTAACCCCATCCAACATCGCTGTATTTACCTCACCATTCATATTTTCATTATAGTCTTCAAAACTTAAGACAATGGTGTTGGTGCCTTTTTTTAGTTCAACTTCCCAACTATTTGAATAACCAAAGTTCGACCACTCATCTTTACCAATTTGAGGCATTACAATTACTCCAATGGTTTGACTATTAACACTTAACGTTCTGACAGCACATTTGTTATCGGTGTTGTAAGGGCCGCTTCCATTTGAATACCTCACATCAAGAATGTATTTTCCTTCGGTTTCTGCTTCAAAAGTCATTTCAATTGTAGTGTTTTTTTCTTTGGTGAGTTCCACAAAACCTTTTCCTTCATACCCCTGATATGGAAGCTTTGAGGCAGGAGCAAATTCTTCTGCTTGAATATAATAGCTTTTAGCTTTTACAATTGGTTTGCTTAAAAATGAATTATTTTTATCAATTGCAATTACCTGGTATTCTTCTAATGCAGATAGAGCATCAATGGTAAAAAAGAAACGGGTTTTATCTTTTTCATTTGCAATATTATCCACTTCTTCTCCATTTTTTAAGATTGTGTACTTTTGTATTTCCAAGATATTATCCCAACCAATTGCTATTTTGTCGCTTTCTTTATCTTCTTTAACAATGGGAGTGGCAGGTGCAAATTTATTCTCTACCAGTTTGAATTCTCCTTTGTTTTTAATCGAAGAGTTAAGTTCGATAACAAGCGTATGATTACCAGTCAGATTACCCGGGACAAATGCATCTTTTTGTTCTTCACCGTCAATTGTGAAGGTTTTGATTTTATTTCCAAATCCATTTATTTCAAAATCAAGTGTTGCATTTCTGTATTTAAAGTTGGTTACCTTTATTTTACCTCCATAACCTTCCGGAACAACTGGTTTTAATACAATTCCATCTTTCCGGAAATTCATGCCCAGCAACACCCTGTAAACCATTGCCATATTGGCTGCCACGGACCATAGTTGTCGGTCAGAATTAATTTCAGTTCCCTGTAAATCACCATTTTCGGCTACAAAGTTTTCCTTATTGGTTAAAAACAGGGCTGCAGGTCGGTAAAAGGATGCTAATCCATGCTCCAATGCGCTGTAATTTAATTGTTTGGCAGCTGAAATGTTCCAGAATGCCTGAACAAAGGGCCAGATACCATTGTTATGATAAGGTGGAATTTGGGGAATTTGAGGATAAACACATGCTGCACCAAATGGTACCATGGGTGTATTTTCAATCACTTTTCGGCTCTTTTCATCATCGGCGATACCGAACAATATGCAAAGGGCTTCCCCCAGCGTTTCAGATTTCGGGGACAATGATTTATAGGTTCTTCCATAAATAAACTGTCCATAATAACCTTTGTCCTCCTGCCATAAATGTTTATTGATTGCCTGCTTAATAGTTTCAGCAACTTTGCTATATTGGGTTGGATCATTGCCTTTTAATTGAGCAATCTCAGCCATAATTTCGTAAGCCCGGTAATGAACAGCATTGGTTCCAAGGCAAAGCGATTCATAAATATCCACGCTGTTCATCCATTTTGGATAAGTCTGTTTGCGCCAATCTAAAAAAGATGATTCCCCTCTCATTAAACCTGTTTTAGGATCAACAATGGTTTTTAAATCAGTTTGTAATGATTTTTCAATAATGGGATAGATGGTGTTAAGCCACTCTTCGTCACCTGTAATTTTATACAATTCGTAAGCTGCTATTACCCAGGTGGTTCTGTCGGAAGAAACCGGCCATGCGCCACCTGTACCAGTATCCTGAATGATTCTTCCATTACTTACTTTTCTCATCAGGCTGGTTTTGCAAATTTCAGGTTCCAAAACTCCCAGGCTCAGAAATACACTGTAGCTCACATCACGCGTCCAAACTCCCGGCCATTCTTTACCTGTACGGAATGTCCCATCATCTTCAATGTTCATTACGGTTTCATCCAAACCCAGATTATACAAAGCATCAATAATCACTTTGCCCGAGTTTAACTGTGGATATTTACTGATGTCATTTGCCAGTTTCCAGTGTGCCGAAGTAAAATTATCCGGATTATAAGGATTCATAATGAGCTCAATTTCATAAATTCCATCACCGTCTTCATCTTTCAGTTCAAGTCCTTTATTATGAAGGTTTTCAAAATCCCAGCTAAGTGGTGCCGTATTTCCGGCAATGAATAATCCTTTAAAGTCATCTTTATATACTTTTTCACCAGAAATTGTTTCAAAGTACCCTTTCTCTTCAAAGTCTTTTAGAACCTTATTAAAATCAAGTTTTACTGTCATTTTTGTATTAGGACGTAGTGTTTTTCCTTCAGAATCAATGTCTTGCATGTATTCATTACTTCCAAATGACAAGGTAATTTCGTTTTTTGCAGCCTCTTCGGTGTTAAAAAGATACTTGTGATTCATTGCAAATGGCTTTTCGTTGTCTTTGCCATTAATGCTGAATTTAAACTCCATTAAAGCAGATATTTTATCGCTTTCAGGACTTTGATAGTTGGAGGTAATTTCTGTTGAGGATATTGCCCTGGCAATATAGTTGCCTTGTACTACAGTACTATCTGTTATACTAAATTGCTTGGATTGATACATGGGGTGTTTTTTTTGGCTACAAGATATAAGTATAACCAACATTGAAAATAGAAGGAATTTTACTGATTTCACTGGTTTAAATTTTAGTTAAGTAATTGATATTTATTCATCTTCATTTTAATTATTTCTAAAGAATTCATGAGCTTGCACTGCAAGGTTAAGTATGTTCTTTTGTATAGCGATGAAAATTCTTAATAAATCCCTCTCCGAGGGTCTCATTTGATAATTATTAAATGTAAATATTAGTGAGGAGTACCGGATTTAATTCAAAAATAGAGAATTGTAATTCATAGGCAAAATGTTTTTTCAGTTTGGGGTAAAATTATGGAATTACTTTTTTTTCGTATCTTCAATAATAGAAATTGGTTATTAGTCACTAGTCATTGATATTGGATTCCTGTATTAAAGGCTATTGACCAATGACTCGAAATGAATATCATCAAAACTGAATGAAGTTTAACTATTGAAATTAACATTGCTAATTATCATGCACTTAATTTATTCGTCATGAAATCAAAAATCGTAATCTTATTCTTTCTAACTTTTTTATTTATTTCTAATCTAAATGCGCAAAACATGAAGTTTTACCAGTCGAAATGGACCGAGGTGGATAGTCTTGAGAAAAAAGGGCTTCCAAAATCTGCACTTGAGGTGGTTAATGAAATCTTAGCAAAGGCTAAATCAGATAAAAACTCTGAGCAAGTCATTAAATCATTTATTTTTCGATTAAAATATAAAAATTCAAACGAGGAAAAAGCCTTTGAAAAGCTTTGCTATGAGTTGGATTCAGCTGTAAAAGAAGCTGTTTTCCCAGATAAGGCAATTATGCACTCCATGCTTGCTGACATGTACTGGTGGTATTATCAAAACAACCGATACAAATTTCAGGATCGGAGTAATACGGTAAATTTCGATAATGCAGACATGGAAACCTGGACGCTGGATCATCTTGTTAATGAGATGATTATTAACTATAATCAGTCTTTAACGAACAAAGAGGAGCTTCAGAAGATTCCTACTGAAAAGTATAAAGAACTGATTTATTCCGGAACAAAACCAAAGACTTTGCGGCCTACTTTGTATGATTTTTTGGCGCATAAGGCAGTTGATTTTTTCTCAAATACAGAAATTGCTTTGACAAAGCCTGCTGATAATTTTGAGTTAAGGGAAGACTTTTACTTTTCAGATGCAAATAAATTTATTACAAAAGATATTAAAACTGCAGATACTTTATCGTTACATTTTCATGCTCAGCTGATTTTCCAGGATTTACTAAAATTCAGGCTGAACCATGCAAAAGAAGTTGAAGCTTTAATTGATGTAGATTTAAAAAGGCTAAAGTTTGCATATGCTCATTCAGTTCATAATAACAAAGAAGGTCTGTATCTTGAAGCATTGACAAAGCTTGAAAATAAATACAACTCGAATCCTTTCTCAGGTGAGGTTTCACTGGCCATCGCGCAATATTATTATAATTTATCAGGCAAGTACGATCCATTATCAAAGGCCACAGATCAATACAAAAACTACCGTGTTAAGGCTCATAAGATTTGTAATAAAGTAATTGAAAAGTTTCCAAAAACAAACGCAGCAGGACATTGCAAACAGCTAATTATCACCATCGAAACACATAACTTAAGTTTTAATACCGAAAGTATTGTGATGCCGGATGCAAAGTTTTCGGCAAAGATAAATTATCGAAACATTAATAAGGTTTATATCAGGGCGGCTAAAATGAGTCGTGCAAAGTATGAAAAACTATATGGGAAATATAGTTATGAAGAGTTGTACGACAAAATTAAAAAATCGTCTGACCAGGTTTATACTTTAAATTATGACTTGCCTGTTGATAAGGACTTTAATGAGCATTCAGTAGAAGTCATACTTAATCAACTTCCGGTCGGGTTTTATGTTTTATTAGTTTCTGATAATGAAGGATTTGATTACAATGAGGCAATGTCGGCCTTTCAGGCCTTTACGGTATCAAATATCAGTTACATCAAACAACAGCAATACGATGGCTCTTTCCGCTATGTGGTGCTAAACAGAACTACAGGTATGCCAATGCAGGGAGTGACTTGTCAATCATGGTATTCTAAGTACAGTTATTCAAAGCGTAGGTATGTTGAAAAAATGGGAAATGTTTATACTACTGTTCAGGATGGTAGTTTTGTTATTAAGGCAGTCAAGGGCAAAGACTCTCAAAGCTGGAATGTAAACTTTTCATATGCTGGTGACTACCTAACAACAGCAAATGGTTCCTATATCTACTACCAGCCACACGAAAAGTATTCAAATGTTTATACTACTTTTTTCACAGACAGGGCCATTTATCGACCTGGTCAAACCATTTATTTTAAGGGAATTAGTATCAGATCCGATGGTGAAACCAATAAAATTGAAACCGGGTATAGTGTAACTGTTGTTTTGAAAGATGTGAACCATCAGAAAGTTGCAGAACTAAACCTTAAAACAAATGAATATGGTACTTTTAGTGGAACATTTGATATCCCAACCGGGTTGTTAAACGGAAACTTCTTGTTGGAGTGCTACAATGGCTCAAAATATATTTCTGTAGAGGAATACAAGCGACCAAAGTTTGAGGTAGAGATGCTTCCGTTTAAAGGAAATTATTTGTTAAATGATGAAGTGGAAGTAGAAGGAAAAGCAACGAGTTATTCAGGTGCTGCTGTTAGTGAAGCAAATGTGAAATATCGAATTATCCGGACTCCACAGTGGCGTGGCTGGTGGTATTGGGCTTTTAATAGTGTTCCGGTTGAAATTAAAAATGGTGAGTTGCAGACGGATGATAATGGGCATTATAAATTGAAATTCAAAGCTTTACCTGATTTATCCTATGAGGAAAATGAGTTCTTATCTTTTAATTACCAGATTAAGGTCGATGTAACCGATATTAATGGGGAAACACAAAGCACTTCTAAAAATCTGAATGTTGGGTACAGGGCATTGCAGGTAAGTTTGCCTCTTTCGGGATTGATTAATAAAAATGATAAAAGATATGATGATGAAGATGATAAGCTAATACAAATAGGGACTTATAATCTTAATAGTGAGTATATTCCGGCAAGTGGCGAGATAAAGATTTATAAACTAAAGGATTTGCCCGAAGCCATAAGAGCAAGGCATTGGACAAGACCTGATAAGCACATTTTTACAAAAGAGGAATGGAACGAGAAGTTTCCGGGTAATATTTACGATAATGAATCGGAAAACCTGCAATTGGAGAAGGACAAGCAGGTATTTATGACTGTTTTTAATACAAAAGAGCAAAAGAAACTTGATTTTTCAGTTGTAAAAGGATTTGAAACCGGAAGGTATGTGGCTGAAATCTCTTCAACCGATGCATTTGGTAACAAGGTAAGCAACAAACATTTCTTTAATGTTTTTTCGGATGAAGGAAATGAGATGCCCTATAAGGTAATTGATTTATTTTCAGCAGTTAAGACTTATTGTGAGCCTGGAGAGGAGGCTGAGTTTTTAATAGGTACAAGCAATAAAAATGTAACCGTTTTGTATCAGGTAGAACACAAGGACCAAATAGTTTTATCTCAATATCTTACTTTAAATAATGAGCAAAAGCTGATTAAAATTCCGGTTGAGGAAAAGCATCGTGGTAATTTTTCTGTTCATTTCGTTTTTGTAAAGGATAATAGGTACTACAATCACAACTCAGTGGTATATGTACCTTATTCTAATAAATATCTGGATATTGAATTTGAAACCTTCCGTGATAAGTTGTATCCAGGTGAAAAAGAGCAATGGAGACTAAAAATTAAAGGGCACAAAGGTGATAAAGTGGCAGCAGAAATGCTTGCGACCCTCTATGATGCTTCACTAGATCAATTCAGGACCAATTATTGGGATTTTAATGTTTACAATTCCTACTACACGGCAAGAACCTGGAATACAGGAACATTTAGTTATTTGAATTCAACATTGATTAAAAAGAATCTGGACATGCCTGTATATGTGGCGAATCTATACTATGATTACTTTAACTGGTTTGAATTTAACTATTATCCTGGTTATTATAATTATTATGGTGGTTTGGATGAAGTTGTTGTAACGGGTTATGGCAGAGTAAGAGGAAATAATAGGCTTTCACTCAAAAGAAAAGTTGGAAAAGCTGTACCTGCACCAATGATGGAGGCTAAGGCCGACTCATTTGATGACGATGCGCCAACCTCCGAAAAGGAATTGCGGGAAGAGGATATTACAACAACGAACATCAGTGATTTAAAACAACAAGGAGGCGATTTGGCAGGAGGTAAAAGTGAGGAAGATTTTTCAAATGTGAAAGTCAGAACCAATTTTAATGAAACGGCATTTTTCTATCCTCATTTGAGGACTAACAAAGAAGGTGAAGTAATTGTGGAATTCACTGTACCTGAGTCACTTACTAAATGGAAAATGATGGGTTTTGCAACTACAAAAGATTTGCAATATGGCTCAATTACCAATGAATTGGTTACGCAGAAAGATTTAATGCTGTTACCCAATGAGCCTCGTTTTTTCCGCGAGAACGATAAGATTACTTTCCCTGTAAAAATCAGTAATATTTCAGATAAAAACTTAACTGGAAAAGTAAAACTTGAGTTGTTTGATGCGATAAGCATGAAACCTGTCAGTACAATTTTTGCAAAGAATGAGCAAGAGACCAGGGACTTTGAGGTAAAAGCAGGGAAAAACAGTTTGGTTAGCTGGAATCTTGAAATTCCTGAAGGAGTTGATGCAATTATGTACAAGGTGGTCGCCAAAGCAGGTGACTTTTCTGATGGTGAGCAAAAACCATTGCCTGTGTTAACTAACCGAATGCTGGTTACCGAATCAATGCCATTACCAGTAAGGGGAAATCAAACCAAAACATACAAGTTTGAGAAACTGATAAATTCCGGTAAATCAAGTACTTTACGGCATCAGAAGCTGACGCTTGAGTTCACTTCAAATCCGGCTTGGTATGCTGTTCAGGCACTGCCTTATTTGATGGAATATCCGTATGAATGTACCGAGCAGACTTTCAGTCGTTTTTATGCAAACAGTATTGCATCGCACATTGCCAATTCAAGTCCGAAAATAAAACAGGTTTTTGATTCATGGAAAAATACCAAAGGATCGGAAGCTTTGCTTTCTAATTTAGAGAAAAACCAGGAATTAAAAGCAGTATTGCTTGAAGAAACTCCCTGGGTATTAAATGGTAAGAACGAAACAGAGCGAAAAAACCATGTTGGGTTATTGTTTGATTTAAACAGAATGGGCGATGAATTGGGTCGTGCATTAAAAAAGGTGCAGAAAGCCCAAAAGTCAAATGGTGGATGGCCATGGTTTAAAGGAATGCCAGAAAGCAGATACATTACCCAGCACATTGTTACAGGAATGGGACATTTGGATAAATTAGGTGTGAAAACCGTTCGAACCGATCAAAAAACATGGAACATGCTGCAAAATGCTATTGGTTATTTGGATGTTCGTATCAAAGAAGATTACGATTGGCTAAAGAAAAATTATACCAAAGAGGAGCTGGAGGAAAATCATTTAAGTTATGATGCTATTCAATATCTTTATGGCAGAAGTTATTTTACAGATATACAAATACCTGCAAGAAGTAAAGAAGCTTTTGATTATTTTAAAAGTCAGGCTGAAAAGTACTGGTTGTCGCAAAGCAAGTACATGCAAGGTATGATTGCTCTTGGATTACACCGATACGAAAACAAAATTGTTCCTGCTGATATTGTGAAATCCTTGAAAGAAAACTCAACCAGCAACGAAGAAATGGGCATGTACTGGATTGACAATGTTGGTGGATGGTACTGGTACCAGGCACCTATTGAAACTCAGGCACTAATGATTGAAGTATTTGACGAAGTGGCTAATGACCAGACAGCTGTTAATGATTTGAAAGTGTGGTTGTTAAAGCAAAAACAGACCCAGGATTGGAAGACGACAAAAGCAACCACAGAAGCAATCTATTCATTATTACTGCGAGGAAGCGATTGGCTGGCAAGCGATAAGTTAGTTGAAATAAAAATGGGTGATCAAATTATTGATCCTAAAAAAATGGATGATGTAAAAGTAGAAGCAGGAACCGGATATTTCAAAACATCATGGGGCAGGGGAGAGATTAAGCCTGAAATGGGAAATGTTACTGTCACCAAATCAGACGAAGGTGTGTCCTGGGGAGCAGTTTACTGGCAGTATTTTGAGCAACTGGATAAAATTACTCCACATGAAACGCCATTAAAGCTTAAAAAGCAATTGTTTATTGAGAAACTAACTGAAAGGGGCAAAGTAATAGAACCTATTTCAGATAATAATGAACTAAAAATTGGTGATAAAGTCATTGTACGAATTGAGTTAAGAGTTGACCGAAGAATGGAATACATTCATATGAAAGATATGCGGGCTTCAGGTTTTGAGCCAATTAACGTAATCTCAACTTACAAGTGGCAGGATGGTCTTGGATATTATGAGAGTACAAAAGATGCTGCTACCAACTTTTTTATGGAAGCATTACCAAAAGGAACCTATGTATTTGAATATCCATTGCGTGTTACTCACAAAGGTGATTTTTCAAATGGGGTGACAACTATTCAATGCATGTATGCACCTGAGTTTACTTCTCATTCTGAGGGAATCAGGGTGAAAGTGGAGAAATAGGTTGGTTTAGCAGTTTTTCATCATCTTTTATAATTCATGCTTTTGCAATTGTTTATTACTAAATTGATAATCATATTTTGCTTGTTTAATTGATTTAGATATTTTTACGCATAAAATTTAAGCTCTGTTTAAAAGGTTAAGCACAAAAGAATAAACAAATGAAAGCCTCATAGAGGGATTAGTTTACGCTGAGCCCTTCGGGGTTTATAAAGAAACTTAACTTAACGAAGTGCTCTCATAAGCGAAGCGAATAATCGCTCTACAAAAGAATATGTTTAACCTTGCGAAGCAAGCTCATGAACTCCATATAAATGGTTTAAGAGAAGTGAATAAATATCAATTACTTAACTAAAATTTAAACAAGTGAAACTATATCGCATTAATATTACAAATTTTCGTGGCTTTACTAATATTGAAGTAGATGATTTTAAGGAAGTGAATTTATTTGTTGGTAAAAATAATAGTGGAAAGACCTCACTGCTTGAAGCTATTTTTTTATCATTAGGGGTTTCAAACCCAAATTTGGTTACAAACATTGATAGATTTAGAGGACTTTTACATGTGGAAAATGATGATTTTCAATATATCTTTAATAAACAAGACTATAATAATCAAATTGAAATCAATACTGAATTTGTAAAAAACAATCAGTTTCGAAGGTTAGTAATAAAACCTATCTACGAGGAATCATCTGTTAAGAAAAGCGGTGATACATCAAGTTTTGATTCAAGTTCAACTATTCATAAAAGATTAGTTAATGGTATAGAGTTTAATTTTTCTGTAAAGACCAATAAATTGTCAAAAGATAAATTTCAAAAAGCATTATTACAATATACATCTAAGGGTATAACTTATTCTCCAACAAAAGATTACATTGAAAAACTAAGAGGGATTTTTTTGTTTCATGCAACCGATCATGGTGATATTTATAACCGAATTGATAGAGTTATTATAAAAAAGAAATTAGATAGTTTTATCAAATCTTTAAGAATACTGGATAGTAGAGTAGTGGATGTATCGTTGGGTGCTAATAATATGATTTATATTGATATTGGATTTGATAAATTATCTCCTATTCAAATAATGGGAGATGGTATAAAAAAACTACTCTATATTTTGGTGACAATTGCCGACGCCGAAGGTGGTATGGTTTTGATTGATGAAATTGAAGATGGATTTCATTATTCTTTTCTTCCCAAATTATGGGAATCAATAATTGAAACTGCCAGGATTTATGATGTTCAGATCTTTGTTACAACTCATTCTCTGGAATGCGCCAAATCCTTAAATGCAGTCTACCAAAATAAACAGACTGATAAAGATGACATCAGGCTTTTTAGGATAGAAAACAATGAAGGTGAATTTACCTCATATAAATTTGATTCTGAAGTATTAAACTTGTCACTTGAAAGTAACTGGGAAATTAGGTAGTTATGGAAATTATAGATAAAACTAAAATCCTAGCGGTTGAAGGGAAAGATGAAATTTCGTTTTTTCAAGCCTTATTAAGAAAGCTTCAGATCGATGATGTTCAACTTCTTGACTTTGGTGGAAAAGGGAAATTTGACTTAAAAATAAAAGCTATTCCTAACATTACTGGTTTTAGAAATGTAGTCTCTTTTGGGTTGATAAGAGATGCTGATGATAATCCTGCTCAATCTGCATTTGACAGTATTGCTATGTCTCTGAAAAAATCAAATCTTCCGGTTCCAAAAATTATAAATGATTTTTCAGATACAAATCCAAAAATTGGCATATTTGTAATGCCAAATAATAAAGATTCAGGCATGTTGGAGGACTTGTGTCTGAATTCAATTACCGATCTACCTGTGAATCGTTGTATTGATGATTTCATTAATTGCAACAATGAAAAACCTAAAAATGAATCAAAATCAAGAATACAATGCTTTTTAGCGTTGCAGAACCCTATTGCGAACAGTCTTGGTTTAGGTGCATTGAAAGGACATTGGAACTTTGAATCTACTACGTTTGATGATTTAAAACTGTTTTTGCAGAAAATGTAATTAATTTATAAAACTAATTGTAGTAGTTTTCTTTTGAGTTCTTATGAGATATAGTGTTGATTAATTAGTTGCTATAGCAACCTCTCTTTTTCATTTACATATTTATAAATCATTTGAATCAATTTTTCCTGGTTGATGGGTTTTGGAATATGAGCATTGCATCCGGCTTCAAGGGCTTTTTCCCTGTCTCCTGACAACGCATAGGCGGTTTGCGCAATAATTATTACATCTTTATTAAATTTTCTTATCTGTTTTGCAGCTGCATAACCATGCATTAAAGGCATTTTTATATCTAGTAGTATTAAATCAATATCAAGATTCTCACTGCAGACTTCGATGGCTTCGAACCCTGTTTTTGCATAAAGTATTTCTTTACTGATGTCTTTAAGAAGAATACTCAAAAGTAAATAGGAGGTTTCTTCATCTTCCACAATTAATATTTTTAGCTTTTTCTTTAAGGGCAATTCACTCAATGAGATTAAATCTTCCTCAATTTTAGTTATTTCAACATAAACAGGGTTGTAGGGAATAGTAAAATAAAATTGAGTTCCCTTGCCCGATTCGCTTTCGAGGTATATCTCACCTCCTAATAAAATAACATAGGCTTTGGTAATCGCCAGTCCTAGCCCAGCTCCATCATAATTGCTTGATAATGAAGTGTCTATTTGTGAGAATCGCTCGAATACTGTTTGATGTTTTTCCTTTGCAATTCCAATCCCGTTATCTTTTACATAGAACTCTAAAAATTCTTCTTTCTTTACGTAACCAAAATCTATTGTTCCTTCTTTACTATACTTTATAGCATTTTTTACAAGGTTTGTAAGTATTGCGTATAGTTTCTCTTTATCTGTTTTTATTATTGCTTCTTTTGTTAAAAGCGTATTGTTGAAGTTTATTTTTAATCCACGGCCTTCTGCTTCGGGTTTAAAAAACGAATGTATAAACCGGGTAATTTCATTCACATCTGTATCCGAATAGGTTACATTCATTTGTCCTGACTCAAGTTTTGACAAATCAATTAAGTCATTAATAATGTTCAACAAGCGGTTACCACTTTTTTCAATTAGATTAATATAATTGGTTTCAGCGGTACCCAATATTTCAGATGATTTCAATAACTCTGCAAATCCAAGAATGCCATTCATTGGCGTGCGAATTTCATGACTCATATTTGCTAAAAAGGCTGATTTTAGGCGTTCGCTTTCTTCTGCTTTTTCCTTTGCAATTTGCAATTCATGTTTTTGTTTTACGTAAGCATGAAAAAGTTGTCCAATATTTTTAAATTCGCCTGGCGCCTTTTGCAAATCATTAATTAATTTTACCTTTTCTGTTTTTAATATTTCAGATACAAGCTTTAGTGGTCTGCTAATCCATTTTCTTGTCGTTAAATGAAATAAAAACCAAAATATAGTTAAGGAACATACAATAATGAAAAGCATATACCTTGATATTTCTTTATATAGCTTTATGGTTTCATCCTCTTTTTCATACAATATCTTGACTGCAGGCAGCTTGTTCCATCCTAATAGTATTTGTTCTGTAGTAATAGAATAGTGTTTGTCATTTTTAACAGAATCAGAAACTTGGAGTAGTTGAACTTCTGCACCGCTTAATGCTGACAATTGATTTATAAAGTCATGATCCCATTTTTTTGCAATAAACAGGTATCCACCTGGCCGTGTTAAAGTATGCGTAGGGTCATTATCCGGATGTATGCTGCCTCCACTTATTTCAAATAGTTCATTGTCAATTAATGTGAAAAAATGAGTGAATCTTGATTCCATAAGTTGAGGTAATGCATTTTGCGGAATTATCTTTTTAATTTTTCTAAGAGAGTCAGAGGAGGCTTCATGTATCAGACTAAATGTTGTATCATATACGCTTACATAATCAACGCTAAAGGCTTGTAAAATAGTAGTGATGTTATTCTTAAACCATTCCGGATTTCTTATCTTAATTTCTTCAATAAATTCATCCCAAAAGGTGTAATCATAGATTACTTTATCAATCATAGAACTATTGAGTGTAAATAATGAGTTTATCTCATGTTTGAATTGTTCTTGATTTGATTGAAACAATAATTGTTCCTGCTTATTTTTAAAAAAGAATACTGCTGAAAAAGAAAGAAAAAATATTATTGTAGCAGCTAAACCCATTGAAAGCATCCTAAAATAAATGCCTGGGTTTTTATTTGTTTTGTGCATATTTGTTTCCCAAAAAGTTAAAATAGTTGAGTTAGTTTTGACTAAAGCCTAGAATAACTAAAGTATTAAATTATATGAAAATAAGCAAGGTGATGAATATTTTATCCTGCTGTAAAATTATGTTGTTTGAAAATTAAGGGCACTTTGGAAAAGATGCAGGTGTTATAGTTTTAAATGCTGCTTATTATAAGTTTTATTAGGCAAGTTTTGGTTGAAGCTTAAGTTGTTGTTTTACAAAAAATGGTCTTGATAAATAGTAAATCCCAAGCCCTCCGGGTATAGCAATAATTGCCCACATTGCTATGCCCATTAAATTAATTTCCCAAATGGCTTCTAT
Source organism: Bacteroidales bacterium (assembly GCA_050296515.1). Taxonomy (GTDB): domain Bacteria; phylum Bacteroidota; class Bacteroidia; order Bacteroidales; family NBLH01; genus NBLH01. The sequence goes on along the minus strand of JBNKRJ010000051.1, from coordinate 101,711 downwards.
TGTTTTCCAGAAGTGCTCTTGTAACATTTCAATTATATTGCTTATATCAAAAGGAAGTTCGTGTCCGCCAAATAAATATTGGCCAGACTTTAAAAAAGGCACAAATAATGTTATCTGGATAACATAAGCTGCATAGTTAACTAGTTGAATTGCAGGAATGTTCAGCTTAAATATGATTGCAATTACAATAAGAAGATAGGTGCTTATTCCAAAAAATGGAATAATTCCAAAAACAATTCCAAATGCTAAAGTAAGTGCTAATTTGTGAGGCGACATTCCCTGGCTTAGAAAGCCAAGCAGTGGTTGCATTATCTTATTTTTAAAATACTTCTTCAGTTGTTCAAGATTTTGTGCGAATATAACATAAAAAATTTATTGTTGTCACACTTTCGAATATTCATTATGTTTTTTTAACCGGGACTTAATGATTCTTAACATTCCAACAGGTTAATTGAGAAGCTGGAAGCCCAAAGGCTTCCAGATTTTTAGAGACTATTCTTTAACAAAAAGTGTAGTTTTTACTGAGTTTTTACCAACTGCTTTTAATATGTAAATTCCTTTACTTAAATGCTCAATGTTAATAGATGTTTTGTTTGTTTCTTTTACTTTTTTCTCAAGCATTTTACTGCCGGATAAAGTGTAAATAACCAGCTCTTTAACATCTTCAATTCCATTGATATTTAACTCTTTTTTAGCAGGGTTTGGATAAAGGACCAAATTTTTGGCTGAAAATGATTCATTATCCAAATTTTCAGTCTCAGTTGTTCCTGCCATAGCTGATTTTAAAGAACTGCAATTACCTACTGTAAAGTCATTTCTTGTTCCAGCTGTATTGTTTTCCCCACCTTCAGGCAATGAATAAGTGTAATAAAAGTAAATATGCTCTCCGTTTTGAGCGCTAATTTCGTAAGGCACATTTGGGGTTACATTATAACCTGGTAAATCACCAGCAGCACTGGTTCCATAATACAAGATGCATACCGATGAGCCAACACCTGATCTTTTCGGAACAAAAGTAATTGTTGGGTTCGAAGCATCGTTTGAAATTTCTGCAGTATAATCGCCGGTAGCACCAACAACAGAACAATTATTGCTTTGGTTGTTAAGAGTAAACTCTACCCGGTTTATATTAAATCCTGTTGTAGCAGCAGATAAACGCAAGGTATGAGTTCCTTCAGTTAACGAAACGGTTGTTTCAAAAGTTTGCCATTTCTGCCAGCCTTCAGTGTTATCAATGTCAATGCTGCTAACAGTATTATTATCAATTAAAATAGTACAAACGTCTGGGCCATTTGGAGTTGCACCTCTTAATTTAAGTAAGTAATTACCTGTTGATGAAACATCTACAGCAAAATCTAACCAATCACCCTCATCAATCCAACCTACATTTAATCCACCACCTGTGTCTGTTGTTGCTTCTGTTTGAATGCCAAACATGTCTGTATAATCTTCTGCCTGAATGGTACCTGGAATTGCGGCATAGTTAACATTGCTGGTATTTATCGCCACATCGCTGATTTGAGCTGTGCAAATTGTACCATCGTTATGAGATGTGGTTGCTAATCCTACATAAACTGTTGCTGACATGGTGAGTGAACTTGAACCAATTGTTGACCAGTTAGTCCCATCAGACGAAACAGAGCTTGTAAAAGTATCACCAGAGCGTTCTAATTTTACCCAATAAGGTGCTGAAGTTGAGGGTCCTGTATTATGAGCACTTGAACCACCTGTTGCTTCCCTTCGTTGAAAAGCTGTTCCGTTTCCAGCAGTTACCACTGTCATAGCATGTTTTGAGTTGTTATTCAGGTTTTCTCTTATCATCACACCTGTTTTTGCCCAGGCATCGGTATTGCTTAATGAGTTGACTTTGGCAGTTATAACCACATCCCCATCAATGGGTTGATAAACATACCTGAATTCATCACTTGTCCCCCAAATATCGGCACCTGAGCCTTCTAAAGTGAAAGTTCCATTGCTGTAAGTGGCAGATCCAACAGCTCCTACACTTCCAATATCACCAGTTTCCCATGGTGAAGGTAGTGAATTATCTGCCTCAACAGTTATTAAACTGGTCGCTGTAAAGTTTCCATCTTCAGTGGTGACAGTGATTGTAGCTCTACCAACACTTTGAGCAGTTACCAAGCCTGTTGAACTTACTGAGGCGATTGAAGCATTGCTGGTACTCCAGCTGATGTTTTTATTGCTTGCATTTGATGGCAATACTGTAGCTGTTAGTTGTTGATTTTCATCAACTTTAAGTGTTTTACTTGTTGGTGAAACGGTTACTCCGGTTACGGGAATAATTGTTGTTTCATTTCCATCGTCCCAAATAATATCATCAATTGCCAGCTGAAAAGTTGAGGACGGAAGATTTGCAGCATCGCTAACAATTGCAAATAGGTAATTCATGTCCTGGAATGCAATTAAACCTGAAAAATCAGCTATTGGAATTTCAACCTGTCCCCAGTCTCCATTACGTACCAGACCGTATTTCGTTTGTCCTGCTGGAAAATCTACATATTTTTCGTTGGTATAATTATCAGTTACACCAATTTTAAACGAAACATCTGCCGGAATTTTAATCTTAAATTTAAGTTTACCTTCATCAACGAAATTCGACATGTTTTTCCCAAATAAGGAAACAATGCCTCCACCAAACCAGCTGTTTGGAGTAGTTGTTTCCCAGGCAACAACATTGCTTCCTTCGTAAGCCAGAGTACTGCCTTCCTGCATAGTACCTCCCCAAACATAAATAGCTGCATCGTTTCCAAAGTCCAATTCGTTATTCGCGGGGGTATTATCAGTAAGAACGCCAAATACGCCTGATTCAGCAGTTAACTGGCTATCATCAAATTCAACATTTCCGTAACCATTCCATTCCGAAACACGAACATAATCAATATACATTTTTGCTGGCATTGGTGCTGTTACCTGACTAGCATTTGCAGCATCTGTAAAATTTCCGCCCACAGCCAGGTTTAAAAGCATATAAAAAGGACGCTGAAATGTTTTTGTATCACCTTCAGAATCAAGAGGAAATGGATTAGTGTAAAGATCGTATTCAACGCCATTGTCCACCACTGTGTAACGCATTTGTGTTGGTTCCCAATATAGGCGATAGGTTACAAACCTGTCATTTAGCGGAGTGTTGGAAACATAAGGCAGATCATAATCTACATCCCAGGCAATGCTTGCAACACCTCCATCAGCAGAGTTTTGCCAGATGGCATTGGCACCTACATAATTGTTGACTGTAGATGAAGGATATCCTTGTCTGATCCTTTCAGTCAAATTATGTCCCATTTCCATCATGTCTATTTCGCCTTTCGCAGGCCATCCTGAATTTACCGTTCCTAAAAGCCACGCAGCAGGCCATAAACCAGTTTCAAGGTTCGGAACTTTCATTCTAATTTCTATTAGTCCATATTGAATAGACAATTTGCCTTCGGTATCTACTTTCCCTGAAGTGAAGGATGCAGAACCCATGGTTTGATTTCTGGCTTCCAGCACCAGTGCTTTGTTTCCTGATTCCCCAGGAATGTCCGCAATGTAAACATTATCAGTATTATAATACTCTAGTTCTGCATTTCCCCAACCGCATAAGCCAATAGCACAGCCATCTCCAACGTTGGGTGTCCAGATATCAGTGTTAAGTGTGTTGAAATTTTCCTCCCAGATTACATTGCCCACCTGGGCTTTTAGAATTGTTAGGTTTGTTGATAAAATTACCAAAAGCAAAGCCTGCTTCAGGATTTTTTGAAGAGTTTTTGTTTCCATGTGTTGGTTTTTTATAATTAATATTAAAGAGAGTTGTATGATAGTGTTATACATCATATCCGTTTTGATTAGAATGTTAAAGACCCCGATGGTCAACTTTATGTGAAGTATTTGATTATTAGGTGAATAAAAAATAAAATTTTGGTTTGATTTTTTAATTTCCTACACCATGCAAAATTATTTATACAAAAAGAGGGGGACAAAATTTCAACTACATCATGTTTACTTCAAAAGAAAGTCTTTTTCAAGCGGTTAGATATATATTCAATGATAGCAGCCTCAACATTACTACATCATTAGTAAAAAAGTTGAAATTATACTTTACCGTTTCGGGATTTGTTAATTTGGAAATTATTAGTATTTCTTAGAATGAATGGATCTTAACAGGACATTAGTCATTAAGTCACTGGTAATTACAAATGACTAATGTCCAATGACTTCTATTAAAATGCTGATTATACATCCTTTTTTGCAAAGTCTATAAATAGTGATAGTTTAATGTCTCCAAGGGATTATTACTAAGCTCTAACAAGAAGTTTAATTTGCTTTCTTGCGAAAAAGAAAATTGAAGACCTGTAAATTATATAACCTAATGGAATTGAGATAATAAGCCATGCTAGTATTCCCGACAAACTTACCTGCCAAACTACTGAAAAGGTATTCCAGAATTCAGTTTTTAAATGACTTAAAATTTCGTTGGTTTCATAAGGAAGTTGAGGAACACTAAAAATGGCTTGACCCATTTTTAAGAAGGGAACAAATAAAGCAATTTTGACTACAATTACCGCATGGCAGACAATTTGGGTGGCAGGTATGTTAAGCCTAAGGATAATAGCAAGTGCAAGTAATATATAACTACCAATTACTAAAAATGGCATAATACCAATAATAATTCCCAGGGTAATAGTTAATGAAATTTTTTCGGGCGACATGCCCTGTTTTAGTAAATCAAGTATTGGATGGAGTAGTTTATTTTTGAGGTAGTTTTTCAATTTCGAATTTTGTTTACGCAAATATAAAAGATTATTTATACCTAAATTATTCGTTTATAATTTTTTAACGATGATTTAAGAATTGTTAACTTAGCAAAGCCTTTTGAAAAAGGTGCTTTTATGAGATTTCTAATTTAGAATTATGGATGGTATTGATAAAGAAGAAATTAAATTTAAAATACTCAAGGAGATTGAAAGAACGGAAAGTCTTGTTGCAGAATACAAAGAACTTACTAGGCCTGTTGAACCTGAAAATGCCATTGGCAGGATATCAAGAATGGATGCGATTAATAATAAGAGTGTTGCAGAAGCAGCACTTCGACAAGCTGAGATGAAACTGAATGGTTTAAAACATACTTTGTCGCAAATTGAAAGCGATGATTTTGGACTTTGTACAAAATGCAGGCAGCCAATTCCGCTGGGGCGGATATTGTTAGTGCCACACAGTAGGTTTTGTATTAGTTGCGCTCAGTGTTAAGGTAGATTTTAAATGGTTGTGGGGATTGTTATTGTAATATTATTGCTTCTGGTTGTAAGTTTATTCAACTTTAATTGGAAAGTTGCCAGGATTAAAGCTTTAAAAAGAGAAAAGGAGCGGTTTCTTATGGAAAAGAAGAAGAAGATTGAATTGATGTTAGAAAAGACAGAAGTTGTTAAGGATAGAATTAGTAAATTGGAAGAAATGCTTGGAGAGAAGGAAAATGATCGATAATTTATACTTGCTTTACGGACTTTTGCTATTGGTCATCTTAGGTTTCATAATGGCGATTTTCAATCGTGAATATCTGTCATACATTTTTCGATTAAACAGAGAAATCCGTTCTTTAAAAGAAGAAATAAAATATGAAAAATCTGAACAAAGAACTGAAAATGAACTAGAACTACAGGAAGAATTACTGTTAGAGAAAGAAAAAGAAATTAAATTAAAAGAGAAACTTTTGATAAAAAGGGAGGGTAATGGGTTTTCATGGTAATTAAATTCATGATTTAAAATCATAATCATCATAAAAAATCAGTATACAATTGTTTAAAAAACTAAAAAATATTCTTCAGGCAATTGATAAAGCTAATAGATCAAAAGCAATAGAAGCCCATCAATGGGAAGAAGAAGAGCTACGAAATACATTTGCATTGCTGGTTTGTGGTTCTTTTTTGGGATATCCTTCTCCACCAATTCATATTACTACAGAGCTTTTACCTGAAATGGAAGAAGACCTTAAAATTATGATGGAAAGGCTTGATTTATCCAGAAATCCATTGAGTGAAATGTTCTCAAGTTTCGATATCGGGTAAAGTTGGAAGAGGGAAGAATGAAGCATGAAGAAAAATCTGTAAAATCGGAATCATCTGCATTTTATTTGAATCATAATAATAAATAAAGATCAGTGCACAATTATAATGAAATACAATTTTACATCGGCAAAGGTGGAGTAGGAAAGTCCACCATTTCTGCTTTACAGGCATTGCAATCTTCTAAATCGGGTACTGAAACGTTTCTTGTTTCATTGGATCCTGCTCATAATCAGCAAGATATTTTTGAGACAGAATTATCCGATACACCAGTTATTGTGACAGAAAATCTGCGCATTGCTGAGCCTGATATCGATAAGTGGATAAAAAAATACTTGAAAGAATCTGAAGAAAAAATCCAGGCAAACTATAGCTATCAACAGGCTTTCAGTATTAAAAACTATTTTAAGCTTTTTAAATATTCTCCAACAGTTGAGGAATTTGCGATGCTAATGGCTTTGGAGTATTATTTAAATAATTTTAAAGCTGAGTTAATAATTATTGACATGCCGCCAACCGCCTTAAGTTTGCGCTTTTTTGCCCTGCCTGCAATAAGCTTAAAATGGCTCGAACAGTTATTTGAATTAAGAAAGGCAATTAATAAAAAGAGAGAAATTATTTCGCAATTAAAGGTTGGAAAAAAAGAACTTGAAACTGATAAAGTACTTTCTCAATTATCAAAATTGATGAATACTTACCGTAAGTTTCAAGCCCTTTTTTCTGCAGAAAGTACTGCGATTAATCTAGTTGCAAATCCAGAAAAATTATCTTTAAACGAAGCTGAAAGAACAATTAAAAAAATCAGAGATATCGAATTGTTTATAAGTCATTTAATTCTTAATAAATTAGACACTTCGAAAAGTTTCCTGCTTGAAAATGAATCATTAAAGCAGTTAAAATTATTAAAGTTTTATTCTTCTTCTATTCCCCTTTTGGGATTGGAGAATTTACATTCTTATTTATCCGAAACGAATAGAAATTTGTAGACGCTAAAGAGCCTTAAGTTTGTCATTGAAAACTGCAATAAATGACCAATGACCTCCTTTTTTAGCACAAGCCTTAGCTAAAGACTTTGAATGAATTCTTTTCTTAACTATTCTGTCTCTTTTTTTACTTCTTTTTTGTCTTTCGCCAGAAAACCTCCTAAAAAGCCAAATAGCAATACTGACTGAATCGGGTTGGATGTAAGCGGACAGCTGCCTGTATTACACCCAATGTATTTCCAGTATAAAATTCCTAAAACTCCACCTGCCATTGCTCCCAGTGATATTCGATAGATTTTATTATCCCAGACTTTCTGAAAAAAAGATCGGTCTGAATTATCCAAAGCTAGTTGCTTTTTTAGTTTTTCCAGCATCGTAAACATCTATTTTTTAAGTAAAATATCGTTAATGGCTTCTTTAAAACTTTCTTTTGGTAAAGCACCCTGAGCCATTTGTGGTTGTCCATCAACCGGAACAAAAAGAATAGTCGGAATACTTCTAATACCAAATACAGCAGCAAGTTCCTGTTCTGCCTCTGTATCTACTTTGTATATAACAATATCATTTTCGTATTCTTTTGCCAAATCTTCCAGAATTGGTGCAACCATTTTACATGGGCGACACCAGTCGGCATAAAAATCAATAATTGCAGGTTTATCACCGTTGTATTTCCATTCTTTGTTTGCTTCATAATTAAATACTTTGTCTTTAAACTCCTGAGTAGTTAAATGAACAACTTTTCCCGAGGTTGTTTTTTCAATTGTTTTTGTCTCGTCCATAATTGTATTATCTGTTGTTGTAATCATTGATGCATTGCTTATGCTTGCGCTTTTTTCTTCAGAATTGGTTGATGAGCAGCTATATGTTCCTGTAATAAGAACTGCAATTATTGTTAAAAGCATTAAATTTTTCATTTTTAGTTATTTTATTTGTTAATATTATTTGATCTGATTCTGTTGTAGTTTATTGTAATACTTACATTAATTCTGCAAATAGCCCGGTGTCGAAAGGCCGAAGACCGAAGTAATAATGACCCCGGTGCCTGGAAAGATTCTTTCTTCTGACCATAAGTCATTAAATGAATAATTGATTGGTTACTTTTGCTAAAAGACAGAATATTTATTATTTTATTGATATTTAGTTAGTTCAATAGAAGTTCCACTTCTTTCATCAAAGATTTTTTTGATTTAACGCCAATTATTCTCTTAGCTTCTTTTCCATCTTTGAAAATAATCATGGTTGGTATATTTCTTATTTTAAACTTCTGAGCAATTTGTTGTTCTTTGTCAACGTTCACTTTTGCTACTTTCACTTTATCCGATTCTGTTTCGGCAATACTATTTAGAGTAGGGGCAACCATTTTACACGGTCCACACCAGGGCGCCCAGAAGTCTACCATGACCACACCTGATTTTACCTGGTTTTTGAAGTTTTTGTTATTCAACGTTTTTATGTTCTCATGATCTTCAGTAGCTGGCATATTGTTCATTTTCTTGTAATTATAAATGATTAAGCCTATGAATGCTACTATTACTCCTATTATGATATAAAGTGCTGTTCCCATTTTGTTATTAATTATTGTGTTATTTTATTTTTATTTGTATAAGTTTCAATTGCTAAAGTGTCTACCTTAAAAGTTAAGCTGCCATTTGGACAAGCTGATACACATTTCAAACATTTTGAGCAGCTGTATGCTGTTGCCGGATTCGTTTTGTCTTTTTTATACAAGCTAAACCTCTCAGAATCAATTGTTGGCATATAGCAAGCTTTATCACATGCGCCACAGCTTTTGCAGGTATTGTGATTAAGTTTAATCTTAAAAAGCGAAATTTTGTTTAGTAATCCTGAAATCCATGCTATCGGACAGCCCAGTTTATGGTATTGGTACATGTTTTTTAATGAATCATTGGGGTTCATCTTCATCATAAATTCCATCATAATACCTAATGGGCAAACCCAACGACAAAATATCTTTCCGAAAATAATCCCGGTTGCTGAACCTACACCAACTACCCACCATAAAGAAATGTGAAAATAACTTATCAGGTAATATGTTATAATACCTAAAGCTATATGAATGTATGTTCTTTTTTTTGAAAATATACTTGCTATGCGGATTTGTTTACTCATTTGGTTACAATTACATGCCAGGAATCCTTGGCATTCTTTTTAGTTTTGAATTTTTATAATAAAAGCCCCACGCCTTTTTTAACCAATGACCAACAATAGGAAGCATTAGCATACTTTCTTTTTTATCACTTCGTGATACTAATGCTGCGCCATTTCCTGAATCCATTAAGCAAACAATGCTTACTTTATCAACATAACTTTTTGTCTTTCCAGAACCAATTATTTGATTATGAGCGTTATATGTAGCTGTATCAGCCATTATTTCCGCTAAATGTCCTTGCTTAGCAGCCCAGGCTGGTCCAATCAAATCTGCCGAATCGCCAATAGCATAAATCTCTGGATATCCTTCTACCTGGCACGTTGGTAGTGTTTTGATAAAACCTGCTTCACTTAAAGGGAGACCAGTGTCTTTCAATAGATCATGTCCTTCACCTCCAGAGATGTAAACGATTAAGTCGCTTTGCAAGGTTTTATCACCTTCAAATTGTATCTCTCCTTTGTTAAATCCAATTATTTTCTTGCCAATATGTTCATTTACTCTGTAATGTTTGAAAAATTTTGAGAGATTAGCAAGTGCTTTCTTTCCCATTTTTTTTCCTGGTTCTGCCATCGGGGCAAAAAAGTTGAGTTCAAAATTATTCAAAAGACCTTTTTTCTTTAAATAGGTGCTGATATTGAAAAGCAACTCAAATGCGGGCCCCCCTCTTAAACCTGTCCCCTTAGTATCCTTTGGGTTGCCTCCAAAACCTACGGCTATTTTTCCTTCCCCTTTACTAACGAGTTTATCAAGCTTTTCACCAATTAATTCTGCCTGTTCGGGAGCACCACAAATTGAAAGAGTATTTTCAATCCCTTTTAGTCGAAACTTACTCATGCCCAGGGCAATAAATAGATAATCAAATTCAAGTTCCTGCCCTTTTAGTTTTACTTTTTTATTTGCAGCATCAATGTTTTCTACAACATCAATAATTAATTCAAATCCATGTTTTTCTCTGAAATGGGTTAAAGGTATTGTACTGTCTTTAAATTTCAGAGTTCTTGTTGGAATCCAGATAGATATGGGGTAAATAAATAAATACTCACGTTCTGAAACCAGTGTTACATTATAGCCTTTTTTTCTAAGCTTAATTGCAGCTTCTATTCCTGCAAACCCACCTCCAAGTATTAAAAAATTCTTCATTTTACTTTCGCTATTCTTTTATTTTGAATTGGTTAATGCGCCAATCATTTTTAAATCAGATTTTAATTTTCCATTCAAATAATTCTCTACAATTACGTTTGGATTACTAATTGTAATGCCAACAAACAAGCTGATTTTGGTATTAATTAATGCATTAACCACTTCTTTATCAATATTATACGTAACAATATCACTGGCTTTAATGTTTATTAACCAGTTTACAAGCTCTTCGTTATCATTTATTCTTGAGCTTCTGTATTCTTTCATGGAAATGTGTTCCTTATAAATCTCAACAATTAAATAGAGAGAGCATCTGTTAAAATGTTCACTTAGTTTATTATTTTCTACAGGAATAACAATCCTTCTCATTTGTATTAATTTTACACTGCAAAATTATTTATATAACCACTATTGTACAATAAATCAGTACTGTACGATTCCTGACTTTCAATTGATTTTTTTCAACTTTTTGGCTGCCAAATGATAGTTCTATTTGAAATAATCACGATAGGGTTCATGCAAAATCAATGATTTTATAGCGGAAAAGAAAGTTCAATTAGTACCTTTGCAAACACAAATAATATAGTCAGAAGACTGAAGTGGGAAGTAGTCCTTTTTTTGTTTTGAAGTCTTTACTTCGATTTTCTGTTTCCGTGCTTCGAGCAATTTGCTAAATTACTATAAGTTACGCCGTTAAAGGTAGATGAATTAAATTAAATTAAATTAAATGGATTCAGGTTTTTGTTTTAAGGGATTATCAATTGATGAGCAGGAGTTTTTGCGACATCAAAAGAAGCAAATCAGCTATTTTAGTGGTGAAAATATATTTAAGCAGGGTGCTTTTGCTCCATATGTAATGTTTATTCTAAATGGATTGGTTAAAGTATTTCTGCAAACCGGATATGGAAAGCAAATTAACTTAAGAATAGCAAAACCTGGTGAATTTTTGGCGTTTTCTTCAGTTTTTGGCGAAGAGGTTTATACCTACTCTTCATTAGCATTAACGGATGCTGAAATTTGTATGATTGATAAAAATGGCTTGGGCGAGCTTTTAAAAAATAACCCTGATTTCGCAATGGAAGTTACTTCGCGGAACTATCAGGTTGAAAAGAAGTTAATCGAAATTATTGGTAACCTCTCGCATAAGCAAATGCGAGGAAAACTTGCTACTGCTTTACTATATTTATCCGGAGCTGAATTTAAATATGATGGTATTTTTCAATATTTATCCCGCCAGGATTTAGCCGAATTTGCTGCTATTTCAACCGAAAGCACCATCCGTTTTCTAAAAGAATTTGAGAAGGAGAATTTGGTAAAGTTGGAAGGGAAAGAAATAGTGATATTAGGATTGGAGAAATTAAAGGAAATAAGCAAAAATGGATGATTTTCAATTTACATTATTTAAAGTGTGATATTTTGAGTAATTAACTGGGTGACAACACCTGGCTGGTGCACTAGTCAGGTGTTGTCACCTGAATAAAACACACAAAATTGTGGTTAACTTACTTATCTTCTTCAGCTGAAATAGTCCTGTTTAACGAATCAATAATTTTTACAGCTCTTTCAGAATAAATACCTTTTCCATCTTTAATTTGATTAAATGAGTTAATTGCTGATTTTCTTTTATTTAGCTCCATTAATAAATGAGCTTTGTTCCACAGTGCATCCTCATAGTATGGACTTTCAATCATTGCAATCACTTTATTGTAATTGACCAAAGCGTTTTCAGTATCATTTAAGTTTGAGTAGCTTTTAGCAAGGTAAAAATGGACTTCATCAGTATTTGAATGCACATCAAGACTTTTCTTGAATAATTCAACAGCTTGTTTATAATCCCGTTCATTGTATTTTGCCATTGCCTGCTCAAAATTATCAATAGCTGTAGTGTTTGTTATTCCAGTTCCGGCGGCTTCTGATCTTTTCTTTGATTCTTTTCCTTTAAAGAGACGGTTTCGTCTGTTATCACCTCTTGTTGCTTTCCTATCAAGTTGAGCATCTTCAATAGCTGCATATTCTGCAACTACTTCTTCGTTTTCATCTTCTCTTAGATCATCAAGCTGGTCTAGTTTCTGTTGTTCATCTTTAACAATTGTTTTTTCTAAACCAGCTTCACTTTTATTTTTTGATTTGTCTTCAGTAACAATAATTTTATCATTTACACTTGCTGAATATTCTTCAACAGGAATTTTTTCTTCCATTTTTTTCTCTGAAACTTCTGTCTCTATCTCGTAATTGTCTTCTTTAGCTACTGTAGTTTTTAATTCACTTCTGGTTTCCGATAATTTTTCGTTTGAGGTTGTTTCTTTAACCTTTGTACTTTCAATGTTTTCCTTTTTATCTTGATTTCTTTCTACAGTTATTTCCTGCTGTTCTTCCACTTTAGGTTCCTTGTCTGCAACAAAACCATCATCAGTTTCTGACTTTTCATCCATTGCCTGCGAGACAACAGATTCATCCATATTACTTACGCTTGAATCTACATATAAGCTTATAAACCAAGTAGATGAAATTAATATTATGATGGCAGCAGCAATTCTGTATACATTCCTAAAAAGAGGAATTTTTTTTCCTTCTTCGTTAATTCTTTTATCAATTTTTTCATCTAAGTCAACTACAATTGCAGTTATTTTTGACTTATCTTCAAGTAACGATAAGCCTTCAAACTCATCACGACACATTTCGCAGGAAGCAATATGAACTTCAACTTTGTTTTTCTCCTTCTCTGAAAGTTTACCATCCAGGTAATCTATCATCATCTCGGTCGAAACACAAGCTGTATCTGCAAAGATTTTATGTAAGTTATTGTCGCTCATTTAGTTATCCAAGCTTTGTCATTCGTTGGTTTCTGTTCATTTCTTTTAGCTAACCATCAGGTATATCAATAAAAGTAGGCCAGCTGTCATTTTCATCAATTTTATCTTAAGATTGCGTTTTCCATTTTGTATATAACTTTTCACCTTTTTTTCAGAGAAACCTGTTTCATCAGCTATTTCTTTATACGATTTTTCCTGTAGGTAAAACATCTCAATGCATACCTTTTGCTCTTGGTTTAGTTCTAAAATTGCTTCTTTAAGACAACTAATTTGTTTGTCTTTATCGTTTGTATTATCAAGATGCAAATCATCTTCGGTTTCCATAAAAAGATCCTGCTCAATTTGAAATTTCTTTTCTTTTTGCAGCACCGACTGATCTTTACGTAGTAAAATCAAGCAATGGTTTCTGGTAACAGTGTGCAACCAGGGTTTAAATTTTTCAATTTGATGTTTATGAAAATCACTGAAGAGTTTCTCAAAAATCTGCATTACAGCATCCTGGCAACGTTCCTCATTCTTTAGGTATTTCATCGAAACCAAAAAAACAAAACGGGTATATCTTTTGTACAGTTCTCCAATCCAGCTTTTGTCTGAAGTCTTTTTGTATTCATCAATAATTTGCTCATCTGTAAGAGCACTTATATTAATTGATACTGCCAATTTATCTTTTGTTTTTTATGGTTTGCAACGCAAAAATAATAAATAATAAGAAATGGCAATACTTTAGACAAAACAGTACGTAAAAACTTATTATCAATTTAATACGATTACTTTTGACATTTTTCTATAATATTTTATTTTTGGCTGCCTAAAAACCTTTCGTATGGAGAAGATTCTGATTTTAATTGGCAGTCCGCGGAAAAACGGAAATTCTGTAAGCATGTCAAATAGATTGCAAGATAAACTTAATCCCGAATTATATGAAGTCGATATTCAGCATTTGTATGATTATCAGATTGATACATGTACTGATTGTCGGGTTTGCAAAAAGGGTGAAATGGTGTGTAAAATAAATGATGGAATGCAGCAGATTTACCCAAAAATTGATACTTGTGATGTTCTAATTTTTGCAACACCAATTTATTGGTTTGGTCCTACAGCAAAAACAAAGCTGGTCGTTGATCGTTTACGGCCTTATTTTGGAAATAAGAGACTATCCGGAAAGCGTGGAGCTTTATTATTACCTGCTGGTTCAGGGCCTGGTGATTGTGATCTGACTATTGAACAATTCAGGCGAACATTTACGGCTCTTAATATGAAATTTCTGGGTGCAGTAACAGCTACTGCTTTCAATGTAGGAGATGCAGAAAATGATATTTATCTTGACAATGCTATCTGGCAATTAGTTGAACGAATTGAAGAAGACGAATAATCTTAAACTATTCATAATTGCCTATCAAATTTTATTTAGCTACCTTTAGCCATTTCAAGTGATTTTACCATAATGAAAATGGGCGACAATCAGAATGGATATTCTTCAGATATTTTTTCTACCAATGCAGAAATTTATGGTTTTAAAAATATCCAGGTAAGTAATTCAAAACAACTTAGAGTTGATGCTATTTTGGCTATCTCAAAATTACAAGAGTTTTGTGATACTAATGGTTTTAGCTTCGATTTTTCAGTAATGTATATCAGTTTATTAGAGGAAGGTGCATTGCAGGTGCCAATAGTCTTTACCTCTGAAAACATAGGATATTCAGTTTTCTTTATTTATGATGAAGAAGATGCTAAAAAATACAATGATGCTTTACTAAAAATAAAATACACTGCTTACCCTAATGCTATTTATTTTACCAGCTTTGATATTACTGGAGTATTTGGTAAGATTCAGTCAACCAGAACTTTGCGTCTTTCTGATCTTAGAATTGATAAGGAGGCGAGCTTGAATGATGAATATGCTATGTGGTGGTCCGGGGAAGACGAAACTACTTTTACTAAATCAGATACAAAGGAAATTTTGGAATCGATTTATGAAATTCAGGAAGATTATGAATCCGTTTATACTGGCTATTTGATGCAACAGATTGGAATACTTGAAGAATTTGGAAGGGCTCTTTTGCCTGTAGAGGAAAAAGCATTAGTTGTACATGCTCCGGAAGATAAAAATATCTTACTTATTTTATCACAGGAAAAAGGAATCAGGTTTTTGTTTCCCATAAAATCAACAAGTCGTTTTTACAGAGAGCAGTTTTTGTCAGCTATCCGAATTGATTTTTTAACCTTGCGTCTCACATTGCAAGAAAAGCAAATACCTAAAGATGAGGCTAATAATTTTAGTGGAACAGATTGGTTTACGCAAATGATTAAAATTACCGCTGAGAATGAGGAAAAGGGTACGTTAATAGAAACAATAGGTTCTTTTGGAAGTGATATCAAGCAATCCTTTGGTGTAAATTAAATTGTTTTGTATTATTAATGTTATATGGCTGATGTTTTTTCGCTAGCACCGCTTCAGGGAATAACAGACTTTACTTTCAGAAAATTAATCTGTGATCATTTTGATGGGGTCGATAAAGTTTACACTCCATTTCTGCGACTTCAAAACGATAAAACAATAAAAAAAGCTCAAATAGTTGATGTTTTGCCAGAAAACAATGTCGGTGTAAACGTGATTCCACAGATTCTCTGTAATAATACAGAAGACTTTGTTTTTCTTGTTAATTATTTGTCGGGTTTAGGTTATACTGAAATTAACTGGAACCTTGGTTGCCCATACCCTATGGTTGCAAAAAGAAAACTTGGTTCAGGGTTATTGCCCTTTCCCGAAATTATTTGTAACATCCTGGAAAATGCTCTTCCAAAGATAAAATGTGATATATCAATTAAATTGAGGGCAGGTTATGATAGTGAGGAGGAAATTTTACGTTTGTTGCCAATTTTAAACCAATTTCCCGTAAAAGAGCTAATTATTCATCCGCGTATTGCAAAACAAATGTATAAAGGTTTTGCAAATACAAACATAGTCGAAAAAAGTTTGGAACTTTATCAAGGTAATATTGCTTATAATGGTGATATAAAGGATATTAACTCGTTTCAGGTTTTGAAAAACAGATTTGGTGACATCAAGCATTGGATGATAGGTCGAGGGCTTATCGCAAATCCCTTTTTAGTAGAAGAACTTATTTTCTTAAAAAAGACTGGGTATGAAAGTAAGAAGACGCGATTTTCTGCATTTTACGATGATTTATACAACTATTACAATGTTTCACTCTCAGGACCTGGACACTTGCTGGGTAAAATTCAGAATTTGTGGGAATATTTTTCCATTTCTTTTACCAATAGTCATAAGGTGTTGAAACTAATAAAAAAAGCAAAATCAGTTGAAAAGTTGAATTTGGTAGTACAATCTGTTTTTGAAAATGAAGATTTTCTTTAAAAATCTAAACTTTAACCCCAATGAAAGTGACGTCATCTCTTTGTTCTTCAGAGCCTTGGTATCGTAGCATGGCTTCTTCTACTGCCTGCTTTTGCATTTCTGGCGTTTTGTTTGCAATTGCATTAAGCAATTGAATGAACCGCATACTTCCAAACCTAACTCTATCAGGAGAAGGTTGGTCTATTATTCCATCAGTAGTTAAATATAAAAGGTCCCCTTTTTCTAGAAGTATTTCATGATCTGTGAAGACCTCAGTATTTCTTTTGGCTTGTGTCCCACCAATTGTCTTTCGTGTTCCTTTGATATATTTAAGTGATTGTTCTTTTCTTCTATAAAAATAAAGTGGACGTTTTGCTCCTGAAAATACCATTTTTGTTGTGCCATTTTGTACATGTTCTAAAGAACAAAGGCAAACATCCATACCATCATTATTTTCATTCTTTTCTTGCCTGAGAACCTGCTTGATTTGATTGTTCATCCTGTCCAGAATCTGACTTGGTTTGTCAATTCCTTTTTCTTTAACAATTTCATTTAGCAAACGGCTTCCAATCATAGACATAAATGCCCCAGGAACACCATGACCGGTACAGTCAACAGCAGCAATAAAATGTTTTCCTTTTCCTCCATTTTTCGCAGGAAGATATGAGTGCCAATAAAAATCTCCAGAAACAATATCTTTGGGTTTGTAGATAATAAATGATTCAAAATCTTTATTAGTAGCGAGCTCGGGAGGAAGAATGGCAGACTGGATGGTCTTAGCATAACCAATACTGGCTAATATGTTTTCATTCAGTTGTAAAGCGTGATCTTTTTGTATGACTAATTCTTCCTTTTGAGTCATAAGTTCTTCACTTAATTGCCTTATTTCTTGCTCGGCTTTTTTTAACTGGCTTATATCTTGCGATATAGATATGATGCTTCGAGGATTTCCTTCTTTATCTGTAATTGGTGTTAAGGTTGTTTGCACCCAGATTTTCTTCCCTTCTCGTGTACTTCTGTAGTTTTGGTAAGAGACAGGAACTTGTTGTTCAATGCATTTTTTTATGAGTGCTTTAACGTCAGGGCTTAAGCCTTTTGTGATAATATTTCCACTATATTCAGTAACTAACTGATTATATGAATATCCAAATAATCTTGAGTAGCCATCATTAATCCACTGGAAATTTCCAGCTGCGTCCATAATTGAAATAGCATTGTCTGTTTCACTTGCTACAAGTGACAATTTCTCAAGTTCTTTATTGGTCGCTTCTAACTGTTTTGATTGATCAAGGATTTTTTTGTGCTGGGCCCGAATTTCTTTTTCTGCTTTTTTAATTCGGTTAACATCAGTACCAATAGTAATCATTTTACTAATATTTCCTTCTGCATCAAGAATTGGTGTTAAACTAATCTGAATCCAAAGGTCTTTACCTGCTCTGGTTTTATTTAGGGTTTCGTAAACCTGCGTTTTTTTCTCTCTTTTACATTTTTCAAAGATTTCTCTGATTCTTTCTTCGGTACTGGCTTCAAGAAGATTTTCACCTCTCTCATTTTTAAGTAGTTGCAAGGTATATCCATATGTTCTTGTATATCCTACATTTACCCATTCAAAATTACCATCTTTATCCATAATGGTAACTGAGTTATCTGTTTGAGCTGCAACAATAGACAACTTTTCAAGCTCTTTGCTTAGAAGCTCAGCTTGCTGATTTTGATTAAAGATTTCCTCTCTTTGTTTATTGATGGCATCGTTTTTATCTCGTAGCTCATCATTAATTTTTTGTTTTACTTTATAACCTCTCCAAATAAAGTAAGCTAATACAATAATAAAAATTAATAAAATAGTAAATCCGGCCATAACTAGCCTTTGAAACTTAATTTGATCACCTTGTTCTGTAATGTTGGTATCTTTTTTTGCAATAAGTTCCTGATTTTTCTTTATCTCTTCATCCTGTTTAGCAATTTCGGCCCTGCTTTTTTCTACAGAATCTAATTGAGATTTAATCCTTCCTTCCTGCTTTTTTAGTTCCTTAGTATTAAAATCAAGTTTAAGTTGTTGAATAGAAAGATTTTCTTCTACTTCTTGTAGGTGAATTCGTTGCTGTTCCTGTTCAACTTTTAGTTCTTCAATTTCTACTTTTTGCTGTTTATTTATTTCTTTTTGCCTCTTGTTTTCTTCAATCTCCTTTTGGTTGGCAATTTTCAAACGTTCTAATTCTTCTTCCTGCTTTTTAAATTCTTCTCTCTGTTGCTCTAGTTCCAATCTTTCTTTCTGTAATTTCTTTTCAGTTGAAGAATAAAGCCTTTTAAGATCCTCCTCACTACCAGCAGTTTCAATTAATTTATCATTAAAACTAATGCCAGCTTGCTTCGCTTTTCTTGAAATAATATCAATTTTTTTCTCTGATTTACCACCGGTAAAATTGATCATGTAAACAGGAAAAGGACATTCATCAGTAATTAGTAGTGTGTTCAAGGTAAGTTTGTCAAGAATATTCTGAAGATTTTCAAATTGACTTTGGGGAACATATAAAATATGAGCGGGACCAATGTCTTTAACCCTCTTGTATTGCTCAACTTTGAAACTTTTTCCTTTAATTAGGTTCTTGCTGGAGAGTTTAACAAGCTCAGTATAAACGCCTGAATAGCCAAAGGTTGCAATTGTGTAATTTCTTATAGAAGATTCGCTTGTCCAGTTGGTGCTTTGTGCAATATTAATAATAATCCATTGGGCCTTTTCCTTATCACTCAATTGCGCAGAAAGCCTTTGTTGGCTCGAAAAAAATAATCCGAGCAATAACATTAAAATCAGTCTATATTTTAGAAGAATCTTTATCAACATCTTAAGATTTTGACAAAATGGTTTTTTTTTCTGAATTAACAAAAATTTTTGATCAAAATTTCTAATTATAATTTACAAAATAAATGCCAATTATTCGCTAGTCAAAAATGTAATCATAACTTGACATCAAGTAAATGTTGAAATTTTAATAAATCTTCAGGGATGATTAGCTAATTTAACTCAGCTAAATTAATAAATATTTAGAATATAATTAGTTAAAAGATTCTAATTATAGGATAAGGATGTTAAAGAAGATGAATTATTCATCCTTCATCTTTTTAGAGTTTTAAAGTTTCAATCGATTGAGAAATAGCGGTTTAGTAAGTGTATTTAATTTAAAACGAATCATAATTAAATGCTAATAGCTTATTTAAAATCTAAATATTTGATATTTTTGTCAGAATTAGAATAGTGAAAATATTTTTAGAATATGATATATAGAGGTTTTCCTGAGAAAGTTGCGTTAATTTATAAAGATTTAAAGATTTCTTATAATCAATTGACTCAGCTCATAAATGAATTCTCAAATTTTATTCCTGTAAAGGACTCAATAGTTGCTATTTATTCAGAAAACAGGTTGGAATGGATTTATGCATTTTATGCTGCATGGTTAAATAATTGTACTGTTGTTCCTATTGATTCAGGTGCATCAGTTGATGATGTTAGCTACATTTTGAATGATTGCAAACCCAGTGTTGTTTTTACCAGTAAAGAACTCCAGGCACAATTAAAAAAGGCAAATCAGAATCTGAATTTTGGAATTGAATCTATTCTCTTTGAGGAGATTGAAATGCAAAACAATCCATCTGGACTAAATGAGATTGATTTTCCTTCTGATAAAGAAAAAACAGCAGTAATTATTTATACTTCAGGAACTACTGGAAAACCTAAAGGGGTAATGCTTTCTTTTGCTAATTTAATGGCAAATATTAGAGCTGTTACTGCTGATGTTGAAATATTTACAAGTGACAGAGAAGCTTTGATGCTATTGCCAATGCATCATATTTTCCCTTTGGTAGGTTCTATGATGGCACCTTTGTTTGTGGGTGGAACAGTTGTAATGTCTCCATCTATGCAATCGCCTGATTTAATGGAGACCTTAAAGAACAATAAGGTAAATATAATTATTGGAGTTCCTCGACTTTATGAGTTGATATACAATGGGTTAAAGGCGAAAATATTTGCAAGTTTTATTGGCAGGCTTTTTTATAACCTGGTCAAGATTTCCGGAAGCAGAGCTTTTGCAAAAAAAATCTTTAAGAAGGTCCATGATGGTTTGGGTGGCAATATTGATTTTATGGTATGTGGAGGAGCTGCCCTAAATAAGGAGGTTGGCAGTTTTTATAAAGTGCTTGGTTTTGAAGTATTAGAAGGTTATGGGATGACGGAAGCTGCTCCTATGATTACATTTACAAGGCCAGGTAAGGTATTGAAAGGCTCACCAGGACAAGCATTGCCCGGAATTGATATCGAAATCAGGGATGGTGAAATTGTTGCCCGGGGTAAAAATATTATGCAAGGGTATTACAATAAACCGGAAGAAACAGCTGAAACTCTGAAAGGTGGATGGCTATATACTGGCGACCTTGGACATTTTGATAAAAATGGATTTTTGCACATCACAGGTAGAAAAAAGGATATTATTGTACTTGCTAATGGTAAGAATATCAGCCCGGTAGAAATTGAAATGAAGCTTGAAAATAAAATTGAAGCTGTTAAGGAAGCAGCTGTTTTTATGTATCACAATCAATTGCATGCTGTAATTATTCCTGATTTTAAGTTTCTTTCGGAGCAGGGAATTGAAGAGCCACGAGTTTATTTCAAAGAGAAAATTCTTCCTGAGTTTAATAAAGAACTTAGCTCTTATAAACGAATTATGCAATTTACATTGGTTAAACAAGAACTTCCTAGAACAAAACTTGGCAAAATTCAACGTTTTAAACTGGCTGAATTGATAGAAAATCTTTCAAATGAGAGTGCAAAGAAGATTGAACATCCAGATTCGGAAGAATATCAATTGGTGAGACAATTTATTGAAAGTGAGGTTGATACAGAAATTTCTCCTGACGATCATATTGAATACGACATTGCTTTAGACTCCCTGGGTAAATTGAGTTTAATTGATTTTATTGAAAGAACTTTTGGAGTAAAGCTGGAAGAAGAAAGCTTGCTAAGCTTTCCTTCGGTAAGGCAAATGGTTGAACACATAAAAAATAACAAGCTTTGGCAAAAGCTGGAATCGACAAATTGGACAGAGACATTGAAGGAGAAAGTAAACCTGCAACTTCCAAAATCATGGCCTACGATATCTATTATTAAAAGTGCATCTAAGGTTTTCTTTAAATTGTATTTTAGGTTTAAAGGAACTGGTCATAAAAACTTACCAGAGGGGCCTTGTATAATTGCTCCAAATCATCAAAGTTTTTTTGATGGTCTCTTTGTTGCTTCATTCTTACGAAGGAAGACTATGAAATCAACCTATTTTTATGCGAAAAAGAAACATGTGAACAACTGGTTTATGAACTTTTTAGCAAAAAGAAATAATGTGATTGTGGTTGATTTGAATAAAGGGTTACAAGAGTCTATTCAGAAAATGGCTGAGGTTTTACGAAAAGGAAAAAATCTGATTATTTTCCCCGAAGGAACCCGAACAAAAAATGGGAAAGTGGGTGAATTTAAAAAAATGTTTGCAATATTAAGCAAAGAACTAAATATACCAGTTGTTCCTGTTGCTATTAACGGGGCATATAAAGCACTTCCATCAGGGAAAAAGATACCTAAATTGTTTTCAAGGGTAGAAGTAAACTTCTTACAGGCTGTTTATCCGCAACAATACACGCATGATACTCTAACTGAAGAAGTTTACCATGCAATAAACAATCAGATTAAAGTTTAGTAAGTTTATAAAGTTAAAGTAAAAGGTTCATAAAGTTAAAAAGATACTAGTAGCTTTAGGTTAAACCTTCTGGCACTTAATCGGTTAGGAACAGCAAAGTTATTGTGGATGTTGCTGCCAAAAATTGCTGAATTAGGAACAACAGTCACCCAGTTGTACGATACTGTATTACTTATGCCAAGCAGGTTGAATATTTCTAAATTTAAGGTTATGTCTTTAAATGCCCTAATAACTGCTGAGTTGTAAACTTTCTGTTTGTCCTTCAAATCCACAGAAAAACCAATATCAACTCGTTTGTAATCCTGCATTCTTAATGGAGCATAGTATGTTTCGTTGTTTGGAGGGCCAAATGGTAAACCACTTAAATAGAATAATGCCAGATACATTCTAAATCTTTTATTTCCAGGTACATAATCCTGGAAGAAAAGACTGATATTTACAAGGTGATCAGTTGGTAAGGGCTGAGTTCCATATTCTTCACCTTTTATATCAATTCCAGATTTCATTAAAGATAAACTTAACCATGAATCGGTTCCTTTTACAAATTCCCCGTTTACTCTAAAGTCAATTCCTGCGGAATATCCGTTTGCTTTTTTTTCCGGATAATAAATCAGCCTAATGTTGTCAACACTATATGGAATTATTTGTTTTAGATCTTTATAATAGATTTCTGTTTTCAAATGAAATGGTCTTTCGAACATTTTAAAGTCATAATCTCCAGAGGCAGTATATTGAATGGAGTAGGGGGTAGGTGTATCCTTGTGAATATCTCCCTGCCTGTCGATGATTTCTCTGTAAAATACTGACTGATAGTAAATTCCGCCACCCAATCGGAAATACAATTTTTTGTTTTCGCTGGGATACCAACCAAGTGATACTCGCGGACTAAACAATAGCTCCTCGTTTACATCCCACCAGCTGAGGCGAGCTCCATATTCAATGTTCCATAATATGTCACCATCACTTTTATAGTTGGCCTGCAAGTAACCACTGTACCTGTTTGAATTTAAACTGTTTTGAGAGCTCCAATATTCTGACAAACGTATTTCTTCATTTGTGTAAGGGACAGCAAATCCAGCAGAATCAATCATTTTCCACTCATTTATCCTGTCTTCAACCTGTTCAATTTGATATTTTGCACCCCATTGAATAAAATGATTGCCTTTTTGAAGCCAGCCTGAGTGTTTTATATTGTAAATATTTGCATCAAAATAGCTTCTTGCATGGTCAATAAAACTACCAATGCCCAGGTTTAAAATACTATCGCCAAAGGTTGACGAGCCTAATTCTTTATCAAGTTGATTCAGCGAATACCTTCCCTGGATGTCGTAAGTCAATGATTCGCTATTATCATAACCAGAGCCTGATAATATCAAACCCATGTTTTCTGAAGGCCTGTATTCAAGACTCAAACCTGCCATTAACGAGGTAAACTGGTCCTTTTCATTCCCTTCAAAATCAATATAGAGGTTTAAAGGCTCATTGGTGGTTCCAAACGAAGTGCTCCTGTCTTCCGGCAAAAACAAATAGTTGTTGTTTGCATAATATCCTAATAAATTGATACTTAGATTATTATTTATTTGATATCCAAGATTTGTCTGAAAATCAAGAAAGTTTGGTTTGTATTCACCCTTTGTTTCAAGGCTGCTTAGCAGGTATTGTGAATTTTTGTACCGGATTCCCGTTAGATGAGTAAATTTCTTGTTAAAATGACTCCCTTCAATATGCCCTGATGCGCCCAGCATGCTTACACTGGCACTGGCGCCAAACGCTCTTGGTTTTTTGTACTTGATATCCAATACTGACGACATTTTATCATCGTATTTGGCACTAAAACCCCCAGCTGAAAATTCAATGTTGGAAACCAAATCAGGGTTTGCCATATTTAGGCCTTCCTGTTGTCCACTTTGCAAAAGAACTGGTCTAAACACTTCAAAACCATTTATATACACTAGGTTTTCATCGAAGTTGCCACCCCGAACAGAATAGGTTGAGCTTAACTCATTTGCTGAAGCAACACCTGGAAGTGTTTTAATAAATGTCTGAATTTTATCACCGGAGATGTTTGGTATATTATCAAGAAGCTTGGGCTCAATGTGTGTTAACCCTTTTTCCTTGGCCTTTTGGTCAATGATTTTGACTTCTGAGAGTTCCTCATCTTTAGGAGTTAATACAACATCAATTTTAACAGGTTGTGATTTATAACTTAAGGCAAATTCTCTGTTGGAGAAGTTTATTCTTGAAAATTGAAGAATTATATCTTTTTCACCTTTTATGTTGAGAGAATATTCGCCATTTTTATTGCTGACAGTTCCATTGTTTGAATTTAAAACTTTAACATTTACTAATTCAATTGATTTTCCTGTGGAATCTTTTACTGTACCGTATACTGTCCAGCTGGTTTGGGCTAAGAATTGGTTAATGAATAAACTTAGCAATATGGTTAAAATAAATTTTTGCATAGCTGCAAATGTATAAAAAAGTTGATTTCAGTTTACTAGAAAGTAAAAGTCTCTATTCTTTATCATTTATTTTTATATCTAGCAAAGCTTTTCCTGAATCTTTCAGTAGACTAATTGACCATTTTATAATAACAAATGAGCTAATAATGGCGGCAATGGTATCAATAAAAGGGATGTTCCAAATCATAGCAGCAACAAGTCCTAAAATTGCTGACAGGCTGGTTAGTGCATCTGCAATAACATGCAGGTAAGCCGCTCGAATGTTGTGATCAGAGTGGTTATGATCATGATGAAGTAAGAAAGCGCTGACAATGTTTACAACCAGTCCGATTATGGCTACAAAAATAGCTTCCCGGTAAATAATTTCAATAGGATTGATAAAGCGCTCAACTGCCTCGGCTAGTATAACAAATGCAAAAATAAGAAGTATTAAACCACTGCTATAGCCTGAAAGGGAGAGTATTTTATCAGGGTCACCATCGAATTTTTTGCTTTTATCTACCTTTCTTACAGCAATATAGGCTACCCAGCTCAATCCAATTGCCAGAACATGTGAGCCCATATGAATACCATCTGCGAGAAGGGCCATTGATTTTGTGGTGATTCCATAAGTTATTTCTACAACCATTGTGATAGCAGTTAAAATTACCACCCACATGGTTTTTGATTCGTGTTGATGTTTATGCGACATTATTCTTTTTTAGTTCAATTACGGTGATTTCGGGATTTGTTCCAACACGGCCTGGAAAACCTATATATCCCAGACCAATGTTTACGTATAAATGTTGATTATTTTCGGTATACAATCCTTTCCACCGTGGGTAACGCATACTTACAGGACTCCAGCTGTATCCGGCAACATTAATTGCAAGTTGCATTCCATGAGTATGCCCGGAAAGTGTTAAATCTACATCAGTTTTGCCAAGAACTTCTTCGTCCCAGTGGCTGGGATCGTGCGATAATAGAACCTTAAAAGGGATATCGTCGGTGTTTTTCATTGCTTCATCAAGCCTGCCAAGCTGGGGAAAGGGCTTTTTACCCCAATTCTCAACTCCTAATAATGCAATTTTTTCATCATCTTTTTCAAATATATGATTTTCATTTAGCATCAGCTTGAATCCTAATTGCTTATGATAGTCTTTGAGTTTTTGCAGGTTGGCAACCTTTTCATCTTGCGTATCCCATTGGTAATAGTCACCATAGTCATGATTTCCTAAAATGGAGAATTTTCCTAGTTTTGCCTTTAACTCTGATAAAACGCTTAACCAATCATCTAATTCATCTGCCCTGCTATTGACCATGTCACCGGTAAAAACAATTATATCTGCTTGTTGGCTGTTTATAAGTTGAATGGCTTTTTTGAAATTCTCTTGTTGACCAATTAAACTACCTGCATGAAAAT
Source organism: Bacteroidales bacterium (assembly GCA_050296515.1). Classification (GTDB taxonomy): domain Bacteria; phylum Bacteroidota; class Bacteroidia; order Bacteroidales; family NBLH01; genus NBLH01. The sequence goes on along the minus strand of JBNKRJ010000051.1, from coordinate 75,586 downwards.
CAGAGAATTGAGCTATCTTAAAACCATCAAATTTTTCAGGTAAATTATCAAAGTACAATTTTTTTTTATTAACTGTAAAATTAAATCTACCCTTTACAATACCATAAAGAATTGAGGCAAAAGGAATACTTGCGATTATTAGTCCTATTCTACCAATAAAAACTGATCTTGAAATTTTTTCAGCACCTGAATAGATGCTGCTTTCTGGTTGGCTAAGTTTTTTGGTAATCCAGGCAGCTATTTTACTGAAATCTTCAACACCTTGAAAAACTAAAACGAGTAGTTTAGGTATATAAAACAATACCAGGCATGCTATTGCATAGAGTATTGCTCTGCTTTCGCGAATATGACTGGGACCATTTGAGTTGATGCCATAAATGGTGAAAGAAACAAGGAATAATGGAACCATCCAGTAAATACCATAAATCGTGTATTTTAATAGTTTTGAGAATCCTGAGAACTGGTTTACAAAGGTTCTGAAAACATAAATATCAATGAGTACTAATATGACTAATAAAACTATAAATCTTGTTGACATGTTTAATTTTTCAAAATGGTTGGTAAAGATAAGTTAAATGACTTTTTATTGTCATCCTTATTTGTTGAGGTTTATAAATTGAAAGGATGTATTCTATTGATAATCAATAGTTTTTTAATTAATGGAATTTGATTTTTTTTATTAATTTTAACAATCAACTTAATTCATTAATCACTTTATTGTCATGCTAAAATATTTAAATTTAATTCTACTGATTTTATCCTTTTCTTCTGTATTTGCTCAAAAGAAAAAACAAGTTAATTCACTGATTTTCCCAGATCTTGTATTAAGTGATGTAATTGCCATTGATACTAATTATTTTAATGGTTATAGTTATGCTAAAGAGTTTTATTCACAGGCAATAAAAAAAGCTGAACTCACAAATAAATTTAATTTTAGGGCTCAGTTGGTAAAGAAAATGACAAATGTAGCTTTTACAGTGTACGAGGATTATTCTCCTTATGGAAATGCGTATTTTGAGCGATATGATGAATTGTTTGTGAAAGCTGATATTTCGAAGATACTGGATAACCTTGGAGGCAGATCCGATACAATTATGCTGAATAATGAAAAAGGAGAGTTGGTGAATTCGGTTGTAAATCAGCCTGTTGATACTGCTGGTCTTAAAGCTTTACTGTTTTTTGATAAGTGGATCTTTAATGAGAATGAATTTCAACTAACAAAAACAGTTTTGGGTTTTTGTCCTGTCAGAAGATACGAAAGAGAATATGATGATTTGAGACAATGGTTATATAAAAAAACTGCGTGGTTTGTTTTTCCTGAACTAAAAAAGGGAAAGCTAAAAAGAGTGGAAAAACGAATGGAATTTCTAGGCCATTTTGAATACGAGTTCTCTATTGAAAACAAACTTTTGTTTAATAAAGATGATGAAAATGCCCTCTTTCTTGAAGAACTGGATGCGCCTAACTGGAATAGTTTTGCACGGCAGAGATTTAGAAATATGCTGATTGACAGGGCATTGTCTGGCAAATCAAAAGTTGTTAATTATAAGACAAAAGAACCCTTAAACAATCAACAGATTAAGGCAAAATTGGGATATGAAACTACGGAAATGGTTTATGTTGACCCTGAAACAGCACAAGAAAAGACCATAATGGCCGAAACAGAGATTTACAGGGAAGATATTAAGTCAGTAATTTTTTTCGAAGATTGGTACTTTGATTTAGAGACTATGCGAATAAAGAAGGTGGTAAAAGCAATAGCACCTATTCGGTTTTATATGTACGATGGAGTGGTTCCGAAAAAAGACGTTGCCTTTATTATTTATTTGAATTAGATAAGAAAATTTGTTTTTTTGTAAATTGTATTTTGATTTTTGTTTATAAAAATTAAAAAATGAATTACAAGCAATATTTCAATAACCCGTCCATTCAGGCATTTTTGCTTGCAGCACTTTTTATCTATTTCATATTCAGGTTATTCCATTATCTGAATAAGCGTTTTGTAATTAAACAAAATTATAAGAAAACCCTTAGAAAATTTATTTATTTTCTTGAATTCATTACATGGGTTTTTTACGTATTTGAATCGATAAAATATTTTTCTGAAAATAATACCGTTATAGCTGGCGCACTGGCAATTATCCTGTTTGTTGTGATTGGCTGGATCGCCTGGTTTGTTGTAAAGGATTATGTTGCAGGGCTTTATCTGAAGTGGAATGACTCTTATAAAGTGAATGAAGTTATTGAAATTGAAGGGCAGGCTGGGAAAATTATTAAGCTTAGCAGTCGCAATGCTATATTGGAAATAAGTCCATTACATACGATTAATGTTTCTTATAGCAAACTGTTTACAAAGCAGGTTATAAAAACCGGGTTGACTGATCTAAGTGCGAATACAAGTTTTACAATAAATTTATCTAAAGAGTTTCAAAATACTGGTAGCCTTAAAATGGTCAGAAATTATATCTTGCAATTGCCATGGACTAATTTAAAGCATGAGCCTTTGGTTGTTATTGAAAATCAAGAGAAAGATAAGGTATTGGTAAGAATAAGTGCTTCATTGATTGATGAAAACTATTCTGAGCGATTCAGGAATACTATAAGGACCAAGTTTGAATAATTTGGAATTATTACCATAGAATAAATAAATAATTGTATTATTTTAGTGTTTTTAAAAAGCAGATGTCTTTGTCTGTTTTTTTAAACTTAAAATTAATTATCTAATAAACAGAATTTTAACTTTTAAAAATCTTAAAACTATGCCAAGAGTAGTAACTGAAGCCTGTAAAGGTAATAAGCACGGAGATTGCGTTGAAGTATGTCCTGTTGACTGTTTCTTCGAATTGGATGATATGTTGGTTATCAATCCTGATGAATGTACTGACTGTGCTGCTTGCGAAGCAGAATGTCCGGTTGAGGCTATCCTTCCAGATGACGAGGCTGATGAAAAATGGGTGAAAATTAATGCAGAAGCTGACTTTGACAGCTTAAAAAATATCACCTCAAAAGACGAAATTTCAAGATAATTATTGATTATTTTGTAATCTAATGAGATATTATAATTTGCGTGTATGGCTATGCTGTATGCGCATTTTTTTTGGGGGGGGTAATGAAATCCTTATATTTTGCTCATTTAATTCTTAAAACAATCAACATTATTGTATTTTTACCTACCAAATAACCAAACTGTAAAATAAAGAATAATTATGTGGACTGAAAATGATATCAAGCAACTTGAAAATAAGGGGATTAATACTAAACAAGCTGAAAATCAGGTTAATAATTTTGCAAATGGCTTTGATTTTATGAATATACAAAGACCTGCTCTGGCTGGTGATGGGCTGGTTAGAATGGCAGAACAGGAGCTTGAGAAGAAAATCAGAAAATATAATTATGATTATCGAAATAAAAAGATTGTAAAGTTTGTTCCAGCTTCAGGTGCGGCTTCCAGGATGTTTAAAACCTTGTTTGAGTTTTTGGATGCTGAAAACAAAGAGGAACTATTAAAAGATGAAAGCTTTAATTCTGTGGCTTCATTCATTAAAAATTTGCCAAAATTTGCATTTTACAACGATTTAAAGAATCATGCTCTTCTAAAACATGTTAATTTTGATGATTTAAAAATTACTGATTATCAGGACATTATAAGGGGGCTTTTGAGTGAAGAAGGATTGAATTATGGTAAGTTACCCAAAGGCTTATTAAAATTTCATAAATACCCAACCGGTGCAAAAACACCAATCCAGGAACACCTGGTGGAGGCTGCCTTGTATGCTGCATCTGGGAACGAAGCTTATTTGCATTTCACAGTTTCTCCAGAACACATGAGTGCTTTTAAAGAGCATGTAGAAGAGGTTAAGGGCGTTTTAGAAGCACAATTTGAACTATCTTTTTATGTTGAATATTCTATTCAAAAGCCTTCTACCGACACACTGGCTGTAGATTTAGAGAATCAGCCTTTCAGAAATTCAGATGGTTCTATTCTTTTCAGGCCTGGTGGACATGGTGCCCTTATTAAAAACCTGAATGAAATCAATGCTGATGTAATTTTTGTGAAAAACATAGATAATGTTGTTCCTGACCAATTAAAGCAGCAAACCATTAATTATAAAAAAGCTTTAGCAGGACTCTTGTTCGATTGTCAGGGCATTATATTTAATTACATGGATAAACTTGAAAATGGATCTAAAATAACAGATCATTATATTTCTGAAATAGAAGATTTTATAGAACAAAAGCTTTGCGTTGAACCACCTTCATCATATTCAGCATATTCATTCGAAGAGAAAATCAGCTATTTGAAAAACAAGCTTAACAGGCCATTAAGGGTTTGTGGAATGGTCAAAAACGAAGGTGAACCTGGCGGGGGACCATTTTGGGCAGTAAATCCTGATGGAAGTTCATCCTTACAAATAGTTGAAGGTTCACAAATTGATATGAATAATCCTGAAAAGGTTGCTATTCTTAAGAATTCAAGTCACTTTAATCCGGTAGACCTGGTATGTGCGGTTAAAGATTACAAAGGTGATAAGTTTGATTTAACAAAGTTTGTAGATCCTGCAACTGGTTTTATTTCAAAGAAATCCAAAGACGGAAAAGACCTGAAGGCTCTTGAATTGCCAGGTTTATGGAACGGTGCCATGTCGGATTGGAATACTTTGTTCGTAGAAGTTGACTTAATTACTTTTAATCCGGTAAAAACAGTAAATGATTTGTTGAGGCCTGAGCATCAGGTGGTTTGATAGAACTTTATGTGTTTGGACAAACTCGGCACAGAAATTGGACATTTATTCACAACCATTTTTGAAGTTCTGGTATGCCGATTTCTATTTTTCTAAGTTTGCTTAACTTTTTTTGCTATATTTACTGAGATAACTTTGCCTTGACCTCGTATGAAAAAGAAGTATGATATTGATGAACACTTTCTCTCCGGAATAACTACCATCTACGATAATATAATTGGAAAAGGCATTAGCCTGGTTTACGTGGGCAGGTTTAATCACAATATCATAAAAATGTTTAGTGCAATGGCCGAGGCCGATATGGAGAAAAAGGCTGTTGATAATGTTACCAAAAGGAGAGTTTATCATGCAATGATTGAAATACTGCAAAACATGAGCAGGCATTCCGATGAAATTTCTGAATTAGCTAATGTTGGTAAGGGACTGTTTATGATTGGAAAAAAGAAGGAACAGTATTTTATTATATCATCAAATAAGGTAAAGAATAAAAATGTTGATAAATTGCAGGATTCTATTGAGTTGATTAACAAATCATCGTTTGAGGAATTAAACCAAATGTATTCAACCCAACTTTCAGGTGGTAAAATTTCACCAAAAGGTGGTGCAGGTCTGGGGCTGTTAGATATTGCCAGAAAAACCAGCAAGGCTTTGCAGTATAATTTTATCCCGATAAATACATTTTATTCTTATTTTGTATTAAAAGTAGTTATCGATAGACGAAAAATTACCTGATATCTGAATAACTGACTAGTGTTAAGTCAAATTTGATATTTCTGGTAAATTAGCCTTGACATAACTCTAGTTTTTTTCAATTACCTCCCACTTCGCATTTTGTATATTTACTTTCTCACCACTCATTCCTGTTTTATAGGCCCCATCTTTTGTTTTTAAGTCCTTGGGAGCGTAAAATTCACTTGAAATAGAACCAGTTACCTTTATTTTTTTATTTGTAATATTATCCGTCCATTCATAAATACCTGATAGATAGTATATTTCACCACTTTCGGTTTGAATAATTGCGCCCAATTTTGCATTTAATGCGGTTCCTGTAATGGTAATTTCTTTTGATTTCATATCTTTTTGGTTTGGGTGTAATTGACATCTTATTAGTATGTTATTGTTCCATTCTTTTCTATTAAATTTCCCATCTTTAAACAGTAGTAGGTACTTTTCATCAGCACTGATGTTTTCAGATTCTTCTGTAGGTAACTCAAAGTCAATCAATTGTTTATATATACCAATATCCCGATTGCCGTCATTGTTGAAATCAGCAATCCAGGCATTTTGCCATTTTTCATACGCCCCTTCTAAAAAGGCATAGTAAGCAATGTAATCATTATAAATGACTGTTTTGTTTTTGCTTAGCTCAACAATTAGCTTCACACTTTGCTTTTCTTTTGAGACGAACAAATAAGCTTTATAAGCACTATCCTTATCTAAATAAAAGCTGTAGGATGGGAAAAACTCCTCTTCTATATTCTTGTTAATCAGATGGTTCTTGATTTTAATGATTTCATTTTTGTGAGTAAGGTTTGGATAAATATGTAAAGTATCTACATTAATGAATAGAAATTTACTCTCCGTTTTAGTATCGAAGATTTGACCCTTAAGTGCCATAAAAGATAATAAAAAAGGCAACATTAAAATTATTTTCATAAATGGCTGTTTATACAAATTTATAAAATGCTTCTCAAATAAGCATTTAAAACTATATTCAAATTAGAAAACGTTCATAAGGCCTGTATTTACTAAAGTTTTCTCATTTATTTGGGAATTATCCTTGTCTTCTTTCATATTTAAAAGGGCTTTCAATCAATTCGCTTTATACTTTTGTGGTGTAAAAAATAAAAATATGGGATGTAACAATTGCCCTTCAAAGGGCGTATCAGATATAGATGCTTTTCAGGAAATAGAAAAAAAATATGCAAAAAACACAGCTTATGATTGGTTAAAAAATATTCCTGAGTCAGGAACATCTAAAATTGTTGAAGTTAGCTTTAAAAATAATCGTAAAGAGTTTTATGTAAACCAAAACAAGCTTCCTGTAAAAAGGGGAGATTATGTAGCTGTTCAATGCGAAAGTGGCCATGGTTTAGGAGTGGTTTCGCTTACAGGAAAAATGGCCGAGCTTCAGGTGAAAAGAAAATCACCACAAAACAAACCTGAAAAGATAATCTATCGAATTGCTTCGAAGTACGATGTTGAAAAACTTACTAAAGCAAGATTTCGTGAAAAACCAGTAATGATAAAAGCAAGGCAACTTGCTCAAAAACTGGAACTTGAAATGAAGATCAGTGATGTTGAGTTTCAGGGTGACGGGAGTAAAGCTACCTTTTACTACATTGCTGACGGACGTGTTGATTTTCGTGAACTAATAAAGCATTACGCACAGGAGTTTAATGTAAGAATTGAAATGCGGCAAATAGGAGCAAGGCAGGAGTCTGCTTTGGTTGGCGGAATTGGCTCTTGCGGACGTGAATTATGCTGTTCATCATGGCGAAATAAGTTTGACTCCGTTTCAACTACTGCGGCCAGAATACAAGAATTGCCGCACAATGCTCAAAAACTGACAGGACAATGTGGAAAGTTGAAATGTTGTTTAATGTACGAACTCGATCAGTACATTGAAGCTCATGAAGATTTTCCTGATGTTTTGTTAGAGCTGGAAACAGAGCGCGGAATTGCCTATCCATTTAAAAAAGACTTGCTTAAAAAACTGGTTTATTATAGTGTTGGAGCAAAAGATTCGCCTGAAATTGTTTCCGTTTCGCTTGAACGGGTTAAAGAAATCATACAAATGAACAAGAAAGGGATTAAACCTTATAACTTGCTTGAGGACAAGCTGATGCATACTGATGTGCTTGGTGAGAAAACTGTTGACTCTTTATCAATGAAACAAAAAAACAGCGATAGAAAAGGTAAAGGACGCCGGAAAAAAAGAGGCAACTTCAATAATAATAAAGCAAAGGTGAAAAGTAGCAATTAGCCTTGAAATGTCACTAAGATTTGAGCAATTCTTTGTTTTTAAGCAAGAGTTGCTCTTTTGCGTTTTGGTATTTGTAGTTATCCAAAATATCGAGCAACACAGCCAGAGATGATTTTGATTTAAAAGGAACAGGATTTTCTTTTATTTCAAAATCATAAGAACAGCAGGCTCGTTTTACAAATAGTGAAGAAGGGTAATCTCTACATGTTTCGGGACGATTCTTATAGTCATTGCAAAAATTGTTTTCACCGAAGTTTTTGCATTCAAACACCCAGTGACCTTTTTTTGTTTTGCCTGATTTTATCCAACAATTGTTTCGTGAATCATTAATTACCAGAGCTTTGAAGTTTTGCTTATTGGATACTGTCAATGCGTTAATTCCCTTTAGTTTAACTTTTGTACAACAGGGGTTTTCGCAATTTTCGTAATCGCAAAACCCGGTTCTCTTAAAGAGAAGCTTTATAATTTCTTCAATTGCTTTATCGTTTCCAGCTTCATATGAAAGTTCAAAGTATCTAAATGCTTGTTCATCATTCCCTAGTTCTTTATAAACCATGGCTACATTATAGAGCAAACCTTTGTTTGAATTATTTATTTCTATAGCCTTTTGCAAAACCTTCAAGGACTCTTCATATTCTTTTCCCAGATATAGCACATGCCCTTTAAGATACAAACCTTTAAAATCATCAGGATTTTGGTTAAGATATTCGTTAAGATAGTTTAAGGGTGCTTTTAACTCTCCATACGAGAGGTAGGTGTTAACCAGTTCAGTACCAATCCAAAAGCTTGTACATTCATCTAATATCTCAAGGTAATATTCATCAAAAATTGCCCTGCTTTTCTTTAGCTTGTTTTGTCTTGTGTAAATGATTGCAAGATAAACATAACCGGTCAAGCTGGTTGATTCATCGCCAGTGTTAATACCATCTTTTATAAGCTTTTTGCATTGCATTATAGCCTCATCATATTTTTTGGTATCTATTAGTTTAATTAAACTCATATTATTTTAGCTATAAATTGATATTTCTTAATAAAACTCTACCATTACAGGTAAATGATCACTAATTCGCAGATTGTTTTTTCTTCTGTCATCAATGTGCCTGTATTTATTTACATTTAAGTTATTTACAAGGATGTAGTCAATTCTTTCCTTTGCAACCGCTTGTGTATCGAAACCGCTAAAAGTTCCATTTGGACCATAAGGCTTTGTCTTCGAAATACTGCTGGCATCTTTCATTAGTTTATTAATTGTCTTGATACTTTCATGCTCTGGTGTCATATTAAAATCACCAGTTAGAACAACTGGTTTTTTATTCTTGGTTAATTCTTTGATTTTGAGTACGATAAGACTCGTTGATCCTATCCTTGCTTTTTCACCCTGGTGATCAAAATGAGTGTTAAAAGCCCAAAATTGCTTTTTTGTAGATTTGTTTTCAAATAATGCATAAGTACAAACTCTTTTGCAAGCAGCATCCCAACCAAACGATACTTTCCCGGGTGTTTCAGACAGCCAAAAAGTATTGCTTTTGATAATAGTAAATTTTTTCGAATTGTAAAATATAGCACTGTACTCGCCAGCTTTTTTTCCATCATCCCTACCAACGCCAACAAATGCATAATCGGTAAGTGAGCTGTCTATGTATTCCATCTGGTTTGATAGAGCTTCTTGAATACCAAGTATATCCGGATGATAGAATTTTATCAACTCAACCAACTCGGCCTTTCTATAATGCCAATTGTTTTCAATATCAGATTCTGTATCAAGTCTGATATTGAATGTCATGGCGGTTTCAAGTTGGGCAAGCATCGAAAAGTTAGAAACTATATTAATAACAAGGATAAAAAATGGTTTTTTCATTTATGGTTAGGTTAAATATCTATAAATATGTGACACACAAATATCTATAAAATATTGCACTTTCAAGTTTAATTAATTATGAACTTTTGAATCATAGATTCACGACAATATGTCTTTAATTGAGCGATTGTTGCTGACTATTTGTCTGGTTGTGAAAATTTGACAACTTTTTAGATGTTGTTTTAAATATTTGATAATCAATTATTTATTTGATGATGTGTTGGTTGGTGGTCTTATTTGGCATTTTGTTTGAAAAATTCTTTACAGAATTAAACTTTAAATCAGAAAACAATGTAAAACTTAAAAAAAGGAGGTTATTATGTCACTAATGAAACGCAATGAGTATCTACCATCATGGTCAAACTTTTTTAATGATTTTTTTGACAAGGATTTGTTAAACTGGTCAAACAAGCATTTCTCTGATACAAATACCACCTTACCTGCTGTAAACATTAAGGAAGATGATAATGGTTTTGAAGTAGAGATGGCTGTACCAGGCATGACTAAGAAAGATTTTAAAATCAACCTTGAAAATAATACGCTTTGCATTTCGTCTGAAAAGAAAATGGAAGATGAAAAGTCAGAAGGCAATTATTCAAGGAAAGAGTTTAGTTATCAGTCTTTTAGCCGTTCATTTGCGCTCCCTGAATCTGCCGATGACGGAAAAATTAATGCTAAATACGAGAATGGAATTTTGTACGTTAGCATACCTAAAAAAGAAGAGGCTAAGCCAAAACCACCAAGGGTGATTGATATCTCGTAAAATCTATAAAGTGTTGTTTTAAGGACTGTTATGGCTGTGTTCATTGCAGTCCTTATTCATGCGCTTAATATTGATTAGAATTTTTTAACACTTTTTATCATTTCAAAAAAATATTTTTGGCTTACAGATTTAATAAACCAAAAATAGTTAAATGATAAACTAAAAATTTAAAGACATGAAGAAGCAGATATTTTTATCAGGTTTAATTGCCCTGGTCGTTAGCATCGGTTCTTTTGCTGCGCTAAATATGTTTACCAAGCGAAATGATGATTCTATTAAAATTGAACATATAAATACTTCGCCAACAAGTAAAGTATTGTTTCGTCAAACTGAAAATGGAGACTTTGAGCCACTTGATTTTACAAAAACAGTTGATAAAGTTGTAAATTCAGTGGTACACATCAAAACGAGTTATGTAAATAGATCTCATAATCGTTATCGTCAGCAAGATCCTTTCCGTGATTTTTATAACGACGATTTTTTCAAGTTTTTCTTTGGCCCGCAACAATCCCCTAAAAACTATCAGCAAAAGCCTGATATACAGATGGCAGCCGGATCTGGTGTAATTATAAATTCAGATGGTTTTATTATTACCAATAATCATGTAATTGAAAATGCGGATGATATTGAGGTAACATTGTATGATAACAGGAATTACAAAGCAAAAGTGATTGGTACTGACCCGAGTACAGATTTAGCCCTGATTCAGATTAAAGAAAAAAACTTACCTGCTTTGCCATTGGTTAATTCGGATGATGTAAAAGTTGGTGAATGGGTATTAGCTGTAGGGAACCCGTTTAGCTTGAATTCAACTGTAACTGCTGGTATTGTCAGTGCGAAAGCAAGGAGCATCAATATATTAAAAGCTGAATATGCAATAGAAAGTTTTATTCAGACCGATGCTGCCATTAACCCGGGAAATAGTGGAGGTGCATTGGTAAACCTTCAGGGAGGACTGATTGGAATAAATACTGCAATTGCCAGTCCAACAGGATCTTATAGTGGATATGGCTTTGCCGTGCCAAGCAATATTGTAAATAAAGTGGTTGAGGATTTATTAAAATTTGGAGTAGTTCAGCGTGGAGTACTTGGAATTACAATTAAATCTGTAGATGGAAATTTAGCAAAAGAAAAAGAACTAGACGTAACCGAAGGTGTTTATATCGATAGCTTATTAAATAACAGTGCTGCTGCTAAAGCCGGATTAAAAGAAGGAGATGTTATTTTATCAATTGATGGTGAAACAACCAATTCTACGCCAAAGCTTCAGGAGATTATTGCCGGCCATCGTCCGGGAGATGACATAAAGATTTTGGTTGATCGGGAAGGTAAAAGAAAAGAATACTCTGTGACTTTAAGTAATCGCTCGGGGTCTACAGACATGGTTCAGAAAGAAGACAAGGAATTAATGAGTGTTTTGGGTTGCGAACTTGAAGCAATCAATTCAAAAACTGCACACAAATTGGGTATTGAAGGTGGAGTTAAAGTAGTTAAACTTAACGAAGGTAAACTAAGAAGATATACACAAATGCGAGAAGGTTTCATCATTACTCATGCAAACAATAAAGCTGTTAAAACAGTTGAAGATTTCTTGAAATTGGTTGATAATAAGGAAGGTGGGGTTATGATTGCCGGAGTTTACGAAGATATACCCGGAAGATATTATTATGCATTTGGTTTGTAGATTATTTATTCTTAAAGTTATTTTGAAGCTGTTCTTTTGGACAGCTTTTTTTATTCAAATTTTGGATTATTTTTGTTTTAAAATCGACTCAAATGAATGCAGAATACTGGATCAGCAAACTTGAATTGCAAGCTCATCCTGAGGGAGGTTATTATTATGAAACTTTTGCTGCAAATGAAATAATAAATGCAGAAGCACTTCCTGAAAGGTATAGCGGTAATCGTAAATTTTATACTTCCATTTACTTTTTATTAAAAGGCGATCAAGTGTCTCATTTTCATAGAATTAAATCAGACGAAATTTGGGCATTTCATGCTGGAGATCCCTTAAATATACATGTTATTGATCCTTCTGGTAATTACCAGGTTTTAAAACTAGGCCTGAATTTGGAGAACGGAGAATTCCCTCAGCATATTGTTCCGGCAGGTTGTTGGTTTGGTGCCTCACCAGACAACTCCAAAGAGTATTCTTTAGTTGGCTGTTTTGTTGCACCCGGGTTTGATTTTGCTGATTTTCAGCTGGCTACAAAGGATAATCTATTGAGTAAATTTCCTCAGCATGAAAATATTATCAAAAGACTTACTCCATAGCTGACAAATTAAATCCTTTTAGCGAGCCAACAAGTAAACTATTATTATATTTGTTAGATAATACTAAAAACAAACAAGGCGTTCTATGTCCAAATACTCTTACTATAATCGTGATTTAAGTTGGCTTTCATTTAATTATAGAGTTTTGCAAGAAGCAATAGATGAAACAAACCCACTTTATGAACGTATCAAGTTTTTGGCTATTTTTTCGAATAACCTTGAAGAATTTTACCAGGTAAGAGTAAGTTATTATCGGCAGTTGATTGAATCAGAAACTCTTCTTCCTGAGGGATTTGGTGAACGAGATCCTGCAAAAATAATTCGTAAAATAAACCAAACAGTTAGTTTACATCAAGCTGAATTTCATGAAATCTTTGAACAGAAAATAGTTCCTGAATTAAAAAAGAATGGAATCTATCTTTTAGAAAAGGGTGCAGAATTATCTGATAGCCAAACAGAATTTCTTGAAAATATTTTTGATTCAAAAATATTATCAACCATTCAACCGGTTTTGTTAGTTAGGAATAGGATTTATCCCTTTCTAAAAACAGGTCAGGTATATCTGGCTCTTGAACTTTATAGTAAGGATTCTGCATTTAAGAGTTTAAGCAGGCGAATTCCTAAATATGGTTTGATAAAATTGCCCACAGACCATAATATTTCAAGGTTTATCACACTACCTCCGGAAAATGGGAAACATTCGATTATCTTTTTGGATGACACCATTATGAAATTTGTTCATAAAATATTTCCAGGTTATCTGGTAAAAGACTGGCACTCAATAAAATTGACTCGTGATGCTGATATGGATTACGATGAATACGAAGGGGAGGAGTTAATAAATGCCATTTCATCTATAAGGGCATCACGTTCATTAGGTGAACCAAACAGGTTTTTGCATTACCGGGATATCCCTCACAGAATGTTGAAGTATTTACTCGATGCATTAAGAATTGATAGCTCTATTACTGTTAAAGGAGGGACCCATCATAATTTTCGTGACTTTTTCTCATTTCCAAACCCACATTCGCCAGAGCTTGAATATATGAAATTATCAAGAGTTAGGATTCCTGACTTTATGAGTGGAAAATCAATCTCTTCTTGCGTAAATAAAAAGGATTATTTATTAAGTGTACCTTACCAGACTTACGATCATTTTATTCAGTTTTTAAGAGAAGCTACAAGAGATGATTCAGTGACAGAAATTATGTCTACACAATACAGGGTTGCAACACATTCTGAAGTGGTTAGCGCCTTAATTGAAGCAGCTGAAAATGGCAAAAAAGTAACCGTGTTTGTGGAGTTAAAAGCAAGATTTGACGAAGAGGCCAACCTGTTGTATGCTAGTGAGATGCTTAAGGCAGGAGTTAAAATTATTTACAGTATTCCTAACTTAAAAGTTCATGCAAAAGTTGCTTTAGTTATAAGAAAGCCGGAAGCTGAGCTAAAAAGTCAGGCATTTATGGGTACTGGTAATTTTAATGAAAAAACTGCCCGGCTTTATGGTGATCACGGTCTATTTACCTCGCACAAAGGAATTATTAAAGACTTGAAGCGACTGTTTGCACATCTTGAGGATCAAAAGATTGAGATGAACTTCAAACACATTTTGGTGCCTAATTACAATATGGTTGAAACTTTTGCAAGACTGATTGAAAAAGAAATTGAAATTGCCAAAAAAGGAGGGAAGGGATATATTTTGCTTAAAATGAATGGCTTGCAGGATCCTTTTACGGTTGATTTGTTATACAAGGCGAGCCAAAAGGGAGTAAAAGTTGACCTAATTGTAAGAGGCTCATGTATTCTTAAGGCTGGTAAAAAGTATAGTAAGAACATCCGAGTAATAAGAATTGTTGACCGCTTTTTGGAACATGCAAGGGTATTTGTGTTTAATAATCAAGGTGATCCGGTAATTTATTTAAGCTCAGCCGATTGGATGAAGCGAAATCTTTACAGAAGAATCGAGTGTGGATTTCCAGTTTATGATAATGAATTAAAGCAAGAGTTGCTTGATATTTTAAACATACAGTTAAAAGATAATGTGAAGGCTTGCTTTGTGGGCGAAAAAATGAGAAATATTCCTATTGTAAACGATAAATCCCTTGTACGATCACAAATGGCAACATACGATTATCTAAAAGAAAAATATCAACCAAAAGAGAATTAAAATTCTAATACCAAACCGCCATCAAGGTAATAAAAAAGACTTTGGTATAATGCCTAAGGATTAGCATGTTAAGAAAATTTGTTTTCTGTTACATGATAACCATTCTGTATAAACTATTAATTTATTCAGGAATATTTTTATTAATCAGCAAATAAACGATAAATTCTTCCTTTTTCTTTCTTTGAAGTTTCCAGTTCTTTTTTAGCGTTTACTTTCAACCTTTCGTATAGTTTTACTACATCAGGATGATTTGCTGAAAATAAAAATAGCTTGAATCGCTGTACGTACTTTATTTTGTGTCCTATCTGGCAGGGTTCTTTTAAAACAATTGTTGCTGTTCTGGGCGTTATCCAATACTCATTTATTTCTAATATGCGGGTTAAAGGAATTTTTATTGATTCCGGCTGGTATTCAATGTATAAGTATTCTTTGTCGTAATGAACCTGCCTTGCTTTGCGAACAGAAATAAATGAATAAAATATCAACAAAAAACCAAGAACAAGAGCTATGTAAAATGGTGCTTCATTTGCCACCATATTAGCTGCAAACATAACTGATGCAAAGAAAATAATTATTGGAAAAATGTTCTTCCAAAAAGAAGTTGCTCTGGAGGATAATCTGGTCATTGATTAGAATAAAAGTTGGTTATTTGTGTACAGAATGTAAATTTAAATTGCTTGTATATGGAGAAGTGGTCTAAGTTATGCAGTCTACAGTTTACAGTTTTTGTCAAAAGACTGTCAACTGCTGACTGCTAACTTATTATTTATCACTAATATTTTCCAAAACTTCTACTAGTAAATCCCAGAATTTTTGAACAGTTGGGATATTCATTCTTTCATCTGGTGAATGCGCCCCCTTAATGGTTGGTCCAAATGAAACCATATCAAGATTTGGATATTTTGTTAAGAATAACCCACACTCCAGTCCTGCATGGATGGCTCTTACCTTCGGCTTTTCATTAAACAATTTTTCATAAGCAGTTTCGGTCACTCTTAAGATATCTGAATCCAAATTCGGATTCCATCCAGGGTAACCATCGCTATGAACTGTCTCAGCACCAGCTAGTTGAAAAACACTTGCTACCATGTTCGCAACATCTTTTAAAGCTGTTCCAACTGAACTTCTCTGGCTTGTACAAATTTCAATTTTATCTCCTTTGAATTTTACAGAAGCAAGGTTTGTTGAAGTTTCTACCAATCCATCAATAGCCTGGCTCATTGCCATTACCCCATGCGGACAACTATATAATGCCTTTATTAAATTCTGTTGCGTATTTTTGTCAATAACAAATGCCGGGGTATCAACTGTATCTAAATCAAGTTTCAGGTTTTTTTCAGTAATAGCAAATTCTGCCTGAACTTCAGCTGCATAAACATTCAATTCTTTTCTTATAGTTTCTTTTTCGTTATTTGGAACATTTATTATAGCCCATGCTTCACGTGGAATAGCATTTCTTAAATTTCCGCCATCAAATTCGCTTAAACGAACATCTACGATTTTAGAAATTCTGTGTAAGAATCTATTCAAAATTTTATTTGAGTTTCCTAGTCCTTTGTCAATTTCATCACCAGAATGACCACCGTTTAAGCCCGATACAGTTATTTTACATGAATAATATCCGGATGGAACTTCTTCTTTTTTATAGTCAAAAGAAACTGTTGTATCCATACCACCGGCACAACCAATAAATAATTCACCTTCATCTTCGGAATCCAGGTTAATCAGAATATCACCTTCCAGGAATCCGGGTTGAAGTCCGAATGCTCCTGACATGCCTGTTTCTTCATCAGCTGTAAAAAAACATTCAATTGGACCATGTTTGACAGTGTTATCAGTCAAAATTGCCAATGAAGCAGCAATGCCAATTCCATCATCACCACCTAAAGTTGTGCCCTTTGCTTTTACCCATTCGCCATCAATCCAGGTTGTAATTGGGTCATTATCAAAATCATGCTCAGTATCGTTGTTTTTTTCACAAACCATATCCGTATGACTTTGAAGAATTACAGCTTTCTTGTTTTCCATGCCGGGAGTAGCAGCTTTTTTAATCACAACATTACCAACTTCATCTTTTTTTGCTTCTAGTCTGTGTTCTTTCGCAAAATCCAATAAATACTGAATGATTCTTTCCTCCTTTTTAGAAGGTCTGGGTATTTGCGTAATTTCATGGAAGTATTTCCAAATAGCTTCCGGTTTTAATTTCAATATTTCACTCATTTATATAGTAATTTAGATGTTAGTATTGAGTAATTAGACCTGAGTGTTGAATCGCTGGATTTGAGCGGGTAGATTAAATATTTTATAAGCTAATCTATATTCTCATATCTAAAATCTTGCATCTCGAGTCTAAATAAAGAGTGGCTAAGTTAACTAGAATTTATACTTTTAGCCAAATTAAATTTTAATTATATATCGAATGAAATTAACCATAGCAACCGGAATTTTATTTGCGTTTATCTCAATTCTTTTTGGAGCTCTTGGAAGTCATGCCCTAAAACCAACCTTGGTTGAAAGACAAGCCGTTGAAAGCTTTCAGATTGCTCGTGATTTTACTATGTATCATGGACTTGCATTAATTTTACTTGGTATACTTATGCATTTATTTCCGACCATTAAATTCAATTATGTAGCCATTGCTTTTGTTGTAGGAAGCTTACTATTTCAGGGAGTTATTTTTACCAAATCGTTTGTTGATGTTGGAAAGTTTGGAATTTTAAATCCTATTGGTGGTTCAATATTATTTTTAGGTTGGATTTATTTTTTCTATTTGGTAGTGAGGCATTTGAAATGAATTTCAGAAATTAGTGTATTGGAACTTTGAACTTAGTGTACCAGAAAGTTAGTTTATAAGAATATCTAATTTCAAACTTCAAAATTCTAAATTCTAGGTTCTAAGTTCAAGTATCATGATTTTTGTCATGTTGTTTTCTGCGGAGGGTGGAATTTTGTGATGTATCTATAACATTGTTAGGTAATTCCATTTATTTTTATCATAAGTACTTGATTATCTGCGATTCAAAACCTGATTTAAATCATCTTTTTCCTTTATATCGCCTTTAAAAATGTCTTATTTTTGAGTCAGAAAATTAATTCAATTAATTAGTAACTAACTTATAAAGATATGGCAAAAAGAACAATTGTGGCTATGCCAGGTGATGGAATTGGAAAAGCAGTATTGGACGAAACTATCAGGGTGCTTACAGCAGCTGGTTTTGATGCTGACTATGTTGAAGGAGACATTGGTTGGGAATTTTGGTGTATAGAGGGTAACCCACTGCCAGAACGTACAATTAAACTATTAGAGGAACATAAAGTTGGGCTGTTTGGTGCGATTACTTCAAAACCAAAAGACGAAGCTTTTGATGAACTTGCTCCTGAATTAAAAGAAAAAGGTTTGGTATATTCAAGTCCTATTGTTGGATTGCGTCAGCATTTTGGTTTGGATATTTGTGCCCGTCCTTGCCGTACTTACAAAGGAAACCCATTAAACTTCATCCGTCGTGGAGTAGGCGATGAGATTGAAGAGCCTATGGTTGATGTGGTTATTTTCCGTCAGAATACTGAAGGTTTATATGGTGGTGTTGAGTGGTCGAACCCTTCTGAGCAGATTTACGATGCTTTTATGACTCACCCTAAATTTGCTAAGAATTTTGGTAAAACACCAAAAGAAGAAGTTTCAATTTCAACAAGAATATTTACTAAAAAGGCAACTGAGCGTATTCTTCGTGCTGCATTTGAGCACGCTAAAAAATATGGATACAAGTCGGTTACCCTTTGCGAAAAACCAAATGTTATTCGCGAAACTTCAGGAATGATGTACAAAATGGCTTTGGCAATGCAAAAAGCTGATTATCCTGAGATTGAACTATGGAACACTAATATTGATGCGCAAATGATGTGGTTAACCAAAAACCCTGAGGATTACGGAGTAATCGTAGCAGGTAATATGTTTGGAGATATCGTATCTGACGGATTTGCTGGTCTTATTGGTGGTTTAGGTTTTGCATGTAGTGCTCAAATTAATCCCGATTCGGGTGTTGGAGTATTTGAACCTACTCATGGTTCTGCACCTAAATATGCTGATTATGAGACTTCTATTGTGAATCCTGTTGCAATGATTGAATCAGCTTGTATGATGCTTGATTTTATTGAAGAAAACGAGATTGCGAAGAAAATCCGTAAAGCTGTTGCTGAAGTAATTGAAGAAGGTAAAGTGCGCACTTATGATATGATGAAGATGCGTGGTAAGCCTGATGTAATTAACAATGGCGCCGCTTCAACCAGGCAAATGGCAGATGCTATAATTGCAAAACTGTAAAATATTAGACAAGTAGTTTACTTGATTTTGATTTATATTGATAAGATAAGGGATGCAGAGATGTGTCCCTTTTGGGGTTTTAGCCCCATGCAATCGTGGTTAAATTTGACTTTGCTAGATGGAGGATTGTCTATACTTTAGTTATTGAAATTTTTTTTAGTTTCAAATTTAAACTAATGGATTAAAAATGACCAAAAAAAATGTACATTGAACAATCCATAAAGGTAAAATCTTACTATACTGATTACATGCAAATTGTAAACAATACTTTTTATGTAAAATGGTTCAAAGATTTAAGAATTGCTATACTCAATAAATATTTTCCACTTGAAGAAATGTTGAAAGAAAATAATTCCCCCGATTTTGGCAGAAACCTATATTAAATATATTAAGCCCTTGACAATCAATAGTCATCCAATAGGCAAAGCCTGGATCGAAAAACTAGAGAAAAGTACGTGGGTGGCCCCTTTTGAAATTGTCGAAAACGATATTGTTTATTGCGAAGGCAAACAAATGGGATATTATTTTAGTATGGAAAAAAACAGGCCGGTAAGATTCCCTGAAAATGTGCTTGAAAATTATAAAAGAATATAAAAATGATTAAATACAAGTGGCTGTTGTTCGATGCCGATGGAACATTACTTGATTATGACCAGTCTGAAAAATTTGCATTATTGGAAGCATTCAAAGCTTTTAATCAAGAGTTTTACCCTAATTATCTTGATAAATATCGAGAAATAAATGCCAAATTATGGACAGAACTCGAAAACGGAACAATTACCTCTGAAAGGTTACGTGTAAAGAGATTTGAGATTTTATTTAATGATCTAAATTTAAATATTGATCCTGGAAATTTTAGTACAAAATACCTGGATGCTCTTGGACAAAGTAGTTTTGTCATTGACGGTACTTATGAACTCATGACAAAATTAAATGGTGATGCAAAGCTTGCAATCATTACCAATGGAATAAAGAAAACTCAGTACAATCGGCTTAACAAATCAAAACTAGATAAACATTTCGAACATATTATAGTTTCTGAAGAAGTTGGTGCTGCTAAGCCAGATGAATTGTTTTTTGAATACACTTTAAATAAAATCAATTTCCATAACAAGAAAGAGATATTGATTATTGGCGATAGTTTGAAATCGGATATGCTTGGTGGAAATTTGGCAAATATTGATACGTGCTGGTTTAATCCTGAGAGGACTAAAAATGAATCGAATGCAAAACCAACCTATGAAGTAACAAAGTTGATTGATATTTTAAGTCTTATAAAATTGTAAAATACTCGCTATCCTCATGCAAAACTTTTAAAAACGATAGTATTTTCCCTTTTTCTGATTCACTGAGCAAAGTCATACTTTATCGTATCATTTTCCACTATTTTTGATACAGAAAACATGGACTTGAACATAGATGTTTACATGTAATATCTAACTTCAAATTTCTAACTTCAAATTACTATATTATGACTGATGATGTGAAAAAACTCTGGGGTGAAGAATTAGCTTGGATTAAAGATGTAGAATTACGCGAAAAAACTGCAAAAACTTGGGAATTGGCATTAGAGCGAAGTGTTTTAACTACTGATGATTTAAATACTATTCCATTTACTTTATTGGTTCCAAATTGCAACGTGACTTTTTTGGCACACAAACGTGCTGTTGTGCATATAACAAAGGATTCAGGAGAACAAATGAACAAGTTTTTCAAAGATGATTTACCTGTTGATATGGATGTTTTAATAGCAGGTGCTATTTTAGCTGATGTTGGTAAATTGCTTGAATATGAGCTAGATGACAATGGAAAAGCAGTTCAGGGAGCATATGGAAAGTATTTGCGTCATCCTTTCTCAGGAGTTTCTTTAGCAGAAGAATGTGCTGTTCCTGCTGAGGTTTGCCATATTATTGCAGCTCATGCTCACGAAGGTGATTTGGTAAAACGCTCAACCGAAGCATATGTGGTTCATCATGCTGATTTTATGACCTTTTTACCATTTAAAAGCAGGTTGCAGTTATAATTATTGAATACCATTTACTCTCTTCATAGTTAAAAACATCGGTCAATTTTTGCTGATGTTTTTTTATTTTTGACCCCATAAACCAAAATCGGATAAATGTTCAAAACTAGCTCTAAAAGAATAATATCAATAATTAGTGAAAAGAAATTATTTCAACTAATGATATTATTAAATATGCTACCAGTTCTTTTATTTCGGTTTTTCCCAACAATGGATGGTCCGGCACATTTATATAACTCAAATATTATCAGTGAGTTATTGTTTAATTCGCATAGCACTTTGAACAATTATTTTGCAATTAACCCGGAACCGGTACCAAACTGGCTTTCGCATTTTATACTTGCCCTTACAAATTTATTTCTTCCTGCCTGGGTGGCCGAAAAGGTATTGTTGATTTTATATTTTGTTTTGTTGCCATTGTCATTCAGGTCATTTGTTAAAATTTATAATAAGCCTGTTTTAAGCTATATTATTTTTCCATTTACATATAGTTTTTTGTTCTATATTGGTTTTTACAACTATTGTTTAGCATTTATTCTTTTGTTTTACACGATTAGTTATTGGTTAAAACAGAAAAACGAAAAGAACATATTGAGGATGTCAGTTGTTTTATTTTTGCTGATAAGTATTACTTACTTCGCTCATCTGCTGGTTTATGCATTTTTACTTTTTAGTATATTTACATTAGCTCTACAGGAGGTCTGGGAAACCTATCAAAACAAAAGAAGCATAAAGAAAGTTGTAAAAACTCACTTCAAGCAAATAGCAACATTATTTTTTGCTTCTCTTCCATCTTTGCTGCTTTTCCTCTGGTTTTTTCTTAAAAGAGATTTCTCAGGTGAGAACGAATATTTAGATAATTCAGAGTTAATAAAATGGATAAAAGATATCCGGCCTATTATTGCTTTGTCATATGAACCTGAATTAAGACTTACTGAGGTACTTTATCATCTATTTGTTGGGTTAACTGCTATTTTGTTTTTTCAAAGAATACAACAAATTGATTATAAGCAAGATCAAAGTATTTGGCAAAAAATTATTCATACAACTAAAAATGGATTATTCTTAAAAAAAGATATCTTTTTGCTTATTTCATTGGTTGTATTATTAGTGTATTTTTATTATCCTAACAGTGGTGGTGCAGGAATGATGTCTGATAGATTTGCTCTGATGTTTTATATATTTTTTATTGCATGGCTAGCTATTCAAAAATTTCCAAAATGGCTGAACATTATCTCGGTAGTTGTAATAATTGGGATAAACCTTGGTTTTGTTTATCGATATTTACTGGCTACAAAAGACTTGAACAATTTTGTAACTCCCATTTACAAAGTCGCTGATTATATAGAACCTAATTCAACTGTTATACCTATAAACTTTTCGGATAATTGGTTAAGCCTTCATTTTTCAAATTATATGGGGGCCGATAAACCGATGGTTGTTCTTGAAAATTATGAGGCTGATGTAGGCTGGTTTCCTATAAGATGGAAGCCCAAAATACCTAATAACACGATAGGAGGGTTAAAAAAAGATAGTACCTGTGTTTATTGGGTGCATTCGAATAATATGGAGCAATCAGCTGATTATGTTTTTATTCTGGGAGAAAAACCAGACAAAAGAGAATGTGAAAGTACCATAAACGAAATGCTTGAAAAGTATTACCAAAGAGTAAAAATCCCGGATAATTATAACATGAAGTTATTTAAGAAAAAATGATTTGCTAAGATGAAAACGAATAGAAGTAGTGTAAGTATTGTCATTTCAGCTTATAATGAAGAAGAAAATATCAAAGAGCTATATGGTGCTTTAATGAATTGTTTGGAGCAAGCTGCTGGGATAAATTGTGAATTGATATTTGTGAATGATGGAAGTACTGATGGTACTAAGACTGAAATATTACAACTTATCAACTCAGATTCAAGTGTGAAACTAGTTGACCTTGTTCGTAATTTTGGTCATGAACTGGCAATGACTGCGGGTATGGATTATAGCAGAGGAGATTGTGTAATTTTTATGGATGCAGATTTACAACATCCTCCTGATTTAATTCCTGAAATGTTAAAGTATTGGCTGGATGGTACAGATTTAGTACTAACAAAAAGGACAGATAATTTACAAGAATCGAAGTTTAATAGATGGAGAGGAAAGCTTTTTTACAAGCTTTTAAACTACTTTTCTGATTTTGAAATTCCAGCGCAAGCGCCTGATTTTAGGCTTGTTGACAGAAAATATATTGAGGTCGTAAAGAAAATGAAGGAAGGAAACAGAATGTTTCGTGGGTTAATAAGCTGGATAGGAGTAAAAAATAAAAGAATTATTGAATTTAAAGCACCAGTTCGTCATGCAGGCAAGTCAAAGTATAGCAGAAGAAAGTTGCTGAGATTGGCGCTTGATAGTGTCCTTTCTTTTTCAATAAAACCTTTACGTTTTGCAACCTACTTCGGAATTATTGCTATAATCATTTCAGCAATAATGGGAGGAACAATGGTATGGGATTATCTTACGAATGAAAATTATGAAACAACAGGCTATGCAACAACCGCCTTGCTTGTCATATTTATTGGTTCGGTTCAGCTGATTTTTTTAGGAATAATTGGTGAATACATTGGTCGAATTCATCTCGAAGTCAAAAACAGGCCATTGTATGTTGCTGAATACTATTCAAATGAGGAGTAATTTAATGAACACATTGATCAGTTACTTTAACATTTTATCAGAACTCAAATTTTAAACAGAATTTTTGTGAAAAATAGGTCTTACAAATCTTTAATTTACCTTTTGCTGGTTTTAATTCTTTCTAGCCTTTTGGTTTATTATTTCTATGGAAATATCTTAAAGTCACCTAATTATGTTTTTTTTGCCAAAGGTGGTGATGGCCTTAAAAGTACATATGGTTCATACTATCATTTAACATTCGATAGTGCATATTCACATACAATTTCTCAAAACTATCCCTATGGTGAATCAGTTTATTATACTGGTAACCAGCCCTTAATAATAAATACTCTAAAGTTTTTAGAAAATTTTGGTTTTGATTTTTCAAACAGTGTTATTTCAATCCTTAATGTTTGGATGATATTTTCATTGGTCATTGGCTTGGTTTTTATGTATTTGTTTCTTTCAAAGTTATCTTTACCACCAATTTATAGCTTTTTAGTTTCAGCAATAGTAATTTTCCTCAGTCCGCAGCTTGACAGGTTTGGAGGGCACTACAATTTAGCTTACCTCTATTTTTTTCCGGCAATGCTATATCTTTTGCTGTTGTTTTACCAATCTCCAAGTTATCTAAAATCTGCGATTATAGGATTACTATCATTTGTTAGTTTAGCCACTCATGCATATTTCTTTGCTTTCTGGGGATTATGGATCTTGTTTTTTTTGTTAGTGTTGTTTTTCATAAAAAAAGACAAGTTTGGTAAAGTTACTTTCTTGATATTTTCTTATTTTATTCAGATAATCCTTCCATTTATTATTTTTTATTTTCTAAGTGCAGATGATGTTACTGACAGAACAGCATATCCATGGGGCTTTCTGTTTAACAGATCCCATCCCGAAGGTGTATTTTTGCCGATTGGGAAGCCCTATGGTAAATTTTTCCAGTTTGATTATTTGAAATGGGAAGGAACAGCCTATGTTGGGTTAGTTGCAACAATTGGGTTTCTGATTATTCTTTATAGCTATTTTAAGCGATTTAAATGGAGAGATAGAAAACAGGTTTGGTTACATATTACGGGTAATGATTTTTTAGATGCATTATTCTGGGGAGCATTCATTGCTTTGCTATTTAGTTTTGCCTATCCTTTTGCTTTTGGATTATGGGAATTATGGAATTATATGGGACCCTTGCGTCAATTTAGAGCAGTAGGGAGATTTAACTGGTTGTTTTATTATACTATTAATATTTCAGTGTTTTATCTATTATGGAAATGGCATTCAAAAAAAAAATCGATATTGTCTAAGGTTTTGATATTTATAGCGTTAGGCTGGGGAGGGTATGATGCATATTTAAACGTTTATAATAGAGGTAAACAAATGGAAAATCGTAAGCCTTTAATTGAAGATGTTAATAATAAGATGGTTGAAAACGAATGGGTAAATAAAGTTAATGTTAATGAATTTCAGGCTGTTCTACCTTTACCTTATTATCATATTGGCTCAGAAGTATATTGGATACCTGTTTGCGATAATGTAATGGAAAACACTTTTTTAGTTTCCTGGAAGACCGGATTGCCTCAAATGTCTGTTTTGCTAAGCCGTACATCGATTTCACAAACAATGAAAAGCCTTGAATTGAAGTTTGAGCCAATGAATCCATTCCGCATTCTTAAAGATTTGCCTAATAAAAAAGACATTTTGTTGATTACTAATGAGAATTGTAGTTTGAATGAAAATGAAGCCAGAATCATTAAATATTCTAGTCCTGTCTGCTCATCTACAAACTTCTCTTTACACCGGCTTACGATAGATTCACTTACAAAACTTCAAAAGGATTTTGTTTTAGCTGAAAAGAACAAAAGCAGAGAAGAAATTTTGTTTTCCAAGCAAGGATTTAGTGTTTCAGACAGTTTAGGGCATTTTATTTTTAAAAGCAGCGAAAAAAGTAATCCTTTTGTTCCTGAAAAGTATAGAATGATTGAGGTCGATCCAAAAAGCCAGGAAACCTTATTGGATACAATTATGTATCAATCAGATACATTGAACTGCTTTTCTTTCTGGATGGATGACTTAAATAAAGATCTAATTCCGAGATCTAGATTCGAACTGGTAGTTACTGATTCTGAAGGTAACAGCAAGGATTACATCGAAGTGGAAGTATTTAGGTTTGTGAAATTTGTTAATCCGGATGGCTGTGGGTTGGTTGAATTTTATTTTGCACCAACACAAAAAGGGGATAAACTGAAATTCTTAATTCATAATGATTTAGTTACAGGAGGAAAGCTGCGGATTAATAATTTAATGGTTAGATCTGTATCAAACAATATTTACAAAGAAGAAGGAAATTATTTTGTTAAAAATAACAGGTTTTTTGCTAAGTAATGCTCAAAAATTAGTCGTACTGATAATGAATTATTTTGAAATCTCATGGTTCGTTTAAAAACTGGTTTTGGCAAATTGAAAAGTATACTTTCTGTCCAAAGACCTTATTTTAAAAAGTATTCAGCATTAATATTTTTATTTCTTTTTGTTTTAATGTCTTTAATCTATCAGTTTGACGACATATTATTCATGCGACCTCAATCTGTTCATCGCTGGAGACAGTGCGATTGTCTTTCATTTGCTCAAAATTACTATAATAAGGATATTGGTTTTTTTGAACCACAAATCAACTATTTAGCAGGTGATGGAACTGGCAAAACAGTAAGTGACTGTCCTTTAATTTATTATTCAGTTGCTCAGCTGTGGAAAGTTTTTGGATATCATGAGTTTATATATCGTTTGTTGGTTTTGTTACTGTGCTTTGTAGGTCTTCTCTCTTTAATGAAAACGATTGAAGGAATACTAAAGGATTCTTTTTCAGCCATTTTCATTAGTTTATTAATGTATACTTCGACTATTCTTGTCTATTATTCCAATAATTTCTTAATGAATGTGCCCTCCTTTAGTTTTGCATTGCTTGGAGTTTATTTCTTTTACAGGTTTTATTGTAGTAATAAGCTGCCATTTTTGTATATTTCAATGTTTATGTATCTGATTGGAGGGTTGTTAAAAATTCCCGCCTTAACAAGTTTCATGGTTGTTTTAGGGCTATTTGTAATTGAAATGTTAGGGTGGGTGAGATTAAAAGGTGACAATCGATTATTTACAAAACCATTAAAAAGCTTCATTCCATTTGTAATAGTTGGGCTTTTCATATATACATGGTATAATTATGCATATAAATATAATCAGGCCTATAATGGTGGGGTTTTTCTTATTGGAATACTACCTGTTTGGGAGTTGCCAATAGACCGCATAACTTCTATAATCTCTCATGTTTGGGATGCCTTATTTGAAAGTTATCATAGTCCTGTTGTCCAATATTTGGCAGCTTTAATGCTAATTGGAATATTTATTTTCCATAAGAAGCAAAATAGAGTTTTATTTTTATCAACTTTATTTTTATTCCTTGGTTTTGTACTCTTCATTTTATTATGGTTTGATGTGTTTGATAATCATGGGTATTACCTGATTAACCAGTTAATTTTTATGATATTTATTTTTATAACTTTTTTCTATTTCTTACAAAAACGCTTTAAAAAGTTTTATCGTGGTATATATTTTCGTTTTGCAATAGTAATTCTTTTGGTTGCAAATGTGGTTTTCTGTGCGAAGAATATAAATGAGCGATATTTTGGTTCTTATAATGAGGATTATATAACTAATATGTCTGCTTTGGAAACAATTTCTCCTTTCTTAGATTCTTTAGGTATTAGTCAGGATGAAAAAGTGCTCTTTATGAATGACGAAAGTTTCAATATTTCGTTGTATCTGATGAATAGAAGAGGTTACACCGCCGAAAAGAAATTTACATCAAAGGAACATGTAATTGAAAGATTAACGAAGGTTGATTTTTTTATAACAAATGATACCAGCTTGATAGGCTTTGATTATATAAAATCATCTTTAAATAAGAAAGTAGGGGCTTATAAAAATATGAATATTTATTCCATAAAATCTAACGATTTTTAGCTTATTAAAAAAAGATGAGCCGGAAATTATACTGTAATGGTTAATAAATCATTAAAAATAAGAGACATTGTTTTTCGAGATACTTCAAAGGTAAAATTTAACAAATTAGATTTAATGAAAATTTCAGGTAATAATTTATCAAAAGGAAAAATTCTTGATATTGCTTTATATGTTTTTATGTTTGGTCTCATTTCCCTTTCAATAATGTATTATAAGGAGCGGATTTGTTACTATGATATAGCTTTCCAGTTTTTCAAGATTATTTTTTTTAATGATTTCAATATTGAAGCACATAGATATTCTACAGCACTAGTTCAAATTCCAACCATTATTGCCTTAAATCTGGGAGTTTCTCTAAAAGGTCTATCAATAATTTTTTCAGCAAGCTATGTTGTGCTTTATTCATTAATATTCATTGTTATAGCTAAAGTATTGAAAATCAATTTTGCTGCTATTGCTTTAGTAATGTCATTTGCTATGGGGACTTCACTTGGTTTTTTTCATACAGTTACAGAAATTCACCAGGGAATTGCTTATTCATTTCTTTTTTTAGGACTAATTTATGTCTCAACAAAAAGGAATTTACCAGTTCTTAAAAATGATTTATTGAATGTATTCGCTTTATTGGTTGGAATGCTTGCTTTTTTTAGTCACCCAACTAGCTTTTTTCTGCTCATTTTTATTCTAGGATATTATCTTGTTGATCAAAGAGCCTGGATGCAACCTAAAATTTATTTTTTTCTGATTGTTTTTATTATTAGCGTGATATTGAAAGTTTTATTGACTGATGATGGTTCCTATGAAGGACAACTTTTACCTAAACCAGGGTTGTTTGTTGAGTTGATGCCTAAATTTTGGACATTATATAGTTTTAAGTTCTTTTTTAATCGAATTCCTGGCATTTATTTTTTTACTGTAACAACTGGAATTATTGTACTAATAAATTACTTGTATTCTAAAGACTGGCTAAAACTGATTTATTTTATTTTATCATCAACCTTCTTTTTCTTAATTACCCTTGTTATTTATCATGAGGGGAATGCGGATATAGCAATGGAAAGGATATTTCTTCCTTTAAATGTTTTTATTGCAATACCATTTTGTAAAGATGTTGTTTTAAGAAATCACAGAGTAACTTTAAAATCTGTATCGTATATTGTTATTGTTTTGATTTTATCAATTACTTTCATTTTTCGTGGAGCTTTAAAATACGAGAGGAGAACAGATTATTTGTCGAAAATTGTTTCCGATTTAAGTAAAACTTCTGAATCTAAATTCATAGCCTGTCAAGAACAGTTAGATATGGAAATTGTTGAAATTCCCTGGGCTTTTTCAACAGAAACACTTCTATTGTCAAGTTTAGGCAAAAACCCTTCTAAAACGGTTTATTTGGTTGGTAAAGAAACAGATATTGATAATATTGATATCAACAAAGACAATTCGCTTTTGGTTACAGATTTTTGGTTGTATTGGGATGCTGACAAACTCAACAATAAATATTTCAAATTAAATTCTGGAAACTATCAAAGAATGGAGACAAATTTAAGGTAGTCAACGGAGTTCTCTTATACTATAACCGAATTATGCTTCAGGCCTTTGTTTATTTAATAAATCATCACATCAAAATCAAAAAATCATCCGGAACCTTATCTCTCACACTTGGTGGGATAATTTTATCTTTAAATCCATCCAGGTAATCCCTTGTTTTTTTTGAGATAAGTTCCTGCATTTCGTTAATTGCTTTTTCCCCAACTGCAAAAGGAATATTTCCAAGCAGCAGCTGGTTGCGAAGAAACATTCCTCCATATTGAAATTCTTTGTATTCGCTCAGAGGTTTTCCGGTTATAATACACTTGTTTATCCAGTCAGATATTTGAAAGTTTTCAGTCTTCTGAAGTTTAGCCTGTCGTTCTTCAAAGTTCACATACAACTCATAGTACATTTTTATGTTTTTCAGGCTTTCTTTTGATAGTTCAGAGGCAGTACTTTGCTGACATTTTGCGCACATTGCATATTCAAAAATCAATTCAGTTTCATTTGTTATTTGGTTATTTTTGAATGCTTTTTCAATGATATAGGGCTCATAATCAGCTAAAAGCTCTTTCCCACAAAGAATACATTCTCCAATGGGTTTGTTGCTTTTTGAAGAAAAAAACTCCTCTGGTATATCAACTGTTGGAATGTTCCACATGCCATTAAATGCTTGAAGTTTTAAGTACTTTAAATGTCTAAAGTTAACGTATTTCCTTTATTTAATTCGTCTCTTATTTTAGTATTCCCAATTGTTGGCTAATAAAGTTTCGGCTATTTCTTCAATAAAAGAATCAGCAACCAATTTATTCTTTTCTTCCTTTTTTAATGTATGCCATTTTATTTCATACATATCGGTAATTCGCTTTGCCCATTTTACACTTTCTGCATCTTCAGGACTTCCAATAATAAATTTCCGTTTTTTCGTGTTCTTTAGATACTCCTGAAAGAAAAAACCAAATTCCCATCTGCTTGTAGGACCTATATTGGCAGGAAATGGCCTTGCAAGAGCTTCATCCCAATAGGTTGGCAGCCAGAAAGCCGTAATATCACAGAGGTTTAAATACTGCCATTCCCAGGGAATCTGTTTATCCAATATTTCATTTAGTTCAACTGATGAAGTTTTAGCATCAATATCTGACCATTTTCCGGATTCAGGTTCAGGTGCAACAACCACCATTGATGGGTTTAAGCGATTGTCTTCTATTAACTTTTGAATCACCCTTCTTCGCCAGCCATTTTCCATTTTTCCATCTGGTGGTGTAGGTCCTGCCAAAAAAACTCCCAGTTTTGGAAAAATGGTAGTATGATCACGAGAAAATAAAGTTCTTATCTGCCCCATCAACAATTTTTATTTTGAAAATGTCAATCTTGTATGCGCCCTTGTTGAATCGGACATCATTTCATCAACCACAATGGTGAAACTGTTTTGCGAAAGACCTTCAATATTTAGTTGATCTGTGCGAGCAGTTGTCCCATGAGGTTCGAGATACAAAATTGTGCCTTCATCATTTAAACGCCACTTGCCTATTTGGGGCTCCGGACTAAATCCTCGTCTCTCAAAGGTATTGTCATCATTAAAAATTAGTAAAGCGTTTCGTTTAATTGTTGGAATTGTTTGAGTAACAAAAAGGATACTATCTTGTGAAGATCGCTTTACATTATCCTCATAGTTGCTCAATCTCCATTGACCAACAAGTGTTTGCGATTGTTCACTGGTTGAAAAACTATCATAAACAAAGTAAGCGATTATAATAGCAATTACTGCAATGATTCCATACACAACTACCTTATTATTAGCTTTTTGCTTGCTTCCTTTTTTGCCAGGTTTCTTTTTTTTAGTTCCGGCATTTTCGCCAGATAATTCTTCATAAGCATCAATCAATACCTCATAAGCATCGTCAAATGAATCTTCATAGGCATCTACCCAGCTATATGTGTAGAAAAAATGTTCTGAATACAAGTTAGATTCAATTTTTTCCACCACAAAGGGAATCACTTCCAGCTCGTTTTCAAGCGCCACTTCAAGCGCATCCATCTGTTCTTTACTTTTTGCCGATTTATTGTCGATGATTAACAAAAGGATTTTAGCATTTGTTACTG
The DNA here is from genome assembly GCA_050296515.1 of Bacteroidales bacterium. Lineage (GTDB taxonomy): Bacteria > Bacteroidota > Bacteroidia > Bacteroidales > NBLH01 > NBLH01. The sequence goes on along the minus strand of JBNKRJ010000051.1, from coordinate 44,150 downwards.
TTTCGGTAAGCGATTCTTTTTCCTCTAACTTAAAATCTCTTGGAGCAACAGCACAAGAAATGCCATCAGATTCAAGTTTTGAAACCAGTTTTTTTGCTAAGGTTTTGTTATCTTTTTGATAAACAATACAAATATCTTTCATTTATGCAATAATTCGTGAGGTGTTAATTGCTAAATGTTATACAATATTACATTTAACAATTAACCTTTAACTTCTAATTTGCAGCCTGTTTTTCGTAAACAATGGTATTTTTGGCTTCGTTTACTTCAATTGAAACAACTAGTTTTGTTTCAGTAAGTTCGTCCACATTTGAAACTTCTTGATCACCACTTTCATAAGTCATCGTTAGGGTTTTAGCATCTTCGCTTAATGCCCATTTTCCATTTGAAGAAGTTTCAGAAATATTATTTTCAAAGGTTCCATCAGCCTTTATGGTTAATTTAGAACTGGCCTTCATTTCCTCAATAGTTTGTCTATGAATCTCGGCTAATTCATCTGGAATTGCTTCACTGGACTGAATATCAGTTATTTTCCATTCGCCTAAAATCATTTCGGATGGCTTTTGGCTGCATGATGCAAAAAACATTACAATTACAATAATACAGCTTGCGATTTTTAAATTTCTCATGTTTTATAGATTTTAATTTTCAAATTAAGTAGTATTTTTTGGATATTTGAGCTAATAGCAAAAGTATGCAAATCTTTTAAAAATCCATAAAACGCATCGATCATTTATAAAATCATAATTGCATTCTGCTAACTGATACTAAATCAGAATAGTAATATAAATTTCATTCCATGTTCAATTATACTTTTATTTTTGTGCTTTTTTGGTATCTTATTTGGTGGGGAAAAGATTATAATTGATGTCTTTTTGTTTGATAGATAATTTTATTATATTTGACTTCAGATAAAGAACAAAATAAACTCAAATCAACTAATTGATTTTGAGACAATCCAAGGTAAAAACTTCGGAATGGACGAAATTTTAATTGACAGGGATAGGATACGGGAGATTTTTTTAAGTATAAAACCATATTTTAAAGATAAACTTGGAAAATATACCCATCAAAGAATATCAGGAGACTGGCATTTTCATGGTCTAGGTTTTGTCAATGGCGATATGACATATGTGTTTGGTATAAACATTGGTTTTTTTAAGGTGAGTACCAAAAGGCATTATAGTCATGTTGGTATGAATGTTTTGGTCCGTACGAATGGAATAAACAGAGAACTAAGGCTTAAGTACCGCGATTTTTTTAGAAAGCAGCTAACAGATTGGATTTCAGATGATGAAATGATTTATACCTCTGACCGAGGTGGGATAGGGAGCGAATTTCCAAAGTATCGGGCACTTAGTGAATTTTCATCTGATGATGAAATTATTGAGTTTTTGAAAGAGTGTATTAATGGTATACACAAAATATATCCTGCAATAGCTAAAAACCCCGATAAATTATTTGAAAATGTGCTTAGGGCAGCGCCTCCATGGCATGATTTGCTTGTTAAAATAGCAGAAGAATATAGTACAACACCAAGTTAGCACATTCTAATTCTAATATGAGTTTTATCTATCCAACTTTTTTTTGGGCCCTGTTACTGGTAGCAATCCCAATTATCATCCATTTGTTCAATTTTAGAATACATAAAACTGTATATTTCAGCAATATAAAGTTTTTGCAAAATATTAAAAATGTTAGTGAGTCAAAATCTAAGCTTAAAAACTTAATTATCTTATTGTTACGTATTTTAACCATTGTTGCATTAGTTTTTGCCTTTTCACGTCCGTTTATCCCTTTAATTGAAAAAAAGGATGTAAACTCTGAGAGCATAGTTAGCATTTACCTTGATAATTCATACAGTATGAATGCTGAAAGTATTCATGGAAATTTGTTTGATGCAGCAAAAGAGCGGGCACGATTACTTGTTGCTTCTTATGATAACCGACAAAAATTCCTGTTTCTTACCAATGATTTGGAACCGAAACACAGAATTCTGACTAATAAACAACAATTACTTGAATTTATATCTGAGTGTGAATTGTCAGTAAATTCAAAAAACATCTCAACTATTCTTGAGCGTAGAAAAGATTTTTTTAAGGAAAACTATGTCGAAAATGCCCAACATATTTTATACATCATATCTGATTTTCAGAAGAATATAAGTGATTTTGAAAAGATTGAAACCGATTCTAATACAGTTACTTACCTGTTACCTCTTGCTTCAAATAAGGTAAACAATATTTATATTGATTCATGTTGGTTTAGTTCGCCCGGAAGAAATTTGAATAACCTTGATGAATTAAATTTGAGGATTGTTAATAAAGGAGAGGAAGAGTATCAGGATATTCCGATAAGTCTTTATATTAATGGTAAACAAAAAGCAATAAATAGTTTTGAAATTGAGGCGAATAGTACAAAAAACATTTCAATCAATTACACAAATACCGAAGCTGGTTTATTACCTGCTTATCTTGAAATAACTGATTATCCGATTACTTATGATAATCGCTTTTATTTTAGCTATCAAATTCGCGAAAAAACTTCTGTACTGCTTATTAATAACAAAGTTGTGAACAAATACATTAATGCTTTATTTAAAAGCGATTCTTCATTCACAATACAAAATGCCTTTGCTGGAAATATTCGCAGTTCTGAGTTTTCAAATTATCAGTTGATTATATTGGATGAACTTGAATCGTATTCCACAGGTTTGATTGATGAAATTAAGCGTTTTGTTTCCAAAGGCGGAGTTTTGGTTTGTATTCCTGGCCAGAATTCACAGGTTTCTCAGTTGAATGATTTGCTTGGAACTCTTAGTGTTGGAAAGGTGCAACCTGTTGTCAATCAGCCCGTTCAGTTGGCTAAAATCAACTATGAGCATTATGTTTACAAGGATGTGTTTTTGAAAAAGCTGGATAAGTTAAGTTTGCCTGAGATAAAGTCATCTTTTAATTTTTCAGCTAACTATCAGTCTACCAGCCGAAGTTTATTAACTGCAAGTGATGGAAAGTCGATGCTTGTGCAGAGCAATTACGAAAAAGGAAAGGTTTATTTGTTCTTGTTCCCAACAAATCCTGAAAATAGCGATTTTGTTTCTCACCCAATTTTTGTACCTACCTTATATAATATTGCTTCTTATAGTCAAACTGACGAAAAGCTTTACTATACAGTTGGTAAAGACCAATTGATAGAGTCAAACCTGAATAATATAGGAAATGAAGAAACTTTTCATGTGGTTGATTATGAGCAGAGTATCGACTTTATTCCGCAAATTGCTGGAATGGGTGAGTTTGGACTGAGGTTAAACTTTCTGGATAATATAAAAAAAGCTAATAACTATTACATCATTAACAACGGGGATACCTTAAAAAGCATTTCATTTAATTACGATCGAAAAGAATCTGATCCGGCCTATTACGAACTAACTGAAATAGAAGAATTAATAACTAAAAACGGATTGATTAATACTTCTTTACTTCCGGCAAATCTTGATGAGTTAAAGGTGCAGGTTAATGATACATTAAAAGAACGTAAAGATCTTTGGAAATGGTTTATTATATTAGCAATTTGCAGTATTATTGTTGAAATTTTGGTTATTCGGGTTTGGAAAGAATAATTTTTGTGTCTATACAAATTAACTTTCATGGAAGGATATAATCCGGGTGGTTTTTACAATAATTTTCAACTCCAATTACCCAATTCTACTGCAGTTCTGGTTTTGGGAATACTATCTGTAGTTAGTTGTTGGTGTTACGGAATATTTGGACTGATATTGGGAATTATTGCCATTATTCTTGCTGGAAAAGATCGCAGAAGATACTTGCTCGAACCAGACGTTTATACAGAATCCTCTTATAAAAACCTTATTGCTGGCAGAATAGTAGCCATTATTGGAGTTTGTTTATCTGGTTTGTTTTTGGTAATTATCCTCATCGCCGTGTTAGCAAAGTTTGCAGATAATATTCCCTGGAAAGGACTCACCTAATATTAACCAAAGGTTAACTTTTTTTACTATTTCAGTAAAGCTTTTAGCTTTTCTCTTTTTCTTAGAGTATTGAAATTATTGTGCTTAAGAATACCTTTTGTTTTTTTAGATTTGATATGAACTTAAATGATTGTCAGCTAGTTTATACCAACCGCAAATTGCTTTTCTCCATTTACCCCGACCTTAAAAGGGAGTGAAGCTTATCAAATTTGCTCCCATTTGGGTTGGGGCAAACAAATTGATTTTCAAACGGAAGAAACCATTTAGGTGTAAACTGACTGATAATCGTATAAACTTAAACTAATCTTTGATTTTAGTTATAATTAAAAGGGTTTATTTGCCCATGCTGTTTCACTTGCACTATACCTGCATAGTATTAGGTCTATTGTTGTAATTATAATTTTGGGAAAGCGGGAATAAACAACACTAATCCTTCTTTCAAATTTTTCGCTAGTTCATTTTAAAAGCCTGTGTTTTCGCAGGCTTTTCCTTTCTAAAATATTCATTAATTGCATAATTATACGGGATTTTTAGTTGTTGTGGTATTTTGGTAAGTTGTTGTAGCATAGTTGTTTATTGATTTTTTTTATAATTTGTTTAACTTTTTTAGATAAAAAAATGTATAATTATTTGCGCTCCTTAATTTTTCCTGTTTTATTTGTTATGTCAATAATAGAAGATGTTGAAGTTTATAGTACTAGTTTCGTATTAATTTTATCCATGCTGGTATAACTGTTTTAAAAAAGGCGCTTCAATAACTAAAAAAGCTTCCCTGTAATGGGGGAGCTTTTTAAACGAAATTTAAATGAATACAAAAAGACATTATACAATACGCCGTCGTTTTTTCCCCGAAATCATTGGATGTCGGTAGCTGGTGTATAGTATATTATGATAATATAAAGCCTACCGACAAGCTCAGTAGGCTTTTTTAGTTTTAAGAGTATGAGTAAACCATTTAATTTTTATCAGACCGAAATGTTAGCAAATAGCAAAGTCTACCTTTTTAAAGTAGTTTTAAATAGTGCAATCTATCTCCCGCATTGACGGTATTTCTATCTACCCGGGCAGGTCTTTGAAAACTTAGTTTTATGGCTGAGCTCAAATCACGGAATTTAATTATTAAAGCAAAAACAAAAAACATGATTGATACTATTATAGAAACACAACGAGAAGTGCTGGTTGTTGAAGCCAATGATCAGCACTATAAATATGCAGCTCAAATTTGTGATATGATTGAAGTTGCTGCGAAGATAAGAGGAACAGGAATAGCTAAAAGAGAACCTTCATATATTGAACAAAAAATGAGAGAAAACAAGGCCATTATTGCCCTAAGTGAAGGTAAAGTGATTGGCTTTTGTTATGTTGAAACCTGGGATCATGGAAAATATGTTGCTAATTCAGGATTAATTGTTGATTCTGACTTTAGAAAATCTGGTTTGGCCCGAATGATTAAAACAAAGGCTTTTGTACTTTCGCGAAAACGATTTCCTAATGCCAAAATCATTGGATTAACCACCAGTTTACCTGTTATGAAAATCAATTCTGATTTAGGATATCGTCCGGTAACTTTTTCAGAATTGCCAAAAGAAGACTCTTTTTGGAAAGGCTGCAGTAGCTGTGTAAACTATGATATCCTTCAACGAACTGAGAAGAAAATGTGCCTTTGCACTGGCATGCTATTTAATCCGGAAGAAATAAGAAATCTATAATTTAAGATAGAGGATTGAAGTTTGAAACTGGAAGGTAAATACTGATATCTAGCATATTACGCTTCTAACTTCAGACTTCATTCTTCGTGCTAAATAATAACAAAATGATAAACGTTGGAATTATTGGCGGGGCAGGATATACCGCCGGAGAATTAATCAGAATTTTATTATGGCATCCCCTTGCTAAAATTAAGTTTGTACATAGCAGCAGCCATGCTGGCGAAAAAATTACTAAGGTACATCGGGATTTAATTGGAGATACTGATTTAACTTTTACTCATCCCGAATATAGTGAGGTGGACGTTATCTTTTTGTGTTCAGGGCATGGTAAGTCTGAAGTGTTTCTGAAAGAAAATGCACTTCCTAAGTATCTTAAGATAATTGATTTAAGTACTGATTTTAGACACAAACGAGAGGGAAATAACTTTGTTTATGGTTTACCTGAGCTGAATAAAGAGTTAATTGAATCAGCAGAGAAAGTCGCTAATCCGGGTTGTTTTGCTACTGCCATTGAATTGGCATTATTACCGTTAGCAGAGGCTCAAAAACTTAATAATGAGGTGCATGTTAATGCTATAACCGGCTCTACAGGTTCAGGGCAAAGACCTACTTCTACATCGCATTTTAGTTGGAAGAATAATAATGTGGCTATTTACAAGCCTTTTAAACATCAGCACCTTAAAGAAATAGGAGAAAGCGTAAAGCAATTGCAGGAAAATTTCGACCATGCAATTAATTTTATTCCGGTTCGTGGCAATTTTAGTCGTGGAATAATGGCTACAGCATACACTGAGTGCGATTGGTCAGAGCAGGAAATAATTGAAAATTATACTTTTTATTATAAAGATCATCCATTTGTTACCATTGTTGATGAAATACTTGATGTTAAGCAAGTGGCAAACACTAATAAATGCCTGTTGTACCCTGCAAAATACGGTTCTAAAATCATGGTTGTTTCTATCATTGATAATTTATTGAAAGGTGCTTCTGGTCAGGCTGTTCAAAACATGAATTTAATGTTTGGAATTGAAGAGACGACAGGACTAAATTTAAAACCGATAGCATTTTAGAATTGAAGGTTGTTACCCGGAGGTTCACAGAAGTGGACTATTATTTAAGGTTTCTGAAACAAATTGATTGATAGCTAATTTCAAATATCTAATATCTAATAAATGAATTTATTCGACGTATACAGCAAATACAATGTTGATTTAGTAAAAGCAAAAGGAGCAAAACTCCTGGATTCGGAAGGTAAGGAATACCTTGATTTTTATGGTGGACATGGAGTAATTTCCATTGGGCATTCACATCCAAAATACATTGAGGCTATTACCAATCAGCTAAATAATATTGCTTTTTATACAAATATTATCGAAAACAGCAGGCAAATGGAGCTTGCCGATAAACTTGGTAAGCTTTCAGGTTACGATGATTACAGTTTGTTCGTATGCAACTCTGGAGCTGAGGCCGTTGAAAATGCATTGAAAGTGGCAAGCTTTTATACTGAAAAGGGAAGAGTAGTTGCTATGAAGGGGGCTTTTCATGGTCGAACCAGCGGGGCAATTGCTGCCACTGATAATCCGAATATATGGTCGGAATACAATAAAGGTCATCAGGTAAGTTTTATTGAGTTAGATGATAAACAGGCTTTGCTTGAGGAATTTGGAAAGGGTGAAATTGCTGCTGTTATTATTGAAGGAATCCAGGGAGTTGGTGGTGTTTATGAAGGTAGCGAAGATTTTTTGCATTTTGTACGTGAGATTTGTGATGCAAATGAAGCTTGTTTAATTGTTGATGAAATTCAATCAGGTTACGGACGCACAGGTAAGTTTTTTGCGCATCAGTATGCTGGTATTCAGGCTGATATAATTACCACAGCAAAAGGAATGGGAAATGGTTTTCCGATTGCAGGAGTGTTGATTTCACCAAAAATTAGAGCAAAGAAAGGAATGCTGGGAACTACCTATGGAGGTAATCATCTTGCATGTGCTGCGGGTGTTGCTGTTTTAGATATCATGAAAGAAGAAAACCTGATGGACAATGCTGTAAAAATGGGCGATTATCTTCGAGGTGAATTACGAAAAATTGAAGAGGTAGCTGGAATACGTGGTCGCGGCTTAATGGTTGGTTTTGTGATGGAAGGAGCAAAGGAACTGAGAAGAAAGCTTATTTATGAAAAGTCAATATTCACGGGTTTTTCTGAACCTGATGTTATTCGATTATTGCCACCTTTAAATGTGACCAAAAATGAAATTGATTTATTTATAAGTTCCCTTAAATCTTTAATTTAAAACTTGTTATAATGCATAAGCTCACAATAGTAAAGGTTGGTGGGAATTTAATTGACGATTCCGGAGCCTTAAATGAATTTTTATCTGCTTTTTCTCAAATAAATGGCAAAAAACTCTTGGTTCATGGGGGTGGAAAGTTAGCAACCAGGTTGTCTTCGCAACTGGGTATAAGCACTGAAATGGTGAACGGAAGACGGATTACTGATGCTGAGAACCTTAAAATTGTGACAATGGTGTATGCAGGCTATGTAAATAAAAATATTGTTGCAGCCCTGCAGTCGAAAGGAGTAAAGGCAATTGGTATTGCTGGTTGCGATTTTGATATCATGCGGGCAGAAAAACGAAAACATCCAACCATTGATTTTGGTTTTGTTGGAGATATTACTAAAGTAGATGAAAATGCGCTTTCAGAGTTGATAGAGCAGGAGGGAGTGCCTGTTATCGCTCCAATTACACACGATGGTAAAGGTCAGTTACTGAATACCAATGCTGATTCTATTGTGACGGATGTAGCTATTGCATTGTCAAAAGTTTACGAAGTAAAACTGATTTATAGTTTTGAGAAAGTTGGTGTGCTTAAAAGTGTTGATAATGAAAATGATGTGATTGATGAGTTAAACAAAGAAAGTATTCGAAATTTGCAGGAAGAAGGAGTTATCAATACTGGTATGATGCCCAAAACCGATAATGCACTAAAAGCTTCATCCAATGGGGTGGGTGAAGTAATTATTGGTAATTTGGTGGCTATTCAACAAGGAGTCTCTTATGGAACTAAAATAATTTAATTAAGAATTTGAACACAGAGTTTTTGCAGAGACCCACAGAGATGAAATAGGGTTAAATTATCCTTATCGGGCGCGGATTTCCGCGTTCGGTTCTTTTGAATTTTAAAGTTGAAATGAAGGAAAGATGAGTACACGTGAATACGCGTACCAGAAGATTCGTCCAATATATAATGACAAATGACTAATAACCAATGACAAAAATATGGAACTTACAAACTATATAAACCTAGCAACTGAAACTTTAAAAAAGCTAATAGCCACGAAATCATACAGTAAAGAAGAAGAAAATGCAGTTGAAATCATTAATGAAGTATTGATTCAACAGGGGTATAAAACGCATCGTAAGAAAAACAATGTTTGGGTGTTCAGCAAAGATTACCAGGAAGGAAGGCCAGTGCTGTTGATGAACTCTCATATAGACACCGTAAAGGCTTCTGACAGGTGGACTAAGAACCCTTTTGAACCTCTTATAGAAGATGGTAAACTTTATGGTTTGGGAAGCAATGATGCAGGAGGTTGCCTGGTTTCATTAATGGCCACTTTTTTAGCTCTGGATTCTGAAAATCAATCATATAACAGAGTGTTTGTAGCTTCTGCAGAAGAAGAAAACTCCGGCTTTGATGGTTTTGAATGTGTGCAACCTGAGTTAGGACGAATTGATGTTGGTATAGTTGGAGAACCCACTTTAATGGATATGGCAATTGCTGAGAAAGGCTTAATGGTTGTTGATGCTGAAGCTGAGGGGAAACTTGGTCATGCGGCCAGGGATGAAGGTCTAAATGCCATTAGTATTGCAATGGAAGATATTTATTGGTTGCATAATTATAAATTTGAGAAAGAATCTGAAAAGTTGGGGGCTGTTAAAATGACTGTTACCCAAATTGATGGTGGAATACAACACAACGTGGTACCCGCCAGCTGCAAATTTGTTATTGATGTACGCACAAATGATCATTATTCAAATGAAGAAGCCTTTGCAATTATTCAAAAACACTTAAAAAGTAAAATAAAAGCACGTTCTTTCAGGCTTAATTCATCAGGTATTGAATTGGAGCATCCCTTAATTCAAAATGGACTTAAGCAGGGAATGAATTGGTATGGTTCACCAACCACAAGCGATCAGGCTATTATGAGAGGCTTCCCGACAGTTAAATTAGGCCCTGGAGATTCGGCTCGTTCGCATACAGCGGATGAGTTTATTTATTTACAGGAGGTTAGAGAAGGCATTGAGAAATATTTTCAGTTGCTAAATGGTTTAGAACTTTGACTTTTTCACAGAGATATACAGAGAAAACACAAAGATTCACAGGGATTTAGATGAAGCTATAGATACGCTGCTCTCTCTCCAAAACTTTTCATATTCTTTATGGCTTCTTGTTTTAATTCTCTCATTCTGGAATCATCCCAGTGATGTGTATAAGGTGGTTTTCTTTTACTTTTTCTCAGGAATTTTTTCTTTTTCGATTCAGATTCCCAAAATTCTAACCTCTTCTCAATTTTTAGAAGTATTTCAGGTGTTGAATAACGCACTAAAGTTTCAATTGCTAAAATTGAGATGGCAGGTATTTTATCATAAATTGCTTTTTTCAGGATAGGGACAATTTTCTCATTGTCAAGAGATGTCAGTTCTCTAATTGTTTCAAGCCGAATGTGATATAACCCATTTGAATGAGCATAATTGAGGAAACTTAAGTCTTCTTTTTCAACTGCCTTTTTTATATCGCTTTTTTGAATTTTGATAAGGCCAGCCTTTGCTAAAAGTTTTATGAACCTCACTCTGCTTTATAATTGATGATAGTCATAACACAATTTTGAAATAGCTCAATAAGTTTTTTCATATTGTTGTATTTCAATTCGTTAACGACAATGTTTAATTCTAATTTTGTAGAATCTGATTCATTTTCCAGTTTTAAATTTACCACATAATTGTTTATAAGATATTCTTTTAGTTCAGACGTAAGAATTTTGTTTATCAACTCAAAACTGTCACCTTTTATAAAGAAATTTTTATCAAATTCTAAATCACCAATTTCAAACTCCTTAAAGCCAAGCAGTTTCCCGATTTTATCAACAAAATCCTCAGGATAAATCAAAAACTTGGTTTTAAGTTTGTTTTTGAAGACAAAACCTATCTTTAATGGCTTAAATTCATCTGTATCGAATGTTATTTCTCCATCAGAAAACGGAATTCTCAATTCAAACCTCTGCAAAACAGAGCTTTCTTTGCTTGCTGTATTAGTCCCAAAAGTTTTGTAAGTTCCATTATATTCTTGTGCAATCTTTTTCCAGTTTTGCTTTAATAAATCAATTTCTGTCCAGGAATATTTATATCCGTTTTTCATTTGCTTTGAATAGTTTAGTTATAAAGATACCGTTTAATGCTTTTTTTTGGTGTCTTCACAAACTCTTCATTTTGCAACTCAACAGTAGCAATATTCATATACCCTGGAAGTTTTTGGTTGATTGCTTTTTTGTGGTTATCATATAATTTAAGCAGTTCATCTTTTGTGATATTTTCTTTTTCAACCAATTCAAAATCAGGATATATCAGTGCAACCAGCTTATCGTCTCTATGAACAATTAGCGATTCACCAACAGCAAAACGATTGTCAAAAATAGCCTCGATTTCTTCAGGGTAGATATTTTTCCCATTAGCACCCAGAATCATGCTTTTGCTTCGGCCTTTAATGTGAATGTTGCCCACTTTATCCATTAAACCAATGTCTCCAGTATGCAACCAGCCATTTTTATCAATGATTTCTTTGGTTGCCTTTTCATTTTTATAATAGCCCAGCATTACATTATCTCCGCGAACCATTATTTCTCCTGTAATGTTCTGTGGATCTTTCGAATCTATTTTAACCTCTAAAGTATCAACAGACTTCCCTGACGACCCTGGCACAAAATTTTTCCAGTTTTCGTAGCTAATCAATGGACCACATTCTGTCATTCCATACCCAACTGTGAACTTAAATTTCATTTTTCTAAAAAATGTTTCAGCTTCTTTGTTTAAGGGGGCTCCACCAATAATAATTTCATTAAAACTTCCTCCAAAAACTTCACTAAGCTTAGATTTAAATTTCTTTAAAAGAATATTTTTTATTCCGGGAACAAGTAGCAATAGTTTTACATGCCATTTGCGAAGCATTGGCAATAGCCTTGTTTTATATATTTTTTCAATTACAAGTGGAACCGAAAGAATTAAAGCGGGTTTAATTTCTTTAAATGCTTTTATGATGATTTGTGGGGATGGTGTTTTGGTTAAGATGGTTATATGACAACCTCTTGAAAAAGGAAACAAAAACTCAAAAGCAGCACCAAATGCATGAGCTAAAGGTAAAAATGAAACAATATTATCACCTGCATTAAGGTTCATGTTGTTTTGTGCAAATCTAACATTTGCAGCCAAGCTGTTGTGTGGTAACATTACACCCTTAGTGAAACCAGTAGTGCCTGATGTATAACTAATTAAAGCAAGATTATCATTGGTTATTTCGGGTAGTGAAAATTTCTTTTTGTCAGTTTTAACCTTTTGCTTTATAGCATCGAGTTCTTCAAGTTTATGAGATTGCTTTAGTTGTTTGGAGTGAGTATGCAGAATAGAAAAATCATCAATGGCAATGGTGCCAATTAACTTAGGCATTTTATCCATTTCCAGCCTGCCACTAATTAAGCCTCCTGCAAACAACAAAATTGAATCGGAGTGATTAACAATTTCATGAAGATCATCTGCTTTAAAATCTGGTAAAATTGGAACCAATACAGCACCATAACTTACAACTGAAAGATATAAGATGCACCATCTGGCAGAATTCTTTCCAATTACGGCTATTTTATCGCCTTTTTTAATTCCAGCTCTTTTAAATTGCTGATGAAAATATACAATGTGACCTGCTACATCAGCATAAGTGAAGGTTTCACCATTGTAGTCTGATAAAGCGTTTTGTTCCCAATTATTTATAATCCCATTTTCAAGGAAAGAGACAAAGGTTTCTTTTAGCATCTTACAAACTTGTTTTTAATAAAGAATAAAAAAATATGATAAAACCATTTGGTTTTTAATGTTGTGCTTTGATAAATAGCTTGTTACCTGTTGCCAGGATTCAATAGTGTATAATAAAATTATTAACATTTCCCATGTTTTATAGATTCCCGAATAACAGGTACTTGTATTAGCATTATCAAAATAAACTATGATGATCAGCAACTTATAATTACTATTGTGTGAAATTTAACTTTGTTTTTCAATTTCTGAATAAAGTCGACCTTCATTTTTGGGTTATTCACTTTGTTCATGAGCTCCACTTTGTTCCGGTTAACCCAAAAACGAAGTAACTTAGGCAAAGCCGATCTCATGAAGTTCTGCAAGAACGAGTAAAAAAGTCAAGGCTGCATTGAAAACCTCCTCCATCTCTTATCAAACCTAAGTTTGGCCGGGTGATCTTCGAACAAGTTCGAAGCTTCCCGGTCTCACTAAGGCTTGATTGCGAACTGAAGAAGGTTTTCAATGAGGCCGATCGGGCTATTTATTCATATTGATAATTGTTGAATTTTATTCATAAAATTAACTTGGGAAACATCAGTAAAATTAGTTATAGAGGTATCTTTTGATACTTTTTTTTGGTGTTTTTATAAACTCATCATGTTGTAATTCAACAGTGGTAACATTCATATAACCAGGGAGCTTTTGATTAATAGATGTTTTATGGTGTTCATACATTTTTAGTAAATCATTCGGGCTGATTTTTCTTTGCTCAACTACCTCAAAATCAGGATAAATCAATGCAACTAATTTTTCATTTCGATGAACTACCAGCGATTCGCCAACTGCAAATTTATTGTCAAAAAATGCTTCAATTTCTTCAGGGTAAATATTTTTACCATTTGAACCCAAAATCATACTTTTACTTCTTCCTTTTATGTGAATGTTCCCTTTTTTATCAATAATACCAATATCTCCAGTACTGAGCCAGCCATTTTCACTTAAAACTTCCCTGGTTGCTATTTCATTTTTGTAATAGCCTACCATAACATTTTCGCCTTTCACTAATATTTCTCCAGGGATATTTGCAGGATCTTCAGAATCAATTTTAACCTGAAGCGTTTCAATCACCTTTCCAGCAGCTCCTTTTACAAACTTTTTGTAGTTGATGTAACTGATTAGAGGCCCGCATTCGGTCATTCCATAACCCACCGTAAATGGAAACTTCATTTTTTTGAAAAAGGCTTCTGTTTCAGCATTAAAAGGTGCCCCTCCAATGATAATTTCCATAAAATTTCCACCAAAAGTAGCAATCATTTTCTGATTGATCTTTCTGAGTATTATTTTATTGATTACCGGTAACTTAAGCAATGTTTTCATGGGCCATTTGCTTATTTCAGGAAGTATTTTTTTCTTGTATATTTTTTCAATAACAAGGGGCACAGAGAAAATCAATCTTGGTTTAAGTTCTGAGAATGCTTTAATAATAATTTGTGGCGATGGTGTTTTAGTTAAAATAGTGATATGACAACCAAATGCAAAAGGTGCTAAAAATTCAAATGCGGCTCCAAATGCATGAGCCAGTGGGAGAAACGAAACAATATTATCACCTGATTTCAGTGCAATGTTTTTTAATCCAAACATTACGTTGGCAGCCAGACTGTTGTGAGTAAGCATTACGCCTTTAGTAAAACCTGTTGTTCCTGATGTGTAGCTGATAATAGCTAATTCGCGATTTGAAACAATAGGTAATGAAAAGTTCGGCCGGTTATTAATAGTTTCTTCAATTATTTTGTCTTTGTTAATTGCTTCATGTGCCTTGTTTAGCAATTCAGAGTTGGAATGCATGATGGAAAAATCATCAATAGCCATAATACCTTTGATATTGGGCATCATTTTCGCATCCAATCGGCCACTAATCTGCCCTCCTGAGAATAATAGTATTGCATCAGAGTGATTGACAATTTCATGCAGATCTTCTGATTTAAAATCGGGTAGGATAGGTACTAAAGTTGCACCATAGCTGACTACCGAAAGGTATAGGATTGCCCATCTGGCTGAGTTTTTTCCTACCAATGCAATTTTATCACCAGGTTGAATTCCAGCTTCTTTAAAAAAATGATGAAAGTAGTAGATGTGACCTGCTACTTCAGCATAAGTAAAGGTATCTCCTTTGTAATCAGAAAGAGCATTCAATGCCCAGTTATTCGTTATTCCCTTTTCAAGATAACTAACAAAACTATCTTTTAACATATAATGCAAACACTATTTAGCGGGCACAAATATAAAAAGTTTTGATTTTATCTGAAAACTGTTGCTTATTCACTGAAAATTAGCAGCAATTACAGGATTTTAGTGCTGGCTTCTTAGCTGAATTTAAGAACTTTTATTTCTTTACAACCACCTGCATGGTTAGAAATGTAATTTCTTCATCAACCGGGTAGAAATTGCAGGTTAGGTTTGATTTACTTTTACGTTTAATATCCAATAAGCCTAATCCCTGGTTCTTTCTGTTTGTTGAATAATCATTTAGTATTTTGTTGTATTCAACCATTAATTCGCTGAAAGTCATTTCGTTAATTCGAGCAATGGTTTCTCCAAGTATTTTTACTTTTGTATTTAGAATGTAATTTCCAGAGATTAGCATGTATTCTTTGTCAGATTCTGTAATTAAAAATATACCAGTTTTCCAGCCACCCTCTGCTAAATAGCTATCTCCATGCTTAGAAACATTTTGTATCATTTCAATCATCAGGTTAAAGATTTTAATACTAATGGTTGATTCTTTAAACTGATTTTCAACTACAGTAAGCAAATTTAAAAGTGTCGCCTGATTGAAAACTCCTTTAAAGAACAAGACTACATTCTCTTTAATAAGAATGTTATGCAATTCTTCAACGTTTACAATCGAAAACTTTTCATTTAACTCAAGTGATTCTTCATTTAAAATAGGAATTTCCAGATTTAAGTAAAAGTATGAGTATTGATTGTCAATAGCACTGAAATCATATTCAAGCTTATTTCCTGAACGTTTTGCCATTTCAATCAGTCCTATTCCTGCGCCACCTTTTGGTGATATTTCGGTAGTCATTCGTGTTGATCTGGAATATATTCTCAAGTCATTCTTTTCCAGACTGTTAATTCTTTCAATTCTGCTTTTTAATGGCTCAATATCTTCTTCTTTAACCACATTACCTGTTGTAACATAAAACTTTGGGCCCTTTTTTTGGATGGCAAATAAGCTGAAATTATCAGGTGATGAATCTCTAAATATTTCGCTGCTGTGCCTGGTAATATTTTGCAGACTTTCACCAACAATGTAGTATACCCGCTTCTTTATTTTAAATACATTGGAAAGACTATCCAGGGTTACATGGGCAAGATCCAGTATGGTTTTCACAATCTCTGGCGTAAAATTTCCCCTGAAAATATACTCTAGTTCATCCTTTTGAATCAAATCGTACAAGTCGATAAATTCATCAACCCTGTTTTCTCCCAAGTTTTCCACTTTGCTAAAAATTGAATTTTTTAAGATGAAAAGTTAATAAAATATCATGGCAACTGATGTAACTTTTACATCAAGTATCGCTTTTTTTAGGTAGAGAAAATCAATAATTTTATTAACGGTGAAATGATATAAAATGTTAAGTTTTGTGTGTATCACCTATTAATTACTTGCCTTATGTTATTACTTACTAGTGTCGTGTCAAGGCTAATTTGTCAGGTGACAACACCTGACAAGTGCACCAGGCAGGTGTTGTCACCTTGCTAATTACCAGAAATATCATATTTGACTTAATACTAGTTATTCGTAAAGTTAATTTTGCGAATATTTTTGGCAATTTCAATGCGGTTGATGATAGAATCAATGAGCATATCATATAATTTATCTTTCAACACAATATCTTCAACACCTACATCAATATTGGGATTGTCATTTACTTCTACAACATAAACTTTTCCTTCAACATATTTTAAATCAACGCCGTATAAGCCATCCCCAATCAAAGCGGCAGCTTTTTGTGCGACCTGAAGGATAATTTCTGGAACATCCTCTACACTCAGAGTTTCATGTTCACCTGATTTTTCTTCATTATCACTGTCCCAATCGTATATCTGCCAATGATCTTTTGACATATAATATTTGCAAGCAAAAATAGGTTTGTTATCCAGGATTCCAATTCTCCAATCGAATTCCGAGTACAGAAACTCCTGACAAATTACCATGTCAGATTTTTTAAAAAGCTTATTCAACTCTTCCAGAGCTTCTTCTTTCGAACCCACTTTTATAACACCCAATGAGAAAGCACTATCTGGCTGTTTTAATACCATTGGGTAATTAAAATTATCCAAAAGCTTTTTATCAAACAGGTTTTTTGTGAGTACTATGGTGTTTGGGGTTAATATTTTATGCTTTTTAAAAAGTTCGTTTTGATAAATTTTATTGGAACAGCGAAGAATAGACCACGGATCATCAATTACTATCAGTCCTTCAGCATAGGCCATTCTTGAAATTTCATAGGTGTGGTGGTTTACATTAGTTGTTTCGCGAATAAATACAGCATCAAATTCATTTATTTTGTCAATATCTGATTTTGTAATAAACTCAACATACAAACCTTTTTTATGGGCAGCTCTTTTCAATTTTTGTAAGGCTGCTTCGTTTGAGGGAGGGTATTCTTCGTTAGGGTTCACCAAAATAGCTAAATCATATTTATAGTTGGTTAGCTTTGAAAAATTCAGTCTTTTTCGGTTAAAGAAATTTGTTGCAAAAGAGTACATATATTCCATATCCTCTTCAGGAACATTTTTTAGCGACAAGGTTTTGATATCTTTTATCAACCACCTGTCATGCTTAAAAAAGTTTACTTTAAACAGCGGAGCTTCAAATAATTGATAAAGCTTCATGGCTAAAATGTTGTAGCCTTTTACATTTGTTTGCCCGAAATAGATGCTTAGCGAAAATGTATTTCCTGTACATTTTTTTAATAATCGATTGATTAGCTCATCAATTTCGTATGATGCTGATTGAATGACACTTAGGATGCGGAAATCCCTAATAGTGGTAGTACTGGGAATGACTCTTTGTCCCCTTGCTGAGGCCAGCAACGAAACGTAATAACCGTAGCTTTGGTATTTGTACGAACTACATAAATTGAATACTCTAAAATCCGAGCTATTTTGATAAATCGGATTATTAATGTATTCTTTTACTGTAACAATTTTGGCGTTTATGTTGATATCATTCCACTTAAAAGGCTGGTTGATTACAATGATGTTATTTGTCTTTTTTGACCTGGTTGTTCCGTTCACTTTTAGTTCCATTTTTACTGCATCCTCGCCAGTACTGTAATAATCCTTTAATACATTAATTATTTGAAAACCTCGTGTTTTGTACCAGTCAATCAATTTGTTGTTATTTGCCCTGGCTTCAAGCATGATACGATCATAATTATTTCTGATAGCATATTCCTTTACATGATTTACCAGCAATTCCCCTATTCCTTTGTTCTGATATTCGTTTGATACAGCTATGGAGTAAATCCTTAAAGTGTGTATGTATTTGAATAATACAACAGAACCTATTGCGATTTTTGGCTTTTGTTTGATTTCAGCAATTAAAGTTTCCTGAAATCTGCTAATAAGTCCGTGTTTGATATTTTGCTTTGAATTTCTTTGATAAACCGGGAAGGACTCATTTTCCAGGTTGAGCAAAAATTGAAGATCTTCAATTTTTGCTCGTCGTACACTGATTTTCATAAATAAATGTACATATCAAATTTTTGTGAAACCTCGTATTTATCTGACATTAGCATGTAATATGTGTTAAATAATTTGATTCCAAAACTAAGAAATAAAACATATAAAAAATGAATCCAAACAGAAAAAAATGTATGATATTTTAAAAGGATTCCATAGTTTGTTAAAACCTTATATTCTTGATTTTACGATTTTATAATTTTGTATTAGTTAATGGTATTACCCATTTCATACTTTACAACCCTGTCAATTATTGTTAATCCTGTTTTTGCCATGTTTTCAAAAGTGTCTACCCCATTATTAGGAAAGTTTTGTCTGGTTCTATGAATGTTAAAACGGTTTGAAAATTTACGATCAAATGCTTTTTCTATTTCTTCTTTTCCGATCATGAAACCAAGCAATCCTCTCCATGTGGCAGTTGGGTTATCAGAATCCATCCCACAAGAACTCCAATCTTTATGATTTCAATAATGTCTCCTTCTCCATAAAACAGGCTTATCAAACTTGCAGCAAAGTTTATTCCAGCTGTAAAGCAACCATTGCAATACAAATTTTTGGAGGTAATATCGTATCCATCTTGTTGATTCACCTGATATCAAATGTAAATTGAATCTCTTGTTTGCTCCCAGGGAATACCGGAATTATGTAGTTTTTTTACATAAGCAAACATATGCGCTGCATATGAACTATCTGGAAGCACTTTTCTTGCAAGATCTGCTATCCAGGTAATTTGCTCTGAGATGGTTTTATTAGTATCTGCTCTTGAAGCCAAAGAATGCATGGTTACATAAAACTTTGAGATATATTCAGCATTTTCTCTTGCAGTGGTTTGAATTGGTAATTGAGCCATTTTCAGCGCAATATCATACAGGTTTTATTAATATTTAGAAGGTGTTGGTACATATATTCTATATCTGTATCATCATCAGCACCCCAAATTTCGTTAGTATCTTTAAATACAAAGTCGATTGTTGCTGATAAATCACTTGGCACACCTTGGCTCCAAATGCTTGGTTCATCTGGTCTTCTCCAATTTTCTCTAGTGTCAAGTCAAGTATGATATTTTAGGTATTATTTTAATATACAGCATATTTTCAACAATCAGAAGTCATTTGTCACTAGTCATTTATCATTAATAACCAGTGACTAATGTCTAATGACTTTACCAGAAATCTGACATTTGACATGACGCTAGTTTGCTTATTTAAAAGAGCAATACCTCTAATTGAGGTATTGCTCAAATTATCTATAAAATGTTGTCTTATTAGACCTTTAGTCGGGCAACTAATAAATCATTATGAAGTTCTTGGAAGATCCGCAAAGTAACTTGATTGGTTAAATACTATTGCTTTTTTCCATCTAACCAAACTTCATCCTTTATCAACTTCCCGGTTAAATCATACAGTTTGTATTCTCCTACTTTTATTCTTGTATATTTTTTGGCATTTTCTTGTTCAGGTGCTTTGTAATGTTTTATTTCTTTTAGTTTACCATTCTTAAAGAAGATTTTTTCAGTGCTTGGTTGCCCATTAAAAGGATAATCATTTTCCTGAATAACTATTTCCCCAGATATAAGCTTCATGTGTACAATTCTGCCATTTTTATAGGTATCTTCTCTTTTTTTATTTGGATTAATATAGGTGATACATAAACCATCATTAACTCCTTGTTTATAATTAGATTGCTCTACTATTGCGTTATTAGAAGAATAAGTTTTGCAGACCCCGTCTAATTTGCCATCTTTATAATTTGTTATTACATTTGGTTCGCCCGGTTTATAATATTTTTCATAACTCCCATTCAGTATATCATCTTTGTAATTTTTTATAATCTTTGGATGGCCTGAATCAAAATTCTCTATATATCTCCCATCCAGCTTACCATCTTTATAATTACATTCATATATGAGCACTCCATCTTTAGTGAACTTTCTGTGTTTACCAACAAGAATAGATGAAAAATTATATGATGTTCCTTTTTTTACCGCCATATAATATCTTTCTTCTTTTAACTGTCCGTTCTCAAAATAATATTTTTCCGACTTAGGTTCTCCATTTCCAGGATAGTTTACCTCATGGTTTAATTTACCTGAACTAGCATATTCTTTCATCATTGCAATATCCCCATTTATATATGCATCTTCACGTCTTTTTCCATCGCTATAATAAGAAATACAAGGACCATGTTTTTTCGATTCACCATTAATTATAATAAAGTTTTCAATACGAGATGGTTTTCCATCTTCCAGGTTTTTCAAATGTTTCCCTGTTAAAAGGCCATTTTCATAAAACGCTTGTTCTTTCAAATTGCCATTCTCATAAAACTCTTTGTATACACCATGGTTTTTCCAGTTTTTATTGTAATGTTCTTCTTTTTTTAATTTCCCATTTTCATAGTAGTGGATAGTATTGATGCTTTGTTTGGAGCTTTCGTTTAATGATGCAAGTTGTCCATTTTCGTAATACTTTTTTAATCCAATCATTTTCCCAAAGCTATCATAATTTGTCTCGGATAATAGATTTCCATTTTCGTAATAATCAATGAGCTTTTCTATAAGTGTATCGTTTTTATAAACTCCTTTCGACTCAATATTTCCATTTTTGTAATGACGGATAAAGTCCCCATTTTTTAACCCATTATGATAGTTTATTTTACAGGTTTCCTTTCCATCAACTTCTTTACCAATCCACACTCCATCTTTTTCGCCATACTGATTTAAATTTCCGAAATATACTCCTCCATCATTATCAATAAACTCTTGTTTCTGAGGTACGCCATCTAAAAAATAGACTATTTCATTTATTTTAGTGGAATCATACTTATCAAAAGAAGTAGTTTTACCATTTCTTTTTCCTTTATTAAAATCAATAGTCATTGCTAAATTATGGCTTTGAGGCTTATAAAACTTCCATATACCTTTTTGAAGATTATCCTCCATAAGCCCCGTACTTAACAGATAGTTTGTTGCATCGTATGTTTGAAATAATCCGTTCATGTAACCATCTTTAATAGAAACTAATGTATGAAATTTGTTTCTATAGGTAATTTTAAATTTACCATTTAAAGCTTCATTCCCATTTTGGATTTTACCTTTTGGATCTTTGCTTACATTATTGATTATTTTTGAATTATCAACAGCTTCAAATAAGGAAATATCTGAAAGCAAATCATTTGTATTTTTTAACACAATAATTGATGTGGAACCAACATTGTTTTTTTGTAACAATTCAAAAACTTTATTTAGTAATTTGCCTTTGTTACTATCCTGATTAATAGAAAGTTCTTGTTGTAATTTGTTGTCATCAACTTCAATACTAGCTTTTATATAAAGAGACTTTGCTTTTTTATTTTCATCTATAATTTTAACCTTCATGTATGATAGTGATACTGATTGTGTATTATTAGCAAAGCTTTGATAGAAATTATCATTACTATTATTTATTTCTAATGAGCTTTGACTTACAATATAGGAGCCTAATTCGTCCGATAATGCCCTTTTTATCTCATTAATGGCACTTGCTCTAGCTGTTGCATACCTTTCATTACTTGAGATTTCGTAAGTTAGTTCGCGAATAAATATTTGTTGAGAAAAGGCTGTTATATTTATTGTTACAAGTAAAATGCTAATTATAAATTTCATTGTTTCTTTCATGTTTTTTGTAATTGTTTAGTAATTAATGATGTTATTCGCTTTTATTTATTATTGAGTTTCGTTAGGGTACTTTATCAACTTTTCCCTTTGTCCAGTCATACTCATCGGACGTAATTCGAAATTTAGGCTTTTAATCTTGTTGTGAGTCAATATGATGTTTTAGCTAGCGTTTATTTCCTTATTAATATCCTCTCTTACTTCAATTATTGTTTTTTCAATTTGCAAATAATATTGAAGAATAAAGTTTCTATTATACTGAATTTTAAATAAATAAAGCAATAACTTGTTTCTCCTGTTTTTTGGAATTTTTAGAGGCAGATTAATTCCTTCTATTATACCATTACTGTTAATTTTAATATAGGGAGCCAATTCTTCATTAATTTCTTTAAAATAATTTCTATGAAATTGCATTTCGGAATATTCTTCTTCTAACTTTCGTAATGTATTATAGTAGTATTCGTAAAGAGATATTATTTTGAGCCTTAATGAATCGTTCCTTATTAATTCAAGTCCTTTTGACTTTAAAGTTTCGTATCCGGCAATATTCTGAATGGATATATAATCGCGTGTGAGTTTGGGGTAATAAAAAAACAGTAATGAGTCTGCCTCTACGCTTTTACCTGTAAATGCTTTTTTGAAATAGTCGCAAGCGGAAATCCCAATTTTGTGTCCACCTACATTCGTTTTAATATCCTCCAGATCTTTTTTTAAACCATTTGATATCTCGGTAAGAATTTTGTTTTCGGAAAGAGCATCTCTTCTGTTCTCATTCCAATTATTCAAAGCAAATGCAGAAACAACAGCAATAAAAATTGATAAAAATTCAAATCCGTGTTTTTTCCAATTAATTAGTTTTAATATTTTCATGATTGTTCTGTAATGTTAGCAAACATCCATATAGACATAATATTATCGGCATCTAATTTTTATCGTCCAAAACTACAAAACAAAACCCATATTCATGCAAGATTGATGAAATCAGATTTAAAAGTAGCAAATTCTATTGCGATTGACTGCTCTAATTGTAGTTTCCTATTCCTTTTGGGTTTTGTCCGTATTGGTTTTCTCCTGTTTCGCTATCAGCAAATAACATCCACAAATTATAAAATGGAATAATTTGAAACCAACCGCTGTTTCCTCTATCGTGGCACCTTTTGGCTCCCTGGGCAAAAATAAACCAGTAAATTGGAATAAAGAAAATAATTAATATTTCTCCATCTAAATTGGTAGACGTAATAATATTGGCAACAACATAAATAATGACATATACAAGAACAATACTTAGGACGTATTCAGTTCTTCTAATACGTCCTCTGAATGAAAAAGGCTTTTTAAACATATTAATGGATTAATTTATTATTGATTGGGTAAATTTAATAATTTGGGGCAAAGGCACTCTATTTAGCAGACAATAAATATGTACAGATCGATTAATAAACTTTCTTTGAGTTATTTTCTTATTCGCTTTTTCAGGAAATCAAAGAAGGAGCGTCTCGAAAGAAAAGATTAGAGACTTTGTTGTCTTTGAGTACAGCATATTTACCTCAAAATCAACAGCTTTGTATATCCATTTTGGTGAAACTTTATCTTCCTTGTTGGACTGATTGTTTTCACCGTAAGTTGTTTGTAAATTTTCAATAAACAAATCTTCCTGTTCTTTGGTAATGTTCCGGTCAAGGCAACACAATATTCGCACTAGCTGATTTTTATAAAAATAGTAGTAGATATTCTCAATGTTTATTCCATCAATTTCAGCGTTTTCAATTTTGCAGGTGTAAACATCACAATTGTTGCATTGCAGATTGTCTTTATTTCCAAAATTCTCAGTTTTGCTTACTTCGCTAAATTCATTTTTAAAGTATTCAAGATACATACCTAAATATGCTCCTCTAAATTCCCGATAGGCTTTTAATTCTTTAACTTTAAATTCCTGTCCCATAGTTATGTATTTATCCAAAAATCGTGATTCATCCATATCAAGAAACCTAATTTCTGTAAAATCGGTGCTTTTTTTCATGGTCGTAAAAAAGAATTCCAGGGTATATCCTTGTTTAGCTCTTATTCCTTGTGGTTTATGAGAATAAATCTGCAGATTACCTGCATATTTCTCATATTCTGTATTTCCTTTCTTATCTGGTTTTTTTTGAGCAATATGCGCCGCACCTTTCATATAGGTATTGCTGAGGTTATTAATTATGGCCACACCTTCTTTAGCGGAAAGAGGCTCACTTTTTTTTAGTTCTACCCCAATTAAGCGGTTATTAATGAAAGTAAAAGTTGCTCTATCAAAATTGGTTTTTGAAACAAGAAAATTGAAGTCAGAAACATTGTATCTGACATATGTAATATTATGTTCGGCAGTTTTTGCAATTTTATCTGTATTATAAATAATATTGCTTTGTCTGCTGGGATAAACTTTGTATTTGCTTTCAGCAATTTTCAGGAATTCTGCTTCATTCATCCCCAATTCAAAGTCCCTTATTTTTTTTAGTGGTGAATCAATCTGCGAAAGGATCGTATTTCCAATAAATATCAAAAAAGTTAGAATCAAATACTTCATACACTTACCATTTTATGCTTTACTTACTAACAAGTTAAGGCTGTTTTATTAGAAAACGAAACACAATGGGAGGGTAGTATGCAATCAAAATATTATATGAAGTTTGTGCAACCTTTAAATGTCCTAATCTTTTTAAAGTGAAAAGTTGATGGTACCTGACCCATTTTTAGTTGTTTGGTTTTACTCTCAGAAGGTTCTGTTGTGGTAAATTTTGTAATATTTCCTTTATTGTTAATCTTTTCTTATAGTCAGGATCAAAATGTCTCCAGATGATTTTTCCATTTTTATCAATAATATAGGTTGCAGGTATAGGGAGTCGTTGTGATTCATCAGAGTGTGTCTTTTTTAATTTTGCTCCTAAAAGCTTATTGTAAACAAAAATTTGTTTTGATTCAGGAGTGAATGTTACGTCATAGGCGTTTGAGATTTTGTATCCTTCATCATACAATAACCTGAATTTTGCACCTGTTTTTTCTTCCATTTTTTTCAGGTACTCAGGCTTTTCTGGAGATATTGCTGCCACAGTTGCACCCTTTTGTGTAATTTGCTGCAAACTGTCTTGAATGGTTGATAAGTGTCTATTACATATTGGGCACCAAAAGCCTCGGTAAAAAATCAATACAACAGGGCCTTTTTTCATCTCCTTAGCTAAACTAAACTTTGCACTATCAGCATCAATGGCACTAAAGTCAGGTGCTGTTTGGCCAATTGCTAATCCTTTTGCATCTTCTGCTTTTCTTGCTTCTTGCGAAAAGGAATTACTTCCCAGAATGAATGTCATTGCACATAAAAAAAATGTCTTCATAAATATCTTTTCATTTAAAGTGTTTGTAGTTTAGTGAATGCTATACCTGCTTGAAACAAGCAATTATAACGATTTTACTTTCAAAATAGTCCAATTTTGGCAAAGCCTCATTCGACTATTTTCAAGTAGCATCGGCATTTACCATTGTAACTATTTTAGGGTTTTATAATTTCTGATATAATTTCTCCAGTTTTGGGGTTTACACCAGTAAGTTTTACAAATGGAACAGAAGGCACCCAGAAACTACCCCCATCAATTTGAACAAATATCCGGGTGACCTCTATTTCCTGACCATTAGATGTTGTGTAAACTCTATACTGGTCCTCTTTCATTTTTAATGTGAAACTACGTTTTTGATAAGAGACAAACTGAAACTTCCAACTACAGCAATTTTCTAAATCACAATCTAATACTCTAATACCGTATGAATATCTTTTTTGTATCCATGTTAATGGTTCAATTCTGCCATTTTTCTCTTTTTTTACCCAAAAAGCCTGAATGGGTTTTTTATGATCAATTTCACCATTCATTTTTACGTTTACCGAATACCATATTTCATTTGCATCGCGGTTACGATTGATTATAAACAACGGTGTTTTGTCCGATTTTGGGTTTCCATAATTCAAATGAAAAGATGAAAAACAAAACCAAATAAAAAGTCCTGAAATAGCTATCCTTGTTTTTCCTGATAAAATCATTCTTTAAATTGTTTTATCTACTAATTATGTAGTTAAGTGTTTGAAAATTAGCAGTATAATCTCCTTGATATGGAATGGCAGTAATTCTTTAATAAGTCCTTCCAATTAAGGTTTCATTTCAATTATTTTTTGTCCTACTTCTAATAATTGTTCCGGAGTATGATACCCCATGGTCCTGGCAATTAACTCTCCTTTGCCATTAACAAAAAGTAAAGTAGGATAACCTGTAATGTTGTATTTACCAGCAAGTTGAGCACCTTCACCTTTTTCAGCATCAATTGCATAGTTGATAAAATGTTTATTAAAAAAGGTACCTACATTTTCATTAGGAAATGTTCTTGATTTTAGCAATTTACATGGTCCACACCAACTTGCATACATGTCAAGAAAAATGAGTTTGTTTTCCTTTTTTGCCAGTTTCAGAACTTCATTCCACGAACCTGATTCGAATTGAATTCCATCTGCATTTTCTTTTTCGCTTTCCATTGGTAACGTTATTGAAGAAAAGAACATTACCAGACTGCTTATTATAATTACTATACTTTTCATAACTTTCTTTTTATTTTATTTATATTCTGCTTTAACAGTTACTTCAACAGTTTTTGCAATATTTGTTGATGGTTTACCTTTTACAAAGGTGATTCCATAATCTGCAAGTGTTACATCAAACTTGCTGTTAACTGAAACAATGTTTCCTTTTATTTGAATTATTCCTTTTTCCTTAATTGCTTTTGTTTTTCCTTTAATTGTTAAATCTCCTTCAACAATAGCCTCATAGGTTCCATCTTTAGAAAAATCAACATCACTTAAGTTGTTTATCTTTCCCTTTAGTTTCGCCTTTGGAAATGCCTTAGTGTCAAGGAAGTTTGGACCGTTGAAGTGTTTCTGCATCAAGGCCTTTTCAAATTCAAAGCCCTGCATTGGAACTGAGAAAACAACTGTACCTGTTGATTTTTCAATAGTACCAACAGCAGTTGTATTATTTGCTTCAATATCTTCTGCTGGTGTGGTTGAGAAGAATTTAATATGCGTCTTAGAGCTTACTAACTTGTCTGTATTTTGAGCATAACTTGCAGTGGATACAAATAGTACTGCTAAAACTGACAATAATATTAATTTTTTCATTGTATCTATTTTTTATTGTTTAACTTTAATTGATTAATTATTTAATAAGATCGCTTTTTTCCAGAATTACGTTTTCGTACATTTCAAGATCTTCATCATAAGAGGCTCCTGAACGAATCACTCCTTTTATTTTGACCTCTGAGCCAATTTTTACATCTTCAGTTTTTACATTTGTTTCGGGTGTAAACGTTGCACTCACTTTAGCCTGCTCTCCTTCGGCTTTTAACAGAACCACCTTATTACCATCAAAATCTTCTGTTATTTCATCCACAATACCTTTAATTTCAAGTATTTTTGAATCTCCATCAGTGGCCAGGTATTTTTGATTTGCAGCGTTTTTATCTGTCAGATATTCAGCAATAATTTCTTTGCTGGTTAAAGAATAATCTGCCTTGGTTGAAAGAACATCCCTGTGTGGCATGTAGTATAAATACAATCCAATTCCTCCAGCGATGATTGTTCCAGCAACAATTATTATTGCAGCAATTTTTAAAATTTTTTTCTTTTTCACTTGTCTAAATATTAGTTAAGTAATTGATATTTATTCACTTTTCTAGGGTTTCATATTCTTAATTTGCAATTAGTTGTTTAAAAAACAGAATAAGTAATTTTTGAAATTTGCATGAATGGTCGGAGAATTTCAGAAACCTGACACTTTTTTGATTTTTATTTGAATTTATTTTTCAAGAAGTTGGATAACTTGCTTTTTATCAATCACTCCACTATGTTCAAACAGTTTTTTTCCTGATTTATAAAATTGGAAATAAGGTACGCTTCTTAATTGTAGCTCTTTAACCAGTTTTTTGCTGGCATCAGCATTTATTTTTATTATGGTAACCTTGCCTTTGTATTCCGTTTTTAAACTATCTATCATGGGCATCATTTTTCGACATGGTCCGCACCATGGTGCATAAAAATCAATTAATACATGTTTGTCAGACTTAATTAGTGCATAATACTCATCTGGCTCCATTTTATTCTCAGAATTTGGTGGAGCATTTGGATCAATAGTAACAGGTAAATTGTTGAGATTCCATTCCATAATTCCATGTTCTAAATTAAAAACTTGTTGGTAGCCGTTTTTTACCAATATCTCTGCTGCACGCTTGCTTCTGTAACCTGTATTGCAATAGAGATAAACTGGTTGTTCTTTTGGTAGTAAAAGCAATTTTTTTTTAAAACTTAGGTTATAATAATTTAGCTGACCAGCTCCTTTTATGTATCCGTTTAAATATTCCGTCCGAGTTCTTACGTCAATCAAAACTGCTTGTTCTGATTGTATTTTTCTATTAAATTCTTCAGAACTCAGATTTACATATTTTTTGCCTTGTGAGAACAATGGAGAAAAAAGCATCATTAATAATTGAATTAGAAATAACCTGTTCATACTTTATTTAGTTTGGTCAATTGGTCGGAGTAAATTTGAATTCCTGACAGTTCTTGTTGAATTTTTTAGAATTATATAGTAGTGCCTAAAAAAGAAGGTTATTGGGTATAAGATGCTGGTTTCAATGCCCTGTTATATAGTGACAAAGAAGGATAATGTTCACTAATTAAGTAATATGGTTTAGCCGACAAAGGTTATTGGTAATGTCAAATGACTTTCACATTTTGAACAGTAACTTAGTCTGTTAAAGTCAATAAATACAGCGGTTAACAAGAATTGAACCTAGTAATACAATCATTCCAGTTCTTTTAGTTTTTTTTGTATCTGTTGCTTCAACTGTAAAAGATTATCATCACTCAGTTCCTTTTTTAAACTTTTTGATATTCCATTTTCTATTAATAGACTTTGCTTCTCGTAATTTACACAAGAGTTACACATCATTTTATGAGCTTTTAGTTTCATTTTTTCAATAGAACTAAGCTTAAAGTGTATTCTTTTTTCAATTAACTCTGTAGCTTTCAAACATGAAAGAAACAGTATATGCATTAGTTTCTTCATTCCCTTAATTCTTAAACCAGTTATTCTCTACACAATCCCTTAACTTAACTTTTGCCCGATGTACTATCTGCCAAAAATTAGTAGGAGCAATGTTTAATTCCTGACAAATTTCTTCCCCATTTTTTCCGGAAAGGTACTTTAATTTTACACACATGCTCCATTTTTCAGGTAATGCATCCAAACATTGTTTCAATACTTTCTGAAATTCTGTATCATCTAAAAGGTGCAGTTCTTCTTCGTGCCAGTCTTTTGGGTGCCTTGTTTTCAACCAACTTCCATCATCTTCAAAGAAATTCGAAAAAGCCTGATTATCAATTGCAATAGGTTGCTTTATCTTTTTGCGATAAACATCAATAATCTTATAGTTCAAAATAGAAAACAACCAGGTTTTTACGGAACTATTACCTATAAAGTCATCTAATTTTTCAGCAGCAGCCAGAAAAGTATCTTGTACTAAATCTTTTGCCAGTTCTGAATCTGAAACTTTATAAAGTGCCCAGGAGTACAGTTCATTCGTATAAGTTTCTACAAATTCTGACAGATTAATGGTTTTGATTTGAGACATCGTTGCTTATTAAAATCAGTTTTTGCTATAAAGATATAGAACTCTATGAAAATATTTGTTACTAGTAGCACCTCCTTACAGACCTCTTCAGGCGTTTTGTCTTCAACAAAAACAGTATGTTTGGCAAACTTGAAATTTGACTTGTCAAAAACGAGATGTTCAATTAGCTCTCTTTGTATGGGTTTAAAATCCCAACGTTTATAAATAAATTCTAATGCTTCTTCTCTATCAGCACAAGGAAACAAAAGGATAACATTTTCATAAGGATTTAAAGCTTGGTTAATACGTTCAAATTCAAAGTTATACCCTGAAGCATTGTTCCCACCACCAAAATCGAATACACAATTTTGATGATCTTCAAGTACGCTCTCAATTGCATATGCATAAAAGATTTTTCCATATTGATAGATAGCCATTATCCCTGCCTTTTCAAGCAATGTTTTCACTTGTTTAAATTTTAGTTAAGTAATTGATATTTATTCACTTTTCTTAAACTATTTATATGGAGTTCATGAGCTTGCTTCGCAAGGTTAAACATATTCTTATTGTGGAGCGATTATTCGCTTTGCTCATGAGAACACTACGTTAAGTTAATTTTCTATATAACCCCCGAAGGGCATCCGTGTAAGCTAATCCCTCAATGAGGGTTTCATATGATCATCGTCGTATCCGATTTCTTTATAATAATCAAATCGCAAATCATCTAATGAAACAATAGGTTTGTCTAGTTTTTCTGAAAGCAGTTGTGCTGTGGTTGTTTTCCCAACTGCAGGAGATCCCATAAGAATTATATCTTTCATGTTTTTTTGTGTTTTGAACCCCGCAAAACTATAAACAATTGCTTAAAAAGGAAATCAGGTGATAGAACCAAAATCTTTTCCCAACAAACTTTGAATAAAGCTATTTTTTTGTACTTTTAGCAATTGATAAAGAAATATGCCGAAAAACCTCGCGGCTTTTTTGTTCGAGGTAATACTAATCATTAAAAACTAATATTTATGAAAAAACTACAAAACTTAAAAGGAGCAAAAGTTCTTGGTAAATCAGAGCAACAATATGTTAAAGGCGGAAAAGCTGATTTATGCAGATACATTCAGTGTGTACCTGAAGATAAATGCATAAACGGAAGATGCGTTCCAAGAACAAATATCTAGTATAAGGAAATTATAAAATTCGCAGGTGCTGGAAAACTTCCAACGCCTGTTTTGCATTACTGCAAACAATCTGTAAGAAAATAGATCAACTCTTAATTGTATTTCTGTTTGGAATAATTTAACAAATGTAAACAAAAACTCACATCTTTGTAATAATCTACATGTTGTAATTTAGTGGATTCCTTCGCATTACTCTGATTGACTGCTTTAA
Organism: Bacteroidales bacterium; assembly: GCA_050296515.1. GTDB lineage: Bacteria > Bacteroidota > Bacteroidia > Bacteroidales > NBLH01 > NBLH01. The sequence continues at coordinate 12,920 of JBNKRJ010000051.1, read as the reverse complement.
TATAACTTTTGGAAAATTACTATATACATGACGCCTCAAAACCTCACCCTCAAATTCACATTAGGAGTAATGCCCAGAGCATGTTGAGTAATCTGCTCAATTTGGTCATTATCAGTAAGCTGGTAATAAACATTAATATCATTTTTCCGGTTGAGCAGGTTCCAAACCGAAACACCAACTTCTCCTTTTACTTTTTTGACAGTAAAATTGTATTTGGCAGAAAGGTCTAGCCTCATGTAATCTTTAATTCGTGAACTGTTAGGTGACTGGTAAACTATTTCATTTAGAACAGTTGTATTGCTTTCATCTGGCTGTGTGTAGGGTTTTCCTGTTTTATAACTTAAGCCTCCGGAAATTACAAAACTGTTAAAAGAATAACTTCCGCCTAACGATAATGTATGCCTGATATCTAAATTATTTGGAAAGGTTGAAGGGGTAAGATTCTGAAAAAAGTAATTGTTTTGGGCCAGGGTGTAATTTGTCCAAATATTTAATTGCTTGAAATGTTTATTGGCTAATATTTCAATTCCATTGGCATTGTATTCGCCAATTGAATATACGTATTGAAACTGGTTTTGAAACCCCTGGCTGGGTGTAATTATTCCATTTACACGTTTAACATAACCTTCGAGCAAGAAAAGAAATTCATCCAGGCTATATTGCAGCCCTACTGATAATTGATGGCTTTTTATCAAGGGTACACTCGCATTGTTTGCCAGTACCCACCTGCGCTTTTCAATACCAAGGAAATCTGTTTGAAAATCAATTAGTTGTGTGGTGTGCTGATTTTTCATTTCGGCAAGTACCTCTAATGAAATATGCTTGCTCAATGCATAATTAAACACAAATCGTGGTTCAATTGAAACTTCCTTAAATTTGGTAAAATAGTTGGCTCGCAGGCCGGCACGCAAATATATTTTATCCAATAATCCTTTTAGCTCAGCTTCGGTATACAAAGAGTGTATGCGTAAAACTTCTTTTTCATTTCTTCTATAGCCAGGGGAACGCAGATTGTCTTCGTTACGAATACCTGTTTCTTTAAACTGGTATCCACTTGATAATGTAATGTTTGAACTTAAACTGTTTTTCGATTTCACTTTTACACCCCAATCGAGTACTTCGTTTGCTTGTAGATGACCAAAATTTTCCGATTCTGAGATATTCCGTCCCTCCAAAAGATAGTGTGAAACAAAAGCTGAAAGTTTTATAGAGTGTTTCTCGGACCAGAAATGAGAGTAACTCGCATTTGACAGCAAACTTGATTGATTTACATTGCTCTCTCTATTGTAGATGGTATCATGAATAGTCGTTGTTTTTTTATATTCAAGGCTATTGTATATGTTTAGCGCACTCAGGCTTAATTTATCTTTTTCAGTAATATCGAAAATAAGCTTACCACTTAAATCATAAAACGTGAAATTATGTTGTTGATCAACTACTGTATCATTAGCCGTTTGATTTTGCATCAACAAATTTTGCTTAAAAGCTCTTTCGTAATATTTTTCGTAGGTTGGGGTGATTACCATTTCATTAATCGAATGTCCTCCCTCTAAAATTAAAGATAGTTTCTTTGTCAACGGTGCCTTTACAATCGCATCGGCACCAATCATATTCAATCCAATGCTGGTTTCGAATTTATTCACCTGGTAATCTTGTAATTGCATATCAATAGTTCCTGAAACGCTTCCATCGTATGCAGCACTTGTCCCATTTTTAATAATACAGGCTTTATTGATTAAATGAGAATTAATAGCCGAGATTAAACCAAAGAAATGGCCTGTTTGATACATTTTTACATCTTCCCAGAGTATCAAACTTTGATCATTTGTTCCGCCCCGGGTATTAATATCTGAAGCCGTTTCGTTTGTGCTTTGTATACCTGGTAAAACCTGTACAGTATGTAAAATATCTGTTTCCGACATTCCCGGAAGTATTTCAACTTCATTTACATTTAATTGTATAGACCCATCGCGTAGTTTACCAATTCCCTCAATCAGGTACGGAACCAACACTTCTTTAATCACTTGTATTTTTGGAATCAGTTCAATGGTATAAGTGGCTTTATTTCTGTCGATTATTTTCAGTTTAAATGGCCTGTATGCTGTGTGACTAATCATTAATACTGAATCTTTTTGAGGGGAAACTTTTAGTGAAAACTGTCCATTAACATTGCTCACAGCATATTTGTTTCCCGAATAAATAAAAGCTTCTTCGACGGGCTTTTTTGTATAGCTATTAAATATAGTGCCTGTAATAGTTATCTCATCAGAAAAATGTTGAATAGCAACATACCTGGCATCCAGTTTTTTAAACTTAAGCTTAGTTTGCTTTTCGAGATTCAACAAGCATTCATCGAGACTTAAATTTTTGCTGGGAAGATGAGCGGAGATGTTCCTAATAGTTTCATCGGCATAGGTGAAAATAATATCGTATCGCTTTTGGAGCAAAAGCAACACACTATCAAGCGGTTTAGGTTCAGTATTTTGAGCAGCAGACCTAAAATTGTTGATAGTAAGAAGAATTCCTGTAAGAAATAAAATTCTAATTACCTTCAAAAGTTATCACAATTTGATTGCCATTAATCTTGTAACGTGAATTTACAGGAATTGTAATAGCTTTTAAAGCAATTTCAAGATTTTTATTTGAAAAACTTCCTGAAAACAGTTGTTCAGTGTCTATATTAACTGTCTCTACAGTGACATTGTATTGTCTTTCAAACTCTTTAATCACAAGTCTGAAAGGGACACTTTTAAAACGGCTTTCTCCATTTAACCAGTCTGGTTCCGATTTGCCAGGGTCAGTAAACTGTTCTTCTTTATCGTCAACCATTCTAAAAGTGGTGTTTGGCTTTAAAAGAACTGCATTATTTTCAGTGGTAACTTTAACCTTGCCACTAAAGCAGGTAACTTCGTAATAATTATTCCAATCTTTTACACTAAACTCAGTACCCAAAACGCTTACCAATCCTTGCTCTGTTTTTACATTAAACTCAGAACCTTTTTTTACCTTAAAATAGGCTTCGCCTTTTAATTCAACATTTCGTTCTTCGTTCCATGTTTCACCAGTGAATCTGATTTTAGAGTCAGTATTTAATGTAACCACAGATGAATCAGGTAGATAGAAATTTGTTTGTTCTGCAATCCACTCCTGATCATCAGAACTTAAATAATTATATGAAAAATAGCCAATGGTTAAGGTTATGATAAAAATAGCGGCAATTTTTAATACCGGGTATATCTTTTTTAGTAAGAAGTTAGGCTTTTCTTTTTGAATGATGGTTTCCGACAGTCTTTTATATTCATTGTCAACATCATATTCAGGGGCTCTGAAATCAGTTAAAGCTTTTGTGAGCTTGCTTATTTCCGCAAACTCTTCAGAACTTTTAAATTCCTTTTTCTCAGCATCCGAAAGTTCTCCGGCCAACCATTTTTTTATTTTCTCTTCGTTTGTCATTTTTCAAACTCTAACAATATAACAGATAGAAACACGATTTTCCTACCAATGTTGTATTTAAATTTTATTAGTTGCAACTTTTTCTCTTAAAATACTTAACGCCTTGTAAATGCGTTTTTCAACTGCTTTTCTTGAAATTCCGAGCATATCAGCAATTTCCTGGTGCTTTTTTCCTTCAATCCGGTTCAAAAGAAAGGCTACTCTTTGTTCTTCCGATAATTCTTCTATTGCTTTTTGTAGTCGATCATGATATTCTTTTTCTTCCAATAAAAACTCCGGAGTTTCGGCAGTGTAATCCTTTGGCTTTTGCAAACTGTAGTTTAGAACTGTTTTTTTTCTTGATAAGGAATTAAGCATCTCATTATTAGCCACTGTAAACAGAAAGGACTTTACTTTTTCCGGAGTAACATTTTTGCAATTCATCCAGAGTTTTTCAAAAGCTATCTGAACAATGTCTTGTGGGTTGTTATCTTCACCATATTTATAGTATAAAAAATTATACAGATCTTTCGACCAGGTCTTAAATAATTCATTAAAAACCTTTTCTTTGCAAATATTTTCTTCTTTAATGTTTAGGTTCATTTTCAGTTGGTTACAAAAAGATGTTCGTCTTTCAGCTGCAAGATTATAAAAAAAATTACAATATCCGGTAGGAGATTTTAAAATCCATCTGTTTTATTACCGGAAGTTAAAACTTTCAATAAAATGATTTTACCAAAACTTTTAAACACAAAACTGTTTTTTATTGCCGCAATGGCTTTTGTGCTTTTTGCCGGATGTCAAAAGGAATACCTTGAAGTCAGTGAACCGGACAATGATGCAACAATTACTGCAACTGATTCAGTGGCCGGTTTAGTATTAAAAATCGCCCTTAAAGACGGGTCGTTTGATAATATTATTGACAGATGCAGTGAGATAAGCATTAATTTTCCATACTCTGTTAGAATAAAAAATGAAGTTTTAGAAGTTAGCTCATCCGAAGACGTACAAAATATAAAACTGGAGTACTTTGACCTTAGAAATGAGTTCAATTTGGAGTATCCTGTTACCGTAACTTTTAGTGATTATACCGAAACTGTTTTATCAAATAAAGGAGAACTACGTCAAATTCAAAATCAACACAATACAACTGTTTATGATGATGATATTGAATGCATTGATTTTATTTATCCTTTTGAAGCTTCTGTATACAATACTCAATACCAGAAATATGACCAGATTGAGATTGAAGATGATATGGAACTTTACGATGTGTTTAATAAAATAAACGATCTGGTAATTGAATTAAAATATCCAATAGAAGTTAAAAACTTAGGTGGCATTATAACTACAATAAATAATAACAAGGAACTTGAGAAAAAAATCAGGGAGGAAGTCAAAGCTGGTTGCGACGAAGAAGATGAAACGGAGTTTACCGATGAGGATTATCCTTACAGCGATTTGATTATAAATAATGAATGGGAGATCTTTTTTTATGCTGATACTATTGACCAATCGAACTTGTTCAACTTCTACCTCCTTGATTTTAAAAATGACAACACTGTTCAGGCAATTAAAGGTGCAGAGGTTATTAATGGTACCTGGGAACTAATAATTGGCCAAAATCTCACAACTTTTAAAATAGAATTTAATACTGATGTAATGCCTATAAGCTGGTTGAACCAGAACTGGGAAATTGTAAAAACCAATCCTGTGTTTATTGAAATGCAGGCGGAAAGTGTTTCTGGTGAATATGTAAGTGAACTAAAACTTAAAAAATTAAATAAAAACTAAAATCTTAATTAAAAGCAAATTATAAACTTATTAATTATGAAAAGAATAAAAATTGAAGCTCTAATGGTTGCTGCATTAATGATTGTAGGAATATTTTCAGCATGCGAAAAAAGTGATAATTCGACTTCGGGAAAAATAACAATCCAATTAACTGATGCACCTTTTCCTACAGATTTGGTTGAAGAGGCAAATGTGACTATAAATAAAATTGAGATTCGTAAAGCAGGTGATGGTGAGGATGATGGTAATCCTTATGTTGTTTTAAGCGAAGAAGAAATGTCATTTAATTTATTGGATCTTACTAATGGAGTTACCGAGAACCTCGTTGATTCATCAATCGAAGCTGGTTCTTATGATTTAATCCGACTTTATGTTTCAGAAGCAAGTATTAAACTAAAAGACGGACAAGAGTTTGACCTTAAAATTCCAAGTGGATCCCAGACTGGAATAAAAGTATTTATTGACCCGGCGATTGAAGTTGCAGGTGGATTATCAGCAGATTTAATGTTGGATTTTGATGTGAGCAAATCATTTGTTGTACAAGGTAATCCAGACACTCCAGCCGGTATTAAAGGTTTTCATTTTAAACCTGTGATAAAGGCTACAAATAATACAACTGCTGGTACTTTAATGGGCATTGTTACTGATGAAGCAGAAATGGGATTAGCTGATGTTGATGTAGCGATTATTGCAGCCGATACTGTTTACACTTCTTCATTCACTGATGAAACAGGTGGTTATGCAATTTTAGGTGTTGAAGCAGGTACTTATAATGTAAGATTTGCTAAAGAAAGTTACGATACGCTTACAGTTGAGAATATTCAAATAGTTGCAGGAAATACAACTACCCAGGATGCTGTATTAAAAGCTACAGCTGAAGAGGGTGGGAAATAAAGATATTTTAAGAATAAGAAAAACTCATATTTTATAATGAATGGACATGCGTTTTTCTTCTAGTCGGAATGGAACGCCGATGAAATTTGTTTTCTTCCAGCTCGGCAGGAAAACTATTAAAGGGAATCGAAGTTGAATTGGAAATCTCGCCTTCAATTTCAACTTCGAAAAATTTGATGTTTGTTAGTATCTCATCTCCATCTGGCTTGGCCAGGGGGGGATGAGATTTTTCAAAATTAATGAAACGTGAAAATTGAGTACACTTACATAATAAATACAGTAGTTTTTGCCTTAATAAACTAACTGGACGGATTGCTTCATTCTTTTTCCTTCTGTAATTTATAACAACCTGCAACAAATAATAAGTTACAACAACGAAGGTAGGAGTGAGGCACTCTTTTTTTATGGCTGCTTTCCATGAATTATTATTTTTGCACTTACCTAATAATAGTTTAATGAACCATGAGGAAGCTTGTATTATTATTGTCTTATTACTTCTTGTTGAATTATAGTGTCGGTGCCCAGAATAAAGGGTTTGGCTCTTATAGTGAAGAGGTAAATGATTCCGTATACCTTCTTATTGATACAATGCCACAGTTTCCGGGAGGAATAGTCGCATTTAGAAGCTTTATTATCAATAGTATAAAGCTTCCAATTATCCGATGTGGCTATGAAGGGACAGTTTATGTATGGTTTATAATTGACGAGAATGGAAAGGTGACCTTTCCTAAAGTTGCTAAGGGAGTAGATCCTATTTTGGATGAAGAGGCGTTAAGAATTGTAAAAGCAATACCTGACTGGACACCAGGAGAACTAAATGGTAAAAAAGTAAAAGTTTGGTGGCTGGTTCCTGTTGACTTTACCACAAGGTATTGATTAAATGAGGAGTCTTTTATATCAAAATTCTAATCAGCTAACATAATGAAAATGATAAAGTTGCCTTATAAACTAATTTTAATAATTACTATTTCTTGTGTCTCTTCTTTGTCCTTTGCACAGATAGTTGGCACTATTAAAGGTCATGTACATGATACCATTTTTGATATTCCTTTGTCTTATGCACAAGTGAGTATCGATGACAAAAACATCCATGAAACGACTGATAAAGAAGGTAATTTTACTCTTGAAAATGTACCAGCTGGTGTTCATCATTTAAGAGTTTCCATTTCAGGTTACAGAGATTCGGTATTGACTATTCCAATACTTGATGGTTCTGTGGTTGAACTTTATATTGAATTTCCTCCATATTGTAAATACAATAGAATATTTATGAATTGTCCAATATGTGGAAAAACTGATAAAGTGGTTCCTGTAATATATGGCTACCCTTCAAAAAAAGGCATAAGGCAAAGTAAAAGAGGAAAGATTGCTTTGGGTGGCTGTCTAATGACTGATTGTGATCCTCAATGGTACTGTAAAAGAGATAAAGAGTTTTTCTAAACTCTTCGAATAAACTCACCTTAATTAGCTATTTCCGTTTGAAATAGCCTGGTATTTTATTATATTTATATGTTTAAGATACCTAAAATGATAATAAGAAAAGAAACTACAGGGACCAAAAAGGGACTTAAGGATGTTCTTGAGGAAGTAGTTGCGAATAACAGTGTACAGGGAATTATAGTTTTGGCTGCAAACATTTCTGAATTTGTTCCTTCCGAAATTGATCCAATTCTTAAAAATGTGTCCAAACCAATAATCGGAGGGATTTTTACAAGTCTTATTTTTAACAATGAAGTTTTAGATTCCGGTGTTATAGTTGCAGGCTTAACTCAAAAACTAAAAACATACATAATTCCAGGGCTTAGTGATCCTAAAAATGATTTTGAGAACCTGGTTAGTAAAATGGAAAGTAGTTTAGCTGAAGAAGAAGCCAAATCTATGTTTGTTTTGGTCGATGGTTATTCAACTCAGATTGGAAGGCTACTTGAAAGTCTGTTCAATAATTATGGAGTCAACCTTAATTTCCTGGGGGGAGGGGCAGGTGTTGTTAACCCGATTGCACTTGATATGGGAGCTAAGCCCTGCTTGTTTACCAACGATGGAGTTATTGCAGATAGTGCTATTATTGGTTTAACCTCTGTGAAAACAGCCATTGGGGTAAAACATGGATGGACGAAAATTAGTGGACCTTACAAAGTGACTGAATCTGATGGAAATGCAGTGAAAACTATTGACTGGAAACCTGCTTTTGCAGTTTATGCTAATATTATCAAAGAACATAGTGGTCTGGAAATTACTGAAGAAAACTTTTTTGATATTTCAAAAATGTTTCCTTTTGGTTTAAACCGGATGGGGGCTGAAATTGTAGTCAGAGATCCATTTACTTCGGTTGGTTCTTCACTGATTCTTGCAACTCCGGTCCCTAATGAATCATTTCTTGAGGTTTTAAACGGTGATATTGATACGTTGGTTGAAGCTGCAAAAAACGCTACTGAAGATTGTTTTACAACGATGAATGATGAGGAAGGGAAAACAATTTTTCTATTCGATTGTGTTTCGCGCTATTTAACTTATGGAGAGGGTTTTAAGAAAGAACTGGCAGCAGTTAACCAGCCAGGAGTGCCTGTTATAGGAGTTTTATCAATGGGTGAGATTGCCAATACTGGCAATGATTACATGGAACTGTACAATAAAACTTGTGTTGTTGGACTAATGAATGACTGATGTTATCAAGATCGGAGCAAATTAAAATACAATACGAGATTGCAATGGCCATTGGCCTTAGTCTTGATTTAAGAGAGATGCTTCAAAGTAGCCTTTCTGCAATTCTAAAAATGTTAAACAGTCCAATTGGTGGAGTACTATTTCTTAAAAAAGATAGTGCAAACTGTTGCAACTTCGAGCAAATAATCTCAATTCCAAGAAATATTGGGCACATGCAAAGCATCGAAGAAGCAATGAATGTACTGCCCAAAAACCTTACTAAAAATCAATTCGATGATTTTTCTGCTTTGTTACCTCTAAAATATGTTACTCAATCTAAGGAAATAGTTCATTTTTTAGATTTATCAGGTTTAGGTGTTTTGTTTTTGGTTATTAAAAGTGATTATCTGAATCAGGATTTTATTCGTACCCTTAAACCTCTTACTGAAAAGCTTGCAGTAGCCTGCAAAGCTTGTTTGCAGAATGATGAATTGATCAAGCATCGCAATCATCTTGAGGAATTAGTTGCCGAGCAAACTGATGATTTAATGCAGCAAAAAGAATATTTGGAAATTGCTAACATGGAGCTAATTGAGCTAAATGCTACAAAAAATAAATTCTTTTCAATAATTGCACATGATTTAAGATCTCCTTTCAATGGAATCATTGGATTAACAGATGTGTTATTATCTAATATTGAGGAGTTTACGCTGGGTGAGATTCAAAGCTATATTTCTCAAATAAACAGTAACGCTGGTAAAAGCTATAAATTATTGGAAAACCTTTTGGATTGGGCAAGAGTTCAGATTGATGGAATAGAATTTCAAAAAGAGAAGCTTAATCTAAAAGAATTGATTGAAAATAATGTTGATCTGCTTAGAAGATTAGCAAAAGAAAAAGAGATTACACTAAAATCTGAGTGTAAATTTCCCGCAACAGTTAATGCTGATAAACAGATGATTAACACTGTGTTACGAAACCTGATTTCAAACGCCATCAAGTTTACTCCATTTAAGGGGGAGGTCTCTTTGCAATGTATTCAACAAGATAAAACTGTAAAAATATCAGTTATAGATAATGGGGTTGGTATAGACAAAGAACAAAAAAACAAACTGTTTAAAATAGATAAAGCATTTAGTACCAGAGGCACAAACAATGAATTTGGTACCGGATTAGGGCTTATTTTATGCAATGAGTTTATTAAAAAACACAATGGGCAAATTTTAGTAGATAGTACACTAAACCTTGGCACCAGCATTAGTTTTTTGTTACCTATTAAGTAGGCTTCTATTTCACTTCTTATTCTAATTACTTTATTTAATACTTAAATAACTTCAGTTTAAGATAGAAGTTCTATATTGCCGCAAATTAACCAAAGCAGCTAATTATGCATTCAAATTACATTGTTTGGGATGTTGATCCTGAAATTGTCAATCTTTTTGGCTTTTATTCACTCCGGTATTACGGACTTTTTTTTGTCACAGGCTTAATTTTATCAATTTATATTCTGAGCTGGATGTTTAAAAGAGAACATCTGCCACAGGAAAACCTTCAAAAACTTACTATTTATGGAGTATTTGGAATTCTGGCTGGGGCCAGATTAGGGCACTGTTTGTTTTACGAACCAGCTTATTTTCTCTCTCATCCGGTAGAAATGTTTTTACCCATAAAGATTTCACCTGAAGGCGGATTTAAATTTACTGGTTATCGGGGACTTGCTAGTCATGGTGGTGCTTTGGGCTTGGTTATTGCGCTGATTGTTTACGCTCGAAAAACAAAACATAAATTGATTGATATTATTGATTTGATTGCAGTTGTTGTGGGTTTAGCAGGTGGTTTTATCAGGTTGGCTAATTTAATGAACTCTGAAATTATTGGTATGCCCACTAAGCGTCCCTGGGCTTTTGTTTTTGCAAGGGTTGACAATATTCCCCGCCATCCGGCACAATTGTATGAAGCACTTGCTTACTTTTTTATCTTTAGTTTAATGATTCTTCTTTACAAAACGAATAGGGAAAAATTAAAGAATGGCTTTTTTATTGGTTCAACACTAGTTTTGGTTTTTATTGCTCGTTTTTTAATTGAATTTATCAAAGAAAATCAGGTTGATTTCGAAAATGGAATGAGTTATAATATGGGACAACTCTTAAGTATCCCTTACATTCTTGCTGGCATTGGATTAATTGTTTATGGTTTGCTAAAAACTAAGAAACAGGCTGGCAAAGAATTAGCAGATGTGGCAACTATGGATGAAGAACCTGGTTAAATTATGGGTTAATTATCTAAAAATGAGATAGCTAAGCTTTTGCGCCTGGAATCAGAACACCATCTAATTGAGCAAAGTCTCCCTTCCATGAGTTAAAAGTATCGTTTAGAACCTTATGTTGTTCTTTCATTGGTTTATCGTTCATGTCAAGTATGATATTCCTGGTAATTGGGGCTGTATCAAAAGTCTAATTCAATGCAATTTTCTTTCATTTTAACAACAAAAGAGCGTATTTCAACAAGATTGAAAGCAGATTGATTGGATTGATGCAAGATTGAAAGAAAAATTTATGGAAAAACTAGTTTTGATACAACCCCGGTGCACTTGTCGTGTATTGTCACCTGACAAATTAGCCTTGACATGACACCAGTCATTTTAACAAATTTAACCAACAAAGCCGAATTTAAGAAGCTGATTTACATTAATTTTCAATATTTCTCTCGCAACATTCTGCTACATGGCATGAATAACTTAGCAAATTGGAAATTATTAGATAATTATAACCTTAACTTTCTATTTACTATCTTCTAATTTTTAATACTTAATTTTGCATTTTTAATTTCTTTTAGATGACACTTAAGCAACTTCATAAACAACTGGTCGATGCGTACTCTGTTGATAATTTAAACTGTATTTGTTTATCTCTGTTGAATTTATACAAGAGTAAAGAGTATGTTAAACTCCAGAATATTGCCGAGTTGATAAGTGATTCAGTGAGTATAACAATTTCAAAAAATGGAAAAGGGTTTTCAAAGTTAATGATGCTTTATCATCCGGACAGGGCACTTTTCCATCTCAATAAAATAAATTTACTGGCTTCAAAAGCTGATTTTGAAGGGCTAAATGGTTATTTACATATCCTTAAATTGGCTGATATACAGGAATTTGCTGAATCGTTTGAGTGTTATGAAGATATTGATTATTCCCCGGTTTACGAATGGGATTTTAACATTGAAGGGTTTATGTATTCTCAGGACAGACCACCTGTTACGAATGTAAAGAATCAAAAAATAGCCTATAATTTTTATGATGCAATAAAAATACGAGAATACGGCCATACAGATATTGAATATCCCAACTTTTATCTTGCCGATTTCGATGAATTTGAATTATCTGATAGTTACATAAACGATTTGGACGGTGTTCAGTTTTGTGTTTATGCACAAAGTATTGATGTTTCCAATAATCAGATTTCTGATTTAACACCTCTGATTGGATTAAAACGCTTAGAAGAGTTAAACCTCTCTTACAATGAAATTGGATACGTTGATGCGTTGGCCAACTTAGATAATTTAAAATTTATCGATCTTTCAAATAATTTTCTGGATGATATTACTCCTTTGTTTCAGTTAGAAAGACTAGAGTATGTTAACCTTGCTGGAAACAAGGTGCCGATTAAGCAAATTAACCAGCTTAGAAATGCAGGAGTAACTGTTGAGCTTTAAATCAAATTAGCTATAGTTCAAAATAGTAATGATTTATTTATATAGACTCTATCAGCTTAATACTAAGGTCATTTATCATTAGACATTAATTGTCGAAAACGTATATAGGAGCCTTCAGGAATCGTAATTACAAATTCACCATTTTGATTTGTTGTTGTTTTAATGTCGGTTCCTTTAACAATAACCTCAACATTCGCTACCGGATTGCCTCTCTCAATGGTGACTATTCCTTTAACAGGTTCCTGAGAAAACACATGTAGCGAAATCATAGAAAATACAATCAATAATGTAAAAAACCTTTTCATTTTTGTTTATTAGATAGTTTACACCAAATTGAGGCTCCGTTCTGAAAATCAATTTGTTTACCCCAGCCCTAAAGGGAGCAAATTGATTTTCTTCACTCCCTTTAGGGCTGGGGTAAATGAAGAAAATTAATTTGCGATTGG